>NZ_JAKZAL010000031.1 GCF_022538115.1 Cognataquiflexum rubidum | reverse complement strand
CGCTTTGTCTGATACTAACCAATTTAAATAGAAAAGAAGAAATATTAACCGATTTGCTAGGAATTTAACATAGAAACTTGATAACGCGAAGCAAACAACAATTACAACCACTAGAACCACTACAACAATTAAAACTTTCCCTCCCCGACAACCTGACAACGCGAAGCAGACAGCGGATTAACAATTGCTAAAAAGAAAACGCTTCACAATATATTCAGACTTTGCTCTTTAATTTTTTCTAATTCATCCTTCATCACCACCACACTTCTTTGGATCATGGCATCGTTGGCTTTGGATCCGATGGTATTGATTTCCCGCCCGATTTCCTGACTGATAAAGCCCAATTTTTTTCCTTGGCTGTCTCCTGCTGTGAGATTTTTTTCAAAATAATCCAAATGGGATTCCAACCTGACGATTTCTTCGGTGATATCTATTTTTTCAAAATAGTAGATCAGTTCCTGCTCGAGCCGGTTTTGGTCAAAACTGTTTTCCTCCACCCAATCCCTGAAATTCCCCTTAATTCTTTCCCTGATCCTGGTTTTCCTTTCAGGGTCTTGGGTTTTGATCGTTTCCAAACCCTCCCTGATGACACCCAGATTCTCCAAAAACTTACCTTCCAAGGTATTGCCTTCATCTTTTCTGAATGCATCGCAATGCCTCAGCGCCTTTTCAATGGTCTTTTTAACAATTTCCCATTCATCTGTATCCGTCTTCTTTTCTACGTTGGAGTTGAGCACCTGTGGCGACTGTAGCGCCAACTTAAACAAATCCAAGGTATCGGTCTGGACCTTATGGGCAAGACTTTGATAGGTCTTGTAATAGGACAAAAACAAATCCTCATTGACCGCAACGGGCATTTCTTCAAAGGATTTATAGGAAAAATCAAGGTTCAGGTTCACTTTTCCTCTTTCCAGGACTGCGCTTACCAAATTTCTGATTTCATGGTCTTTATCAGAAAATTGCTTTGGTGACCGGATCGATAAATCTAAAAATTTGGAATTCAGTGTTTTTACCTCTACGCTGACAATATAATTGTCATCTTCAAAATCGGCCAAGCCATAGCCTGTCATGGACTTTATCATAATTTTGCTTGTGATTAGAAATTGTAGCCCAAGGTAACGTAAAATTTCAACTCATCGGTTTGGTAATTACGGATCGGTCTGGCCACGTCAAATTTGAAATAATAATTCAGCAGGACTGTTCTCAAGCCTGCACCGTAGCTTTGAAGCCAAGGATTGTTGAAGTTGTTGAGTGTGATTACAAAAGGCGAACCCGGCGTGGTGATGATCTCTGTGTTCTGGTCATTGACCCTCTCCCAAGGCGCCGCATCATTCCATGCCGATCCTACATCATAGAAGGCTACCATCTGAAAATTCTTGACAAAATTAGAGGTGATATTTCCCCTGGACAGGTAAGAAAACAATGGAATCCTAAGCTCTGTGGTAAAGGTGATCACATTGCGTCCCCTGATTTCATCAAACAGATAACCCCTCAGGTCAACAAAGTCCGCAAAAAGGATATTGGAATTTTCGACTCCCTGTGGATTTCTGACCGGAGAGTCAGAAGGTCGGTTGCTTGGTGGCTGGTAAAACTCATTGAACAGCCAATTGTCCATCCCTCCTACCAAATAATTTTGCGGATTTTTCCCGAAAAAGGAACCACCGAATAGCCTTGTCGCTAAAATCAGGTTTTTATGGATGACCTGATAATTTCTGAAATCCAAGTAAAAATTCGAGAAGGACCTAGAGGCATTGTTCAAGCCTTGATAATGGATAACACCCATTTTAGCCTTAGCACCTTTTTGGGTATATAATCCCAATTGTTGGGTTTTGTCAAATACAAATTCAAACCTTCCCCCCGCATATGTCACATCAAACCTGTTTTGATCCGGATCCTGACCTCGGACGATGGAGTCAGGATTGAGGTTGAAATATTGGGTTTTTGCCACCAATGGCGCAATACTTACTCTGGAATGCACATTGAAAGGATAAGAGAATCCCAATTCTATTTTGTTCAGAACATACTTTTGGAATGTAATATCGCCTTCTTCGATCTGGATAGTTTTTCTATCATACCGCAGTGCAAGGTCGACTCGTTGCTTGAGGTATTCGTATTCGAAGAAAACGTCACTTCCTGATCTAAAGTCCAGCGGAAACATCAATCCGCCTTTGAAGTTGTGGTTATCCAGAATGTCGGTCATCCGGCCGGACAGTGCCAATCCAAAACCCCTCAATGGATCCACTACCCAATCTGTACTCAGGTTAGAGGTGATAAATTGAGGTGTCATCCTTGAAGGGCCTGTGATTCTCTTTTGAAGACTTTGCCTTCTGAAATTTTCAAGCATATTTACCCTGCTACCGGATTGCCCTGTTTGGCCTGATTGGGCAACCGCTGCTGCAGGTCTTGGCACGGTATCAAAAGCGTAATTTTCGGTATCGATCCCCCCTTTTTTCTCAAATCTTAGCCTGTCTGTATTGATGCTTCCTGTCAGGCTTTTTGGCGCAGGGACAGAATCTTTGGCTGCTTGCTGCTGCGTTTGAGCATTTGCCGGAGGCGGGTTCAGCATCAGGTCCTCCAACCTGATATTCAAAACAGAATCTCTTTTTACGGTAGGTTGCTCAGCCCTACGGGTGAGTTCTACGGGTTGCTTTTTAGCTCCCCCATCGATTTCAGTTCTTCTGGAGGATATCCTTTCTGAAAGCGTTTTGGCTTGGGAAAGCTGGATTCGCGGCGTACTTGGGGTAAATTGGTCAATGTTGGAATAGCTTTCCACCACAAGCCTGCTTTGGTTTCCATCCCTGTAAGAATAAGCGATTTTGTTTATTCTGGATGAGTAATCAAATGCCTCAAGACTTTTGTTGAAGGCAGTCATCTGACTCGAAATGGTATTGGAGACAGTCAGACGCATCAGATTCATAATCCCGCTCTGATCACTTAAGAAAAGGATGTTGTTGCTGTTCAGAATCCTTGGCCTGGTGTTTTTGTTATTGAGATTGGTGAGTTTGGTCACTTTCAGGGAGTCCCAAAGGTCGACCTGGAACAGGTTGAAGTAATCAGGAAGTAGTTTTACATTAGGGGTCCTCGTCAGAACCGAATCAGGCAGAGCCGTAAAATTGGAACCGTAGATGATCGTAGAATCATTCAAAAATACCGGTGAAATATTATCAAAAACATCATTGGTGATTCTTTTTCCTACTCCACGGACATTGAGCGAATAGACATCGGTTTTACCATTGGCAATGGATGAAAGCACCATACTCTTTCCTGTGGAATTGAAATCCAGACTCAGTACCTGTGTGATATTCCTAAGGAATATTTTATCCTGACTGGACCCATCAATGGCCCTTGATCTCAATGTCGTCGTACCCCTTTTGAAAGTGGCTATGGCCAGGTTCAGGGTATCCTTCCAGGCAATAATCGGCACGGTAAGATTGGCAGGTTGGTCTGCAGAAACTGCCCCGCCTGACAAAATGGTCATTTCCCTGCCATCCAAAAGATTTCGCACCTGTACCTTATATTTTCCTCCACTGTTGATGACGTAGGCAAGGTGCTTGGCATCCGGACTGAACTTGATGTCATTGATAATCCCAAGGTATGATTCCGATGTTTCGGCGATTTCATTGGAAGCATTGATGTCTTTGAAAGTATTGAAAACCTGCTGATTGGTATTGACATAGAATTGTTTCCATTGGTCCTGAAAAACCCTATAATTAACTCCTATCGTATTGGCAATACTGTTTTCTTCATTCCTGTTGATTCTGGACAAGTTGAGGATACTGGAAATATACCGTCTGCCGTATTTTTCTACAATAAAATTCCAGATCGATTGCCCTACAAGTCCGGCTTCCCGGCTTTTAAGTTTATGGAGTTTGGTGCTTTTTTCTTCTTTAAAATAATGCCTTACAAAATCATCCATTTCCATGCTCCAACCATGGGCTAGGTACATGGCCACACCATCAATGTACCAATCAGGAAAGCTGTTGATCAGATTGGATTGGAATGCATCTGCTATCGTTGAACCGTAAAGCATCTCTTCGATGATTACCTTGGAAGTGGTATAGATGAGTTCCCTTTTGAAAGCCTCCCAAGTCCCCGGGTAGGCCACTTCTCCGATTAATTTGCTAAAAAAAGTCTGACCATCAATGGTAAATTCATCTTTGTTTAGGTCGACGTTACTTTGGAGGATTTCTTCAGGAGAGTTGTAAATAAAAATTTTGGGTTTGGTGTAAGCCACATATCCAATCAACTGGGTCAGCCTTTCAAATTCACTCTCAAGGTAATCAATGGCCATTTTGGCATTGTTCATGCCGCCATCGTAATAATATACCTCAAAATTATTAGAACTGTAGTAGTACCACTCAATGTTTTTGTGTTGGATCCGGTTTTTACCGAATTTATCCCCACTAAACTGCGCTAAAGACAGCAATGGGAGCTGCAAAAAGAAGATTGATAAGACTAAGAATACGATCTTATTTTTCATCTAACCTGATTCACTTGGGTTTTAAATATACTTAAAAATTTGAATTATGTTTTTTAATCCGTGCAATGTTTACTTCTTTTTCAGGTTGATGGCCATTTAAAAGCATTTCAACCATCGTATTGCTGTAATAAGGAATCAAAGATACGCCTTTCGCCCCGAAACCATTGAAAATATAAACGCCCGGAAAGTCAGGATGTTCACCTAAAAACGGTTTTCGGTCTTTTGTTGCAGGACGGATGCCAAAACGATGGCTTTGGATGGCAGAAACTTCTTCCGGAACCAGCTTCTCCAGTTTTTCCAACAATTCATTTTTGGCATTTTCGGTGGACCCTTGATCCATGTCATGCCATGTGTAAGTCGACCCCACCCTTTGGTTTCCATTGGGAAGTGTGATTCTGAAGACCCCTCGATTGATGATTTCACCAGGATAGAAACGCTGGATGATATCCAATATTTCCCCCTTCACAGGCGCAAAAGGCAAATTTGAAAAAAAGCGGCTTTTCATCGCCCCAAGACCATTGCAATAAACGATTCCTTTGGCTGAAATGCCTTTATAAGAAACTCCTGACTTTCCGATTTCAAGGCTTTCCTCCTCAAATGTGGCTTCAAGCAAAGCATTCTTTTTGGTCAAATATCCGGAATAGACAGTCAAAAGTGTGTTGATATCCACATACCCGGAATTTTTCAGAAGAATACCGCCAAAGGGGTTGGTGACTTCAGAGTATAACTCTTTGGAGAATATCTTTTCGAAATAAGGTTCAAATCCGGGATCGCCTGTTTTCCCCATCCATTCATTTTGCTCCTCAATATTTAAAAAAGGGCGGTAGATGTTCTTTTTGTAGAGAAATGTCGTGCCAAGAAGCTCCTCAAGTTCGGTATAAAGAGGTTCTATTTCAGGAAAAAGCAGGTCTGCATTCCAGGACTTTACCATTTTTTTGCCGGTGATGGGATTATACAATCCGGCAGCGATGCGGCTGCTTTGGTTGCCCCCGGGAAGGTCTATGACCATCACTTTCTGCCCAAGTGCCAATAATCTATGTGACAATACCGTACCGGCCAATCCCTGACCAACCAGTAAAAAATCAACTTCCATGGTCAAAATTAGTTTCTTTATTCGTTATTTTGAGTTGGTTTAAAAAAGATTTCTGATGCTACAGATCAAAACGTTCACATTCAATCCTTTTTCCGAAAACACCTACGTTCTTTTCGACGAAACCAAAGAGGCAACAATATTTGATCCGGGCTGTTTTGAGAAAAAAGAAAAGGAAACCCTGGCCAACTTCATCCAGGCAGAAGGACTAAGAGTCACCCAATTGGTCAATACGCATTGCCACATTGACCATGTTTTGGGAAATGCCTTCGTAAAGAACACCTACAAAGTGCCCCTGTGGATTCACCGAAATGAAATCCCTGTTCTCAAATCCGTGAAAGTCTATGCGCCCAACTATGGCTTTGCGGGCTATCAGGAAGCAGAACCCGATGCATTTATAGATGAAAAACAAAAACTGACGATCGGAAACCAGACTCTCGATATTCTTTTTGTTCCCGGACATGCACCCGGGCATTTGGTTTTTTACCACCAACCGACAGGAATTTGCATTGCCGGGGATACGCTATTTCAGGGAAGTATCGGGAGGACGGACCTTCCGGGCGGCGACCATCAGACACTTCTCAGTTCGATCAAAAGAGAAATGTTCAACTTGCCGGAGGAAACTACCGTATATCCCGGTCATGGCCCTGCAACAAGCATCGGAGAAGAAAAAGAAAACAACCCTTTTGTAGGCAAGCGCGCCAGATACTAGATGATCAAACAACATATTCCAAACACCCTGACATCCCTAAACCTTGCTGCTGGCATGGCGGGGATTCTTTTTGTGCTTGACGGCCAACTTGAGTATGGTGCGTATATGATATTTCTGGCGGCAGTATTTGATTTTTTGGATGGTTTTGTAGCTAGGATTTTAAATGTAAGCAGTGAAATCGGAAAGCAACTTGACTCCCTCGCAGATATGGTCACCTTCGGTGTATTGCCTGCTTTCATTTTGTTTTCGATGATCGAATACCAAACAGAAAATCAATATTTACCCTATGTGGCCTTTTTGGTAGGGATCTTTTCCGCCCTTCGACTTGCAAAATTCAACATAGATGTCCGCCAATCGGATCGGTTTATCGGAGTTCCCACTCCTGCAAATGCCCTTTTGATCAGCACACTTCCTTTTTTGGCAGAAGAATCCGAATTCTTTGGAGGCCTTTTGTCCAACCCATTTGTATTGGTAGGAATCGGAGTGGTGATGTCATTTTTGCTTGTGGCAGAACTCCCCCTTATCGCCCTGAAATTCAAAGATTTTTCCTTTGGCAAGAATTTGTTCAGGTATTTGGTGCTGGCATTTTCCCTTATCTCTCTCATTATCTTAGGGATAGCAGGTATTCCATTTGCAATTATTGTGTATATTGCGCTCTCATTTATTGAGGCATTAATCACCCGGAATGCTTAGCAGTCGATTTATATTTATTTATAAAGCAGGAATGGTAGTTTTACTGTTCCTTTTTTGCTTTGAATCCATTGCCCAAACCAACCCCGCCTATTACAAATTTCCAATTGTAGAATCCGGAGTCTATAAGGTCACCAACACCTTAATCAAAAGTCTTGGCTTTGAGGATAGCGAAGATGTGGCTGTGTTTGGCTTCCCGGGAATGTTGCCCCAAAAACTCGACGGCCTGCAACTCACTCTCCAGGAAATTCCTTCCAAAACCATTGGAAATGACATTTATTTCTTTGTCAATGGCCCTCATCAGATTCTTGCAACCGGAGAAAATCTGAATTATCAGCACCATATTTATTCGGATACGCTTTATTACCTGATAGGAAAAAAAAACAAAGGCAATAAAATCCTGACTGATGAAATCTCTTCCGGCAACCCGGCGAGCGGTGGAAGATTATTCCATATCCAAGCCAAAAAATGGGAGGATACTAACATCCTAAACTCCGGGAGAGATTGGTATTCCAACCCGCTTTTCGTTGGACAATCCTCCACCTTTTCATTTGACATTCCAACTGGACCGGAAGGTTCACCCATCTTGCAGATCAACTTGATGGCCCAATCGCTGAGTGAAAGTACTTTCAGAATCAACACCAACGGCCAAAACATCGGACAAAGCGTCATTCCACCTATTCCAAATACCACCTACGGGATCAAGGGCCGCGTAAAAACAGAAAAACTTTCCCTAGCCCGGCCCTCCACGTCTGCTGTTGACTTTCGGGTGATCTTTCAGACCGGAGATGTCAACGGGACGGGATATTTGGATTATGCCGTTTTGGCCACACCCTATTCCCTTTCCTCTCTTGGGACAGGTGTATATTATAACTTGGAGGAAGGGAAAACATTTGAGTTTCAACCATCCAAGACCGTATGGAAAATCAACGATGCCTATGACGTATCGGAAGTGGTTGGAAAGGTCTTTTTAGACAAGGGAGAAAAGGTTGCCGTTTTTGAACCAAGCCAAGTTAAATCGGTCACTGATTTCTCCTTGGCCAACACCGGTTTGAGAGTGGACAGCACAGAACCCCAATTACTCATTGTCACCCACAGGTCCTTGCTTTCGCAGGCACAGCGGCTTTCTTCCCACAAAAACCAAAGAGGAATCCAGAGTACCGTGGTCGTATTGGAGGATATCTATGACAGCTTCGGTTATGGAAACCCGGATGTGACAGCCATCCGAAACATGATCGCACACAATTTTCATCATTCCGGGAAATTGAAAAATGTATTATTCTTTGGCAAAGGCACTTACGATTACAAAGCCAAACAGGGAGGAAGGCCAAATTTGGTCCCCACTTACAGTTCACGAAGCAGCCTAAATCCATTGACTACCTACAGTTCCGATGATTTCTTTGGGTTATTGGATTGGGGGCAGGGGCAATGGGAAGAAACCAACGCCGGCGACGAGCAGTTACAAATCGGCGTAGGCAGGATTCCTGCCATTTCTGTACCCGAAGCACGGGAAATGGTGGACAAGATTATTGCCTACGAAAATGGAAATGACAACCGTGGTGAATGGAAAAGAAATCTTGCATTCTTTACCGATGATGCCGATAACAATATCCACCTGAGAGATGCTGAAGTCCATTCCAAATACTTGTCAGAAAATCATCCCGAATACCAGATCAAAAAAATCTACCTTGACCGCTACCAGCAACTCAGGTCAGGAAATGCCCAGAGCTCTCCTGCTGCCAAGTCAGCTTTAAAGTCGACTATAGAAGACGGCGTTTTGATCCTCAATTATATTGGCCATGGCAATGAAACCACCCTGACTGCGGAAAGGGTATTCACTGTTTCAGATATTTATGATTGGCCGGAAAACCCACTTCTTCCTTTGATTGTGACCGCTACCTGTGAATTTGGAAGGCACGATAGTCCTTTCATCCGATCCGGCGCAGAGGAATTTCTTTTTGCAGAAAAAAAAGGAGCAATCGGATTGTTGACTACAGGGCGGCCTGTTTTCAGCAGTGTCAATTTTGCATTGAATACGGCATTCGTGGAATCGGTATTTGAAAAAGACAACGGTGAAACAAGGGATTTGGGAGAAATCTTCAGGCTAACGAAAAACAATAGCCTCAATGGACCCTTCAACAGGAACTTTTCACTTCTCGGTGATCCTTCGCTAAAATTGTCCGTACCTGAGCTGACCACCCAAACTGACCCGATTTGGGATATTGTTTTGGAAGCAGAAACGGATACCTTGAGGGCCATGCAGCAGGTTCAGATCAAGGGGAAAATCATCGATCCGCTGACAGGGGCCATGTTACCGACAAGCAATGGGGTCTTTGACATCCAGATTACAGATAAAGCCCAAACCCTCAAGTCACTTGGCGATGAGAGCGCGCCGGCGGATTTTCTGGAGGAAGTGAACGTGCTCTTCAGAGGTAAAGGTGAAGTCAAAGAAGGGGCTTTTACCGCCAATGTATTTGTTCCAAAAAATATCGATACCAAAGTAGGATTGGGTAACATCAGGCTGTTTGCAAGCCTGAATGAAGGAGGAGATGAAGCCATCGGAGCCATCCAGATCCCGATTGGCGGTACAGCGACCTACACTTCTGCAGACAATCAGGGTCCAAGCATTGGTTTATTTTATGGGCAGGAAAAAACAAATGCAAGTCAATCATTCCCGTTTTCGAACCTTCCCATTTTCATCCAGTTACAGGACCAAAGCGGAATCAACATTTCTTCTCAAGTTGCAGGACAAGACATTGAGTTGGTCATCAATAACCAAGACCCAGTCATTCTCAATCAAAGTTTCAAGGCGACAAACAATGGCTTTGAACAGGGAGAAATAAACACATTATTGGCTGATCTCAAGGAAGGTAAAAACACCGTTACTGTATCTGCATGGGATAATGTGGGAAACCGTTCTGAAGTCACCCAAGAAATCGAAATCAAGGGGTCTTTGGAATTAAAGATCTTAGAGTATGGCACTTACCCAAATCCGGCGACGGAAAGCAGTAAATTTAGAGTGGCCCATAATAGACCAAATGAGACAATCAACCTTGAATTAAAAATTTATTCTATTTACGGCAGTGAAATATTTTCAATACAGCGCCGTTATGTAGAAGCCGATTTTTTACTGGATGGAATCGAATGGAATTTTTTCCGTTCAACAACCAAATATCCCGTAAAAGGAACTTATATTTACACCCTAATGCTCATTTCAGAAAAAGACAATTCATCTGAAACTAAGAGCGGAAAAATCATTATTCAATGAAAATACAGATAAAACCCCTTATCACCCTCTCGATTTTTTCAGGGATAATCCTGTTTGCATTACCAGTATTGGGACAGAATTCAACCATTGTGTCCGGACAGGACCCAAACAGACGGGTAATCACTACTGCAGTTCCATTTTTGAATTTTGCACCTGACAGCAGACATTCCGCTATGGGAGACGCCGGTGTGGCGACTAGCCCTGATGCTTTTTCGGCACATTGGAACGCCGGTAAGTTGGCATTCATCGACACAGAGATGGGTGTATCACTTTCTTACTCTCCTTGGTTGGGCAGATTGGTCAATGACATGTCATTGAGTTACCTGACCTTCTACCGCAAAATCGATGACAAATCCGCATGGGGATTTGACCTGAGGTATTTCAATATGGGTGATATCCAATTGACAGACGGTAGAGGAAATGAATTGGGTGAATTTACCCCTAGAGACATCGCAGTCGGAGGAACTTATTCCAGAAAATTATCAGAAAAACTTGGTTTAGGCTTGTCCGCCAGATTTATCCATTCCAACTTATCCGGCAATATCTCCTCTGCAGGTGGTGCTGAAAGTAGACCCGGTGTCACTATCGGTACTGACGTGGGATTATATTACAATACTGAAGTGCTTACAGGGAATAAATCCGGAGAATTTTCTTGGGGTGTTTCTATCAACAACATCGGGCCAAAAATCACTTATAACAGTGCCGATGATCTGGACTTCATCCCAACCAACTTCCGAATCGGTACTGCCTACCTGATGAATATCAATGACATGAATTCATTGACTTTCACTTTGGATTTCAACAAGCTGATGGTACCATCTCCACCAGTTTTGAAAAGAGATGAAAATGGGGTATTGGTCACTGATGACAATGGAGATTTTATCATTGAAAGAGGAAGGGACCCAAATAGACCTTTGATCAATGGAATGTTTACGTCATTTGTTGATGCGCCTGATGGATTCAGTGAAGAAATGCAGGAAGTCATGATTTCCTTCGGTATGGAATATATTTATAATAATGTATTTGCGTTGAGAACAGGATATTTCTACGAAAACCCGAACAAAGGTGGCAGAAGATATTTTACCATGGGTTTTGGAATTGATTACAACAAACTTGGCTTTGATTTCTCTTATCTAGTTCCTCAGGTACAAAACCATCCCTTGGCAGAAACTTTGAGATTATCGTTAACCTATACCATTGCCGGAAGAGAATAATGCTGGACAGATCCAAAGCACCTGAGTTTAAAATACCCTCATCAATAGAATTTCCCACACCAATACAAAGGACTCTTCCAAACGGAGTCCATTTGTATTTTATACCCACCCCTGAAATCGACGCTGTCAAGCTTGAAATCAGTTCGACGATCAACGAGACCTCCAACAGCAAATTATTGGTTCCTTATTTTGCCCTGGAAATGGTCACGGAAGGAACGCTGACCAAAGATGCCGCAACATTGGATGATTTTTTTGACACCTATGCTTCAGAAGTGGAAACAGAGTCGGGATTTGAAAATCATGGACTTTCCATTCTGACTACCAAGAAACACTTTGACAAAGTTTTGCCTGTCTATAGGGAATTACTTACCGAGGCCATTTTTCCTGAAAAAGAACTTACCAAGCGTAAAAAACAAAAGGCGCTGAGCATCCATATTAACAGAGAAAAAAACAGCCACAGGGCATCGCAATTATTCAGAAAAGCACTTTTTGGTGAAAACCACCCCTTCGGTCAGATTACAGAAGAAAAAGACGTGGATTTGGTTCACCGGGAGGACTTAATTGAATTTTATAAAAAAGACCTTTGGACAAATTCTGAAATATTCCTTACCGGAAATCTGGATGATTCACAACTTGAAAATATCATCCGGGAGATCGGAAATATTCCCGTGGCGTTTTTTCAAAATCCAACCACAGGATTCCCAGACCAAAAACACCAAAGGGTAGCCGAAGTAAAAGAAAAATCAGTCCAAAGCAGTATTAGAATCGGCTGTCACCTGATCCCAAAAAACCATCCCGATTATTTCAAATTGAACCTGATGAACACCATCCTGGGCGGGTACTTTGGAAGCAGGCTGATCAAAAACATCCGGGAAGACAAAGGCCATACCTATGGCATCTACAGCAGTATCGGCGGATTGAAAAATGCGGACTATTGGGTAGTGATGGCGGATGTGATCAAAGAACACGATGAAGCAGTGATCGATGAAGTATATAAGGAAATCGATAAGTTAAAAAACGAACCCGTGTCTACCAACGAACTGGAAGTCGTGAGGAATTACATGATTGGTAAGCTTTTGTCCCAATTCAGTTCCGGGTTTGAACTGATAGGAAGGTTCAAATCCATCCACCAAGCGGGATTGGATTTTGGCTTTTATCAACAAAACCTGGATTATATCCTCCATGCAAAACCCGACGATGTCATGGAAGTGGCCAACAAATACCTTCACCGGGAAAAAATGGTAGAAGTTATCGTGGGTTGATTTTCTTGAAAAGAAGGTATAAACCCGAAATATCCATTTTCATATTTGCCCAGGAATTGTACATAGAAAATTTCAATCCTTTGGCTCCAAGTTCACGTCCCAAAGAGATAAACCCCCGGGCTATTTCGAAGTTAGCCGACAAAAGTGCATGCTTGGTTTCGAAAAGTATCCGCCTGAGCAACGCTTTGTCCTCTTTGGGCCTCCTGTTCATCTTTTTGATCTTTTGGCAGACTTTCAAGGTTGAAGGCAACATCTCGGATTTTTTTGGAAGATATTGACCTGCGGAAAAAGACTTGGAATGGATCCTTTTTTTGATCCCGATATGGTTAGAATATACAAACTGATAATCCCTCGCCAATCTGACCATGATGTCAAAATCCTCATAGGAGAGGCTTTCATCATATCCCCCCGCTTTGGTGAAGATGGACGAATCAAAAACCAATGACACCGATGATACCGGATTTCTTTCTACTATGCTGCTGTAAATATCCCCGATTTTAACTTTCTGGTTGAGATGGCCATCTGCAGTCCTCTTATAGAAGGTTCTTTTTTTACCGTTTGGAAATTCCATCAATACGTCCGAAAAACAGCAGGCAGCGCCTATTGACTGCTGAAGTTTTTCAATAGAGTCGGATATATGGCCCGGCAAAATGACATCATCCCCTGACAGGTCGATGAGATACTTGCCTTTGCTTTTCAAAAAAATCTCGTTGAAAGATTGACAATAGGGCATGGTCTCGTCTCTAAAAAAAGTTGAAAATTTGAATGAAGGTTTGTTGGTCTCTAGCCAATCAAGGATTATTTGCTTGGTTTTGTCCTTACTTCCATTGTCAATGATAAAAACCTCAAGATTGGGATAACCCTGGCTTTGGAGGCTGTTCAAAGTCTCTACAATAAAGAGGCTTTGATTGAAAGCAGTCAGGATTACAGTGACTAAAGGTTTGGATTCCATGGCTAATCAGTTTTGGAAATTTCCGATACATTATTTACTCAGAATCTTCAAAGGATTGCAAAAAAGCAGGTTTTCAGGAAAAGATACTTTTTCTAATCAGCATTAGTTTGGGAATTTCCTGCGAAATTTTTCTGAAAGGAATCAAATTCCTCTCTTTGCCGGATGTAATCCTCTTCGGAAAACTGCCTGTCAGAAATCCCCAACAATACCGCATCTTTGCCAAATTTAAATTCCGTCCAAACCATCGCAGGCACAAAGAGGGCTTTGGAGGGAGAGTCCAATTCAAAAGAAAACTTTTCTCCGTTGAGATTTTCAAGCAACGCAGTGACACGACCCGACAAACAGACTAGTACCTGCAATTCCTCACGATGCGCATGTATTCCTCTCGTAACATCCTCGGTGATGCGGTCAAGCCAAAACAATCTCTTCACCGCAAATGGGATGCTTGTGGGCTCTTCCATGAAATGAAGCTGTCCATTTTCATTCTTATTTGGCTTTAAGAATATCAATTCCGGTTTTGACAAATCCTTCATATGGTATGCTAAAATACCACTTAAACTTGAATAGATTTTTATTTGTAGGTTAATTTGTCGGAAAGGTTTTGCATGAATATATCTTTGCCGGTAACCCTATATTGTTATTCAGCTGGACGGAAGACCGAAGTCGGAAGACCCCCGCCTGTCGTCGGGCAGGGATGTACCTGGTATTTCAGTCTGCAGACAAAAATTCAAATGGATATCCAATCTACTGGCATAATTGCGTACTTACATTAGGTTTTATTTTAAACTCCTTTTCAAAAAGGTGAATGGCGGTATCTGCCATATCTTCTCAAACCCTGATTATTTTGAATAAGAACGCATCTTACCTCACCTTGGCAACTGTATCTGAAGGTCTTTTCAAAGAAAAAGGCAGCAAATTTTTGGCATTTGCCTATCCGGTCAAAACCGAACAGGAAATAAAGGGGATTTTGGAAAGCCTTCACAAAAAGTATTTCGACGCAAGACACCATTGTTATGCTTACATGTTGGGTAAAAACAAAGATGTTTTTCGCACGAATGATGACGGCGAACCAAACCATTCCGCTGGCGACCCGATTCTCGGGCAGATCCGGTCTCATTCCCTGACCAATGTCCTGATCGTGGTAGTGCGGTATTTTGGGGGAACAAAGCTTGGGGTGGGAGGTTTGATCAATGCCTACAAAACTGCTGCTGCGGAGTCGATTCTAAACAATCAGGTCATCGAAACAGAGGACCGAATGGAGCTGACCCTGCACTTTGGCTATCAGGAAATGAATCATGTCATGAAATTGGTAAAAGAATATGATCTGGAAATTGCCGCTCAGAAATTTGACAACATCTGCGAAATCAACTTATCTGTACCCGATGGAATCTGGGAAATGGTGATTGCAAAAGCAAAGGATTTGGAGGGAGTGATTATGGTTGGGGATTGAGAAATGGGTCCAAGTAACCCTGATAATGCAATTTTTTGTAAATCTCCCGGCATATCCAGGCATCTGTAGCTGCATAGAGCAACTGCTTTTCGGTGAGGGTCTGCGCTTCCCAATTGGACACCTGTTCTGATTTGGAGATCCTCACATTCAAAACCATGGCGGCGAGGTTCCTGACTCCTACATTTTGGAAACCCACTTTTTTCAATTCTTCATTAAGGTCAAAGAAATTTTCCGGCAGGAAACCTTCCCTGATTTTTTTCAAAGCCTTCAGGTCGTCATGGACGGCAGCGCCCACTTTGACAATATGCTTTGCCTCAAGCAATTCTCTAAGGATTCCTGGCATCCCGATTTGATTTAACCTGATCAAAAACGCCACATCTTCGGTAGCCAATTGGAGCAAGGCCACCTGATGTTGGGTTCCTTTGGTAAATGAAGGACGTGTTTCAGTATCAAAACCCACCAATTCATGTCGGCTGATTTCATCGATTACTTCATTTATCTGTTCCTTCTTGTCCACCAATACGATATCCCCCTCAAACTGACCAAGAGGCAAATCGTTGATTTCAAGTTTTGAGATTTTCATTGGTATCATGCTGCCAACTCCTTTCTTATCTCCTTCATTTCTTCTTCACTATAATAGTTTATTCCCAATTTCAGGTAACCGAAAAGAACGGTCATGATCGGGCTGATGATGTTGAAAAAACAGTACGGGGCATAAGCCAAAGTTGCAACTCCGAGCACTGAAGCTTGGGTGGCGCCGCAGGTATTCCAAGGTATCAATACAGATGTAACAGTCGCACTGTCCTCTAAAGTTCTACTAAGATTTTCAGGTTTTAGACCGCGCTTTCTATAGACGTTGGCATACATCCTTCCGGGCACCAAAATCGCCAGGTATTGGTCCGAGGTGGTAACATTGAAAAACACACAGGTAGCCGCCGTGGAAGCGATCAGCGAACCTACGGAGTGGACTTTCCTGATGACGGCTTCTGCCAATACTTTGAGCATGCCGCTTTCTTCCATGATTCCGCCAAAAGCCATGGCGCAAACGATCAGCCAAATGGTGTTCAACATCCCCGACATTCCCCGGGTAATCAATAACTCATTCACAATGTCATTGGTAGTGACCACACTTATACTTCCATATAAGGCCATCATAACAGCTTTGAAAGACTGGTAAGCATATCCAAAATCAGAGCTACCTGCTATCAATTGAATGATTTGAGGCTGGAAAATGATGGCAAACAATCCCCCAAGAATGGCTCCGGCCAACAAGGCTGGAACTGCAGAAACTTTCTTCACAATCATGACAATGACTACTATGGGAACGATGAAAAGCCATCCCGAAATATTGAATTGTCCCAAAATAACTGCTGAAATGTCCTTCACCTGATCTACCGAACCTTGAGCACCTGAAAAAACCCCTATAACCCCAAATATAATCAGGGTAATGATCATAGTTGGAACTGTCGTCTTGGTCATGTGCCTGATGTGGGTAAACAAATCCGTGCCTGCCATGGCCGGAGCAAGGTTAGTCGTATCGGAAAGCGGTGACATTTTATCCCCAAAATATGCTCCTGAGATAATAGCCCCACCGATAATCCCTTCTTCAAAACCAAGTGCTTTGCCGATTCCCAACAATGCCACCCCCACCGTGGCCACTGTCGTCCAGCTACTTCCCGTTGCAATAGATACTACAGAGCAGACGATGCAGGCAGCAAGTAAAAATATGGTCGGATTGAGCACCTGCAATCCATAATAGATCATCGCCGGGACAATTCCGCTTATCATCCAAGTTCCGGCCAAAGCCCCGATCAGTAATAAGATCAATATGCTCGACATGGCAGAGGAGATACTTTTGACGATCCCATCCTGCAAAGTTTCCCATCTGAATTTCAAGCGGTAAACGGCCATCAAAGCGGCAACCGCCGCAGAAAAAATGAGTACCATTTGGTTGGAACCCGACAGGGCATCCGTTCCAAAAATCCAGATATTGATGACCAAGAAAACAATTAAGAAAGCAATAGGAAACAGGGCTTCTAGGACGGTGGGCTCTTTATGTTTTGTTATCATTAATGTTTTATAAAATTATAAAAAACTGAAATTAAGAATTTTTTGGAAAATTACACCTCCGAGAGGATGTTTACCAACTCTTCGGCGGTTTGCCAGCCAATGGCAACCCCCATTCCGCCCAATCTGACAGCGATACCAACATTTTTTCCCACCATTTCAACAATAGGTTTTTTGTTTTTTCCAAAAGCCATGATTCCCGTCCACCACAGGTCCATTTCAATATCGGTATCACGAAGAATGATTCCATGCAGGATATCCAGTAGGTATTCTTTGATTTTGGGATTGACTTCCATGGATAGGGTGTTTTCTCCCTCAAAGTCAATATTCCGTCCACCGCCCAATAGGATTCTATCCTCCACTTTTCTGAAATAAACGTACCCTTTGTCAAAATGGAATGTTCCCGAAAGCGGAATTTCCTTGAGAATCGGTTTGGTGACCATCACCAGTCCCCTACCCGGCTGAATGTCCAATCCTGGTAACAGAAGGTTTGTAAATGCATTGGTACAAACGGCTATTTTGTCGGCGTAGAAGTCTATATTCTCCTGTTCGGTTGGGTTTTGGACAAAAACCGTTTTCTTTTCCACGTCAATTTTCGAAACCTTTGACCCGGTCAGTATTTTAATATTCAGCTCCTGACATTTTTCCCAAAGGGACAAAAGGAATTTTCCCGAGTCCAACTCTCCCTCAAATTTATTCCTGATTACTGCCTGCACTTTGTTTGAAAATCCAAATGGTGTGATATCCACCACTTGTTCAAAAACCGGTTCATTGAAAATCGGATCAAGCAAATGGTTGATTTTATCAAGGGATTGCAAGGCATACATTTCCTTTTCGGTCAGAAGTTCCAATCCGCCCGTGGGCAAATAACCGAGTCGCTCATCTCCAAAAAATTCCCTGATGGACAATAGTCCACGATACCTTTTTTCGACCAATTGCAGGACTTCGGTTTCCGACATGTAGTTGAGGTCATCCAGGATTTCGGTCAAACTGCCAAAACAGGCAAAACCTGCATTTCTGGAACTTGCCCCACTTGGGAAAATTCCCCTTTCCAAAACAAGTACTTTGGATTCAGGAAACTTGATTTTGAATTGGATGGAGGTCGACAATCCGACAATTCCTCCTCCGACGACGATCAAATCATAGTTGACAAAATGTTTCTTTTCCCAATAGCTCAACATTATTTTTGAATCAAAGAAGATATTTAAAGGCTATTTATTAATTTAATGCAGATTATCCAAAAACCAAACCCCTCTATCTACCCAAATACCATGAGAAAAATCGATGACCTGCTATTGGAATATGGCCAAAGCCACCAGAATGAAACTAATAAAACCATCCATTGGATATGTGTGCCGGCAATTTTTTTCAGCATTGTGGGATTGATTTATAGTATTCCTTCCGGATCCCTTGAAGCGCTCTTGCCTTTTTTGGGTGATTTTGCCAATTGGGCTACGCTGGCGCTGGTGATTGTCTTGTTTTATTATGTTTCTCTGTCTCCTCCCTTGGCTTTGGGTATGTTTTTCTTCTCGGCATTGTGCCTCGCTGTCGCTAATTTAATCAATTTGGTTTCTCCTGTTCCCCTTTGGGCAGTCAGCATCGCCATCTTTATTTTGGCTTGGATATTCCAGTTTTATGGACATAAAATCGAAGGAAAAAAACCTTCTTTCTTCAAAGATGTTCAGTTCTTGATGATCGGGCCCGCTTGGCTGATGCATTTCATTTACAAAAAACTTGGGCTCGCCTATTGATGGGTGAAGCACTCATTCTCAGGATGGTGAAATAGTCATTCCAAACCAAATCCCTGCTTTTTATCATTTTCTTTCGGCCTTATAAATTTCTTTCGGGAATTTTCTAAGGTTTTAAGTTGTATTTTGTGAAACGGTAAAATCCATCAAAGCTTAAAAACATGCTTCATTTTATTTTTGCAGCAGTTGAACTTCCCATGCTATCTGACATTGTATGGATTTTTGGCTTGGCCACTTTGGTGATTTTGCTCTTTATGCGGTTCAAAATCCCGACCATTATCGGGTTTTTATTTACAGGTGCAATAGCGGGTCCCTATGGCATGTCCTTGGTCACCGCCTCCACAACTGTCGAGGCACTTTCCGAAATCGGCGTCATCCTGCTTTTGTTTGTGATCGGCATGGAATTTTCTCTAAAAAGCCTCTTATCCATCAAAAAAGCGGTATTTATCGGTGGGTCACTCCAGGTATTTATTACCATTTTGGTCACGACAATAATCACTCACTTTTTTGGGTTTGATTGGAATGTGTCCGTTTTTCTCGGGTTTCTCATTTCACTGAGTTCTACTGCCATCGTCCTCAAACTGCTTCAGGAAGGCGGGCAAGTCAATACTATTTCGGGACGTACCACTTTGGCGATCTTGATTTTCCAAGATGTGGTGATCGTTCCCTTGATGCTTTTCATTCCGATGCTAGCGGGTGAGACGGACAATATTGCCCTTTCATTGCTTCTCTTGGCCGGGAAAGGGATTGCGGTAATTATCCTGACATTCCTGAGCGCCAAATACCTGATCCCTTCGCTCCTGTTCCGAATTGCCAAAACTAGAAACGAAGAACTATTCCTTCTCAGCATCATTGTCATCTGTTTTGCTGTGGCTTACCTGACTTCTTTATTGGGACTTTCCTTGGGTTTGGGTGCGTTTTTGGCCGGACTGATCATCAGCGAATCCGACTACAGCCACCATGCTACCGGCAAAATCCTCCCGTTTAGAGAAGTGTTTTTGAGTTTTTTCTTTGTATCCGTGGGAATGCTCTTCGACATTGGGTTCCTGTTTTCCAATATCCTGCTCATTTTGGGTTTGACAGCTTTGACCTTTTTGGTCAAATTCATCATTGTGGCTTTTTCTGTGAGGGCCATCGGACAGGGCTTTAAAGAAGCTTTTATTGTGGGTTTTTCGATCTTTCAGATCGGTGAATTTTCTTTGCTTTTGGCGAAAGAAGGAATGAAGTATGAACTGATGGACCCGACCACTTACCAGTTTTTCCTTGCCATTTCCATTTTGACAATGGCGATCACTCCATTTTTTCTGAAGAAAAGGGAATCGTTTTCAAAATCTATCCTTGCCTTGTCCCTGCCAAACAAACTCAATGAAAAATTCGGGAATGAGGATGTTCCAAAAAACCCTCCCATGGAGGAAACCGGCCTCAAAGACCACCTTGTTATTATCGGATTTGGACTCAATGGACACAACCTTGCCAAAGCAGCAAGGTCGGCCAATATCCCTTATGTAATCATCGAAATGAATCCCGTCACGGTGCGAAAGGAAGCGGCCAATGGCGAACCTATCTTCTTTGGGGATGCCGCTAATGAATCCGTGCTTGAACATGTCAATATCCACAAAGCAAGGGTCGCCGTCATCGCCATATCAAGTGCGGCTGCGACCAAAAGGATAATATCCAACATCCGGTATATGACCACCAATCCCTACATCATCGTCAGGACAAGGTATGTCAACGAAATGGAGGAAAACCACAAACTCGGCGCAGATGAGGTGATCCCCGAGGAATTCGAAACCTCTATCGAAATATTCACCAGGGTATTGGGCAAATACCTTGTTTCAAGGCATGACATTGAAAGTTTTACGGAAGAAGTCCGCTCTTTCAATTATGAGATGTTCAGAAAACCCTCAGATGCTGCTAAAGGACGACTAAAGATAGCCCTTCCGGAGATCAACCTTGTAGGATTTAAAGTTGAGAAAGATTCAGGACCATTCATCAACAAACCCCTCAAAGAAGCCAAAATCAGGGAATTGTTGGGCATAAACATTGTTGCAGTCAAGCGCGGGGATACCACCACGTCCAACATCAGCGGTACCATGAAACTCAAACTCGGCGACTTGGTCTATGTCGTAGGGAATTCTGAAGCTTTGCTTGCCTTCGAAAAAGAAGTTGAAATTGATTGAGGATTTGGAGTGGATATCCGCAGAGAGGTCAGTTAGGTATCTGGCTTTAGATAACAGACAAAAGACCGATGACCGAAGTAACTCGCTGAGGTTATTGTAGAAAATCAATGGCTTTTAATTTCTCCATTGACTGTTGGTTTTTGTAGCTGTGGATATTGTCAATGATGGATTTTTTCTCCCTTGCCGTAAGCCTCCAATTCAAAGAAGCCCGGAGAATTTCTTGTTGCTTTGGATTAAACACCCCTTCCTGATCTGCCAATCCCATTTCTTTGAGGTACTGCAGGGTGGAATATTCAAACTCAATCCGTTCCAAAAGGAAGGGCATGGATTCCTTCATCCTGTTGTAGGTGACTTCATTGTTGAGGGTCTGCACATTGTCCCAATTGATATAAATGTTTTTGATCGGGGTAAAAAGCTTCTCAAATAATGATGGTGGCTGTTTTTGTTGGATTTCCGAAAATTTTTCTGAATCCCTGATGGTAATCAACACCACGCCTGAGGTATTTTCATTGATCCAATCCTGAAAAACATACATAAACCGAAGGGCATCCTGCACGCCAAAATTGTCTGACAATCCCGAATCCATCGTCTCCATCCTTGGACTAGACGGCAACTGTACGTTTGGAGTAATAAATGGAAAAGTCGCGCCCATCCTCAAAGCACTGATAAACCTCAATTGGTCCGCACCATGATGGGCAAAAAACCGCTGAAAATCTATTCCTTGGCTCTTCTCCTCCACTCCATCGGCCCTGTCCATTGATATCCCCATATAGGACATCGGATACGGTGCGATGTACAGCTTCCTACCATCATTGGTGATCAAGGGCGTGACGGGAAGCATGGGGATTTTACTTTCAAATTCAGGGATCCTGTACGCCGCTATGGGCTTTTCCATGATTCCTTTGGTATTGATGTTGAATTGGTTTTCGAAGGCATACCCCCGGTCTTTGAGGTATTTTCGGTTATTGTAATGGAAAGATTGGTTTCTGATCAGGAGGTCATTGACCAATAGGGTGAAAATGATCGGATTGAGGTTGTCAGCGGAGATCTGATCGAGGTACTTTGGATCAAACAAATCCAGTTTTTCATCCTTAGCCCTGAGATACAATTCCCTGAAAAAAGCAGCCCCCACAACCCCGCCTGATGCACCGGTAACCATTTGGGTATGCTTGAAAAACTGGTTTTCACTTGCTTTCTCCACTTCCTGCAATACGCGTACAGTCCACAAAGCGGCCCGCTGTCCTCCCCCACTCGTGGCGACAAAAACCATTTTTGGCTTTGATCCCAAGGGAAACTTGGCCTTCCAGTTTTCCAAAATCTTTAAAGCATATTGTTTGTCTTTTGCCACACTGTCCGCATGCAGCAGCTTATTGAGATGGTCAAGGTCATATACCGCAGGATCTGAGTCATAATCCATCCCAAAAGCAGTATGCGGTCTGTTGAGAATCTGACTGCCCGACAAAATATTGAACAGCAGGATGCCGCCGATCACGATCGGAGTCGACCAATCTCGCAGCCAAAACGCCAAGGCCCCTACCGCCATCGTCAGAATAGAAAAAAGCAAAATGCTACTTGCCGCAGCGGGAATCTGTAAGAATGGATTTTCCCTAAACAAACCCAAAATCAAAATCAGCCCGATCAACGCAATCTGAATCAGAACCATATTGAGGTGGTTTTGGTCAAAGACACGCAGCAGCTGATGGGTTTCAAACCTGGCCAAATCCTGTCTCACGGGCCTAAATCTCATATTGAGGTCCAAGTAATCCATTACCTTGTCTTTTGCTTTTTGACTTTCCTTGATCCGCCTGAGCATATTGGCCCGTGGGATTTTGGTTTTGCGAAGCCTCTTTTCTACGCTGTCAGCAAAAAGTTTGAAAAAGTCCTTATTGGTAAGTGCAAAATAAACGAACATCAAGGTGTAGGTAGTCAATGTACCGGCTGCAAATCCCAAAAAATAAACGAGAATGATCCAATTGTTCTCATGCTCATTGTCAAACTGAAAAGTAATGAATGCCACGAGGTACAGGATGTAAAATCCCAAGGGTATGATCGAATTGTTGACACAATAATGGATAAATGGTCTTTGGACGACCGCCAGAAATTTAAATTTGGAGCCGTCAAGAATGTAAGTCGTCATGTGGAATGACATGGTGAAGATAGCAAGCGTCACTCCCACCAGAAAAAACCCCTGCCAGGAAACCTGATTCAAATACTCCGGATCAAGAAAAAGAAAGGGAATTCCCAAAACCGTTCCCAACTTCTGCAAAATGATCAGCGCCAACATTACCCACAGTGCCACTAGAAAAAGATTCTTTTTCAGATGCAAAATCAACAGCTGGATCGGAAAACTATAGATGATTTTGTCCCACATCGGTGAATTGTTCTGTCAAAATATAAGGGAATTTTAATTGAATTCTAAATCGACATTTTTCATTGTGGCTTTTGCCAATATGACTTACCTTCGCTTCCTGAATTTGAAAAATTGATTTATGAGAACCTGGTTTTTGTGTAAAGTAAAATATGCCAAAGAAACTGAGCAAGGCCTGCTCAAAAATGTCTCCGAGCAATATCTGGTAGATGCCGTGTCATTTACGGAAGCTGAGGCGAGGATTTATGACATGCTTGGATCTGTCATCCGTGGAGACTTTCAGGTGACCAATATCAGCAAAAGCAATCTGGTAGATGTGTTTTTCTATGAGGATATCGACATTTGGCACAAATGCAAAATCACCTATATCGTAGCTGATGGCGACAGCGGCAAAGAAAAGAAAGTGACACAGTTCATGATTGTCACAGCGCATGATGTGAAAGAAGCCTACGAAAGGATCTTTGAAAGTCTGAACAACATGCTCGTTTCTTTCCGGGTAACCGAAGTGACCGAAAGTCCGATCATAGAAGTGTTCCCTTATGAAAAAGACGAGGAACTGAATCCACCGATTCCCGAAAATCTAAAACCACTTCGGGAGGTTCAGGCAGAACTGAGAGAATATGAAGAAAAGGACGAATAGTCCTTTTTTTTATGCCCTCAGCTGATTCGCTATCACAAAACTGATCAATTCCTCCACGGGTATTCCTGCCCTTTCTGAAGCATCGGCAATATCTTCTCTGCTGACCTGGGCAGCGAAGGTTTTGTCTTTCAGCCTTTTTTTGACACCGCTGACTTCCATTCCTTCATATCCCTGTGGCCGCATCAGGGAGTAGGCATGGACAAAACCTGACAATTCATCAAAGGCATAAAGCATCTTTTCCATCTCGGTCACGGGCTCTACACCAAAATACCTCGGTCCATGGCAGGCTATGGTCCGGATAATCCGTGGATCGATATTCCTTGACTCCAATTCTTCTATGATTTTACGGCAATGCTGATCAGGCCATTGGTCCCAATCGGCATCATGAAGCAATCCGGCCAAATGCCACATGTGCTGCATGGATTCGTCATATCCCTTTGCCGCAGCATAGGCTTTCATCAGATGTCCCACCTGCTTCATGTGAAAAAGCAGCTTGTCGTTTTTGACCCAAAGGCTCAACAGTTCCAAGGCTTCCTCCAAAGTCATTACTTGTCCAAGGTTCGATTCAGAACCAAATTCTGTGCGATTCAATAAATAAATAGATTCCATATTTTGGGTCAGTTTCCGGATAAAAACAATTTTTTTGCTTTTTATATTAGTTTATATGTAATTTGTATAATGAATATGCGTTTTCGTTATTCAACTCAACCTATAATCATTTCTATTTGATGAAAGATTTTTTTAAGCATTCAGATTACTTTTATTTTATCCACCTGGATAGGGATGCTAATATATTGGATAGCAATGAACATCTTAAAAAAGAAACCGGCTTTTTGAAAACCCAAGCCTCCGGATCTTCCTTTTCGGAATTGGTTTATTACAAGGACTTTTCAAATTTCCAGTTTCTGTTGGAAAAATGTCTGAAGGAAGGTGAAAGGAAATTTACACAGGAAATGAGAAAGATAAAACCGGATGGGTCGGCTTTTGGCTGGACCAAATGGGAGTTTACCATCACCTCAGATCCTGACGGAAAAATCGACATCACCGGTATAGGACACAATTCCGACAATGTCAACGAAAAATCAGTGCATTTCCCCGACAGCATCAATGATATTCATGCAAAAAATTCCCTGATGGAGGGATTGCTTGAAGAAAACCTGATCGGATTTTGGATTTGGGATATTGCACAGCAATCAGATCAGCTGAGCCTATCTCTGAATGAGATTTTTGGATACAGTGCTATCCAAAAAACCAAAGGCCAAAAGAATGTGAAATGGAAAAAACATGTTCACCCCTCCGATCGGTCCAAAGTGGAAGGAAATCTAAAGGAGCATTTTGCGAGCAAAGGCAAGCTTCCGTTCCACTGTGAGTTTAGAATCAAAAATCTCCATAAGAAAGATATCTGGGTCTTGGGATATGGCAAAGTCCTGCAGTGGAGTCCTGAGGGCGAACCCTTGGTCATGGCGGGCTGTTTCTTTGATATCTCCGAAAGGAAAAAAACAGAATCCCTTTTCCGGCAACAAAGCCAATACCTGACGACGGTGACTTTCAACCAAACACACCTGATGCGCGCCAAACTGGCCAATATCATCGGGATACTGGAAATTATCGATCCCAAAAAACCCTCTATGGAAACATTGCACTTTCTCAAAATGATCAAAACCGAAGCCAGAAAGCTGGATGAAGAACTGAGGAAAAGTATCTCGGCCTCCAGCAGCCTGCAGATTACCCCACCCCAATCCGAAAATCAGGCATTGATGATTTAAGGGTTTTTTTGGCTTGGAATGATTCGGCATTTTTTTTACTCCAGTAATTTAGGGTTCAAAATCCATAGAATTTCTTTTTTGAAATCCTACTTCAAGGTCACTTGATACCGATAGAAGACATTGTAATCCAATTCCGTTTTGGAAGTAGGCTTGATATATACTATATCGTTGGCATCCATAAAATGGACCACGCCGGGAATTGGTAGTTCTGAAATGGCTCCTTGGTTGCCATTTTTATCAGTCAGGATATATTTGGCTTTCCAATGCTTTTGTAATGTTTCCCAGTATTCAGGATCACTTTGGTAACCCTCTCCTTTTGCCCGAAATGAATCATAGATATCCTGAGGCACTTCAGTGTAAAATTCTACCAAAAAGTAATTCCCCCCACTAAATAGCTGTGTGAAAAGCGGATATAAAAAATATTCCTTTTTGACGTCGAAGATCAAATTCTCATTTCGATCAGGGTGGAAAAGTGAAATTTGGGATATCGGGGAAATACCAGTGTCATCTAAATCATAAAAAAACAACTCATTGCCAACACTTGGAAGCACGGCAACTTTTTGATCGGTTTTAGAAACCTGCACATAGGAACTTTTGAATCCCACCCACTTTTGCTCCAATCTTGGCTTCCATGTTTCAGGATATAAGTTGATCCTGGTTATATCTTTTGAATCCACATCATAGATATAACCTATTTCTGCCTTTTCATAAATCAGCGGATTTTCAGATTTTTCGGCTAAAAGCTGTTCGTCAAGCATATTCAGCTCCTGACCTAAAATCAAGGATTTGCCATCTTTTTCAAAAATTGAAAAACTTCTATTGGAATTATACATGGAAATAAAACTTAAACCTTTTGAAAGAGGTGGACTTTGGGCTATTTTTCTAAAGTCCCGATCAAAAAAGTTAAACTTGTTCTCAGAAGACATTTCCTTTAATACGATTCCCTCCTTCCAAAATGCTACTTCCAAGGGCGTTTCCACTTGATTCGGACCTTCCCCTTTTGGTTCAAAACGTGAAATTATTTTCCCTTCCAGATCTGTAATGATTAACTCATTCATCTGTCTCTCATTGAAAAGGAGTTGCCCTGTATTCTCATTTTTGTCAGCAAGGTAAAGTTCAGATAGAGATTCTACCACGAGCGAATCCAAAAATTCAAATTCAACTTTTCCTTCAGTTGAAGTCAGTTGATTATTATTTTGTCCGGTTCCGCAGGAAACAAGTGTAAATATTAAAAATAGGGGTAAGAGATTTTTGAACATGGTAAATATCTTTTTTTAGTATTCTTTTAATGTCAAGAAAATTTCGATTAATGAATCATAAAATCTCAAAACTGGATAAGCGCAGTTTTAAAAGCGTTTTTATCAACCAGAAATCAACTCATTTTTTTTTAAGACTATATACTCCTCCTAGGTAAAAATCCCTTTCAATATTATTTTCAAAGACAAACAAAAACTTATCTCCCCCTAAGTATGAGACCTTGTTCCAAAATGATGAATGCTCACCATTCTTTGGCAATGGTATGCTATATCCTTTCGATTGCGTCCTATCAAAATAGTATCCATAAGATTCTTTTTCTGGAAGATTTCCATCTTCAATTAATCTATCGTATTCATACTCAGGTACACCGGTTCCATAAATAGCAAAAAAATTTCCATCATCCATTGGAACCACATAACCGATTGAACTATTCATTGCTGAAGTCTTATTAAACGATTTAAAATTATCTATCTCCGGAGACTCAATGTTAAGATTAATCGGGTCTTTGAAATTGGGAATTCCCAAACTAATTTTATCTAATGGATACACGGAGCTACCAATTCTGTATTGATATAATGTTGCGGATATTTGAGGAATTTGCCATAAAAATCCATCTTGCAGCCAAATCATGGATTGATAATTCGGGTATTTCAGTTTAGAATACAAAATTCCTGTAGTATCCATTAATCCCAAATTAGATTTTTCATATTGCCCGGTAGCATCAGAAAAATTATATTCAATCCAAAGCGGAATTGTGTCAAGCAAAGCAAGGGACACCGGAGACATCCCTAAATAACCAATGTTTTGATTAGGGACTAC
The DNA here is from genome assembly GCF_022538115.1 of Cognataquiflexum rubidum. Lineage (GTDB taxonomy): Bacteria > Bacteroidota > Bacteroidia > Cytophagales > Cyclobacteriaceae > Cognataquiflexum > Cognataquiflexum rubidum. The sequence continues at coordinate 18,427 of NZ_JAKZAL010000031.1, read as the reverse complement.
AAACCTACTGCTATCAAAAAAATATAGATCTGAGCCAGGAATCCCAGCTTGTACTCCCACCTCTGAATTTTGGTAAGGGATTGATTTGATCCAATCCCCATTAAAACTATAAAAATGCAAATTGCTGATGTCCATAAACACAAAATTCCCATCAAATATTGTCGCAAATGATAAGTTGGGGGAATAATCCCCTGGGCCTTCCCCTCTTCGATCAATGGAATATTCTACTTCCCCTGACATATTTATCAAATGGAAAACGCCTTCTTGGTGAGTGTATGCCAACGAAAATCCGTCCACTGCTCTGTTGGTGACAAAACCGAAATCATTCATCAAATCTATTTTGACAGAATCCACAAATTCAAAAAAGTAAACTTGTTGTGTTTCGGATATCCTATCGGTTTTTTTGCGTGATATAAATCCTAAGCTTATAATAAAAGCTAGAATCAATTTTTGCGAAATCTGATGAAATTTGGCACTACTTCGGTTTTTCATATTGTATCAAAGGAATTTTTCTAGAAGAGAACAGCAACTCAAAGGATTTTCTAAGTTCATTATGGGAATCAATCGAGCTCAATATCAATGACAATAAATCCCAGGTCATCCGAAAAATTCTGAGCTACCCAAAGCTTTCCCTCTTTGGCAAAATACTTGAATCGGTTATCGGTCAACTCCTTAATTTCTTTCTCTGATACCAAATTGAAATCCCCATCAAAAACCGACAGAAATAAGATAGTCTGTTTCGTTTCGGGAACCAAGGACCACTCATTTTGATAAGTATCTGAGAAGATTCTTTTGGAAGACAGGCGGAAATAGCGATCGTTTACACTATCCCATACAAGGGATTCAAACTTGACCTGCTCCAACATTTGCTGATAATCTTTTTTTATTTGTTCCGTAGATTTGGCTTCGGCGCCTTCGGGAACATTGGCCCGTTTGGGAGTTAATTTTGGCTCGTAATGGACTATTTTCACCAATTCCCCCTCGTGATTGAATACCATTATTTCATTTGAAAATTCATGGCTGATAATAAAATTATCTTTTCCCGAGCTGAGATGGACTGCAGGATTTAAAAAGGAACCATCCTCAAATCGAAAGAAAAAATCTTGAAACGAGTTCTCGGTATCTATATCAACTCTTTTGATGGTGTTATCACTGACTGAAAGTACATCCAAATAAGCCTCCACTTTTTGGAAGTCAAAATGTACCCCAAATGCTTTCGCATCATCTATACCTGACACCAACTCCAGATATCTTGGGAGTTGTTCTAATTGAGCACCGCTCGAATCTTTGGCATCTTCCCAACCTATTCTTTGTACCACTTGGCCTTTATTGTCAATAACGGTGGAGAGGATGTTTGATTTAGTGAAAAACAGGCTGTCATTCAAAGATTGTATCCCAAAAATATACTCACCTACGCCATTTGCGCCTTCCTTCTCAAGGGGATAGCTTTTGACAAACTCTTTTGCTTCAAGATTGATTTCATCGATTGCATGATCAAAACCATTGTACAAGAAAAAAGAGGTTTCTTTTGCATCCAAATCTGAGGTGATCATCCCGCTATTTAGATCCAGATTCCGGCCCTTGGAATCAATGATAACGGTATCTATTTCATAAAATAAATCATCGCTGATCCTGTCAACATCGTTACTTTGGCAAGAAAGGGCAATACAAACAATTATTATAAAAGTTAGGTACCTCATATTTTTTAGGGTTAGGAATTAATATTTGGAAATAAGCTTTGCGAAATAAATGGATATATGCTTCGCGAAATATTTTGAAATAAGCTTCGCGATATAAATGGAAATATACCCTTGGTGAAATATATAGAAATATGCTTCGCGAAATGGGAAGAAATAGGCTTCGTGAAATAGGTTGAAATAGGCTTCATGAATTGTTTTGAGGATTGCCAGAGCAGTTTTTGTTGGCCTTTCGGAAATATGCAGGATAGAAACCCATTTCCTTTCAGGTTTTTATCCGCACAACTAACTCTTATTAAATGTATAATTTAATCTTCTTCCCTACAAATACGGTTAAATGACCAACTCCACATTTATCAAAAAATTGAATTGTTGTACTACCTGAAAACCAAACAATCTTCTAAACTCCCCGTTATACTCTCCCCTAACAAACTAATATGTCCGTAAAAAATGGATCTACGGAATTAAAAACTTTTTTAAAAAAAAATATTCAAGACAATATTTATTGAAAGCTTCCTTCAAAACCAATAAACATTAAATGTGATACAGATATTCATTGATATTGGATATTGGTTGATATTACCTCAAAACCAACCCAACTTTCCTATCGAATTCAGGTATCCATTAATTTCCAAAATCCACTATTACCCATTTCCCCCTATTTCCACCAAACCTCAACTTATTCCTAAAACCCAATATCCATTAATATCCAATATCAACAAATATCAATTTCCCCCTATTTCCACCAAACCTCTACCTATCCCCAAAACCCAATATCCATTAATATCCAATATCCACTAATATCTAATTCAAATCAATTGGTTGAAAAATTTCCTTCACCTCCCCACAACTTAACATCGCCTCCCCGAAATATGGGTTTTTGATTTCCTTTTCTCCACTCAGCCAAAACGCCCCTTTGTCTTTGAAGGCCATCGGGCAGTATTGCTTGTAGACGGTGTTTTGCTCCACACCAAAATAAGCCACTGCCGAAATCAGGTTGTCCGAGAGTGTTTCGAAATGGGAACGCTGCACTTCCACGTCTTTGGTGCTTTGGATTTTGTCCAGACTTCCTTGGATCGGTTTCAATAATCCCATCCAAACATCGTGTGATTTTTCATCCAAAAGCCCCATTTCTACCTTGGTCAAAGAGGCCTTAGATTTGGATACCGCCGATTGGGCGGAAGCAACATCGGAAGCAGTAAGGGCATTTTTGATGGTAAAATAACTCTTTACAAATGCGGTAAGCTGTTTACGGAATTGCTCGGGAACGTCCTGATTCTGGGAAACAGCTTTGGCCTCAGGTCTCAGCATCATGCTGTATTTTCCCGAGAGTTGGGCTGCGGCATCTATCGCGAAAACCCCGTTGCTGACTACCTCATCTCCATCGCTGATACCGGAGGTCACCATATAATCGTCACCAGAGCGCGCACCCAAAGTCACTTCCCGCATTTCAAAAGCCGGGGATTCGCTGTTGCCCACCTGCACATATACCACAGACCGCGGCCCTGTCCATAGGATGGCAGATTTAGGAACCATCAGGCCCGACTTGGCTGTGGCGGACGTTTTGATCGTGGCACTGACAAACATCTCGGGCTTCAGTTGCATGCCTGTATTGACAGCTTCCGCACGGATTCCGACTGTCCTTGTTTCGGGATTCAAAGTCGGATCAATAAAAGTTACCTTTCCTGTGAATTCCTTTCCAGGGAAAGCGGCTGCCTGAAAAGTGATATTATCGCCCTTTTTGATTCCGGCCAAGTCAGATTCATACGCATCCATGATTACCCAAACCTGACTCAAATCCATGAGTTCAAACAGGACAGAACCCCTGCTGACAAATTCACCCAAGGAAACATTCCTTGCGCTCACAATACCCGATGCATCGGTATAGACGTCAAACTGAGTCTGAACGGCGCCGCTCTTTTCGATCTCCGCAATCTGCCCTTCCGAGATTTTCCAAAGGCGCAGTTTTTCCTTGGCGGCTTGGTACAATGCCGGCTGACGGTCTTTGATCTTGGCCACTTCCAACAGTTCTTTTTGGGCATTGACCAAATCCGGTGAGTAGATGGTGGCCAATTTTTGTCCTTTGGTCACTTCTTGACCGGTAAAATTGACAAAAAGCTTGTCTATCCTTCCTGCAAAATTGGAGGTAAGGCTTTTGATCCTTTGCTCATCGGGTTGGATTTTGCCGGACAGTTGCAGCCTCGAGGCAGAAGCACCTGAGGTGACTTTGGTCGTCATGACGTTGGAAAGCGCCATGGCTTCAGGCGTCATTTCCAATTGGTATTCGTTGGTAGAACCGCTGAATTGTGACAGCGGAACGAGGTCCATGCCGCAGATCGGGCATTTGCCGGGTTCGTTTTGGCGGATATGGGGATGCATGGGAGATACCCAAATTGTTTCCCCGTCGGAGGCAAGCTCTTCCTGATTTTCTGTTTCAGGCTCTCCTCCGCCTCTGATAATCCACCCGAAAACCCCTCCAAAAAGGAGGCAACCTAAGATGATGATGACGATATTTTTTCTTGTATTCATGGTTTCGTGTTTTAATGGTTGTGTATTCTATTGCCAGTAACCCTTTTATCTTTTACAAACTGGACGGAAGACGGAAGTCCGAAGTCGGATGACCGATGACCGATGTCGGATGTCGGATGACCGATGACCGATGTCGGATGACCGATGACCGATGTCGGATGACCGATGTGGTCATGTTTTAACAAATAAGCCTCGTGTTTTAGAGTTAATATCAATTAATATCCAGTATCCATTAATATCATTCATTTTCAATATCATTTAATATCCAATAATATCCGTCAATACCCCGAAAGGACTTCAAGCCTTGCATAATTCAATTGTTGCTCGATCTGGGTATTGAGCAAATCAAGCCTAAAGTCCAATAGTTCCCTTTGGATACTCAGAATCTCTTCAAACGAACTTCCGTCAGTCGCATAAGAAGTCACGGAAAGTTCCATGGTCTGTTCGGTCAGTTCAATCTGCTCTTCCAGCAAATCAAGTTTTCTCTGCGAATCTTTGAGCAGGGCTATAGCACTTTCAAATTCTGTGACCAAGCTGTTTTGAAGATCTTCTTTTTGCTTGATGGCGGATTCTCTCCAATAAATCGCCTCCGTTTCCATCGACTTGTATTTTTTTCTGTAAATGGGTAGAGTCACCGTTCCCATGACCATAAACATGTTATTGCCCATTCCGGAAGGCATATATTCCATTCCATCCATTCCTCCGATCATTCCTGATTCAGGTCTTGGAGAAAAAACCATGTAATTCAAACCCGCACCCAACATCGGTCGTCCTTCCAGTTTGGCCATTTGGGCTTGTTTCCAATAGGCTTCACTTTCTTTTTCCAGCATCAGCACCATGGGATTGTTTGTCAGAATTCCTTCCAACATCAGTTCTTCCAATCCGGCAATGTTGATCGGATCGAACTTCTCGGAAAGGTTGATTTTTTCAGTTTGTTCGACTCCCAAGAGTTGGTTGAATTTGGCGATCAAAGGTTTTTTGTTGACCTCCATCTGGATCAGTTCGCTTTGGAGGGCTTTGATCTGAACCTGAAGTCTGAGTACATCGGTCAATTTGCCTGAACTGCCCGAAGCCCCCATGGTGTTCATTCCTGAGGAAGGACTGGATGGGGTTGTACCTGTAGCCGAACTGCCTCCTCCCATTCCCATGCCATCGGAAGAACTTCCGGAAGATTGGATCTGAATAGGTTTCCTGACCGCCGAACTTACCGATGACACCGCTTCGGAGGTATTTCCGCCTTGGTAGCGGATGATGGCCAACCGTTCGAGACTTTTCAGGATTTCGAGATTCGATTGGGTGATGGCAATGGTATTTTCAAGTTGTTGCAGTTGGAAATACGTCTCCTTCACCTGCAAGACCATCCTGTTCCGCTCCTCTTTGAAAGCCTCGTACCTTGCCTCTGCCATCAAAGTGGCTTCATCCTTTTGGGTTTTGAGCATGCCAAACCATGGAAACATCTGCATGACAGAAGCTTCCGCCCTTTGGTTACCCATGAGCAATTCCATCGGTCTGAGAAAATACCCGACATTCAGTTCCGGATCCGGCAATGAATTGGCCTGATTTACCTTCTCCAAAGATGCCTCGTAGCCTTTGAAGGAAGCCCTTATCCCAGGGTTGTTTTCAACTGCTATTTCGAGGTAGTTATCTAAGGTTTGGGAATTTACTTTTCCACTGAGCATCAATGCAGCAAACATCAGATATTTATAGATAGTGGATATTGATGGATATTGGCCGGAAAGACCGACATCAAACCTTCCAATAATGGATTTTATGTATTTGAATAGGTTCATTTCAATTCCTTTTTTGAATTGTAAATTGATTGAATATAATTGTTCAGTTTAAGTGATAGTTTATCAGAAATCATTTTAACATTAGTAAACTCTTCCTTTGAAATAATTTCCCTTTCTTCCATTAGGCTTAACCAATGGTTGATCGACTCTAATAATGAACCTCTGCTATTATATAAAAAACGGATCCGGTCCAAATAGTGGTACCGACCATAAGACTCCGCAATATTTGCCCCTATCGAATCAATTGATTCTATAAATTGGTCACCTATAATCTTTCTTGTTTGCCAAGTCATTTTGGAATAAATGGCCCATCCCATTTTTGATAGTTCTCTTGCCAATTTATATACCTCCAAATCCTCAAGTTTTATATAATCTTTTTTCTCTTCCATATAAATTCTTCATTTCAAACCAAACAAACACCTTGATTCCTAAATCAATATCCACCAATATCCAGTATCAACTAATATCAATTCTTTTCTTAATATCCAGTATCAATTAATATCCAATCTTCCTTTCAAACCATAATAAACACCTTGATTATCAGATTAATATCCATTAAAATCCAGTATCAACTAATATCAATTCTTTTTTTAATATCCAATATCAATTAATATCCAATCTTCCTTTTAAACCAAAATAAACGCCTTGAATCCCAGGTCAATATCCACCAATATCCAGTATCAATAAATATCAAATATTCCTTACCATAATCTCCCTATATTTTCCATATAAAACAGGTACAATAAACAACGAAATAAGAGCAACCGCCATCCCTCCAAATGCCGGAATGGCCATCGGGATCATGATATCGGAACCTCGGCCGGAGCTGGTCAGTACGGGTAACAAGGCCAATAATGTCGTCGCCGTGGTCATCAGGCATGGCCTCACTCTTTTCAAGCCGGCCTCCAATACAGCCTTTCGGATTTCAGGAACAGTTGTTGGATTGACTTTGTCAAAACTCTGCGTCAGGTAGGTTCCCATCACTACCCCATCATCCGTCGCAATACCAAAGAGTGCTATGAATCCAACCCAAACTGCCACGCTGAGATTGACGGTACGCATCTGGAACAAGTCCCGCATATTGGTTCCGAGGAAATTGAAGTCAAAAAACCAATTCTGACCATATAACCACAGCATCATGAATCCTCCGGAAAAAGCCATTGCGATCGCTGTAAAGACCATCATGGTGAGTACAGTGGACTTAAACTGGAAATAAAGGATCAGGAATATCACCGCCAAACACAGCGGAATGACTAATGCAAGGCGCTTTTCGGCTCTGATCTGATTTTCATAACTCCCCGAAAAAACATAAGAAACCCCGGCAGGAACCACAAGTTCACCGGTTCTTACTTTTTCATCCAGCAGGTTTTTGGCACTTTCTACCACATTGACTTCTGCATAGCCATCCCTTTTGTCAAACATCACATAGCCTACCAAAAAGGTATTTTCTCCCCTGATCATCATCGGACCGGGGCGGTAGGTGATTTCGGCAATTTGACCTAAAGGAATCTGAGCTCCGGTTGGGCTATTGACCAGGATTTTCTTTAAAACATCGGGGTCATCTCGGTACTCCCTTGCATATCTCGCACGGATGGCATAGCGCTCCCGTCCTTCGACCGTCGTACTTAGAGCCATCCCGCCGATAGCGACTTCAATAAACTCTTGCACATCTGCGACATTCAGTCCATATCTGCCCAAAGCCACTCGGTCCAAATCCACTTCCAAGTAGGGTTTGCCCAATGACCTGTCAGCAAAAACCGCTTCCGCTTTGACTGAAGGAACTTCCTGAAGCAGGTCTTCAAGTTGTAAACTGAAATTCTCAATCGTCTCCAAGTCCGGCCCATATACTTTCATGCCCATCGGTGCCCGCATACCTGTTTGCAACATCACCAACCTGGTTTCGATAGGCTGGAGTTTTGGAGCGGAGGTAACGCCGGGGATACCGGAGGTCCTGAGTTGGATTTCATCCCAAATATCATCTGGAGATTTGATCTGATCCCGCCACTGACGGAAGTATTGGCCTTTATTCTCGTCCAGGATCAGGTGCTTTTGGATTTCTTTGACAATGGATTTGGTTATATTTTCTTCCAAATAATTGAAATCCTTATCCCAGATAGTACCCGAGACACGGTCATACAAATAGTCTTTCCCTTCTATATTTAATTGGAAAAAACCATCCTCATCGGTCTTGAATCTTAATTTTTGGGCATCTTGATCCTGGAGGTATTCGGTTTTGTAATTGATGATATTCTCATACATCGACATCGGTGCAGGGTCAAGCGGACTTTCGGCCCTCCCTGCTTTGCCGACAACCATCTCCACTTCAGGAATCGCCTGAACCAACATATCCAACTGCTTTACGATCTGCATGTTGGCCTCCACCCCGGAATGCGGCATGGACGTTGGCATGAGCAAAAATGATCCTTCATTCAAAGCCGGCATAAATTCCTTTCCCATCCCCGGAAAAGTATGCGTCAACCCGGACCATAGCGAGGTGGTCCGGACATTCCATCCGATTTTATCAAAAGCAATGGCGGAAAATTCAAAAATCTTCCCAAATCCCAACCAGATATTAACCCCAAGGAAAATAACGAAGGCAGGTATCACAAGAAATGTCTTCGTATTTTCTTGGCACCATTTCAAAATCGGGGCATAAAAACGGATGAAAAGTGAAAACCCGCCAAGGTTCAGCCCAATCACCAACCCGATGAAAATAAAATTGACAAAAACGGACTGACTCAGTCCCAATGGCCGCCACATTTCCGCCAACAAAACAGAAACTGCCACCACTGCAATGGCCATCGAAGCCCATTCTTTGTATTTTCCGTGCTGTGTTTTTTCTGGAAAATAGGCATGAACAAGGTTATTGATGGCAAAGGCGGTCAATACCAATCCTGCCCAGGCAAAGAAAAAGAGCAAGACGAAGCCCAACAGAAGCAAGGCAAAATTGAGTATGTTTTTGTAGGACTTGGATTTGACATTGGTGCCAAAAACCCAATGCGCAAAAGCCGGCATAAATACCAAAGTAAAAATCAAAGCAGCCACCAAAGCAAAAGTCTTGGTGTAGGCCAATGGCCCAAAGAGCTTTCCTTCCGCAGCCTGTAAGGTAAATACCGGCAAAAAGCTCACAATGGTAGTCATCACCGCTGTGACTATCGCCGAGGCCACTTCCGTAGTCGCTTCATAGATAACCTGAAGTTTGGTCTTTTGACCGCCGGATTCTTCGATGTGTCTGAGAATATTTTCATTGAGGATAATCCCGAGATCGACCATGGTCCCGATCGCGATGGCGATTCCTGAAAGCGCCACGATATTGGCATCCACCTCAAAATACTTCATCATGATAAAGCACATCAACACCGCCAAAGGCAACAAAGCGGAAATCAGAAGGGAAGCTCTCAGGTTAAAAACCATCACCATGATCACAATGATCGTGATGAGTATCTGAAGGATAATGGCTTCATTAAGAGTGTTGAGGGTTTCTTTGATCAGGCCCGAACGGTCATAAAAAGGAACAATTGTGACTTTGGAAACCGTTCCGTCTGCCAGTGTTTTGCTTGGAAGGCCTGGTGTAATTTCTTCAATTTTGGATTTGACCGCATCGATCACCTGAAGTGGATTGTCTCCATAGCGGGCCACGACAACACCACCGACTGCTTCAGCGCCGCCTTTATCCAAGATCGCCCTTTCTGCCCTACTCGCCGGACCGATGTTTACTTTGGCAATGTCCTTGATCCTAAGGGGGACGTTGTTACTTACTTTCACTACTGCCAATTCGATGTCTTCCAAGGATTTGACATATCCCAAACCACGGACGATGTATTCCACTTGGTTGATTTCCATGGTATTGGCCCCGATATCCAGGTTGGATTGCTTGATGGCATTCATCACTTCCATCATGGTGACATTGTGGGCTTTCAAAGCCACCGGATCCAGGTCAACCTGATATTCTTTAACATGTCCACCAATGGTGGCCACCTCCGCCACACCTGCTGTCCCGGCAAGTCCATACTTCACATAAAAATCCTGAATACTTCTCAGTTCATTCAAATCCCATCCTCCGACAGGATTCCCTTTTTCATCCCTGCCTTCCAAAGTGTAAAAATAAACTTGTCCCAAACCTGTGGCATCAGGCCCTAACTTGGGCTGCACACTTTCTGGCAACAAGCCTGAAGGCAGGGAATTGAGCTTTTCCAGTATCCTCGAACGGCTCCAATAGAATTCAATGTCTTCTTCAAAAATGATGTAGATCGAAGAAAATCCAAACATGGAAGTGCTTCGGATGGTCTTCACACCTGGCATACCCAAAAGGGAGGTGGTCAGAGGATAAGTAATCTGATCCTCCACATCTTGGGGTGAGCGTCCCATCCATTCGGTAAAAACAATCTGTTGGTTTTCTCCGATATCAGGAATCGCATCCACAGGAACAGGGTCATTGGGAAGGAAACCGGTATTCCAGTTGAACGGAGCGACGACAATTCCCCAAAGGACTACGAGTACCAAAAGGATCACCGTGACCAGTTTGTTTTCAAGAAAGAATTTTATTGTTTTATTAAGCATAGTTCCTAAAACTAACTTCGATTTATATAATCTGCTTTATTTCAGTAGATTAAGATATAAATAGATATTTGATATTGGTAGATATTAAGCTCCTACAATTGACCCTTGATTTGGAACTTAAAGACAAATGATTGGTGAAATGCAATTAGGCCCGACCGGACTTTTATCTTACAATTTTTGTAAACTAAATGGATGCAAAATAGAAATGCAGTTCACTATTTCCCATTGTGGGATTCACTTCTCTTGAGAGAGAAAAAAATCATATCAGGAATACCTGACAAAAAATATAAATTGGAGTATCCTGTAATATTGGTGGTGAGGAATCAGAAAAGGCTGTTTTCTCGGAAATGCCAAATACGATTGCGGGTGATTCAACATAAAAAATAGAGATATAATCAATTCCTAAAGGCTGAAAGTCTAGAATGTCTATTTGCTGCTCGTCGGTATTTGGCAATTCCAAATTAGAGACGTCATCACAACAACCGGGCATTGGTGCCTTTGATTCGCAACAGGTTTTGGATTCTCCGTAGAGATTGATCAACTGAAAATCATCTCCACAATAATGCATTGAATAGCTCAACCCTGCGTTGAAAAACACATAGAAAACAAGGAGTGCTATTTTGATAAATTGCTTCACAAGAGAGATTTACGATTCAAAGGTAATCAGGTTTTGCATTTTAAAGTTATAAAATTTTTGATAGGATTTATATGCTGGACTACGTGAAGTACTTTTATCGGCTCTCTTTTAGAAAATCGAGATTTGAATATGGTTATTTTGCTTATTGTAGTAAGCAATAATTTATATTTTTGCTTGTTATAGTAATCAATAAATATTATTTTTGCTTATCAAAGACAGCATTATGGACACCTTATTAGAAAAATCAATCAAAAAAATCGAATCAACCTCTTTGGAATTTGTCAGGAGCAAGATAAATAGAATCCGTTGGGAGGCGCGATTGATAGGAATCAAAGGCCCAAGAGGTGTGGGAAAAACGACCCTAATTTTGCAATACATCAAAAAAAATCTACCGCTGGACCATACGGTGCTTTACGTCAGTCTTGACAACATTTGGTTTGCACAAAACAGGCTTGTGAGTTTGGTAGATGATTTTGTAAAAAGAGGAGGAAAACACCTGTTTTTGGATGAGGTACACAAATACCCGGATTGGTCCATTGAGCTAAAAAACATTTACGATGACTTCCCCGAATTGAAAATAGTATTTACAGGGTCATCCATGCTCGAAATCCTCAATGCCAGGGCGGATTTGAGCAGAAGGGCGATCATCTACCACATGCAGGGGCTTTCATTTAGGGAATTTCTGAACTTCCAGACAGGGCAGAATTTTGCTTCGACAACTTTACCAGACTTGATCGAAAATCACATTGAAATTGCCAGAGAAGTAAATTCAAAGCTCAAACCATTGGAGCATTTCCATCAATACCTGAGTTCGGGTTACTTTCCCTTTTTCAGGGAAGTACCGGAACTTTACCATCAGCGCTTGGAGGAAGTGGTCAATATGACTTTGGAAATTGAATTGCCATTGCTGAGAAAATTGGATGTATCATACATTCCAAAAATCAAGCAATTGCTACAGATCATTTCTGAATCGGTGCCCTTTATCCCCAATGTGAGTAAGCTGAGTGAGAGAATAGGTATCAATAGAAATACATTTATTGCCTACCTGTTTTTCTTGCAGGAAGCCCATATCATCAAAAACCTATACAAAGACATCAAGGGAATCACTCAACTTCAAAAACCTGACAAGGTTTACCTAGAAAACACAAATTTCCAGTTTGCCTTTTCTCCGAAAAATGCTGATTTGGGAAATCTTCGGGAAACCTTCTTTGTCAATCAATTAGGACATGAACATACCGTGGAGTATATCGACAAGGGTGATTTTAGAATCAACAGGGAATATTCTTTTGAAGTGGGTGGCAAAAATAAAACAGCAGAGCAGATTCAGGGAGTCAAAAACAGGTTTATCGCTGCCGATGACATCGAATATGGTACTGACAAAAAAATCCCGCTGTGGCTGTTTGGGTTTTTATATTGAAACGATAGTTATATAGTAAATAGATTCCAAGCACTAATTATGGGATGTCGATTTGAGGTTATTGGGTTATTGGGTTATTGGAAATTGACCAGCATCTAATGGTATGTTAGGCTATCCAGTCTTTTGATTTCAGGAAAAATCAGACCCAGTGAAAATTCTCCTTTATGATCCTGTTTTTCTCTTCTTTGATATATTCAAGATAGGACTCAGCGACCGGGGAGAATTTTTTATTTTTGAGATAAATGAGATTCCAGTTTGTAACGATCGGAAGCCCATCCACCGGTATGATCTTTAAATCACCGTTTTTGAGTTCATTTTTGATCCCGATGAGTGGCATGATCGAGCAACCCAAACCTGCAATGACTGCCTGTTTGACCGCTTCATTGGAAGTAAGTTCGAGTTTTTTGGTTACAGGGACGTTGTTACTTCGGAGATACCGCTCCATCGTCAGCCGTGTACCTGATCCTACTTCTCTGTAAATCAATGTTATATGTTCGAAAATCTGTTTTCCTGAAACAGAACCCGGAATTTCAAAATCCTTTCCAGCAACCAAAAGCAGTTTATTTTCCATCAATTCGACGGTTTCAACCTGAAGGGCTTCAGGCAAAATGGAAACAAGCGCAAAATCAATTTCATTTTCGTCCAAACTGTTGACCACCATGGCTTTGTTGGTCACGTCTAGTTTGAGTTCAATACCCGGATTTTTTCGGATAAAGTCGCCAAGAAAATACGGCATCACATATTTTCCGGTTGATACCACAGAGATTTTCAATCTCCCGGTAAGTTGGCCTTTAAAAGCCATCGTCTTGTAATTTATGGCATTGACCTGATCGACTATCCGCTCGGCGGCAATGGCTATTTCTTTGCCAAAATCCGTCACGTAGAGCTTTCTGCCCACTACCTCTGTCAAGGGGATTTCAAATTGGTCTTGAAAATTCTTGAGCTGAATGGAAACAGCCGGCTGCGTGAGGTGGAGTTCCTCAGCAGCTTTTGTGATGCTTTCAGTCTGAGAAACCTTAAGAAAAACCTGTAATTGGTGGAGTGTATAATGCATAAATTATTTTAATGTATTTTATTATAAATATAAATAAAAATATATGATATATACTCGGGATTTTTGCAAAAGGTTTCAAAAATTTAAAAAGAAATATGTCAAAAAAACTCTTTTTGCTCTGCCCGTTGATTCACGGGGAGATGTATTTAAAGGAAAGGTTTGGGGATGATTCCTATTTTTTGACTGCATTGGGTTCTGTTTTTGACCTTGACATCCATGTCTATACCGAATCTCTGATCCATCTCCTCCTCCAAGAGGATATTTCAGAAATCTTTCATGTCCATGACATTGAATCTCCCTTACTCAGATCGATTGTGCATCAAGAAGAAAATTATGATTCTGTCCAAAATCGGTTCTTGGCAAATTTATACGCTGAAAATTATCCTGAAATCGTTCAGGAACCGAATAAAATAGCCTCCCTTGCGCTGATCCACATGAAGCATCAGGCCAATCTCATCATGCAGCATCCCCGGATATCCTCTATTATCATTGAAAACAAAATTGCCTTGCAGGGCCTTCTTTCCCAAATATCGAAAAGAAAATCAATTCAATTTGATCTAAAAATGGCTTTTCAGAAGTTATGAACCTCCAACTATTGATTGACAATTTTACCAATCCGGCATTGTTGTTTTTTGTTTTGGGGATCTTCGCAGTCAGGGTTAAAAGTGATCTTGAAATTCCCCCAAACTCCTCCAAGTTTATCTCTCTATACCTATTATTTGCGATTGGATTCAAAGGTGGGCAAGAACTTGCCCACTCAGAGTTCAATATGGGTATAGTTTGGGCCGTAATTTTTGGAATTACTGCTGCAAGTCTGATCCCGCTTTATACTTTTTTTATTTTGAAAAGGAAACTGAGTATCGAAAACTCAGGTGCAATTGCAGCGGCTTACGGGTCGGTTTCGGCTGTGACATTCGTGACCGCGGTATCATTTCTTGAAATCCAGCAACAGCCATTTAGTGGACACATGGTCGCCATTATGGCATTGATGGAAGCTCCCGCCATCATTATTGGTGTACTTTTGGTAAAATCCTTCGGGGAAACCAATGGCATGAAAATTAGGAAAGTAGTGAGTCATTCCTTTACCAATGGCTCAGTCCTACTTATTTTGGGAAGTCTTGTGATCGGCTTTTTGGCAAGTGAAAAAGAAGCGGAAGGGATCAAACCTTTCACTACCGATATTTTCAAAGGCTTCTTGTCAATTTTCCTATTGGACATGGGGATTACCAGCGGAAAAAAATTAAAGGACTTCTTTGACTCCGGAAAATTCACCGCCGTATTTGCAGTATTGGTACCACTGATCAACGGTTGTTTGGTAGCTTACCTTAGTGGGTTCATCACATCCAATATAGGAGACAGGTTCATGTTTGCCATTTTGGCTGCATCTGCCTCTTACATCGCCGTTCCCGCAGCCATGAAAATCGCCGTACCAAAAGCCAATCCCGGAATTTTCCTCCCGATGGCCTTGGCCATCACCTTCCCGTTCAACATTACTTTGGGATTTCCATTGTACTATATGGTGGCTTGTCTGTAATTCTAAAAAAAAATCATTACAGATGTTTGGGCTATTCTTAGTTTTAGATAACTTCGCCTATCACCCAAGTTTATCTATCTCATGAGAAAGTCAGTCCAAAAAAGCAGCATGCTATTACTATGCGTTTTTTTCAGTTTCCAAACCCTCGCACAGGTCGAATTTGACATTCAAGAAGCTGCAAAAGCCTACTACAGTGCCAAAATGTGCGATGATTACCAGACCCTTTTGGGGTTCACCTATCCTGATGTTGTCGAAAAAGCAGGAGGATCGGAAAATGTCATCAAAGCCTTGGAACTGATCCATGAAACCCAACGGAAAAAGGGGTTTGTGTTGCAGGAATTCAAAAGTAAACC
The DNA here is from genome assembly GCF_022538115.1 of Cognataquiflexum rubidum. Taxonomy (GTDB): domain Bacteria; phylum Bacteroidota; class Bacteroidia; order Cytophagales; family Cyclobacteriaceae; genus Cognataquiflexum; species Cognataquiflexum rubidum. Next base: position 2,856 of record NZ_JAKZAL010000031.1, on the reverse strand, counting down.
ACATATCCAATTGACAGAAACAGGTGAGGAAACCCATGCCATCGTGCCTGTAACTACGGTTTCGAAAGTTCCCGGAGGCAAGGTCATTACTGAAGGCCACATCATTGTCGTCGGAACAGAAAAAAACACCCGATGGTATATCATCGAAACCACTTCCCTTGATGACGGAAATGTCAGTAAGGTTTTGGCAAGTTGGGACAATACTATGCTGATTCCTTTTAAGAAAGCCCCGGTCTTCAGAGAGGATAAGTGATTGTATAAAACAAAAAACACCCTGATTTGGGTGTTTTTTGTTTTCACATGTTCCTGATTTTCCACTTTGCTTTCAGATAGCCCCAAATCACTTTGGGGCTCATCCTTTTTTTCCTCTTGAGGCTTCCATCATGTCCCACAATTCTTGGGGGATGGCGTCTAAGTTATTGAATTCACCTGCTCCCATCAGCCATTCTCCTCCATCGATAGTGATGACTTCGCCATTGACATAGGATGAAAAATCCGAAACGAGATAAGCGGCAATGTTGGCAAGCTCCTGATGGTCTCCTACCCTTCCGACAGGTACTTTTTTGGCAGGGTCAAATTTCTTCACCAAATCCCCAGGCAATAATCTGGACCAAGCTCCTTCTGTAGGAAATGGCCCTGGTGCAATGGCATTGGATCTGATTTTATATTTCGCCCACTCTACGGCAAGAGATCGGGTCATCGCCAAAACACCTGCTTTTGCAGCGGCACTAGGCACAACATATCCAGATCCTGTCCAAGCATAGGTAGTTACTATATTCAAGAATGTTCCTGCCTGCTTTTCTTTGATCCAATATTTTCCGGCTGTCAAAGTCACATTGGAAGTTCCTTTGAGTACAATGTCAAGGACGGTGTTGAAAGCATTGGAAGATAGTCTTTCGGTGGGACTGATGAAATTGCCGGCGGCATTATTGAGCACAACGTCCACTTTTCCGAAATGGGCGACAGCGTCAGCCCACATTTTTTCGACCTGATCGATTTCCCTTACATCACAGGCTAGTGGCAGGACTTTTCCGCCTGTGGCAGCTTCCATTTCTTTGGCCGTGTTTTGGAGAACATCCAATTTTCTGCTTGTAATTATAAGGTTGGCTCCGAGTTTCAAAAAATAAAGGCCCATGGATTTTCCAAGGCCTGTACCGCCTCCGGTCACGAGGATGGTTTTTCCTTTCAAAGCGCCATCTTTAAGCATTCCTTCTGTATAAGACATATTATTTTGGGATTAATGACCGTTGAAGATAGGGAATTGTACCTCTATAAAAAAGAGATGCACCCTTCTTCCTCCCATCATTTTGTAAACAAAACAATGGGGTTAGATTTGCATAAAAACCTGTCCAATGAAAAATGCCGGCTTTTTTCTAGTCCTTTTGATTCTAATGTCTTCCTGCTTTGGGGATATTGATAAGGACATCCGCACAGATCTCCAATTTGAGGGAAATGAGATTTTCAACATCTCTCTTTCTCTCGAAGAATCCCTTTTTTTCCCTTTTCAGTCCATCGACTATTTCCGTCTTTCGGAGAGCCTTGCGATTCCGGGTTGTCCGGATGTCATCATTGACGAAAACAATAAGAAAGTGACCTTGGCCTTTTCGGTGAAGAAAGAATGTGTCAACAGTCTTTATGTGCCAAGATCAGGAAAAATCCACCTTCAGTATATTTCCAAAACTGTATTGGAATCTATCGTCAAAGTTGAATATGAGGATTATACTATCAGGGGAATGAAAATTGAAGGAACGAGGGATTTTAAGAAGGTAAACAGTCTGCTCAATCCAAACAGGAGAACAGAATCTTTCCAAGATCTTTTTATCATAGATGGCAATAACTCTTCTTCCAGAATAAACGGGGATTTTACCCACGAATTGGGAATACAAAATGGAATATTGACAGGTTTCTCAAGTACTGGTGGATTGGAAGGGAGAAATATTGCAGGAAGACCACTCAAAATGACCCAATCAACGCCCAAAAATTATTTTGTAGACTGCATCAAGGATGGCTTCTTGCTACCCACCCAAGGTGCTGAAAACTGGCAAATATTCAGAAACGAAACCCAAGCTACCAACCACAGAATGGTCTATACTTTAGAAAATCAATGTAATTCTATTGCCACCATTACTTTGGAAGATGGCCGTTTGATGGTTTTCAGACTCACCGAATGAGTTTCTTTTTCTGACTTGTAGCCCATGATTACCCCGATAGCAAAATAAAAAAGCCTTCAGAATCTCTCCTGAAGGCTTTTTTATAAAATTTCGAAATAAATCAATACCTATAATACTCCGGCTTGAACGGTCCGTTTTCGGTAACACCTATGTACGCTGCCTGATCTGGCGTCAAGGTATCCAATTCCACCCCCAATTTGGCTAGGTGCAAAGCTGCTACTTTTTCATCAAGATGCTTTGGCAAAACATAAACACCCGGCTCATACTGATCTGTATTCATCCAAAGTTCGAGTTGAGCCAAAGTCTGATTACTGAATGAATTGGACATCACAAAAGACGGATGACCTGTGGCACAGCCAAGGTTGACCAATCTTCCTTCCGCAAGGACGATGATCTCTTTTCCTTCCAAAGTGTAAAGATCCACCTGTGGCTTAATGACATCTTTGGTATGGCCATAGGTTTTGTTCAGCCAAGCCATATTGATTTCATTGTCAAAGTGGCCGATGTTGCACACAATGGCTTTGTCTTTCATGGAAAGAAAATGCTCTTGGTTGATGATGTCTTTGTTACCGGTGGCAGTGACTATTATGTCTGCCTCCTTCACTGCATCCACCATTTTCTTGACAGCAAAACCGTCCATTGCAGCCTGCAAAGCACAGATCGGGTCGATTTCCGTGACGATAAC
>NZ_JAKZAL010000030.1 GCF_022538115.1 Cognataquiflexum rubidum | reverse complement strand
GAATCTAGCTTAAGCTGATTTAATGGTTAAAGATAAAAATTTTATATTTTATCTTGATTCTTAACACAGAATCTTTGTGGTTAATTAATCTTACTAAAGTATGTACGTAATTGTGCCAGTAGATTGGATATCCATTTAAATTCTTGTCTGCGGACTGAAATACCCGGTACATCGGTCTTCCGACTTCCGTCTTCCGTCCCTATGAAGAAGAATATGAGGTTACTGGCAAAGAAGCGTATATCCATGATCCTACTCCTTGAATATCGGAAAAACAGAAATCTAGAAAAGTTTATTTTCCAAGCACCACGCCACTGCCCTTTCCAGATCCTCCTTGGTGTCAACCGCAATAGCCTGATGGGTGGTCGGTACCATCTTGATATTAACGCCATTTTCCAACAACCTCAACTGCTCCAACATCTCTGTGGTTTCCAAAAACGACTTGGGCAATCCTGTAAAAGCCAAAAGGGCTTCTTTGCGGTAGGCATAGATCCCCACATGCTTCCAATAGGAAATCTCCACCCCTTTTTCTCGAATATAGGGTATGGGGCTTCTGCTAAAGTAAAGTGCAAAACTATCCTTGTCCAAAACCACCTTGACAGCATTTGGATTTTGGGCTTCAGCAGCAGAAATGGAAAACATCATAGAAGCCACCTGCACCTCAGAATTTGAAAATACTGCGGTCAGATCATCCAAAGACTGCCTGTCCTGAAAGGGTTCGTCCCCTTGCACATTGACAAAAATATCCGCATCTATGTTCCTAGCTGCCTCAGCGATCCTATCCGAACCGCTTTCAAATTCCCTTGTACTGAAAAAAACCTCCCCTCCTACAGCAATAATTTGGTCCGCTATCGCCTGATGGTCTGTCACGACCACCACCTGATCAAAAACCCCGGTTTGGACCGTACTCAAATACGTCCTCTGGATGACCGACATGCCACATAGATCCTGTACCAACTTGGCAGGAAACCTTGTAGACGCATACCGCGCAGGAATCAAAGCAACTTTTTTCATTTTGAGTATCAAGTATTAAGTACCAAGTACCAAGTACGAAGTATCAAGAATCAAGTACGAAGTATCAAGTATCAAGTACGAAGTATCAAGTATCAAGCCTGAACCAAACCCGACAACTTGACAACGCGAAGCTGACAACCCGACAACAATTACAACAACTAGAACAATTACAACTACTACAACCAGAGACCCTTCGTTCCTACCAATGACAGAAATGGAATTTCCCCCTTCGACAAGCTCAGGGATCGGAGATTCGGTGTTAGGAGGGTGAGGAGGGAAAAGCGGCTTAGCCGCTTTTCCCTCCTCACCCTCTCCCGAGAACAACCTCAGTGGCCGAGCTTGCCGAGGCCGAAATAAAATAGTTTCAATGTCATTCCTTTTCTGAACATTTACAAAATGTTTGAGACTCAGGGTGACGCCCGACAACTCGACAACGCGCAGCTGACAACAATTACAACTACTACAACCAGAGACCCTTCGTTCCTCAGGGTGACGCCCGAAAACGCGAAGCAGACAACCACTACAACCTCCCCTGAGATTCTTCGCAACACTCAGAATTACGCTCCGTTACACCCTAAACTTCGCAAAAAACTTATCAACCCAGAAAGTCGGCTTCTTTTCCCCTTCAGCATCTTCGTAATAGTTTCCGGTGACATTGTTTTTCTTCATGTAGGAATAATTGTAGCCATACCCGTAATTATAGCCTCCAAAATCATACACGTCACCTCCCGCACGGATACCGTTAAATACCGCATAGAAATCCCTTACCTGATCATTGGCATATAGGTCATTGATCATCAAAAGGTACTTTTTGTGGGTGTAATCCTGACGGATGATATATAGGTTTATATCCGAAAAACGCAATAAGTCAGTGGTCTCGGATACCAACCCGATAGGTGGTGTATCCATGACGACCACATCAAATTCTCCTTCCAGATAGGTGAGAAACTCTTCCATCTTATCCTTCAGCAACAATTCCGCAGGGTTTGGAGGGATAGGGCCGGACGGGACGATATACAGGTTATCGTATTTGGTTTGGATTACAATCTCCTCTTTGGTGGACCTGTCTACCAAATAGGAAGACAAACCAACCTTATTACCCACACCTACATAATCCGCTATTTTAGGCTTTCTTAAATCCAATCCGATCAGAACTGTCTTCTTGCCACTCAATGCCATGGCAGCAGCAAGGTTGAGACTGACGAAGGTCTTGCCCTCACCCGAAACTGAGGAAGTGACCAATATCTTTTTACACTTTTTTTCACTGGCAATATAAAACAAAGCAGACCGCAAAGACCGGAAAGACTCCGATACCATAGCTTTGGGATGCTCAGCGACAATCATATTGGTTTCCTTATTACTCAAACCAATGGTTCCCAACAGAGGAATACGAATTGAATTCTTTAGTTGGATCTGATCCATAATCCTGTTATTGAGATAATGGTAGGCAAACAATACCAACAAAGGAATGAAAAAACCCAACCCAAAAGCCAATCCGTAATTCTGTGTTTTCTTAGGGAAAATCAGACTTCCCCTGCGTGCATAATCAAGAACGGCATTGTCCGAAACATTGGAAGCTTTGGCAATGCCTGCCTCTGCCCTTTTTTCCAAAAGGTAATTGTATAGATTTTCCCTGAGTTTATACTGCCGCAGGATTTTGGTATAATCCGATTCAGTTTGTGGCAATTGTGCAAATTTATCATCCAATTGCGAAAGCTTTTTCTGTGCTTCGGCCTTTCGCCTTTCTGTATTGGAAACAAGGTTGTTGATATTTTCAAAAATATTTTCCCGCAACTTGCTGATCTGTTCATCCAACACCACCACATTGGGGTGGTTATCGTTGACTACAGCCAAAAGTTTCCTCCTTTCCATGGACACTCCAACCAAACTTTGGATCAGGCTATTCAAAAAACCGTCACTCAATCCCACTATCGACGGGGCGATAATATCCCCATAATCCATGGTTTTGGTACTGAGATAGGTCTGAAGGGATTCATAATAACTCAGCTCAAAATCTATGTTTTGGATCATCCCTTCCAGGGATTGTATATTCCCCAAAACGCCTCCAAATTCCGAATTGACATCCATCAGCTTATTATCCACCTTGAAGTTCAGCATGGAGCTTTCCACCATCTTCAGGGTATCTTCCAGGATATGCATTTGGTCATCTATAAACCTCAGGGTGTTTTCAGTAATCCGGTTCTTTTCCCGCAGGTCAAACTCAATGTAGGAATCCATCAGGGCATTGACATAATCCCGTCCTTTCTCCACCACCTGCGACACCATGGTCACCTGCAATACCGTTCCCAGATTATTGATAGGCCTCACGGTCACAGCTTTGGAATAACGATCCAAAATATCCACTGGACTGTGGATGATAAAATAGATCATGTCACCTATGGCCATGTCCTTTACCTTTTGGACGACAAACTTAGACCTGTCCGACAGAATGACTTCTCCAAATTTATAGGTCTTGTTCAAAATGGCCTCATCCAATGGCCTGTTGTTTTTGGAATTGAAAAAGTCAAAAAAGGTCTTATCCTCCTGTGTCAGGGTAAACTCCGTCTCTGAAACCTTGGTGAGGTGTACAGTACCTCCTTCTGCCTGATGGACAGACCAATCAACCAAAACCTTAACAGGTGATTTATCATATAATTCTACCTCCTTGATATTGGTGGAAGCATAATAACTCACCTCAAAATGCACTTTTTTCAAAGCTTCCTCAGCCAGATTTTTGGAAGTGAATAAAAGAATGTCATTTTCGAGGTTGTTGCTTCCGGAAAATATATTGGACCTGTCCAATATCCGTACTTCAGGAGAATTTTTGGGTTTGATCAATACACTTCCCTGCACCTGATATTCTTCCACGGTATAGCGGTGAAAAAGGAACACCAAAACCATCGCAATAAAAATGCAGGTAGCATACAATGGCCAATACCGTGAGTATTTGATCAGGTAATATTTGATGTCAATCGGCTTCGCTTCCTGCTCAAACTTCGAAATATCTATTTTGCCGTCAATCATATATTGCCTCTGATTAATGCGAAAATCAAAATGATGGAGGAAGTTACTGAAATGATCAATCCCAAAGAGGCAGACAAGTTGTTTGCATTACCATATTGCCTGATTTTCATAGGCTCCAAATAGAGGATGTCATTGGGTTGGATAAAATAAAACGGGGAGGCCAACAAAGCCCGGTCATTCAGATTGATCTGATGGATTTTGGTTCCCCCATCATATTGCCTGATCAAAAACAGTTTGTTCTTTCTCGCCAGGATATTGGATTCACCGGCCATGGAAATGGCGTCAAAAATGGTGGCCCTGTTTTTCATAATCACCATGGGACCTCCACCATTGAATTCTCCCATGGCAGTAAAACGGATCCCTCCTATTCTGAGCTTCACAAAAACCTCTTCTTTGAAATAGGCCCTGATTTCCTCCTGAACCTTGACCCTTGCCTCTTCCTCACTCAGTCCTGCTATTTTCAACCTCCCGATCTTCGGCAAAAGAATATATCCCTCCTGATCGAGAGAATACCCTGTAAAGTAAAAGATATCTCCGGCCCCACCGCCCATTCCTCCTCCGCCGCCCCTCATATTCCTCGATCCCTGAAATTCAAATGCCTTGGTCAGCTCCTCATTGGAAGAAGCAAAATCAATGTCTACAATATCAAAGGGCTGTAGGATATACCTGTACTCCACTTCTGCAAAGGGAATAAACTGATCCAATTCAATGGGTTCATTCTCAGGAAGATTTTGGAGGTAGGTGATCCTTTTGTTGCTGATACAGGAAACTGCTAAAAGTAAAAAAACAATCCAGAGGGTAAGTTGCTTCATAAATACTAAGCGGGTGTCGATAAGGCTTCAAATATAAATAAATAAAGTAAATATTAGACAAATGAAAAATTATGAATTCAAAATGCTGAATGGACGCTGTTCCCTCTAAGAATGCTGAATGAATTTTGCCCTCTGTGCCCTCTGTGTGCTCTGTGGTGAATTATCAATCCCTTTGCGAAACACTAGCGCCCATTGCGGTAAAAAAAAAATCATCTCACGCTGAGCCGCAGAGAAAAAGGAGAAACAAAAAAGGATGAAGGAAAAAGGATGAAGGATGATGAATCTTTTCTCTGTGCCCTCGGTGGCAAATAATTAGATCCAGCTTCTGGAGAAGCAGGATAACGGGACCGGTTGGCCTTCGGATCTTTTCTCCGTGCCCCCTGTGCCCTCTGTGGTAATATCATTGACCTCACTTTGCGTCCCTTTGCGAAACCTTAGCGCCCATTGCGGTAAAAAAAATCACCTCACGCAGAGCCGCAGAGAAAAAGGAGAAACAAAAAAGGATGAAGGATGATGAATCATTTCTCTGTGCCGGCGGTGAGCTCGGTGGTAAAAAAATTAGATCCAGCTTCTGGAGAAGCAGGATAACGGGATCGGTTGGCCTTCGGATCTTTTCTCCGTGCCCCCTGTGCCCTCAGTGGTAAGTTAATTGCTCCCCTTAGCGTCCATTGCGGTGAGTTCCAATCAGCCCTGAAAGGGCGAAACTTGACGAAGAAATTATCCCGCCCCTTCAGGGCTCGAGAGAATCCACCACACTTCTATGGATGGGCTTCTCCCATCCCTTTGATATCCCGCCCCTTCAGGGCTCTAACCAATAAATAACAAAAACTCTGTGCCCTCTGTGCCCTCAGTGGTAATCAAACGAATAAATTAATCACCATAGAGAAAAAGGAGAAACAAAAAAGGATGAAGGTTGAATGAGAATTCTCTCCTTGCGCCCCTTTGCGAAACCTTAGCGTCTATTGCGGTTAAAGAAAAAATTCCTCACGCGTAGAGGCTCTCAGAATGTCTTCTCTGCGCCCCCTGTGCCCTCTGTGGTAAGTTAATTGCTCCCCTTTGCGAAACCTTCGCGCCCTTGGCGGTAAAAGAAAAATAAAGTAGGGCTAAAAAATCTTCTTTTGACAATCCCTACCTAGTTTAGAAATCTTTCGATAAAAAATCAATGCTAAAAATCGCTTAATCACCCGAACCAAAAGTAAATAAAGACCAAACAAAAAAAAATACCCTGATCAGGGTATTTTTTTAAATTCCATTAATATATTTCTTTATTTCAGACCTATTTTTCTACTTATATGATTTTTTCAATATTCAATAAAACAATCCCTATTAACAAATATCCATCTCATGTTATCCCAATGTTACCTTCGGATTAATTACCGCTCACCCATTCAACCTCAACCCCAATTTCTTCAAATACCCCTTCATTATTAATTCATAATTCAGCATTCCAAAACCTTCCACCTCTTACCACTTTCAAAACATTCATCATTATTAATTCACCATTCCAAACCCTCTTACCATTTACCATTCCCAATCATTCATCATTATTAATTCACCATTCCAAACCCTCTTACCACTTACAAACACTCTTCATTATTACCTCTCCATTCCAAATCCCCTCACCAATTCCGCCGTTTCCTTCATATTCAATGATTTCATCCCATACTCTTCTCTAAGCCCCTCAAAGAAAACCAACAATTCCTCCAAGTACTGCAGATTTTGTTCGGGAAAGTGACCAAAATTGTGCGGATGCCACCACAAGTGATACACCATCCCCTTTTCGGCAGTTCTTTGCATCTCCGATTTGATCCGTGAAAACCGCTGCAGGTGACTTATCCTGTTGCCTACATAAGGACGGAGCAACCTTGAGGTAGGGAGCAAAACAGGCCCTTCATCAGCATTTGCCTCAGGCAAAGGATAAAAACTATCCTTTCCCAACGGGATCAAGGTATCCCCTGTCCGGAACAACCTTTTCACAAAACTCCTTTCCTCAGTATGTTTCCAAAACCAGTCTGCCGGATTGGAACGCAAGGTTTTAAAACCCTCCTCCCAAGCCACCTGCAGCACTTGCGGGTCATATTGGTTTCTTGGAAAAACCAGACTCTCTAGCTTCGTATTGAATTTTTGTTCGGCCAGATTTTGGGCAGCCTTCAAATCCGCCCTAAACTGTGCTAATTCTTGACCCTTTTCGCAGGTATAATAATGGGCATAGGTATGGCAACCCAATTCCTGTCCTTTGGTAAGCAAAATTTCCTTGACCAATTGGGGTGCAAACAATGTTTCAGGAAAAATCTCTTTTTGGGAATCCAACCAGGAGTAGGCCGAAAATCCCTTGTCCTCGTAGGACGGCAAAACCTTGGGCGAATAATGCCTCCATTCTTCTACATTTTCAGCCATCAATCCACCCACGGCTGCCCAAGTGGCGTGCACCCCATATTTTTCAAACAGCTCAAGGATTTTGGGAATGACTTTTCTAGTCTCCGAATAATAGGAAAGGTACTTCTCCACAGGATATTTATCAAACCTGCCCCAGTGGAGTTCAAAATCCAACGAAATAGTAAAAATAGGCCCTTCCAAAAGCAAAGAAATTTTATTAATTACCGCTTATTCTTAAAGATTACAATGATAGGATTTATTCATTAATATTTATGTATCCTCACCATATCCATAATGTTTCTCAAACTTTTCCCCCAAACCCAGAATCGCGAGACAAAACTTAAATTTCTGAAACAATATCTATGAATATGCATACAGACATTGTTGCACATAACTGACAAAACGCGAAATAATATAATTAAAACAGAATCTCCTATGTTTGAGGTGGGGAGGAATGACGGCGGACCGGGCCGGCACAGGCCTTGTGCGTGGATAGGATTCTGCCGTCTTGACTTTTTTGGCTACTTTTTTTGTCAAGAAAAAAAGTAGCTATATAAAAGACTTTTGATAAACCTTTAAAGCGTCAAAACTTGGAATGAGATTAATAATTACTATTCAAAGCATTCGTGTTTTCCAGAGAACCTAGTTACTTTTTACCGATTGAACTTTGAAAGTTCCCAAGCCATAAATTGAAAAAAGATAAAGAAAAACCATATACGTACTCTTCATCCTCACCATTATCCCCAGATTATTCAGCGTCAAGGCATACACCACCCCCATCAACACCATCACAGCCAACCCTGCATAAAACACCCCCGGGATAGATAACCTTATTTTCTTATACCAGGCATACACCTGACCCAAAACCAACCCAATCAATAAAACTAAGGCCAAGCTGTTTTCCACCACTGCCGCCAAATCCCAAAAATCCCTGACTTCATGCCAGAAAGGCCTGAAAAAAAACGTCCATAACTTTTGTCCCCAGCCATATTCCTCCATGTTGACCTCCGAACCGGCCCCAAATCCCCTCAAAAACTCCTGTTGCCCGGCAATAAATTGCACAACCGCCTCTAAAGAATATTCCTCCAAATGCATGGAGATGAATACCCTGTTCAATGCCAAAATTCCAACCGCCACTACCAAAATACTGACAGCTGACTTTGCTGGAAAGGATATCCCGGGTTGAGACAATAAATAAACCCACGCCACTCCACCCAAAACCACTCCTGCAATAGGACGTACCCAAAAAGAAAGCAGCACCCCCAACGCCAAAAATATCCAGTGCCTCGGCAAATCCCCCATGCCTTTCACAGCCCATCCCATCCCCAATACCAATAGGGCTTCCTTGCCAACTCCTGCTGACCAAAAATGAAGATTGGGAAGGAAAAACAAACCCAACCAACCAATCTGTATCCATTTGGAAGAGGTTTCAGGACAATATTTTACCGCTACCAGATAGATCTCCCTAATCCCCAAAAAGGAAATAAATGCATAAAGGACATTGCCAAACAAAAATCCCAACCCCAAAACCTTGGAAGGGATATAGTTGAGCCATTGGATAAAAAAAGTCCTGCTTCCCCAATAGTCCATCCAAGAAACGGGGTTTTGGGATATGTCAGCAGTCAGTTCCCAATAACGTATGGCATCACCGCCGTTTTTCTGAAGGTAATAGTTAAAAACAAAGGAAAACAGAAAATGATAAATGCAAAGGACCTGCAGAATATTCATCTGCATTTTGGAAAAACCGATCTTTCTACCCAGCCTCACATTCACCCAAAGCAACAATACGAGTAGCCCAAAAATTAATACCATTTCCACCCCCATCACCTCAATTCCCATTATTCTGCATTAAGAATTCAGAATTCTACATTCTTTTTTTATCATTCAACATTACCAAATAACTCTCCACACTCTTCTCAAGACTAAACCTCTCCATCCCAAAATCCCTGATTTTCCCTTTATCCAACTTGGTCAATCCCCCAATCCATTCCTGAAACCGAACCGTAAACAACTCATCGCCGGAGGAATCCATAAGAAAACAAAAATCCTTATCCTTCAGCATTTCCTCCGTGTCGCCCACTCCTGATGAGGCAATGACAGGCAAACCACACAAAAAATATTCTCCAAGCTTGATAGGAGCAATCCCTGCAAGACTAGGTGCAGATTTCCTTAAACTCAGACCCAAGTCAGCTGCAGACAGGTAAAATGGAATTTCTGAATACGCCCCATTCTTGATGACAACAAAATTTTGGAGGTTGCTGGGAATCCTTTCTTCCACATAACCGGGATTCCGTGTCAAAATCAGAAATTTTGAGTTTGGATGAGCCAAATGGTGTTTTTCAAACAACCTCAACATCTCATCTACCATATATTGGGGACCAACAGTTCCGGTATAAACCCACAACAAGTCCTTATCCATAATCCCCAACTCCTGACGGATCCTCAACCGGCTTTCAAGGTCGGGTTGAAAAATCTTGCTGTCACGCCCATTTCCTACTACACAAAATTTATCACGCTGTGAAATACCAATGTTTGCCAAATGGATTTCCATTGCCCTTTTTGATCTTGTCAACACTTTATGTGAACGGTGGAGAATCTTCTTCTCTTCATTTTTTAAAAACCGGTACTGTCTTCCCATGGGATCCAATCCCACATAGTCCACCCGCTCCTCTAAAGGAAAACCGTCTGCATCAAAAACCAAAGAAATAGGTTGTCTGCGAAGCCAAGCCCAAAGTCTATTGACCATCATCGCAGGCATAGTCGACCGGGGCATCAAGATTTCGATTTGATGCTCTTGAATATACCGCTTGATGTAAAAAGTACCCTGATAAATTGACCAAAACGCCCCGATGGAAGCCACCGGTTTGCGGTGGATCGGGTGTTGGATATAAGTGATATCAAGGGAAGCAGCCAAATCAGTCAGCCGCTGAACTTCTATTTGACTTGCCCAGGAAAATTGCATTACATGCACACGGATACCCCCTTTTTCCTGCAATCCCTTAAAAATCGGAAAAAACAAGGATTCCAGGTAATTCGTACTTTCCGAATCCCAGGTTACAAAAAGAAGGTTCTTTGACTTATTCAATGTGGGTTAAATGGTTATTTGGTGATTTGTTTATCGGCGTCACCCTGAGGAACGAAGGGTCTCTTTCAAGTGGTTGTAATTGTTCTAGTGGTTATAATTGTTCTAGTTGTTGTAATTGTTCTAGTTGTTGTAATTGTTTTCGGAGCTGTTGACTGAAAACTGAGACTCGCCGACTTATTATCGTTTCTCGGCTCTCGTTTCTTGGTACTTGGTACTTGGTACATAATACTTGGCACTACTATTACCTGAGACTGCGGACTTATTCTCGTTTCTCGTTTCTCGGCTCTCGTTTCTCGTTTCTCGGTTCTCAAACCACTGTCTACTTCCACTGCCTAAAATCACTCTTCATTCAAAATTCTTAATTCTTTTAAAATCAATTCAAAATTCCCCTCCACAGTAAACCGCTCCTTAACCAACTCAAACCCCTTCCCTCCCATTTCCCTTCTCAACTCCCCATCCAAAATTAACATTTTGAGATAGCCATACCACTCTTCCTGTGTCTTGGCCAAAAATCCATTTTCGCCATGAACAACTACATCCACATTCATCCCAACAGGAGATGCCACGACAGGCAAGCCACAAGCCATATATTGGATCAGCTTGTAAGCACATTTCCCTTTCTCCCATGGATCATCCGGTAATGGCATCACACCGATATCCATCCCTTGGATAGCAGATACCTCCCCTTCTTCTGTCCATGGGATCAAATTCAATTTCCCATCAAACTTCCAATCCCTATTTCCCCCCACCACTTGAATCAACACATCCAATTCTTTGCTTAATTTCTCCAAGATAGGCCTGATCTCATTGAGATACTTCAGGGTGGTAGGCGAACCTATCCATCCTACCACAACTGGATATGAAGAAGTGTATTCCTTCATGGAATACCTTTCAGGATCTATGACAGTAGGTAAAATCACTACTCTTTTTGCCCCTGCCTTTGTCGCCCAATTTCCCAAATAAGAATTCCCTGCCCAAACAATATTGGCATGGCGCATCACCCCATCTATTTTTTTTCCCAACCATTTCCTCACTATCTGACGCCTTGCCATGTCATAACGGTGAAACACCGCATCATCATAATCCACCACATAACCTTTGCCCAACTTTGACAATACCCACTCTGCCCATGCTGGAAAAAAGGGAAACAGTTCCTTTTCAACCCAAATCAAATCATACTTCCAAAAACCCATCAATATCCAAAACCTGTTCAGGTAGCTTGCCAACACATTGCTTTTGGTAACCCCCTGTCCGATGTATTTTTCTTTAAGGTAGAATTCATTGAAAAAAGGGGAAACTTTGACCTCATAACCTGCCTTTTTCCAAGAAGGTAAAAATTGATAAGTCCGCAGCCGGCTGCTCGCCCCCATCCTGGGATACTTGGGAAGAAAAAGGATTTTTTTAGACACTGATTTATTCAAGATAAATACTTCTTATGGGAAGTTTAAACGATCTTAAACGTTTATTTTGATTATGAAAATATAGGACTTTGTAAATTTACCCTATGTCTTACAAAGAAAACCTGTTTTATGGAGCAAGCCCTGAAATTTTCAGAAGGGCAAGGGAATTGAGAAAAAATATAACCCCTTCAGAAAACAACCTTTGGACTTTACTAAGAAAAAAACAATTTGAGGGATACAAATTCAGACGACAACATCCAGTTCATAAATTCATCGCTGATTTTTATTGCCATGAACTCAGACTGATCATAGAACTCGACGGAGGCATTCACCTCAATCCTGAACAAGCAGAATACGACCTCGGAAGGACCTTCGAACTCAATCAGCTTGGAATTGAAGTAATGAGAATTACAAATGAAGAGCTGTGGGATGATATAGATGCTGTCTCCTTCAAGATCCTTGATAAAATCTCTAGGATCAAACCTCACCCTTCAGGGGGATAACATCCCCACCCCGACCCTCCCCCAAGTGGGAGGGAGAATCTTAAGCTATAATGATTCTTCTAAAGTTGGAAATAGAATTTTCCTCTTAAACCAATCCTTTAAAATACCGCCAAATCCCCCTTCAGGGGGACACAGGGGGCAGGAGGACGCAGGGTGCAAAATTTCCCAGAATCCAATTCCCATCTTGGACAGCCCAATGGGCAAAATCTTTCCCGCAAAATAAGGAGCTAGTTTCACACAAGCCATGACACCCCCACCCCGACCCTCCCCAAAAAGGGAGGGAGTATCCAAACCAATATGGCAAATCCGAAACTTAACGGATTCATTCCCCATACTTTCCCAGTATTTTAATTCATTTCAACATATTCCCCCTCTAGGGGGACACAGGGGGTATTTTTCCCCGACCCTCCCCCAAGTGGGAGGGAGAATGCAAACCAATATGGCACATCCGAAACTTAACGGATTCATTCCCCATACTTTCCCAATATCCTTAATCATTACCTCTAACTCCCCCTTCAGGGGGACAAAGGGGGTAGAAGGAACAGCGCGTCAGCAATCTCCCCTTCAGGGGGATACAGGGGGTAAAGTCTTCAGGGGGACAAAGGGGGTGGGGTGGCAGTCTCCGCCTTCTTCCTGATAATCTCCTCCCTCTTCTGATAATACCTGATCTTCTCCTTCATTTTAAGGAATCTCAAATTCTTATTGTAGGAAATTAAAAAAAATACAAAAAGCACGAAGTAAATCATCGTCATGTTCTTCATCCGCATGATGATACCCAAGTTACTGAGTGAGCTTGCAAAAGCGATCGTGATAGGAATAAAGGCAATCATCCCTGCTTTAATAAATACAGGCATGTCACGGATGGCTTCGGGTGTCCAATTTCTGAAAATAAAAAAGCTAAGATACAGATAGAGGATATTTTCAAACCCACTTACAAAAGCCATGATATTATGAGCATCAATAAACAACGGCCGGTACATGTAAGTAAAAATCTTCATGAATATATTATACCCTGAAGTATCTACAGATGAACCTGCAACACTCAAATAACCGGATTTTTTAGTGGCGAGTGCATCCAAAGTCTCAAATGAAAAATCCTCAATTTCCAAAAATTCAAGTGCACCTACTGATAAATACAAAGAACCTAAAACTGCAATTACCAAAAGACCTGCTTTGTATGTGGCTTTGATTTCTGAGCCAAGCAAAATGGCCAATGTCGCGGCCATAATTACACTTAATCCCATATGTGGCCTTGCCATATAGACAAAAAACAGCGCAATCAAGCCCTGCCACCACCTTTTCCTATAGTTTTGAACTGCATACATAAACCAGGCAATTCCCCAAAAACAAACTACATCCTTACCTACTCCTCCTGTCCAAAAATGAAAATTAGGGAAAAAAAATATGGTTGGAAAAAGAGGCAAACCTAAAATACTGTAATTTGTGGGCCATAATTCTGCTACCATTACAAAAAGGTATCGCATGCCCATAAAACCCAAAAACCCATATAGGATATTTCCTGTAATATATTCCAAGCCCAAGACTTTGCTTGGATAAAAATTCATCCAAAGAATAAACGTCGTACTTGTCCCGAAAAACTCACCCATGGTTTGATAATGGACAGGTACCTGCTCCATCAGGTATTTCCAATACCCATAAGAATCTCCACCGAGATTCAATATGTAAACGGTGAATACTACACTGAAAAAAATGTGAAACGCCAATAATATATGAAGCTGATTGATATATTTTGCAGGCAATCCATGTTTTTTCGCAATACTTTGATTGGTATTGACCAGGGCAATGAGGCAAATAAATAGGACTAATATATCAAGCAAGGCGCAATTTCATTTATTTCAATTCTTTGAAGCTAGATAGCAATTCATAAGATCCTGCACGTATTTTTCGACTGAAAATCTTTTTTCAACATCCTCTTTTGCCCTCCGACCTAGTTCGATCCTTTCATTTTCAGGCAAATCTATGACTTTCTGTATTTTATCAAGTATATCATTGGAATCTTTTGGATCAATTAAATACCCGGTACCTGAAGTGATAATTTCTGAAGGCCCTCCAATCTTGGTGGCTATACAAGGCAAACCGCTGGACATAGCTTCCACCAAAGAAATGGAAAAACCTTCTGAAAAAGAGGGCAATATAAATGCATCGGCTTGATTCAAATATGGAAATACATTCTCCTGATAACCGTACAGCATTACCTTATCCACTACACCCAAATCTTGGATAGTTGCCTGCAAGCTTTCCCTTTCAGGCCCCTCGCCTACTATCCACAACTCCAATTTCTTATCTGGATTATTTATAATCAAACGCGAAAAAACTTTGATCAATAGATCCTGATTCTTTATTTGAACCAATCTTCCTGTAGTCACAAGTACAAATGACTTTGTGATGACTGATTTAATGTTCCTACTGCTATAACTTCGGCCCACACCTTCCTTGATTGCAACGGGATTATAAACCACTCTCACTTTGTCACCATTTACTTCTCCCAAGTCAACAATCCTCTGCTTCACTGCTTCTGATATTCCTATAACCTGATGGGCTAGGTTAAATGTAAGACGAAAAATCAATCTCCATTTCCAGTCATGGTTCGGAAATCCTATTTCCTCTCCAATCCTAACAGGAACCCCCGCTAAATAAGCCGCTATCAACCCATGAAAGTTAGCCTCAGATCCTGAACAATGAATCACATCCGGCTGAAGGGATTTGAAAATGGCATAAAGTTTACGAATAATTCCAATATTGGGGATTTTAGGGTTTCGGTCAAGGGATATAACATCAAACCCCATATCGCTAATTTTTTCACCGGTAGACCCAATTGTAGATAATACTATTATAATCAGTTCATGCTTCTTCTTTTTCAAAAAACCTTTTGCTGTCAGTTCCAGCCTTTTCTCAACTCCACCAAAATCTAAATACGGAACAATCCTGATAATTTTCATCCCAAAATATTGTTTTGAAAATCTTGGGAAAAAATATCCTTTATTAATACTGAATCCTTGAGGAAACTCTCCTTATATTTTTTTACATTTTTAGAAACTTTCCAGTCAATGATTCTATAAAAGAGAAATTTTAACACCAGATTCCCTTTTTTCAATGAAGTAAATCCTAACTTTAAATGCGCTTTAAGAAAGAAATATTCAATCTTTTTAAGTAAACGCTTTTCACTCATATATTCCAGATAAATATTCACAGGTTCCTGATTTAAAAAATTTCCATTTTCCTGCATTTGTGAAAAAACTGCATACATTCTTTTTAATAGAACAAGCTTTTGATCTTTTGGATCAATATTCAACTTATCCATAATTATTTTTAGGGCCCCAATGAAAATAATCTGTGAAGCAATTCCATGATCTTTTTTGATTTGCTTGCCCATACTTTCTTGGGCATCTACCCAAATCCAGTCCGGTTTGTCTTGAAAGAATTCGAATTTTTTTGCATTAGACAGCAGAGATAAATTATAAAAAATATCTTGGTAAAAGGGGATATCTTTGTCCCAGAAAATATTATTCTCTATTAAAAAGGATTTTTTTATAATAGTGCTTGGAGTCAACCATTTCGGAAAAAAAAATAAAAAAGAAAAATAAGTATTGGTACCTCCAATATTATTTATAACTAACCCAAAATTGCTTTTAAGATCCCACTGAAGCCCTTGGAATGCTATAAAATCATTTCCTTTTATTAATGCTAACCTATTGGATAGCGCATTTTCGAGCATCAAATCATCAGAGTCAAACCAAACAATGTAATCTCCAGAGGCTATTTCCAAAGCAAAATTCCTACAACTATTGGCCCCCTTCTTAAAATAATCCGGTCTTTTGAAAATTTTAAATCTATTATCTTTCGTCTCAAAAGATTTCAATATTTCCCAAGAATCATCTGTACTTCCATCATCAACAATAATACATTCCCAATAAGTATATGATTGATTTAAAATGGACTTTAATGTTCTTCTAATGAACGTCTCTTTATTAAAATTGGGTATCAATATAGAAACTAAACCGATCAATTTTTGATTTGATTGATTAGATTGTTTATCTCATTAAGATGCTGTTCCAAAGTGTGATTTTCCAGGATGTATCTTTTCCCGTCAGTTCCCAATTTCTTTGCTTGTTGCGGATTACGAAGTAATTGCAACATACATTCGCTCATCCCTTCAACGTTTTCTTCATCAACCAATAATCCTGTTTTTTCATTCTTAATTACATCCGGAATACCCGCATGAAACGTGGAGATTACAGGCAATCCTGCTGCTGAGGCCTCTAAAATGGATACAGGTGTCCCCTCCATATCGCCGTTCATATCTTTTTTGGAGTGTTGTACGTAAGCCAAAGAATTTGAAAAATGCTTTATTATAATATTTCTGTCCTGTACACCCAAGAATTCTACATTGTTTTCGATTTTCAGGTATTTAACCAAATCCATGCAAGGACCCAACAAGGGACCTTCACCTATCATGAGCATTTTAGCATTGGGAAACTCATAAACAACTTTTGAAAAGGCCAAAATAGTAAGATGAGGTGCTTTTTTTTCTACAAACCTCCCAACTGACACCAACTGCTGGGTATTGTACAAAGGCTGTACCTTATAAAAATCATGATGGGGCCCATAGATATTTAGTAATATCTTTTCCTCTGAACATCCCAATTGCAACAGGCTATTTTTCATGTAATTGGAAACTGCTATGGTTTTAATAGCATAGTCAAACAACAGCCTATATTGTTCACTGTATTTATTCAATATATTTTTTTCGGTGGCATCGAAACCGTGAAAGTGAACAATCATAGGAATTCCCAAGCGCCTACAAACTGAAAGAATCTTTACTCCAGTTGGGCCGTATTCTGCCAATACAACCTGTATTTTATTCTGTTTGAAACTTTCGGCTAGTTGATATTCTGTAAAACCAATATTCCTTATAATCCCTGTTTTTGATTTGATGAAATACTTTAAATATTTCCATTTTTTGAACCTCAGATCATTACTGTTTTCCAATTCGCTAGGAAAAAATCCCCCAAAATAAAAATAAACCTTGGCATCAAGATTTCTATGGGCCTGAATAAAGGTTTCAGA
Organism: Cognataquiflexum rubidum; assembly: GCF_022538115.1. Taxonomy (GTDB): domain Bacteria; phylum Bacteroidota; class Bacteroidia; order Cytophagales; family Cyclobacteriaceae; genus Cognataquiflexum; species Cognataquiflexum rubidum. The sequence continues at coordinate 30,271 of NZ_JAKZAL010000030.1, read as the reverse complement.
AACTGCATTCTGATTGGGACTGACAATAGCTAAGTTTTTTTTCATTGAGGTTTATAGGCAACTCCAGCAAATCCGGTAACCATATTCCTCTCGGAATGATGTTCAGGTATGAGGTCTGTTTTAAGCAAATGCTTAATTACTGGCAAAAATAATTTACTCAAAATACTTCTTTTTTTTGAAGACATGGGTGACCTTCTTACCCACAATCCCATCATTTGGGCCAAACTCGCATTCCAACCTCCAAGTGAGGAAATTTCAATTTGAGTAAAACCGGAATTCTCTAAATGCCTCTGTAAGGAAAATGGAGTATATCGGTATTCATCATGGGGAACTTCATGAAGTGGCCACAAAAATGGTACTGTAAAAAAGATTATCCCTCCCGGCATCAAAACTCTATGTACTTCTTTTAAAAATACTTCCGGCTCTGGACAATGCTCCAATACTTCTGTGGCCATACAGCTATTAAAAGAGTTATTATCAAAGGGCATTATTTTTCCATCCCATGTAATATCCGGACCAATTTCTGAATCGTAAACAAGTGCAGAATCTATATCAAGTCCAACATATTGCTCAACATTACTTTTAGATAGAATAAACTCTTTATATGGCATTTTACCACAGCCTGCATCGAGTAATTTACCATTCAAAATAGGTAATCTTTCAGTTATTGCCTGTAATATTGAGGTTCGAACAATATATCTGTCAAGATTACTTTTCTCAAATGGAATATCAATAAAATTATCTGCCATTCTTATTTAAGCATTTTTCTAAGGTTATTACTATATGGAATCAAATCAAATAAAATTCTCATTATTGATTTATTCGGTAATCTATTGTCTTCCAGTAATATAGGGTTATGTTTAGGCAAAATAATTTTTCCTGGAGCTACAAATTTCTTTTTTTTAAGGTTTTTCAATTGAAGTACTTGACTGAATAATAGTACCCATTTATCGACTATTACTTCTATGGAGTATCTTTGCTCTATTGTTAATCTTGCCGAGTTTGATAGTCTTGTTCTCAATTCGATGTTATCAATCAATTTAGCTATAGCATTAATAAATGAATTACAACGGTCTTCTACGATGATCCCATTAATTTCATGCTCTATCAATTCATCAATTCCATTATATCGCAGCGCTACGGGAATTAACCCACATGACATTCCATCTAATAAAGCCCCTGGAGTTCCCTCATAATCTGATAACAAAACTATAATATGATTATTGGAGAGAGCTTCTTTATATTTTCTTCCTAAAAGCCTCCCAGTAAATTGAAACCGGTCACTATTTCCTTCAGAAGAAACTGATTTTTCGCAATTTATCCTTTCAGGTCCATCGCCAATAATTGTAAAATATATCTCTTTATGGTTATTGCATAAAGAATTAAAGGCTGAAATGGTAGACAATATTCGCTTTTGCTTTTCTACTAAGCGCCCTGAAAATACAATATTTATTCTTTGCGATGTATGTAGTATTTTATTGGAATAGACTTCAACTCCTGAAGGAATTACTTCATGTAATATTGAACTTGATCCTATTCTATTCTTTAACTCATTTTGCAAATAACTGCTGACACTTACAATACCAGACAAGAGCCAATTATAACTTGGGTCAGAAAAATATATTGCTTTGCCCCAGTTCAATTCATCATCGCTACGATGGGTATTTATGACAGGAATACCCGCCTCTAATAACCATTTACCTGCAAAACATCCTTGGGTTGAAACATCAGGGATGAAAATATCCGGTTGTATAAGCTCTGCAGTTTGAAGAATCCATTGTACAAGTATCTCCGAATATGTGTAAGGAGTAGAATAAAGATGAACTCCCATTTTACTTAATTCTCTGGCATTTGGGCAATCTTGATGATAGATTGCTAAAAGGTGGACCTCATATTGTTTTTCAACAAGTCTAGGCAAAAGGCGCAAATAATTAATAATTGGACCGCTTGGGTATTTAGGCCTATCATGCATTAAAAATAATAGCTTTATTTTTTTACTCATTAAAAAATAATTTACTTTTTTATGGCAAATTCATGTAGCAATTTGCCACATTTTATAAGGGCTGAACCAATTTTTCTAATTAACTTAAATAGTAATTCCTCCCGCCATTTTACTTCTTTTTTACCCTGTTTTCTTTCAAAATATCTTTTGTCATATAGGATATTTAGCATTGATTCGGGAAACATTAATCCCTGCAAATCCCTATTTATACCTGAATTATGAATGATATTTGAGATTTCATCATTTGTTATTGGATCAAGGGCCTCCTTTTCCTCAATTCCTTTTAGATTCAAAATTTCTACTGCTTCATCTTCTAAAAATCGCTTATCTACAAGCACTTCATCTGCATACAAACTCCCTGCGGTAGCACCATAAATAGCAATCTGATAATCCATATCAAATTCTTTCCTACTTCTCCAAATTTCTAATGCCGGTTTTATATATGATTTGTGTTTATGTGCTTGCAAGAAACACTTTCTATATATATCAGCATAATATTGCTCAAAATCATGAATTCCGACCACCACATTTGATTGCTGAGTGGGGTAGCCCAAAATTGCCATTTCCCTTTTCAAAAATGATTCAGGGCGTAAGGATAAACCTTCTTTAGGAATAAACTTAATTGCTTTTTCACATAGCTTTGTTCTATACAAATGAATGCCAGATGGTCTTTTGATTGGAAAAAACTTATCCAAAATTAAGCTTTGTATACAGAATAAATCAGGGGGAGAATTAAAAGCAAATTCAAAAAACTTAATAGTTTGCTCTTTTGAAATTAAGACGTCAGCATCGATGCAAGCCAGCCATTCTTTACCTGAATTAATTCCCAATTTAAAAGATTTTTCAACTGCTTTTGAAAAAGGAACTTCAGATATAAGCTGCACATCTGATGTTGGAAATAACTCAAGTAATAAATTCCTGCAAGGTTCAATTGTTCTTTCCCCAGCAGAACGAACAACAACTATTACATTGCTGAGATTCATAGTTTGTTTAAAATTTTCCCAAAAAATGACTTCTTTTCAGGATTTGATCCTATCCAATTAGCAGCGTTCCTCTCAGGTTCAATCAAAGGAAATTTCTCAACCCATTTTTCAGGTTTCCTTGATCCTATAGAAAATAAATAAGTGCATGCATTAAAGTCATTATTACTTGATTCATAGATTACTGAAAAACCATTACGCTTAAAAAGCTCGCGAATGCAAGTTGGGGTGAGACGCCAGTAGTCAAAAAAATCTGTTGTCTCATGTTGCTCTTGGGCGAATGGAACAACTAGTATTACAACATCGTTACTGAGATCACATAGATTTTTAAAAGCGGTAAAAACATCAAAAACGTGTTCTAACGTGGTGTGATTAAACACTACATCAAACTGTCTTTTGAGCTCCTCCATCAACGGTTTTTCAAGATCAATTAAATGTTCATTAGGTCTGCCTTCATAGCCTCTAAATGACCCAGGACTATAATTAGATAAGGAAAATTTTGAGGCATTAATAAAATATTGGTCGTAGGTTTTGCCCTGCTTATCTATATTTTCTCCAGCAGAAACATTAATAACATTACCTTCAAATAAATGAGCATATTTCTTTAGCTCATCATTCGACCAAATTCTAGCAAGCCTAAATTTTCTATCGATTTTTTGCATAAATTATATTGCTTTTACATAAAGACTAGGTCTTTCTTGAATGTCTTTTCCTCTAATCGTGTTTAATAAATTGCTTAATTTCCCTCTAATATTTTTTGGTTTTGGTCTAATTATTTCTTCAAAACCTGTGTCATTAAGGACCCTTCTAAAACTAGAAACATCAAAATAATTTAAATGACCAAGTGGATCGAAATCCTTAGAGGGAAGTTTACCTTGCTCAATAAGTCTTATTTGCTCATTTACTCTATCGATAGGGAAATTAGGAACTGAAACATAACCAATAGCACCTTTTTTTAATAAGCTCCTCAGTTTAAACAAGGCATCTATTGGCTTGTCCAAATGCTCCAATACCTGATTACACATAAATATATCGTAAGGGGCATTTTTTTCGATAAAGGCAAAATCACCACATTGGATACCATTTCGTAGAGCAAAATCGATTTTTCTATGATCAAACTCAAGCCCAAACACATCTACTCCAATGCATTTAGCAACTGCCAAAAAATCTCCCCAGCCCGCACCGTAATCTAATACCTTAATTGGGCTTTCTAATTTACTATTGTCCAGTAATTTATGCCAAAAAAATACTAATTGATTCCTTTTTCCACCATTATATATTTTGGCCTCACTAAATACAGCGTCTACTCCTTCATTATAATAATCGAATGTTAAGTCATCACTTAATTTATACTGAGAATAAACAAAGTAGCATTCATTACACTTGACAAATGGAAATGAAGCATTCAATAAATTTGGGTGATGATTAAACCACTCTTTATTGTACCCAGGATTGCTTTTTAATAACGTTGTTATTTTCAGTGATCCTAATTGCATGAAATTTGTTGATTCACAAACAGGACAGTTTCTTTTCAAAGTATATTCACTCAATTTATCTATAGCCACTTTATCGCCCATTTTTCCAAAACATATAGTGATAATTTCATTTGGTCTGACATGCCATTAATCTCAATTTCCTTATTAATAATTCCCGAGGTCACTATTTTTGAATTTGCAATCTCCCTTGAAAAACGATGAAAATCAATTATGTGTGTAAATGGCATACTAAATCCCCGCTTTGGCATATCATACACATTGCTATCTACATACTTTTTTAGCTCATAATAAAGCAGAGGCTTTTTAACACCCTTATGCATATATACAGATTCATTTAGATTCCATGCCCATTCTACTAATTCGTGATCTAAAAATGGCACCCTAACTTCAAGAGAGCACGCCATACTAGACCTATCTGCTCTGGTTAGTGCTGGTTCTGGCAAAAACGTATTGAAGTCCATATACTGTAATGATTTGACTGATGGCTTATCGTTAGGGAGATATTTTTCATAAAACCAGAAAATGTCCTCGTCATCCATTCCTTTTAAGATATCATGCGAAAAAATCTTATCTAAAGAAAAATTGCTTCTAATTCCGTCAGGCATAAAATTTCCGTAATAATTGATTACATCTCTTTTATTAAAACCCAGAATTCTCTTTTTAATTGATGTTAAATTTTTTCGAGATTTAACTTCTTTGAAATGGTTCTCCAAATTATAATACCAGCGGTAACCGCCATATACTTCATCCCCACCATCTCCAACCATTGCAACTTTATTTTGCTTGGCGGCTAATTTTGAAACTTCATAATAAGGAATCATTGAAGTATAGGCAAAAGGCTCATCATAATAAAAACTTAGCACATCAAAAACTTCTCCGTCGATACTCTCAATAAGGTTTGTTGTATGATTCGCTCCAAAGGTAGTTGCGATACTTTGAGCCTGAGCGTGTTCTGATTTTTCCCAATCCTTAAACCCAATTGAAAAGGAATTAATGAGATATTTCTGAAGTGCCATTTCCTTACAAATTGTGCCTGAGTCTAAGCCTCCACTCAAAAATAGACCTACAGAAACGTCACTAACAAGATGCTCAGAAACAGCAGTATTTAAAAGCCTGTTAGATTCTTCTAAGGCAGAATTAAAATCAATTTTTAAATTCTTACTTTCAGGTAAGCTCCAATAAGTGTTAAAAGAACAATTAAGGTTATTGATATCAATTATTACATATTCTGCTGGTCTAATTTTCCTAACACTTTTCCAAATTGATTTTGGATTTGGAATATAAGCATAAGTAAAAAAATCTCGTAAAGCTGATGGGTTTACGTCTTTTTTAAACCAGGAAAAGTTAACAATAGCTTTCAATTCAGATCCAAATACAATTCTGGTTTCATCCTGATGCATATAAAGTGGCTTTATTCCAAACCTATCTCTCGCTGCAAAAATTTTATTTTTTTGTTTATCATAAAGAACAAAAGCAAACATGCCTTTGAGCCTATCAAGAATTTTAGGTCCATATTCTTCATACCCGTGAATAAGAATTTCTGTGTCTGAATTAGATTTGAAAGAATGTCCTAATTTTTGAAGTGACTGCTTGATGGATTGATAGTTGTAAATTTCTCCGTTAAAAGTTATCCAGATACTACCGTCTTCATTTGTCATCGGTTGCCTTCCTGTTTCAGACAAATCTATAATAGACAACCTTCTGTGCCCTAAAGCTATTTTATTATATTCAAAAAAGTCAGAACCTACTCCGTCAGGACCTCTATGTGATAAAGTATCTCTAGCATTATTAAATTCATCTATTGAGACTGACTCCTTATTGCTTATATAAGCTACAATTCCACACATATATACAACCTTAAATTCAAGGTGAGAAATTACTAATTACCTACTTCTATGGATTTAGACCAACTTGCTATCGGGTTTACAAAGACAGGAGCATATCCATCCTTTTTATGAGTGCATGTGAAATTTATTAAATTATCCTTTGCAGCGATAAACTCCCCTCTTGCACCATTTAAGATTACTGTATTGATGTAAAATTTCCCTGATTTCAAACACAAGTCTTCAAAATTTAACTTTAATTCAAAAATCCCATTAGAATCAAATGCTAAATCCTGATCAACTTGAATGGCACTATTCAATTCATAGTCAACGAAAACAGCCATAAATCTTGCCCTGTCTAATTCTTGAAAATTTTTTACATCAAAATGAATAACACATTGAAATGTTTGCCCACTGACAATATCCCTTAACTCATTCCCACTTTCATCTGCCAAATAACCTTTCAATATTGAAATCATGCTTGATTCCTGAGATCGGGTATCTATTGAAAGTTTGATACTTGAGAGATAATCAGTAATGGCTAAATTAGAGCTTTTTGCAGAAATCATTTCTCCCTTTTTCAGTAGAATTACTCTATCGCAAATTCTTGCTACTTGAGCCATTGAGTGGGAAACAAAAATGACAGCAGTATTTTTCAACATTTCTGAAATTCTATTAAAGCATTTCATTCTAAATGTAGCATCTCCCACAGCTAACACTTCATCCAAGATCAAAACATCTGGTTCCAACTGTGCAGCAATTGCAAAACCCAATCTTACCTTCATACCTGAACTATAATTTTGCACCGGCATATCAATAAATTCCTCGAGTTCAGAAAAAGCAATAATTTCGTTAAGCTTTTTGTCAATTTCAGCTTTTGAAAATCCTAAAACTGCGCCATTATTATAAATGTTCTCTCTACCTGTGAGAACGGGACTAAACCCTGCACCAAGCTCAATTAAAGCTCCAATTTTTCCTTTTAGTTCAATCCTGCCTTCATCTGGTTTGATCAAACCATTGATCATCTTTAAAAGGGTACTTTTTCCCGCGCCGTTATGCCCTATTATCCCCATACACTCTCCCCTTCGAAGCTCAAATGAAACATCTTTTACCGCCCAGAATTCTTGTTTGCGCAGTTGTTTGGATAAAGGAATACCAAGAACACTTTTGGTAATATCCATCATACCGTAAGCCAAGCTTCTTTTAAGACTCTTGCAAAACCTCTTGGATACTCCCTCCACCCTAATCAATACTTCTTCTGATTTTTCCATTAGAACCCGCTCCTTTCAACAATTACAGGCATTGATATTTTCATAATTACAAGAGATAATCCAAATCCAAAAAGCAAAACTATTGTCCAAATACCTACAGCATCCCACATAACAAAATCATATTCTCCAAAGCTGCTTCTGGCTAGTTCCAAAAATGGAGTTACAGGATTATAGTTTTGAAGTTTCAACAAAACCCCATCCGATCTTAAAGGATATATTACAGGACTTAAATACATGGCAAAAGGCAATACCAAGGGTAAGGCTTTACCAATATCCATATATAGTAAGCCCAAGGGGCAAATCAATAATCCAAAAGTAAAGCCCACCAATATAAGACCTAATATTCCAAGCAATCCCCAAACCCAAGTCCAATTGGGATAATAGCCCAAAAACATCAAAACGGGGATAAGTACCAGCAATTTTAAAAACAAACTAAAAAGCTGTTCATAAAATGCATTAAGAATTAGTGCCTCTCGGGGGAAATTTAACTTGGATAACATACTCATGGCAGTTTGAAACCTAACCATAGGCTTATTCATTGCTTCTGCAAATAGACTCCATAGAATAGACCCACAAAGTGCAAAGGCCGCATATCTCATTGGAGTGTCTTGTATTGCCACAATTCCCTGATCATTCAAAAAAATCCAAATACCAGCTGTAAAAAATGGAGGGATAAATAGCCACAAAACTCCCAACAGAGATTTTTGATAGCTTGCTTTTAAGTCTCTTTTAAATAGCTGATACGCCAAACCCTGGCCTTCTAGAAATCCCTCCCAAATCTCAACCGCTATTTTCTTTAGAGAGTATTTATTATCAGAGGTATATATTGTAGTTTTCAAAATTACTTTTGTTAAATTATTCTTGGAGCTAACTGCTTCCCTATTTTTAAAACATTTAAGTTTTACTTTTTTCAATCAACTCCAAATAAACAATTTCCTGTTTGGCAGTTAGTTTTTCAATGTCAAACTTCTCTGTTCCTAATTGGTATGCCTGTTCTGCCAAAAGCTTTCCTAATTCAGGGTTTTTAATTAGATATTCTGTTTTTTCAATTAAGGAGGCTATGCTTCCCTTTTCGCAGATAATTCCGTTTTCCCCGTCTTCGATATTTTCTAAAATAGATGGAATATTGCTTCCAATTATAGGGATTTTACAAAGCATCGCTTCTATTACTACTCCAGGTGAACCTTCATAATAAGATGGAAACCAGAAAATATCACAGGCCTTAAGGATGTTTGGCATGTCTAGCCTAGGTCCCAGAAAAATTATCCTCCCACCATTTTTCATATTTTTTGCTCTTTCTTGGTACTTCTCCCAATCAAACCCATTACCAACTACCACTAAGAACAACCTTGGATATCTTTCAGATAAAATATCAAAAGCACCAAACATCTCTTCAAAACCTTTGTGCCTTACTACCCGCGAATTGGAAACCAACAAGATATCTCCTTCTAGATAATCAGGATTGATTTTGGTCTTTTCCAACGGAATTGCAGGCAAATATTTTTTCAGATCTCTTCCATTTTGGACAACGACCATTTTTTCTGCAGGTATCTTCAAATACTTGCAATTAGGTTGAATAATACATTCGGCAACAGAAATGTATTTATCCATCTTATGGGAGGTCCATCTATTGAGAGCACGGTAAAGTTCAAGTTTTACCTTCTCTCTTTGACTTACCAAAGAATATCTTTCTTTTCCATAAGTATCATTGATGATAGATCCTACTAAAGGAATACCAAAGGAAGGAACCGCAAATCTTGAGATAATTTCAGATTTAAAATTTGTAGCATGCACGATGGAGGGTTTCTCTTTTCTAATTAAAGTTTTTAGTTTTTTGATCCCTTCTCCAAAACCAAATCTCTTGGTTATTCCAAAAAAGACTAATGGAATACCGGCCTGTTCAAAACTTTCTCTCAGCCCATTGGGAGCTTCATATACAACTACAACCATGGGTTGAAATTGTTTAAGGTTTTTGGCAACTTCCAACACCGACAATTCCGCTCCTCCAAATGACACAGTATCAATAACAAACAGGATTTTTTTCATCTGATCATTCCTTTAACTCCTCGCTTGATTTTATTGAACATTCCGAATATCACGGGATAATGAAACAAAAACTTCTGTCTTTTGCTAAAATTAACTTTCTCATCCATCAATAATTCCTTATACTCATAAAAATACCTCTTTGAGAAATTAGATCGTGTTACCATGTCATCAACCATATATTTCAAATATTGGACCCTTACACCTTGTTCGTTACTTTCAGATTTATATCGATTGTAAAACCAAAGGCAGTTATCATAATTAAGCTTTCTTGAAGCATTATCTTTCCAATCCACAATTACATCAAAGCCACTATAAAATTTCCAATTGATAAATTTTCCTACGCGAATAAAAAAATCATAATCTTCATGATGGGTAAGTGATTCATTAAATTTTACCTTAAGAGCAACTTCTTTCTTGACTACTAATGTAGAGGTCTGTGAAAAGGTATCAGGTTTCAGAATAAAATCAAAAAGGCTCTCGCCTTCAGAAATAACTCTTGACTTTCTTAAAAACTCCCCTTTAGTACCGTTTACTACAGCTCCGGAATAAACACCGTCAGCTATATTTTCACGAATAAAAACCCAGATTTTCTCCAACCTTTCTGACTTCCAAATATCATCAGAGTCCAAGAAAGCCACATAAGTACCTTTTGCTTTTTCAATACCGATATTCCGGCAAGTACTCGCCCCTTTGATCCTATCTATGGGTCTTTTGAAAAAGAAAATCCTTGAATCCTCTTCCTGCCATTTTTTGACCAACTCTTCTGTTCCATCATTGGATCCGTCATCTATGATCAATAGCTCCCAATCTGTAAATGTCTGATTGGCTACCGAAAGGTATGCCCGTTCCAAGATATGGGCCCTTTGAAAGGTGGGGATAATGATTGAAATCAAGATTAAAAATTTTTAAAGCTCTTCTCTTACCTTTATCCCATCTCTTTTCACAATGTAGGCAGGAACTCCAACAACGATACAATTATCCGGTACATTTTTCAATACTACCGCATTTGCCCCTATGATCACATTATTTCCTATGGTAATGTCTCCAAAGACTTTAGATCCCGGACCAAATGTGACATTATTCCCGACAACAGGGGTTTTTCCCTTATCAGAATATCCGACAGAAACTTCTTGATTAATCCAACAATTGGAACCAATTGATTTAGCCCCGATAATGGAAGAATCTCCATGCTGAATGAAAAGACCCGGACCAATTTTCGGTGTTGGCAGATACAAGTTCGATTTTTTCCTACATAGCCAGTTAATAAAAACAGAGCTACTTCCTATCCTATGGTAAAATAAATTTCTAAATTCAGGATAGAATACAAGTAAATAAATTAATCCTTGGACTAAATTTTTTTTTAGAATACCCTCAAATTCCATCCAACGCTTGATATCGGACTCAATAATTGATTTATTTTTAGAAATCCCAAAGAGTAACCAATGAGGAAAACAACGAAAATGTCCTAATAAGAAAAAAAACTGTTTAACCATATTTATTTTTGCTTTATGCTTTTTAATTCTTTGTAAACCCTCAGCGTATAAGGATAATTTTTAATAAAGGAAAAAATCATGGTATTGTAGGTTGTCTTAAAAATTTTGTTTTTGTAATTTCTTTTGACTAAATAAACGATATTAGAGAGTGCTGCAGATTTAGCTGTAATCGCAAAAAGTCTGAACAAAGAAAGATGAAAATTCAAAGTAGTTTTTTTGCTTTGCCTACGGTAAGCTTCTAGGATAGGGAATGATGTGGCAATTCCCTTTTTTAACCTCAATAAATATTGAATAGTGAGTTTTTCAGGAGCAATAAAATGTTTGAATTTTAGATCATCGGAATACCATATCTCATATTCTTTTAATTTTAGGATTTCACAAAGTTCGGTATCACCACCGGAAGATAATGTGTCCCCCTTTCTGCAAGTGAGAAAATTGGTTAAACCTGTAAAGTTCCATTCGAGAAGAGGTTTCTTCCGAAAAAAAGTTCCTGCCCCATACAATTCCCCCGAAATACCAAGATCACCTATACTCTTTCCTTGAGCGCCAACAGCATACACTTTGAAATATTGCTGAAACCAATTGGGTAAATCTATTGTCGAAACAGGTTGCCCTTTGCCCCCTAGAGCTCCAATTTTTGGATTTTGCTCCATTACGGAAAATCCAATTTTCAAATAATCAATTTCAAGCCAATTATCATCATCACAATCCAAAATAAAGTCATACTTAGAATGGTGAATCCCTTCCCAAAAAGCAAACATTTTTCCTGGAATAGGGCAACTTAAAATTGTATGGTCGAAACAGAGTTTTTTGGATTGCTCTTGAAGAAATTCAAAAGTTCCATCTGTACTGTTGTTATCAATAACTAATAATTCCCATGGTCCATCGAAAATTAATTTCGAAATATATTCTAATGTGGTTTGAAGTTTAGAGCAACCGTTGAAAGTACAAATTATAATAGAGACACCCTTCACCCTTATTTTTTAAAAAGATTTAAACTAAATCCAATATTTTTGACAATCCTCCTTTTTCTACAAAGAAACATGAATGAATATTTGAATTCTAAAACAATGTTACAAATACTTTTCAATTGAATCTTTAGCCATTTTCTTATATTTTATTGGAACATTTAAGGTATCTGTTTTTAATATTAATAGTTGATTACCATTCAATTTGGAAGCAACGAAAGAAAATGAACTATAAAATGAGCCAAAAATCTTCCCGGTATTTCCCAAGCAAAATAAATCTACCACCGCCTGTTCCAACCCAATTTTCGAAATTCTACCTTCTTTACTTTCGAGAAACCTTATTTTCCCAGGGTATTTTTTTTTCAACTCTTCTTCTATCTCTTGATCATCTGTCGCCAAGAAAAAATTTGCTAATGGATTGTCGTTAATTTCTTCATCCATCTTCCCAAAAAACAGTTCAATCGGACTATTTGAAATCGCCATTGCATTATCTGTTCTTCGAATATGAAGTCCGACTGTATAACTATCGAAATGGCCAGAAATTTCATTTATTTGTTTTTGGATTTTGGGTACGGGCTTAAATAACGAAAAATAAGCTGATGGCTCACCAAACTGTTCACATGTGTTGATGTAAATATTCTTATATTTTTTCAACTCGGTAAAGTAGGAATTACTGTAGTTCTTAATCTCTATTTCCTTTATACAGAAATCCACCCCATAAAATTTATTAATAATGCTACTTAGACCGGCTTTAAGGGCATTATTTTGTTTACTGTTTTTTATGTTCTGAAAACTTCTTGAATTTTCGACAACTCTAAACTCACCTGGGAGTTGAAACAATGATTCAAAAGATGTATTTAAATCCTCATTAACTTGCCAAATTACAGTTAGCGGCTTATTTAACTGTTTACTAAGCCAAACTGCTGATGCAATGGCTCTTAGCCTATTGCAGATTCCGCCGAAAGGCTCTATATAAATCATTTCTGAAATGTTGGAAAGCATAGTGGGTACTAATTTTGTTTTGGAATGAAGAGACGGAAATCTTCTACCTCAACCATCTCAAATAAATTGGAATCAACAATTTCCTCAATTAAACCGGGAGAAAATTTCCGGTATTTTCCTTCAAAAAACGTAAAATCCTCTAAACCTAATTCCCTCTTCTTTCTATAAAACTGAAAATAAGCTTCATTTTCCCAGAAGCTGAGATAAGGTGCCTGCGCATTGGTTAAATATATATATCCCCATAATTTTCCATCAGATATCAATACATTTTCTCTATTTGCTAGGATAGGGATCAATTTTTCAACTGTGTTTTTGGTTAATTGATCAAGTTTAACATAACCCTCTCCATTTGGGATTTTGACTTCGTGCTTCTGTTCGACCATTTTATATCTATGCCATCCATTTTGAATGGGGTAAGTTAAAAAATTAAGAAAACATAAAAATGTTAATGCTGCAAAAACCAGAAAACCGAATTTATTATTCTTTGCCATAATCAGGATGGCTAGAACTAATCCTGAGAGATAAGTAGAAGAACGATACCGGAAAGGGACATCAGTTCCCAATGTTGCAAAATAAAGGATTGAAACTAAAAAAATTGCAACCAGAGTGTCATTAGTGCTGAGGATATTATCTAACCAATTAACAAAAAACAAATAGAAAAAAATTATAAGAAATAAAGTTGAAGGAAAGATTGCTAACGGGTTGGTGATGTCAAATCCGAATTGAATTGAAAATATAATGACAAATGAAATAAATGAAATTATTTTCAACCTGGTATTAACCGAATTTTTCAAATAGAAAAAACACAACATAAGAACCAAAAGATTAAGTGGTAATCCCAAGTAGTAAATAATGGTATTATAATGCCATTTTAATAAGGGTTTGATACCATGTGAACTTATAAAACTCGAAAATTCAACCGCATCTTGAAACTTGGTTATAAATTCTTCAAAGGATTGAAAAAATTGAAAAAAAACAATTAGGGTACTTAAAAAACCCAGTATCCAAAAAACCAATAGCTGAAAAGCTGTCTTTTTCTCAATCAAAATAACGAACAAAAATATAGCTCCGATCAGGGGAAGATTTGTTATCATAATAAACGGAACAGGCCCAAATAATAGACCTGAAAAATACATCAATGAATTTTTGGAAAGCTTAGTCTTATTGCCTAAACCCAAGAACAGAAATGCTATACTGATATAAATGAAAACTAAGTTCAACGTGAAGTTATTTGGTACAAATTGAACTGGTATAGGAAGTAAAAAAGTAAAAAAAACAGCAACACAACCCACAAACCAAGCTGGCCAAATTCTGAAATAAAAAAATGAAAAAGCATATCCAAGAAAAAATGAGGAGGAAACCATTGAAGCAAATATCAGTAATCTGATATGATTGAGGTTTGTTATATTAGTTTTTTGAAAAATTACAAACCAGTTACTTAACGCCAAAGGATTACTACCATCCCTTAAATGCAGTAAATAAAAAGCCTCATCTAAAAAAATAAGGCCTTTGTCCAAACTCCAGATAATCAATGCAAGCATGACTAGCACCGATAAAATGAAACCAATCCTTGCAGTACTACTTTTATATAGTAGATCCAAAGAGATACTAATGTTTTTTGATAATTGATGTAATGAATCTAACTTCATCTGGATTTAATTGAAAATAAAGAGGTAGTCTTAGCAAACAATCAGAATAAAAGTCTGAATGAGATAGCTCATTCTTGGAATTATTTAAATTCTTATAAAAGGAACTTCTATGGAGAGAAAGGTAGTGGAACACAGATAAAATCCCATTAGCTTTTAAATTTTGAATACAAATTTCCCTGTCCGCGGACTTTTCAAAAACCAAGTAAAACATATGGGCATTATTACATGCATATTCAGGTATTATGGGTAAACGGAAAAAGCGCTCACCATTTTCCGAACTTAATTGTAAAAAGTATTCATTCCATATTTTATTTCTTTTTAACTGAATTTCATCTAAATTTTCTAATTGTGCCCATAAAAATGCTGCTGTAACCTCAGAAGGAAGAAACGAAGAACCTATATCTACCCAACCATATTTATCTATCTCACCCCTGAAAAATGCAGACCTGTTGGTGCCTTTTTCCCAGATAATCTCAGCTCGTTTTTCAAATTGTGGGTCATTGATGACCAACATCCCCCCTTCACCACATTGGATGTTTTTGGTTTCATGAAAACTAAATGCTGCCAAATGCCCGATACTTCCCAATGCCTTGCCTTTATAATAAGAATCTATGGCTTGTGCCGCATCCTCCACCACGAAGAGTTGGTTCCTCGATGCAATATCCATGATGATATCCATGTCACAGGCCACCCCTGCATAATGCACTACCACGATCGCTTTGGTCTTGGAGGTAATCAGTTCTTCTACTTTGTTTTCATCCATCCCAGGGTGGTCTTGACGACTATCAACAAATACAATTTTGGCGCCCCGCAATACAAAGGCATTGGCTGTGGATACAAAAGTATAGGAAGGCATAATCACCTCATCCCCAGGCTGAATGTTTAATAAAATGGCCGCCATTTCCAAGGCATCTGTACAGGAAGTGGTTAAAAGACATTTTTTAAAACCATACTTCGATTCAAAAAAATGATGGCATTTTTGGGTAAAAATGCCATTACCGGAAATTTTACCTGTTTTTACAGCCTGTTCAATGTAATGGAGTTCATTACCTGTAAGAAAAGGTTTATTAAAAGGAATGCGGATGTTGGGTACCGACATGAAAGATGTTAAGTGTTTTTTGGATTGACATAATGATAAATGTATTTTTTATTCTGTTGCACAAATCCAAATTTTTCATAGAGGCTGATAGCCCTTTTATTTTGAAACTGTGTTTGTACACTAATTTTCTTTATTCCGTTCTTCACGGAAATATATTGTGCGGCTTGTAAAAGTTTATATCCTATCCCTTTTCCACGATAAGCATTGTCTACAGCAAACAAACCAATAGAACTTTGATCACCGCTAAACCTTAGCGTAATCAATCCTGCCATCTTCCTTTCAATTTTTTGGATAATAATTTTTCCAGAATTCAAGTCCCGTTCTAGCCACTTGATATACAGTTTCTCAAATTCATTCTTTGATAACCTCTTATCAATTTTAAACCTTGAAAGTTCTCCGCTTTGAAATCCCAATGAGATTAAGCTTTCGGAAAGCTTTCCTTCAAAAAATTCAACATCATCCCAATCTTGTATGCCTCCCAATTCCTTGACAAGTGTAACCTTAGTATCCACAAGAATTGTATTTTCTGGCAAAGTGTCAATCGGTTTCGAAGAAAAAAGATAGACAAGTTTATAATTTGCAGAAAATTCCAAAAACCTTAAAGGATCAAATTCAGAATTATCAATTTCAATTTTACCAACCGAATAACCGAAAAGTTGTGAATCCCACTGTAAGTCATTAATTCTCATTAAAAATTGAGTTTCTCTTCGACTATGTAAATGGGTCTATTTTTGACCCCCTCAAAAGTTTTCCCAACGTAAAGCCCAACCATTCCTAAAGTGATCAAAATAAATCCTGACAACATCCACAAAGAAATGATCATGCTTGCATAACCTGCGACTATGATGTCGCCTTGGAAGTACCTGATAAGGGTGTAAATCGCAAAACAAAACCCTGTCAGAGCGACCAATAACCCTAACTTCACTGTCAACCGAATAGGCTTATCACTAAATGCCAACATGATATCCAAGGCAAGATTAAATAGCTTCTTAAAATTGTAAGAGGATTGACCTATTTCCCGGGAGGCATGGTCAACATCAATGGCAGTCTGTTTGAATCCAACCCATTTAACCATAGTGGGAAAATACCTGATACTTTCTCTCATTGCACAAATTTCACGGACCACATCCTGATGATAAATCCCAAAATTAGCAATAGATTCATCCTGCTTTGAACCTGTCAAGTATGCGAGCGTCCTGTAAAATATTTTAGAACCAAGTTTTTTAAAAAAACCATCCTTCCTTATTACTCTCCTTGCCAAAACTACATGAAAACCTTCCTGCGCTTTATGAAATAAGTTCGGGATTTCTTCAGGCCTGTCCTGCAAATCACAATCCATCACTATAACCCAATCCCCTTTTGCCTGATCCAATCCAGCAGTAATTGCGTAGTGCTGTCCAAAGTTTCGGCTTAGTTTAACGCCCTTCACAAACGGGTGTTTTCTACTGAGTTCCACAATTTTTGTCCATGATTGATCAGGACTATGGTCATTCACTAAAATGATTTCAAAATCCAATTGAATGCTTTCCACAGAAGTCTTGATCCTTTCTACCAATTCTTCCAATTGGAATTCTGCCCTATATACAGGAGAAACTATTGATAACAACATAATTTTTTATTTCTCAATAAAATTTATTCCAAACTTTAATTAAACTTCTTAAAAAAATGATTGGAGTGGTTTCCTTCCTCCTTATTTTGATCCGATCCAAAGAATTTTCTAAAAGTTTTTGGTATCGAAAAAGGCGGTGTGAATAAATGATACCGTTAATTTTTAAAGGTTTCTAGATTTAAGTTCATAGATATCGCTGAAAACCATCTCATTGACCAACTTTTCCAAAGTAATGGAAGGCTTCCACCCTAGTTTAGCTTTGGCTTTGGCAGGATTTCCTATCAATAAATCTACTTCTGTCGGTCGGAAATAATTAGCATCAATCAAAATAATAGGTTGATTAAGTATCATATTTACTTTTGAATTTTCCAATCCAAATCCCACTGCATTTTCAAATTGCTTTCCATCAATCTCAACCAAAACTCCAACTTCGCGGATTGATTTTCCTTCCCACTGTATTTTCATTCCTACTTCTCCAAAAGCCATCTGAATAAAGTCCCTGACTTTGGTGGTCTTTCCTGTGGCAATCACAAAATCTTCCGCATGGTCTTGTTGCATCATCAGCCACATGGCCTCGACATAATCTTTGGCATGTCCCCAATCTCTTTCTGCATCAAGATTTCCAACAAAAAGTTTATCCTGATAACCCATAGCAATGCGGGCAACAGCTTGGGTAACTTTTCTCGAAAGAAAAGTCTCTCCTCTTCGGGGGGACTCATGATTGAAGAGGATTCCGTTGCAGGCATATATTCCATAAGCTTCCCTATAATTGACAGTGATCCAATAGGCATACAACTTAGCCACCCCATAAGGTGACCTTGGATAAAAAGGTGTATTTTCCGTTTGGGGGACTTCCTGCACCATCCCATACAATTCAGAGGTGGATGCTTGGTAAAACTTCGTTTTTTTCTCCAGTCCCAAAAGCCTTATAGCCTCTAAAATCCTTAGCGCCCCTATCCCATCGGCATTGGCTGTATATTCAGGAGTTTCAAAACTCACCTTCACATGGGACATCGCCCCAAGATTGTAGATTTCATCAGGCTGGGTCTCTTGAATAATTCGGGTGATATTCATGGAGTCAGTAAGGTCTCCATAATGGAGAAAAAGTCTTGCCTTAGGGTCATGTGGATCTTGATACAAATGGTCTATCCGATCAGTATTCAATGAAGAAGATCTTCTTTTGATACCATGGACAGTATATCCCTTTTCTAAGAGGAGTTCTGCCAGATAGGCACCATCTTGACCGGTAATCCCGGTAATCAATGCGGTTTTTTTCAAAGCAATGTTATTTGAATTTTACTTCCTTTAATTGGTCTCTATTACTCAAAAACCATTTGTAAGTATTGGTTATCCCGGTTTCCAAATCGATTTTTGGCTTCCATCCCAATTCAAAAAACCGAGAGGAATCCATCAATTTCCTGGGAGTCCCATCAGGTTTACTTGAGTCCCATAATATCTCTCCTTGATGGCCCACAATCCATTGGATTAATTCTGCCAGATTTTTGATGCTGATTTCAGTGGCAGATCCAACATTGTATAAATGACCTTCCATGTCGCTATTCATTGTAAAATAAACCGCATCTGCAAGGTCCTCCACATGCAGGAACTCTCTTAAAGGACTTCCAGTCCCCCATAATTGTACCGGTCTATGACTTTCCTTTGCATCATGAAACTTGCGAATCATGGCAGGTAATACGTGTGATGATTCCAAATCAAAGTTGTCATAAGAACCATATAAGTTAGAAGGCATCAAGGAAATAAAATCCTTGCCAAACTGCTTCCTTATGGCTTCACAGGCTTTGACACCGGCGATTTTTGCAATAGCATATCCTTCATTACTTGGTTCCAAAGCTCCTGTCAATAAATACTCCTCCTTGATCGGCTGTGGGGCCATTTTAGGGTATATACAGGAAGACCCTAGAAATATGAATTTTTTACATTCAAATCGGTGAGATGCTTCTATAAGGTTGTTTTGGATTTGTAAATTTTCCATCAGAAAGGTATAGGGATGCTCTTGATTTGCCCATATACCTCCGACTTTTGCAGCTGCATCGATTACAATTTCAGGTTTTTCAAGCTCAAAAAATCGAATTACTGCACCTTGATTTCTCAAATCCAGTTCATGACTTGACCTGCCAATTAAATTGGTGTATCCTTTTTTTTCTAAATGTCTCCAGATAGCTGACCCTACCATTCCTTTATGGCCTGCTATAAATATCTTAAGATCTTGATTTTTCAATATTGAAAGATTTAGGGATTTTTTTCCCTGAAATTGGGTGAATACTCAAAATTCAATACTTTATCCCCCTCATCTCCGCTAATACTAAAGCTAAACCCAGCCTCTGAGAAAGTCTCTAGGATTTCTTGTAGGGTATCTTCCAAGTATTCAGGGGCATGGTGGTATTCGATGATATAACGCTTGGATTTTTGCAATTGACCTGAGGTCTTCAATTCCTTTAATACCTGACGTTCTGCTCCCTCCACATCGACTTTTACCAAGTCGTAAATATCTTTAGACAAGTAATCGGACAATTGCAAGGAATCCACTTCCATAAGATAATGTTTCCCTATCTCAGGAAACAAAGATGCATTCGCAATATTTATCTTGTTGGAATAATAGAACTTTTCCTTTCCAACCTTATCCGAGACGCAGGCCTTTTCCACATGGACATCTTCTAGGAAGTTTTGTTTGATGTTTTTTTCCAAGTATTGCAATGCCATGGGATTGGGTTCGATGGCAATTATTTGAGCATTGGGAAATAAATGTTTAAAATAAAGCATGCTAATCCCCATGTTGGCACCGCAATCAATGATTTTAGGACTTGCATGATTTGAATCAAAATAATATACCTCATCGACAAATATTTCTCTATAGAGCGACAATAGTGTTTGGGGTGAATTTGCAGATACTTTAAACCCAAAAAATTCTTGCATTACTTCTGATTCGGGATGATACTTGGATTTATAAGTTAGAAGTACCAATGTTTTGAAAATCTCAAATCGTGCTTTTTTCCCTTTTATCCTTGAATGCCTCATCGCCATCCCTGCATACCCTATAGCCATCTTGATAAAGCGAAGGAGAGATTTTATCACAATGATGGATATACCGAAATTTTAATAATATTTCCCCTCCGGTTCCTGTTCCAGATTTCTGTTCACATAGTCAAAATCCTTGACCATACTGCTGATATGTTTTGATACCAACTTTGGGGACGAAAACTCATCCAGAAACCTTCCAAGAAATTGCAACATCCTATTGGTATAAGGAAGCACAGTATCCTCCACCAAATGTTCAATCTTATACCTTGGCACAATATTTACAAAACCGGCTGCCAATGCACTGGGAATCAACATATGAGAACCATGTACCCCAATTACGAGATGACTCTTGGAATAAATAGCATTCCATCGAATTTCTGTCTCAGACAAAATATGGTCTACTCTGTGGTCATCCATCAGGTCTAAAAATTTCCCAGAAGTCCCAAGTCCAGTACAAGATAATTTGGCATTGGGAACACTATCAAAAATCATTTTTCCTGTTTGATTGACCAATTGTCTCTGACGCCAAAGAAGTAATGGAAAAATCAATTTCTCAACTTTAAATTTGCGGGAAGCTTTATACAGGAAATCCATAAGATGGCTATTAAGCCAAAAACGATCTTCCCTTAACACAAAAGTGATCTGCGGAGCTGTAGTCAGGAAATTACCTAAATTAAAACGGGGGATTTTAAGAACTTTTCCCATATCAATATACTTGGTATGGTCCAGATGGGTGTAGGTACGGCTAAAGGATATCTTTTCAAATCTGCTGAGTTGGTCTTTGACAAATTCATCCAGTCCGCCTATCGTTTGATCACATTGTTTCAATCCGATAGATACTGACCACACCTCTGCAATATCTTCAGGCAATAACCACTTACATCTCTCCGGGATGATGGCAATGATACCCCAGTCTGGCTTATTTTCAATTAAGGTATAGGTATTCCAAACTTTTGAAAAAATATGACCAAAGCAGCTATCAAGACAGTTTACAATGACTACTTTATCAAACTCTCTATTTACCTGTTTTTCAATTTTAAATACCTTTGCATCTTTTTGAATTAAGGATTGAATCAATGGTTCAGCAAGCCATCCTTTTGCCCTTGAGGGAATAAAACTTTGTTTCCCGTCTTTTGATATTTGCATGGGAAACAGTAAGTCATGGCCAATTGGCAAGGTTTGGTAAAATTCAAAACCACAATTCAGGCAAGCAACCTCAGCCAAAAAATGCATGCCTTGAAAAAACCAAGCATCTGCTTTTGATTGGGTTGAGGAACACTTAGGACAGTCAACATGAAAATCCGGTTTCGGCTTGATTGCTATCAATGTCTCACCATTTTCTAATGCCCCATTTATTAAGATAATATGCTCCCAAAGTTTTTAACCTGTACCGCTTTGCCGAACTGCTTTCCGCAATCTGATAAGGTAATTCAGGATTGAATACCAAAGCACAATAAGAAAGGTTGGAGGGTGATAGGATTGCATGGTCACATAAGGACAGGGATAAGCAATCCAAAAGTGCTTCTTTACCTATTTCATATCCATTGGAACAGTCACCAATTTTATGAATTGCAACTTTTCCTGATGACCGAACAAAAGAATTGTACATGAGTTTATCACCATACCTATTCTCAAAAAGTTCAAGAATCTGCGCATCGTCAGTTGCCAAAAAAAGTCTATCAAAGGAAGCTATTTGTTTATCAACCAATTTTAGGAATAATGAATCTTTGACGGGTTTCACTTCTACGTAATGGTCTGTTTTTCGAAAATGGATTCCAAGAACCCTAAGTTTATTGAAACGCTCCTTTGTTGCATCAATTGTTTCCTGAATTTCATTGCGGAATTGAAGATTCGAAATCACAACCTGATGAAGCTCCCGGAAAAAAGACTTATTCCAAACTCTCAAAGGGTAATTTTCAAATCTCAAATTAAAAATACCCTCCGAAGTTGGATTCTTAGGAGCCTGTTTAAAATAATACTCCCAAAAATTTTGATTGCCGTTAAATTTTTCAGCCTCACTGTAGCTATAATTCAAATTACCAAAATCTATATAATAGTCTAGATTCAACCTCTTTGCAAACTGAATTCCATATACTGCCTGAAGAAAAAGTGAAAAGAAACCTCTCTGGCATCTGCCTTCATGGTGGTCTTCGCAATAGTATTCAGATTGAAAACAGGTAATCAAATAAACAATATCTTTAGATTTTAATAACTCTAACCTGTTGTTATCTATGGAGGATCTTTTTGCCATTTGAATATCTTTCAGTTCAGAAAAGTGTTCTATCGGCTTTCATCAACAAAATTTAAACAAGCTAGGTTTATCAGGGTAAAAAGACTTCTTTTTATAAATTTTCTATTAGATTTTCAAAATTCCCTAAATTTAAAAAATCATACTTTTTTATAAATAACCATATTTTTTTCGCCAAATCTGGCCTTTTTCGGGAATGTTCCGTTACCCTTCTCCTACCCTTCCCCTACCCATACGTTACCCCCTCCTTACCCATTCGTTACCTTTCGACCAATTTCCTAGAAAACGTATCACTTTTCTAAGAATCTTAAAAGGGTGTCTAAAAGCGAGAAAAAAGGGCAATTAGAACCAAGTATTATGTACCAAGTACCAAGCCCCAACCCTATAACCATTACAACCACTACAACAACTAGAACCATTACAACCACCTCCAAGAGACCCTTCGTTCCTCAGGGTGACGCCCGACAACCCGACAACAGTTAGTACTAAGTATCATGTACCAAGTACCAAGCCGATAACTTGACAACCTGACAACGCGACAACCATTACAACAACTAGAACAATTACAACCACTGGAAGGAGACCCTTCGTACCTCAGGGTGACGCTACAACCCGACAACCTGACAACGCGAAGCAGACAACTTGACAACCCGACAACAATTACAACCCCCCAACGGATTCCCCTACCTCACAAGATTCCCCTTAAACACAGCTTCGCCCCTTCAATCCCATCCAAGGACATCCGACTGAGTACAAAAATTACTCATGAGTAACAAAATTACTCGGGCAATCGGGATTTGCAAACCCTCAAAAAACATTTTCGCCGCTGAAAAAATACCTGCCATCAGGCCCATTTTTTTGATAAAATCTTTGTCCTAAATAAAATGCGAGTGGATATTTCTAAAATGTATTTCACACCATTAAATGGATTTTTATCAAAAATTATATAATCAATTATTTTTCAGACTTTTATTGAATATTTTTTTGTCCAAAAACCCCATTCCCAAAAATGCCTTTCAGAATTGCTTACAGGTCAATTCCAATTATTAAATGTGAGATAATTACTATTTCTTGGCACCAAAATTGAACTTTTAAATTCGAAGTTTTATGCGAATAATGTTTTCCCTTCGTTGTTATAGAGTTGTATTCGCAGGAAGATAATTATGAATCCATTACCCTCATCTCGCAAAGCTATGACCGCACTTCACACACGCATCCCTTTTCCGACATCCTCGATTTTAAGACCTCTGTTTCATCCGTCATCGGACTCTCCACCTCTCAACTTTTACTTCTTACCTCTGACTTCCAACTTCCTAATTCCTTTTCGGAAACCCTAGATATGCGCTCCGTCACATCGGTCATCCGTCATCGGACTCCCCACCTCTCACCTTTTACTTCTTACCTACCACTTCGTAATTCGTAAATCCTACTTCGTAAATCGTAATTCCGACTTAATTCCCCTAATATGCTCATAATCCAGTACCGTGCCCACGATTACTTTCAGCACCAGCTTGACGAAAGCTTTATAGGCCTAGCCTTTGTCTTGACAGACAAGTATGAGGGAGATTTGGATGTTTTTCCACCGCACAAACCCAAAATCATCATCCATGAAGGGTTTATCTGCATCAAAAAATTAGAACTCAATGTGGGCGGGGAGAATGAAACCAGTAAATTCAAAAAGAACCTGGAGATTGAATTCAATGAAGTCAAAAAAGTGTATTTCGACAAATCCGATGACACAGAGGATTTTTTTCTCAATATCCCCGAAGGCAATTACGACAGGTTGGGATTTGGCATCCACTTGTCAGACCATCTTGACAACCCATCCGTCTACATCACCGCCTCTTACTACAGCAGCACCTGTGAACTGATTCCTGTGACGATCGAACTTTTCGGAGCAAAGCCAAGATTCGACTTGGAAATGAACACTGACAATTCGCCTATGCTTTCCTTCACCTCCGACAGGACCATCAATCCTTCCATCATTTTTGAAATCAATGCCTCCAAATGGCTCGACACCCTGTCCATTGACGACCTGGAAAATGCCCAAAAAGTGGAAGACAGCATCCTCATCAACGACAAATACAACCGCCACCTCTACTTCAAACTCGCCGCCGAAATCCATAAGGGGGATGAGATTAATATGGAACTTAGGTGAATCAAGAATGATGAATTCAGAATGATGAATGAAGAGTGATCAATTAAGAATGATGAGTGATAAATTCAGAATGAGGAATGATATTATCCGATTTTAAACGTTTAATTGATCAATGCTTGATTGTGCGTTTATTATTTTAGTGGGATAACTTCCTAATATGAAAAATCCTATCGTTGACAAAAGCTTTATTTTTGCTGAAAAAATACTGAATATATATTTCTTCCTTCGCGAAAAAAACCATAACAGGTTAGCGGACCAAATTGTTGGTTCAGGTACTTCCATTGGTGCAAATGTGGTGGAAGCCCAAGCCGCGCAATCAAAAAATGACTTTATTTCAAAAATCTCTATTGCCTCCAAGGAAGCACGGGAAACAGCCTATTGGATTAAATTACTAAATCGGAAAGAATTAATCCGTGACCATCCAGACTTCATCTTTTTGCAATCTGAAATTGAAGAGATCATCAAGATTCTGAACTCAATCCTCATTTCCTCCAAAAACAACCGCTAATCCCCTTCATTATTAATTCATAATTCTGCTTTCTGCATTCTTCATTCCTAATTCCTTATTATTCATTCTTCACTGATAATTCTACATTCATAATTCATAATTCTGAATTAACAAAATTCCCAAACCTTCCCCACATACAACTCCCCGCCAAAACTTTCTTTCCATTGCACGAGGCTTTCTTTTGGTAAGCCTGTTTTTGGGTCGGTCACGCCACCGAGGTCAATGTATTTTTCACCGATATTGCGCATCAGATACCCTATCAGCAGATCCACAGCCCTATTTTTACGGCCTTCATCAGTAGAGGCGATGTATTGGGTGCGTGCCACCTCAGGATGGACAAAAACGGTTACACCGGCAAGTATCTCGCCTTTGTGATAAGCATTGAACTGCCGGATCTTGGTGGGATTATTCGTAGCCAGGTATTCTATTTCGGCCAAAGTATGGACAGGTTCATAACCCAAAACCTGCCTGTGGTATGGCATCAGGATTTCATCCCAGAAAGTCACAAATCCGTCATCCTCCTCGATGTGGATGCCTTTGTTCATGGCCTTTTGGACTCCCCATCTTTTGCCCCGGTCAGAGATAACCTTGGGCAATTCGATGGCATAGTTGGGATCCTCATCGACCAAGGCCCCTCCTGCAGAGAGCATCAGGGCATCGTTGTCAAGCTTTTCGGCATGGTAAAATTCCGGTACAGGCTTGACCCGAACCCGGGTAAATCCCTGTTCAAACAGGTAATTTAAGGATATTTGGATGATCTCCTCTTGGATAGTGGGACCAATTCCTCTTTGGAATATCCAACCGCCGAATGTCAGCCCCTGATGGGACAAGAAATTCTTTTCATGGCGATTGCCGGGAAGTACAGCGCGAAGTTCCCCTCCTTGGTAGACCATAAGAGAAACATCCGTGAATCGGTCTTTATGGTAATCCATAAAGTTTCTGGAATGAAGAAATACCCCATTGGAACTGTTTTCAACCAGCTCATTCCAGGCATCAAAATCTGATGGGGTATATGTTTTTATTTCTAACAATGTAATGGGGGATTTAGAATGGAAATGGCTTTGCATAAGGGTATTGATGAAAATCAGCATTCAGGACAGGTGAAGTCCGGTTGCTGCGATTGCGAGATGATGATTAAATTCAAGTGGTTCAGCTAAAAAAATCAGAACTTTTAGTTTTTGTTCCTTTGTGGTTCAATTTACATGGATATACGCTTCTTTGCCAGTAACCCTATTTTCTTCTTCATGGGGACGGAAGACGGAAGACGGAAGTCGGAAGACCCCCGCCTGTCATCGGGCAGGGATGTACCGGATATTTCAGTCTTCAGACAAAAATTTAAATGGATATCCAATCTACTGGCATAATTGTGTACATACATTTCATTTTATTACTCTTTGCTCCTTTATGAGATACTTTTTGCGTCTTTGTGCCTTTGCGGGAAAATTACTTCTAGCGTCTTTGCGAGAAATTACCCTTTGTGCCTTTGTGTCTTTGTGAGATACTTTTTGCGTCTTTGCGTCTTTGCGAGAAACAATCCTTTGTGTCTTTGTGAGATACTTTTTGCGCCTTCGCGTCTTTGCGAGAAATTACCCTTTGTGCCTTTGTGTCTTTGTGAGAAACTTTTTGCGAGTTCTCAGGAATTCACCTCTGTGGCCTTAAATTTTAGCAGCAACCGACCGTCCCCTCACATATTCCTCTCGCTTATACCTGACTTTGCCCCTATAAGCCAATATCAGCAGCCCCACAAAAACCAGACCTGCCACTACATACACTTCAAAAGACATCATATTCCCAAAATGCATCCAATACCTTTGGGCGGGAAAATCATACATTTCTTGGTGGCCGAGCCCCAAAGCTTCCTCCATTCCGGCCACATTCAGCGGCAGCCAAAAAGCCGACATCAAAATATTGACCACACTGATGACAATCACATCCTTGTTCACAATCCTATACCGCCTGACCGACTTCAATAACAGTACCACCATAAATGGTAAAAAAGCCAGCAAAAGCCTCGACTCTGGATGAACAAAGAATAACAACATCAGGATACTCACCGCCATCATCCCCATCCCCAACTTCGCGGCTTCCTTTATCATCCTCGGAAAAAACGCAAGAGACAGAGGAATCAAAAATCCATAGAACATCATGTGGCCAAACAGAAAATCCCCCGGAAACCGCAACGTATCCTTGACCAGGGACTGCACCATCGCCACCATGTTCAAAGAACCATTGCTCCCTGACAATAGGAAAACTACAAGGAGATACATAAATAGTATCCCTGCAAACCGCCACATTTTTTGGGATTTTATTTTTTGCAAAACCAGGGTATAACTCTTCGACCAGTCGATCGGATTCCTGACCATAATGGCAAAAACAAAGAACACAAGCGTGAAGATCGAAGCAACATGCAAGAGTGTAACCCAAGTATTCTCCCAATCAAACCTCCCTGTTATCACGCTGACAACTGCCAAAAACACCAGCATGACGAGCGAGGCAAGCACAGGAAAGAAAGACTTTGGCCTTTCCTTAATGAAAACCACCAGCGGATCACTTGGTAAAAAGATCAGCAACAAGCCTGTCAGCATCATCGTGGGCCATACAAATCCTGCAATGATGGAGACCAAAAAGAGTTTTTGTCTGTTAAACTTGATGAAATAATTGGCTTGGGCTATACCAAGTACCAAAGTGGCCAAATCGGTGGAAAAAGGGTTGTACCAAGGATCCTTAAGCACGGCAAAGTTTGCAAAAACCAATACAAACCCCAGGATAGTAAGGCCATCTCCAAGCCGGAGTTTGCTGGCCAAAGAGAAGTACCAATATACCCCAAAACCTAAAAACACAAAATGCAACACCAACATGCCACGCATGAGGTTGTCATTGCTTTTGAGGATTTCCAGGGCACCAAACAAGACATTGACAAAAGCAAAAGGCATTACCCTTTGCATCTGAAAAACATTGTAACCCCCTTCCTCTACGTCTTCCAGAAAGTTTCTTGCCACTTCCCTGAAAAACACCCCATCTCCCATCGCTCCTTCGTTGACAGGTACTTTTTCTCCGGTAATCTGAAACACGACAATCGTGGCCAGAACTGCAATCAGCGTAAATCTTATCAAGTTATGCTTGGGTTATTTTGGTCGTAATCTTTGAATTTGGGCTTTGCAATAATGACCCATATAGGCCTGAATTCCAAATCCAGTTTATTTTTTCAATTCTGTTGTCCGTTCCCCTTCCCAATAATATCCATGAATATCCAGTATCCACTAATATCCCTTTTCAAGTTAATATCAATCAATATCCAATTTCAACCAATATCCACTTTCAAATTAATATCAACCAATATCCACGAATATCCAATATCAACAAATATCCAATTTCAAATTAATATCAATAAATATCCAATATCCACAAGTATCCACTGTCGAATTAATATCAATCAATATCCAATATCCACAAATATCTATTTTTTACCCAAACACCAGCAATCCCCCCACCTCTTCTATTTCCTCTTCCAATACAGAAACCTTAATCCTCCTTTTTACTTTATCGTAAGTTTTGTTCACAAGAAAATCAAGGTATTCCAAGTCTATATCCCTGCCGATCAAGATCAATTCTATGGTTCCCGAATCAATCCCCTTCGCATAATCCCCGATGATATATGCTTTCTCCACATTGCCCAGCCTTTGTACGACCTGTTCCAGCAATTGATCCAATCCCAGGAATTTCGATACCATGTTTCTGATTTCCTGAGAGAAAGGATGCGCATTGTTGGCCCGGTACATTTTGGTTTTTCCCTCATCCCCAGAAGTCAGCAATCCGGCATCTGTCAGCCGGTTAAGTTCCACACGGACAGCATTGGTGGATTCATCAAACTCCTTGGCAAGAGAACGCAGGTAACTCGAATTGTTGTGTGAAAAAAACTTCAGAAGAAGTTTGACGCGTGTTTTGGAGGTGACGAGTGAGTCAAGCATTTTGTTGATAAAATAATGTTAAGGGCAACAATGCCACTATTTAAAAATGAAACTGTTCAAGGTTTTTAGTAACCAATAACCATTAGCTATTAGCCAAAACAACCCAGCTTCGCCCTTTCAGTCCCAGCAAAAGACCTTGCAAAACCGAGTAAATATTTTACTCATGAGTAACAAAATTACTCGGGGAAAATAAAAAAACAAGTGCCAGCAAAAGATTTATCAAACCATCATAAGTCACTGATAAATAATATTTTATAAATGAATAGTTAAATGAAATAAAAAATGAAATTCAGCCTGAAATAAATGGATTTGGTCTCAAAACCCGATCAATAAAAAATATTAAAAAAAAATAAAGGGAATCAGATTGATTCCCTTTTTCATTAATCTAAACCAACCAAAGAATGTAATTTTTTGGCAAATTAATAAAGCTTGTCATCCATCAATGATGAAGGTCAATTCCAGCGCCTATTGTCTTTGACGATAACTGCTATAAATAAGATGAGCATCTTTATTGTTGTATCTGTACGTCTGTTTTCGAAATTTTATAATTACAACTGAATCCAATATTTACGAAGCGGGGAGGAATGACGGCGGACCGGGCCGGCATGGGCCTTGTGAGTGGATAGGATTCTGCCGTCTTGACTTTTTTGGCTACTTTTTTTGCCAAGAAAAAAAGTAGCTGTTAAAATGAATGATCGATTTCCTGAAGCCTTGAGAACATCAATAAAGTTAATTTTAGAAAGCACATTCAATCGTAAACTAAAAAAAAATTCTGACTCTTCGGAATCCTACACGTATCCAAATATAGTTTGTCAACTGGTGTCAAAGGTTTTTGTGAGTGGATTCGATGATGTTTCTTGGATAAAAATACATAAAGCCATGAACATCTTCGAGTTTGTCACACATTTTCCA
>NZ_JAKZAL010000002.1 GCF_022538115.1 Cognataquiflexum rubidum | reverse complement strand
GAAGATATTTCGGAGAAAAGCTATTCGACAGATTGATTATTGCTTCAATTTATCCTTACGTGCAAAATACCGAATAGTCAGAAAAAAAATAAAGGGAATCAGATTGATTCCCTTTTCATCAACACTAATCGTTCAAAAACATTTTAAAAAATCAATATAGAAGGCCTTCAAAGTTCTCTGAAGAAATATGGCTTGAGATCAAAATTTATGAGGCTGTGGTCTATCGACTATGGACTATTGACCATTTTCTCATTCACAATTCCCTTCCAAATCACAGCTACTTCCATCCTTGCTTTCTACCACCTGAAGGATAGGATTAGTCTTCATAAAATCCTCCCAGGCCTTGTTGATAGTTTGATCAAAAGCTTCCTTTGGTTGGGCGCCTGAAATCCCATATTTCCGGTCCAAAACAAAAAAAGGAACCCCCCTTACACCAATCTGTCTTGATTCATAAATATCCTGCTCTACCTTTTCGGCAAACTCATCGGAATCCAGACATTGACCAACTCTTTGCTCATTCAAGCCTACTTCATTCGCCAATCTAATTAAAGTGGCTTTGTCATCAATATTGGCACCTTCGGTGAAATATGCCTTCAACAACCATTCTTTCATTTCACCACCTTTACCCATAGTCTTGGCAAGCTGTAAGAGACGATGTGCGTTCATCGCATTTGCCACTACAGTTTTATCCATATGATAAGTCAATCCTTCTCCTTTGGCCATTTCCACCACCTGTTGGGTAACTTGGAGGGTTTGTGCCTTGCTCCAACCTTTGGTTTCTGACAAATAGTCCAGCGTACTTTTCGAAGGATCCGTCACCATATCAGGATTGAGGAGAAAGCTTTTCCACTCGATTTGGATTTGGTCTGCATATTCAAAATCCGCCAAGGCAGATTCCAGCCTTCTTTTTCCTATATAACAAAATGGACACATGATGTCCGACCAGATTTCTATTTTCATAATTCAGATAATTTTACTTCTTTCATAAATCCATTTTAAAATGATATGGTTCCAAAACCAAAGACAAAAGAATGTCCTTCCTGTGCCATGGACATAGATTCCAAAGCGGAGTTCTGCCCCATCTGCGACTATCATTTCCCTAAAAAGAGTGCCCTTTACCAATGGATCGCGATCCTGTTGGCCATCCTTTTGCTTTTGCTACTGTTTATTTAAACATCCTTCATTTTTCATTCTTAATTTCCAATTCTTCATTCATTAAACCAGCTCCAAATGCCTTTCGAGAGAATCCTTGACAGCATCCGCTACCATATGATAAAAAACTTCGGGATTGTTATCTACCTGAACAGCCTCCAAAGCCTTATAATATGCCAGCCTTGAAGTAAGATCTCCCTTGAGATTGGCGATGGTATATCCCCGCCGGAGCAAAACAAGGTTCATCACCAGCCTGCTACTCCTTCCGTTACCATCAATAAACGGATGGATACTGACCAGCCTTTCGTGCATTTCTGCAGCCAAAATCACCGGATGCAACCGCTTCTTATGCTTGTCATAATGAATGAAATATTCTTCCATCATCTTTTCCAACAAAAAAGGCTGAGGCGGCACATGGGCACTCCCGGAAATCCTCACCGGCACCGACCGGTATTTCCCGGCATTATTCCTGTCAATCCCCTTCAAAATCAGATAATGCAATTCCATTAAAACCCTTGGACTGAATTCCATTTGGTCCTGCACCAATTGCTCGATATAGGAAATCGCCTCTGCATGATTGATCGCCTCGAGATGCTCTCTCATGGATTTCCCTCCGATGGTAATCCCTTCATTGACCACAAGGTGTGTCTCCTGCAAGGTGAGTGTGTTTCCTTCGATCCTATTGCTTTCGAAGGTATAGGCCACATTGAAAAATTCCTGCATCTTTTGCAATTGGGTATGATTCAAAGGCCTCAAGGATTGCCATTTTGATTTCAAATCATCGATCTGCTTAAGCTTGTCTTGGATAGACGCACTCAATTCCTGCATGGTCAAAGACTGCTGCCCTGAAAGATAAGCAACCCTAGACTCAGCCAAAGCCAAAATCTCCCCTGCATTTTCTTCATAGGCCAACAAATTATAAACCTTCTCCGCCAGCCACATCTTTCTCGCCTCCTCAAATGGGATCTGAAGCACCTCAGCAAGCACCTTTAAATTATCTTCAGTCGGCAACCTATTCCCTTTTTCATATTTAGAAATCAGTGCCGGATCAATCCCTGTCTGAAAAGCCAGATTCCTCACTACAATTCCCTTTTCATTTCTTTTTTCCAAAAGGACTTGTGCCAATGTACTCATCTTGTTGACTTTTATTTTGTTGACAAATATATTAAACATATTGTTGGTTTAAAAATTTTTTCTCATTTTGTTCTAAATTTAACCACCATGAACAAGCGGAATTTCCTAAAAAACATGGCTTTGACCGGCATAGCCTCCTCTGCCTCGTTTCAAGCCTTCTCCAAGACCATTGACGCCTATGCCCATATCGCTCCTGTAGACTTGGCCAAGGATGAAGATTTTTGGAAAAAGATCAGGGACGGATACAAGCTCAAGCCGGAATATATCAACCTCGAAAACGGTTATTACTGCTTTATTCCCACCGAAACCCTCGAAAATTACATCAACCACATCAGGGAGATCAATTACCAAGGTTCTTGGTATTTCCGTACAGTACAATGGGAGAATAAAGACAAAGCAGCAGCAAGGTTGGCAGCGGCTTTTGGAGGAAGTCCGGATGAGGTGGCCATCACACGCAATGCCACAGAATCCCTTGACATCATCATCTCAGGATATCCTTGGCAAAAAGGCGATGAAGCTATATTTGCCGAACAGGATTATGGAAGCATCCAAAACATGTTTATCCTCGCTTCCAGAAGGCATGGCATCACCAATAAAATCGTCTCCATCCCAAACCATCCAAAATCCGACGAGGAGATAGTCAAAATCTACGAAGACGCCATCACCCCAAACACCAAACTGATGATGGTCAGCCACATGATCAACATCACGGGACAGATCCTCCCTGTCAGGAAAATCTGCGACATGGCACACCGTCACGGAGTGGAAGTCATGTTGGACGGTGCACACTGTATTGCCCATTTTGATTTCAAAATCCCCGACCTCCACTGTGATTATTACGCCTGCAGCCTCCACAAATGGCTGAGTGTTCCTTTGGGTGCAGGATTGCTTTATGTCAAAAAAGATAGAATCAAAAACATTTGGCCCCTTTTGGCACCTTACGAACTCGACCATGCCAATATCAAAAACCTCAACCACATCGGAACACATCCTGTCGCCACCGACCTCGCCGTCAATAACGCATTGGACTATTTCGAAAAAATCGGTGCTGAAAGAAAAGAGGAAAGATTGCGCTTCCTACAGCTTTATTGGAGTGACAAGGTCAGAAATGTCCCAAAAATCAAAGTCAACACACCAGCAGATCCAACACGTTCCTGTGGAATAGCCAATGTAGGTATTGAAGGTATGGATCCAAATGAAATGGCAAAAACCCTGATGGACAAATACAAAATCTACACCGTAGGCATCAATTACGCCGGCGTTGTGGGATGCAGAATCACTCCAAACGTCTACACTTCGACAGAAGAATTAGATGTCTTTGTCAATGCTTTGAAGGAAATGGCCAAATCCTAAAGGTTTTAAACAGTCATACCCAATCAGCTCAATATATAATCACGTTACCGTAGACCAACAAGAAATTGGTTTACGGTAACAAGACACCCCTTTTTTTACCAATACACCAAATATTCCCTTGGTTTTTAACCATCGGTGTAAGTTTATGGAGGTAAAATGAAATAACTGAAATTATTACTTGCATCTTGTTTCAAACCTTTTAACATTTGCACACGTTTTCAAAAGCATGTCAAACCTAAATCTCATAGCATTTAACTTAACCGAAACAAAGACTCTGTTTTTGTCCGGTGTTGCTATGCCATTTTTCACTCCTTTGAGGAGGTTTAGGAACAGCTTCAGGGTGACCTCCCTGGCCTAACTTTTGGTGTCCTACGTGGACGACCTACAACAGCACGTTTAATTCCTTCCTATTTCTAATCCGGCTTAAACGCCAAAATTCATTTATTCCCAATTGGACAAAATGGAAAACATTCCTTCATTTATTATCAGACCCGCCACTGAAAAGGACATCCTTTACGCTGAGACCATCACCACAGAAATGGAAGAATCAGCCAAAGCACGTGGTACAGGTATTGCAAAACGTTCACCTGAATACATCAAAACCAAAATGCAGGAAGGCAAAGCTGTCATCGCTTTGACCAAAGAAGGCATTTGGGCGGGATTTTGCTATATCGAGGCATGGGGACATGGCAAATTTGTCGCCAACTCCGGTCTGATTGTTTCTCCGGAGTTCAGGAAATATGGTTTGGCTACCCAAATCAAAAATGAAATATTCAAACTCAGCCGTACCAAATTCCCGGATTCAAAAATCTTCGGATTGACTACAGGTGCCGCGGTCATGAAAATCAACTCCAGCCTTGGATACATTCCTGTTTCCTATTCCGACCTCACGGATGACGAAGAATTTTGGAAGGGCTGCAACAGCTGCGTCAATGTAGAAATACTCAAAAGCAAAAACAGACAAAACTGCCTGTGCACAGCCATGCTTTATGACCCATCCAAAAAATCAAAGGTGGAAGAGGTGGCATTACGAACTGATTTTAAGAAAAACCTGAAGTTGTTTGAGAGATGGACAAGACTCAAAAAATACGTCATGCTCAACCTCAAAAAAACCAAGGACAAAACCTTCAATCTATTTTAAACCTATTAAGCCTGATTGCATTGGCTTGAACAAAAGACATCAGCAATGAAAAAAACAGTATTAGCGTACAGCGGAGGATTGGACACTACTTTTTGTGCCCTTCACCTTACCAAGGATTTGGGTTATGAAGTGCATGCCGTATTGATCAATACGGGTGGATTTTCAGGTTCAGAACTTCAGGAAATTGAGGCCCGTGCAAACGGACTCGGTGTAGCGTCCTTCACGGTATTGGATGTGACCAAAACCTACTATGAGGAAGTACTGAAATATTTGGTATTTGGGAATGTGTTGAAAAATGCAACCTATCCCCTATCGGTAAGTGCAGAGCGAATTCTTCAAGCTAAAACACTTGCGGAATATGCCAAAAAAATCGGAGCAAAATCCGTTGCCCATGGAAGTACCGGCGCAGGAAATGACCAGGTACGTTTTGACATGATCTTCCAGACCATCGTTCCTGATATTGAAATCATTACCCCTATACGTGACCTCAAACTCAGCAGGGAGGAGGAAATCACCTACCTCAAAAAACATGGCGTTTCGATGAATTTTGAAAAAGCCAAATATTCCATCAACAAGGGAATTTGGGGAACATCCGTCGGGGGCAAAGAAACCTTGACCTCCAACCAAACATTACCGGAAGAAGCTTGGCCTACCCAGGTCAGTAAATCCGGTTCAGAAGAAGTCGTCATCGGTTTTGAAAAAGGGGAAATCAAATCAGTAAATGGGCAGGCTTATTCAAATCCTGTGGATGCCATCCTGAAAGTACAGGAATTGGCCGCACCATATGGCATAGGAAGAGATATCCACGTAGGTGATACGATCATTGGCATCAAAGGAAGGGTGGGTTTTGAGGCTGCAGCCCCAATCATCATCATCAAAAGCCATCAGCTTCTTGAAAAACATACCTTGACCAAATGGCAGACATTCTGGAAAAACCAGCTTTCTGAATTCTACGGCAACCATCTCCATGAAGGCCATTACCTCGATCCTGTGATGAGAAACATGGAAGCATTCTTGGAAAGTACCCAGGAATTTGTCTCCGGAAGCGTAAAAGTGATCCTTCACCCCTATCGCTTCCAATTGGTGGGAATTGAATCATCCCATGACCTGATGGCTTCCAAGTTTGGCAGCTATGGAGAAATGAACAAAGGCTACACCGGAGAAGATGTCAAAGGATTTACCAGAATCCTTGGAAACCAAACCGCCATCTTCCATCAAGTCAACCACCATGAAGAAGATTAAAACAGCAATCATCGGCGCAGCAGGATACACCGGAGGGGAATTGCTTCGTCTTTTGGTCTACCATCCTGCCTGCGAGTTGGTGTATGTCCACAGCAATAGCCAAAAAGGCAAAAAAGTAACCGAAGTCCATCCTGACCTGATCGGTGACACCGAACTGGTTTTCACCGATAAAGTTGAAACAGAAGGTATAGAAGCTGTTTTTTTGGGACTTCCCCACGGGGAAACCAAAGGATTTTTGGAAAACCATCCATTTTCACCAAACACCGTGATCATTGACCTGAGCACGGATTTCAGGGACGAAAGCAATGGTTTTGTTTATGGCCTACCGGAAGTAAATAAAACAAAAATCAAGAACGCCAAGAAAATCGCCAACCCAGGCTGCTTTGCGACAGGCATCCAGTTGGCATTGGCTCCTGCTATCGCAAAAGGTTGGGTAAAAGACACCATACAGATCTCAGGAATAACAGGTAGCACAGGTGCAGGTAAAAAATTAGCTGAAACAAGCCATTTCAGCTATAGAACAGGGAATATGTCTGTTTACAAATTGTTCACCCATCAGCACCTCAAAGAAATCAAACAGACTTTCGGACAATTGAATCCTGTATTCAAGCAGGACTTGTTGTTCGTGCCTTATAGAGGCAATTTCTCCCGTGGAATCTGGATTACCGCTTACTTTCCTTTCGAAGGAGATTTGGATGATGCTATAAAGGTGTACAAAGATTTCTATCAGGATGCTCCATTCACGCATGTTTCGGATCAGGACATCGACATGAAGCAGGCGGTCAATACTAACAAATGCATCCTTCATTTACAAAAAGAAAATGGCCAATTGGTCATCTATTCGGCGATTGACAACCTTCTGAAAGGTGCATCCGGTCAGGCAGTCCAAAATTTCAACATTGCATTTGGACTTGAAGAGACTACCGGACTGAATTTAAAAAGTATCGCTTTCTAACCTATCAGCCATGAACCTATTTGACGTATATCCTTTAATCAATGTCACTCCCGTCAAAGCCCTGGGATCCAAACTTTGGGATGAAAAAGGAGATGAATACACCGATCTCTATGGCGGCCACGCTGTAATATCTATCGGACACAGCCATCCCCATTTCAACCAAAGAATAAAAGACCAATTGGACAAGATTACTTTTTATTCCAATTCTGTTCACATTCCTATTCAACAGCAGCTTGCCAAAAAATTAGGGGAAATGTCAGGTTACCCTGATTTCAATCTTTTCCTGTGCAATTCAGGAGCAGAAGCCAACGAAAATGCTTTGAAATTAGCCTCCTTCTCCACAGGAAAATCCGGCTTTATTTCATTTTCAGGTGCATTCCACGGCAGGACTTCCGGCGCTGTGGTATTGACTGACAATCCAAAAATCATAGCCCCTTCCAACCAAAGAGGCGATGCTTATATCCTTCCTTGGGGAAATAGTGAGGCTGTTGAAACCCAACTTAAAGCAGGAAACATTGCCGGTATTATCATCGAAGGCATCCAAGGCGTGGGTGGAATTCAGGTTCCTTCACCGGAATTTTTGTTGACATTATCCAAACTCGCGAAAGAATACGGCGCTAAATTAATTCTAGATGAGGTGCAGTCAGGTTATGGAAGGACAGGGAAATTCTTTGCCCACCAGTGGGTAGAAGGATTAGTCCCCGACCTGATTACCATGGCCAAAGGAATGGGTAATGGCTATCCGATCGGGGGAGTATTGATCCATCCTGATTTCAAAGCCTCCTATGGACTTCTAGGGACCACTTTTGGTGGAAATCACCTTGCCTGTGCCGCAGGATTGGCTGTATTGGAAGTGATTGAATCAGAAAAACTGATGACACATGCCGAGAAAATGGGGGAATACCTGATCGCTGAACTGAATGAAATCCCGGGGGTCACCGAAGTCAGAGGCAAAGGCTTGATGATCGGTGTTGACCTAGATAGAGACGCTGCACCTGTTCGTTCTGAATTGGTCACCAAATACAAAATATTCACAGGCAGTTCAGCAGGAAAACAGACCATTCGTTTGCTTCCACCTTTAAATATTGGAATCAATGAGCTATCTTCGTTTATCGATAGTCTGAAAAAAATATTGGATTAATTTCATAATAAAGTCCCTTATCCTCCATGAATTTGGGACTTAACCCTAACGAAATGATGCACTTCACCAAATTTGACGACAAAGCCACCGCAGAAAAGTTGATCCAAAAGGCCCTTTATTACAAAAGCAATCCTTGGATCGATCAGGCAAAAGGTCAAAGAAAAAGAATCGGTTGCATTTTCTTAAATCCATCCCTCAGAACCAGAGCGAGTACGCAGATTGCGGCACAGCAATTGGGAATGGAGGCCATCGTGATGAACATGGACAAAGAAGGTTGGGCATTGGAAATGAGAGAAGGTGCCACTATGAACAAAGGTACTGTGGAGCACATCAGGGATGCTGCAGGCGTATTGGGATCCTACTTTGATATTCTTGCGATTAGGGCTTTTCCTTCCCTGACAAACAAGCAGGAGGATTTGGAAGACTTTGTCTTTAACCAATTTATCAAATATTCGGGCATTCCTGTTATCAGCTTGGAGTCCGCCATCAGACATCCACTGCAAAGTCTGGCGGATATGGTGACCATTCATGAACAGCGGAATCAGGAGAAAAAACCAAAGGTAGTCCTTACATGGGCACCACATATCAAAGCCATTCCTCATGCTGTCGCCAATTCATTTGCAGAATGGGCCTTAGGATGCGGGCATGACCTGACCATTACCCACCCACTGGGCTATGACTTGGACGAAAAGTTTACGGCAGGTGCCAAAATAGTCTTGAATCAAAAGGAAGCTCTGGAAGGTGCCGATTTTGTGTATGTCAAAAATTGGTCAGGCTTCAATGACTACGGGAAAATCCTAAGTACCGACAGTTCTTGGATGCTGACTGAGAAGCACTTCAAACATGCCAAAAACGCCAAAGTCATGCATTGTCTTCCTGTAAGGAGAAACCTTGAATTATCAGATGAAATACTGGACGGACCAAGAAGCCTCGTCATGCAGCAGGCCCATAACAGAATTTTCGCGGCACAATCTGTCATCAGCCATATTTTGGATCAAAAGTGATTTTGACTTTACCTTTTGTGGGAAACTCCTAAATACCAAACCTATTCAACCATGAATATCAGCATCATCAAAATCGGAGGGAATGTCATTGACTTCCCCGCAAAACTGGAAGAATTCCTCTTCCTTTTTTCAAGGTTTCCGGGAAAGAAAATACTTGTACATGGAGGAGGTATCATGGCAACCAAGTTTGGGGAAAGCATGGGTGTCATGCCTGAAATGGTCGACGGAAGACGCATCACTGACAAAGAGACCTTAGATATCGTCACCATGGTATATGCAGGTCTGATCAACAAGCAGATTGTCTCCAAACTCCAAGGACTGAAACAAAATGCCCTAGGGATGACAGGGGCTGACGGCAACCTGATCAGATCAGAAAAAAGACCTATCAAAACGATCGATTACGGATTTGTGGGGGATATCAAGGAAGTCAATGTGGACCTGATCCAAATGCTCCTTGAAAAAGATATTATTCCGGTGGTTTGTGCCATTACCCATGACAAGAAAGGCCAATTGCTCAATACCAACGCCGACAGCATAGCTTCAGAACTCGCCACTAACCTGTCCAAAAACCATAAAGTCAACCTCTATTATTGCTTCAATAAATCAGGTGTCTTGATCGATGAACAAAACGACAACTCGATCATCCCTATGATCAACGAAGAAATCTACGCTGAGCTCAAAAAGGAAAATGTGATCCACTCCGGCATGATCCCAAAATTGGACAATGCCTTCGCCGCCTTGAACAAGGGAGTCAACTTTGTTTGGATCGGAAAAGCAGAAAACCTGCTTTTGGCTTCAAAAGGAAAACTATCAGGCACCACCATAGAAAAATACAGATACGACTTATACTGACCCTTGGTCAGGTGAATATTTTATTTCAAAATGAACCACTCCGGTCTCCAGTTTCAATCCCTTTTTGAAGAAGCCACCTCTTTGTTGGCTTCATTGATAGAGACACCATCTTTGAGTAAGGAGGAGGAAAAAACCGGAGACCTTATTGCCGCTTTTTTTGAAAAGAAAAACATCAAAACCCAAAGAAAAGGAAATAACATTTGGGCTTATAACAGGCATTTTGATTCTAAAAAGCCTAGCATCCTTCTAAATTCCCATCACGATACAGTCAAGCCAAACGCAGGTTATACCAAAGATCCTTACAAAGCAATCATAGAAGATGGCCGGATTTACGGATTGGGAAGTAATGATGCAGGCGGATGTTTGGTAAGTTTGATTGGGGTCTTTTGTTATTTCTTTGAAAAAGAAATCCCCTATAACCTGATCTTGGCGGCCACAGCTGAGGAAGAAATTTCCGGGAAAAACGGTATAGAAAGTATATTGAACGAACTTCCGGAATTGGAACTAGCCATCGTCGGAGAACCGACTTTGATGCAAATGGCGGTGGCAGAAAAAGGACTGCTCGTCATTGACGCTATTTTAAAAGGAAAAGCAGGGCACGCAGCAAGGGAAGAAGGAGAAAATGCGATTTACAAAGCCTTGGATGACTTGAATAAAATCCGGGATTTCCAATTCGAAAAAATCTCTCCCTACTTGGGAAAAACCAAGGTGACCGCCACCCTCATTCAGGCAGGTTCTCAACATAATGTCATTCCGGATATCTGTACCTACACCCTCGACGTACGGGTCACGGATAGTTATACTTTGGAGGAGGCATTTGCTGAACTGAAAAATATTCTTCATGCAGAATTGACCCCGCGA
This sequence comes from Cognataquiflexum rubidum, assembly GCF_022538115.1. GTDB lineage: Bacteria > Bacteroidota > Bacteroidia > Cytophagales > Cyclobacteriaceae > Cognataquiflexum > Cognataquiflexum rubidum. Next base: position 463,847 of record NZ_JAKZAL010000002.1, on the reverse strand, counting down.
TCACTTAGGCTGAATTCCTCAAAAGTACCTGAAGGACATAAAATCCTTGAAGTCGCGAAAACATTGGGTTTGGAATCCTACGGCAGTCCTACACTTTCTGACCAAGCACTGATTCCCTATCCCTCAGTCAAAATCGGACCCGGCGACTCTGCCCGTTCCCATACTGCTGATGAGTTTATTTACCTAAAAGAAATCCAAGAAGGCATCCAAGGATACATTGCTTTACTTGAAAAATACTTTCACTTACCCTAAAATTACTCGAGTACTATTTCTACCTTATTTCAATTCTATTTCTACTTTAATTCAATAACCATAACCCAAATTACCATTCACCGAATAAGACAAGGTTTGAATATCCAATGAAGCAGCAGTGGACTATCGACTATGGACTGTGGACCAATTATCTTCGACCGGACTCATATTTCAATAACCAATAACTCAATAACCATTAACCATTAACTCAATATCCAACCATGAAACTCTGGCAAAAAAATACAGGATCAAAAATTGAAGTTGAAAAATTTACCATCGGCAGAGATCCTGAATTTGATGCAATCTTGGCCCCATTTGATGTTTTGGGATCGATGGCACATGCTATCATGTTGGAAAAAATCGGTCTTTTGGATGCTGATGACCTGATTTTGCTCAAGACAGGATTGAAAGAAATTTACTTGGAAATAGAAAAAGGCCAATTCAAAATCGAGATAGGCGTGGAAGACGTGCATTCCCAAGTGGAATTTCTGTTGACTCACCGGTATGGTGATGTGGGGAAAAAACTACACAGCGGCCGTTCCAGAAATGACCAGGTCTTGGTAGACCTGAAGTTGTATTACAGGGCCGCGATCAGAGAAATCGTCGAAGAGACTGAAGAACTTTTTGGTTTATTGATCCATCTATCTGAAAAACACAAGAATGACCTGATGCCGGGGTATACACATACCCAATTGGCGATGCCATCTTCCTTCGGGCTTTGGTTTGGTTCTTTTGCCGAAGGCCTCGCAGAAGACTTGGATTTGTTGCATGCAGCTTACAAACTTTCTAATAAAAACCCGCTTGGCTCGGCTGCAGGCTATGGTTCTTCATTTCCCTTGGACAGGACTTTGACAACCCTTTTGTTGGGCTTTGAAGACCTTCACCACAATGTCATCAATGCCCAGAACAGCCGTGGAAAAACAGAAAAAACAATTTCTTTTGCCATTGCCGGCATATCCGGAACATTGAACAAACTGGCAGCGGATGTCTGTATTTTTATGAACCAGCACTTTGGGTTCATCACATTTCCTGATGACCTGACTACCGGAAGCAGCATCATGCCACATAAAAAGAATCCGGATGTATTTGAATTGATACGGGCCAAAACCAATCAACTACAGGGAATCCCAAACACCATCACTTTGATGCTGACCAATACAACGACGGGCTATCACCGGGACCTCCAATTATTGAAGGAAGCAATATTTCCTGGAATTGAGACCTTATTGGATTGTATCCGAATGACCACTTTTATGCTCAATGAAATCAAAGTAAAAGAAAACATCCTCGCGGATCCATTTTTCAAGCATGCCTTCAGCGTGGAAGTAGTCAACGATTTGGTTTTGAATGGAATGCCTTTCCGGGATGCTTACAAAAAAGTCGGATTGGACATTGAAAAAGGAGATTTTCATCCGGACCAAAACAAAGTAGCACATACCCATGAAGGAAGTATCGGGAACTTATGTACTGCCGAAATCAAAACAAAAATGGAAAAGTCAATCAGTAAATTTGATTTTGAAAAAGTAGACAAAGCTCTAATCCAGCTTTTGTCGATATAAATTAGGTAGAAATCTAAAGAACTGAGTAAGCCAAAACTATTTCAAGATCAAGGTTTTCATCAACTTTGACCATTCCACCCATCTTGCTAGGCGGGGATAATCCCAATTGGGAAAATTGGATATCGACATTTGCTTTGACACCTTCTTTGACCCTTACCAATTCAAGGTCTCTAAATGTAAGCTGCTTGCCTGCCAAAGTTACAAACATGTTGCAATAAAATTTTCCATTTTTCCTCACCCAATTGGTGACCCTGACTTTGGCGGTCGGGTATTCTTTTGCCTTGATGGTCTTGCGAAAATCCTTGTTAAGTATAAAATTTCCGCAACCGAAATTTTCCACGATTACATTAAGGTCAAGGTCAGGCATTCCATTTTGGGGATGCATTATTAATGATAGGTTCAATCCTTTTTCTACATACCGGCAATTAAATCCGCCCAAAGAAGTTTTTCCTTTGACAGAAATCCTCTTCTCCTTTATCACATAAGTTTCGGAAACCTCGAAAGCAACAAATAGATTAAAAAGCAAAAAGAAAAACGTCACATTCATACTTACCGGTTTTGGGAATCTAAATTTAATCCATTTCTACCAATCTGAATATAAACAATGAACCTTCCTCTCAGCAAAGTCTTCGGTTATTGGTGTTCGAGGGTTCATTTCTCCGGACAACCTTCCTGAATGGTATGACCATACAAAATCAGTTGGGAAATATAAAGAGCAAAAACCTTGCAAGGTATTGCGGGCAGGATCAAATTTCTTTCAAATAGGGGAATCAATTCCTAGGCTGAAAAGAAGTTTTGAAGACCTTGCTCCCGATATGGTGGGCCTTATCCATCCCATGAAATTTGTAGGAGTAACAATTACTCTGATGAAATTATAATTTCAGCTTGCACTTGAGAGAATTGATGAAAAAAACCTCTTTTTACTTCCCATAATTCAAATCAAAAGCTTGCAAAGAGAAAGGCAAATCAAAAACCCAAGGTAAATTCCAAGGAAAGTCTTTCTTCTACTTTAATCATTCCACCCATTTTTTTGGGTGCTTCCAAATCAAGGTCATCAAAACTAAGGACCAGATTGGCACGAAGTCCTTCGGATACCCTCTTTAAAACCAAGGATGGAAAATCAAGTTTTTTACCCACCAAAGTGACTGAAAGGTCGCAGGTATAATGTCCGTAATTGGACTTGAGGTTTTGTACTTTGACCTTGGCAGTGGGGAACTTGTCTGATTTGACGGTGTTTCTGAAATCTCTATTCAGTAAAAAATTACCACATGAAAAATCATGAACCGGGATGTCAAAAACCATTTCCTTTGTCGGTCCTTCAAAGTCAATAAATAACGTATCCTTCAAGCCTGCTTTTGAATAATCGCAACTGAATCCACCGATCGAGGTCTGACCACTTACTGTGATCATTTTTTTGGTGACTATTACCTCTCTCTCTTTTTTTTCAGGATTCAGAAGAATCAAAATTAGGGCTAGAAGGATACGCATCATGTTTATTTAATATTAGAATCCTATGACACCTTCAATCATGATGCCGTTGAATCTACCACCATTTCTGATATCTGTAGCAGCAAAACCTGCATAGTTCTGGCTTACATATTCAAGTTTTGCAAGGATGTTTTTGGTTACAAACCAGCCACCGCCTATTTGAATCCTGTCCATGTTGACTTCCAAACCTGAACCTGCCAAAGGACCATTGACTTCATTGTATCGGCCAGCCACGTAGTATTTTTCGCTTCTGCCAAATCTATAGACCAAGTCCAATCCAAGTTGATTCCATGTTCTGTCTACAGTTTCATTTGCAGCTCTACCTGTTGATTGCTCGAAGTTACCAAAGAACTCCAAACCTTGGAACTTGATGAATGGGTTGACCACAAAGGCAGTGATATTATTTGTCTGACCTGGGTTAAATCTTCCAGATGTGAAGTTAGCAGCAGTAGTTGCCAAGGTGTTTTCCATAACCAAGTAGTATCTTGAACCTGCACGGTCACCACCCCACAATGTATTTCTCGCTGAACCTGAAGTGGTATAGATAGAGCCTGTCAATCTCACTCTCAAATCATCAGAAAGTTGTTTATCATATCCGAATTTACCGATAAAAGAAGGCTTTCTATCATTCGGTCTGGTAACACCACCTTGGATTTCACCACCTGTGATGGCAGCCAAAGCTAACCAACCGTTGGATTGGAAGAACAACTCTCCACCAACTTCTGTGGTAAAGGCATCCATGATATAGTTTCCTACAAATGGATTGTAAATAGCGTTACCGTTGTCAGTTCTTCTGAATTGCGCATCGCCATAGTTGATCTGCATGTGACCGACACGGAGAGTCAGGTATTTGTCAAACCAATCAGTGTTGCCTACATTCAAGAAGGTCAACTTGTCCACCTGCAAGTATCCACCTTTAACCCATGTTTCAGGGTGGTGTCTAGAAGACAGGTAAGCAATCATGTTCAATCTCAAACCATCTGCCAAGGCCACGTCGATGTTAAGGTTGGCAGTGGCAAGGTTGGTACCTGAACCGATTTCAATAAGTTGATTTAAATTCACGTTATTAGCATTCAATACCGGGCTGGCAGTGTTTGTGTGACTTAGGCTTTGCCATTGTTGGGTGAAATGGCCACCAATTCGGACTTTCATTCCTTCAAAGGCTACGGAATCGTTTTTTCCGGTTTCGAAGATGTTAATACCTCTTTGGTCATATGGTCTCCAGAATTGTAAGTCTCTCTGTAGTCCTTGGGCATAAGTGGATAAGGATAGCACCACAAATGCAAGCGTAGCAATAAAATTCTTTTTCATGATATTAGGATTTTTAGTTGATAGGTTGAAATGTTGTTTTAAATGATATTTTTACTTCGTCTCTGGTTTTTACTGTTCCCATCAAGGCTGTTGGAGGCGTGATGGAGAAGTTGGTCAATTTGGTATCGAAACTTCCTTCAAAGGTGAATTTGTTTCCACTTTGGGTAACCTTCAGGGGAAAAGAAGCTGTCTTTGTGACACCGGCGATCGTAAAATCTCCTTTTGCCTGAAAGCTGCTTCCGCTGCCTGTGATTTCCTTCAAGGTGAATCTAATTTCCTTGTTCTTACTTGTGTCCAGTGCCTTGTAAGCATTGTTGTCTAAGCCTCTAGTTCCACTTTTTAAACTTTCGGCTTGTGCTGATACGGTTGCGCTTTTCACACTTTTCAATTGGTTACCTTCTACTACCAGCAGGGCTTCCCCTTTGGCTGTGCTAGTGGTCATGGTCCAGTCATGCAGGGACGAACCTCCGTCTATCTGTAAGTTTGGTGAAGGGGAAAGTGTGTACTTGGTTTGTGCCTGAAGGGCCGAAATTGTTGATATCAGGATAAAAACCAGTATCGTTGATATCTTCTTCATGCTGTTTTTCATAATCAGTTGTGTTTGTTTAATGACTCAAATTTGAGGATATGAATCTCATTAAAACATGATCAAAGTCATTTAATAGTATGATTTAAAGCACAACGATATTTTATGGATTAAGTCAAAATAAAAAAACAGAATTTCCACCCAAATTCAGGTGAAAATTCTGTTGAATCTGTCTAAGACAGGATAAAATAAACCCTATACTTTATTTAAATAATTTTTCCAAAATTTTATATGTTATCAAATAGGTCGGACGCACCCCCTCCATGCCCAATGCGCCTGATGCCAAAGTGCTTCCCGTCTCCAAAGGATTGTCAGAAGCATAGTATGCATAAAGTACTTTTACATTTTTGGAAATGTTTTGTCTGATCTTACTTTCGGATTGGATGGCCTTCTGATAATGTGCCCCTTCCATTTCCAGTCCGATTGCCTGCCAACTTGATTCCATCAAATAACTCAGGACATCTTTGTTTTGAAGAGAAGTCCCCAAAACGGTAAACATTGTTCCTTCATAAACCCCCAAACCAAATCCTTCAAAGTCCTGTTTCTTCAGCTCGTTCTTGATAGGGTAATTGTCCGCCGTGCCTTCAAACACATGGCTTGTCGGAATCATGATGTCTCCTTTTTTGCCGGTAAGGATTCCGGCCTTACCCATGATGGAGGCAGAGAGCACATTCAAAGGATAGGATTTGCCATTGATATGGTCGTAAGGCTTGAGCAATTCATCAAAGCACTCGTATGCCTGCTCACCAAAAGCATAATCCATGATCAAAATCACAGGTTTCTTTTTGTCTTCTTTGGCAATTTTGACCCCGGGAATGAGAGAATCAGTGGACATCTTGGCGGTATCAATAAGCTGCACGTTGATGTTGGTCCCTGAGGCATCATGAACCTCAATGAGTCCATTTTTCAGGGCAAAGCTCCAGATTTCCTTTCCTTTGTTGGTTTTGGCTCCAGTACTGATATCCATGGCCACACTTTCTATTTCCTCAAATGACTTTAATCCCAAAGCCTGATGCCCGTAAATAGTATTGGCCACACTATGAAGATTAGCTGAGATGATGTGGATCGGCCTTTCTATCAATCCTTGCTCAAACAGTACGGATTTGATGGTATTGGCCCAAAGCTCTCCATAGACGTGGTGACCGACCCGTTGTCTCAAAGTGGAAGAAAAAGAAATTTCCCTGTCTTTTCCATTGAAAAACTCATCCATGGCCAGCTTTCCCAAATGATATACTATAGAGAAAAGACTGCTCGTATGAGGCGATGTTTCAAATTTTTGCACCGCATCGTGGGTTTCATCGAAAGTCCTTCCGATGACATGACTGAGATAGGAACAGGCAACTTCCCTATCAAACTCCTCCCCGTTGACTTCCTTCTCGACGGTTTTTTCCAACATCTCCCAGTTCAGGTCAAACCTGCCTTTGTGGTCCGTACCGTTGGATTTGATTTTTTCTGACTCTATATACAGAAAAGTAATGTGGGTCAAAATATCATAGATATCAGATCTTCCCCTTGTCATCTCGACATACATCTGATCCTGATCGACCCGGTAGCAGTTTCTTTTCCTTTTGGCAGGGATGATCGCTGAAAAAGTTGAATTCTCATATCCTTCCCTACTGATAAGCCTGATATAGCGGCATTGTTCGATCCCCCTTGGAAGCCGTTCCATGACATACAATAAGCCGTCTAATTCAATTTTTTCCTCATTGCCCAATAGCCCGTAGATCTCCGGACTCAGCACCAAAAGTGAATCTACAAGCGACTCACCGGAAACTCCCATTGGCTTATAAGAACCCCTCATAAAAAGGTGTCTCATCGTGATGTAGAGTTTTTCGATGGCTGCCCGTGATTCTTGTGCGCGTGTTCTTTGCATAATTTTTAAAATATTTTGATTGGATAAATTCGACAAACTTAATCAATTTTACCCAATTGATCAGGTTAAATTTTCATTACCCTTCCTGCCCTGTCCCAGATCAGACGTATTTCTGCTTCAATACATTTATATGATGCTGCGCATGTCCTGCAATGATATGGATCAGTGCCCTGACAGAAACCCGGAAACCATTGGCATTTCCGATATTGGTATAAGATGATTCCGGTAAGTTTTTTACGAGCGAAACCAAGGCCTTCCTGGAAAATTCAAAATCTTCCAATAAAGCTGAAAGCGGGATATGGTTAAAATCTGCATTTACCACAGATTGGTCCTGATCAAATCCCGGAAGGGCGGCTTTTTCTCCCCGTGCAAAGCACAAAGCCCTAAATGTCATGATCCTATCGGTATCGATGATATGTCCCAAAACTTCCTTGCCTGTCCATTTTCCCGGTTCATAGGCGAGTAGGCTTTTCTCTTCTCCCATTTGCTCATAAAATTTCCTGATCTCATCCACTTGTTCCAAAAGCAGGGAGGGAATATCCTTTCCTATGACCCAATTGACATAACCGGTGTAATAGGATTCGTATTCACCTTCGTGGGGCACTAATATTTCGTTCATGTAATTCTGGTTTATAATTTAGATTTCTACGGGTAAATTTAGCCCATTCACCTTGAGCATTTCCGATTATGAAAAAAATTTTACTCCTCCTTGCCTGTTTCTCTTTCAATTTTGCTTTTGCGCAGACTCAGATTATCCACCGCAATGCTGAGATCGAAAAGATGGTAAAGGAAATTTCGGCCACCAACCTGGAGAAATATGTCAGGGACCTTGCCGGATTCAGAACCCGTCATACCTTAAGTCCAAACAATCCAAAGGAAGGAATCTCAGCTTCCCAACAGTATGTCCTGAATCATTTTAAATCTTTTGAAGCGGCCTCCGGTGGCAGGCTGACTTCTTTCATCGACACCTATACCATCCCTGCGGACAGCAGAAGAATCCCCACAGACACCCAATCCGGCAATGTCATGGCGACGCTCAAAGGTACAGATCCCAATGATGACAGGGTCTTTATCATCTCCGCCCATGTCGATAGCAGGGCTTTAGATGTGATGAATACAAATATTGACGCACCGGGAGCCAATGATGACGGTTCGGGGGTAGCTGCAGTCATCGAATTGGCAAGGATCATGTCACAAAAATCCTTTCCTTCAACCATCATATTTGTCGCAGTATCAGGTGAGGAACAAGGCCTGAAAGGTGCCGCATACCTTGCAGAGAAAGCCAAAAAAGAACATTGGAACCTCGTCGCCATGCTCAACAACGACATGATCGGCAACAGCAATTCTTCTGAAACCAATATCAATGACAATACCCGTGTCAGGATCTTTTCCGAGGGTGTTCCTGCTGCCGAAACAGAGCAGATGACTGCTATCAGAAGATACACCAACGGAGAAAATGACAGCAAATCCCGTCAGCTTGCACGCTATATGAAGGAAGTCGGTGAAAGATACGTAGATCAGCTGGAAGTGAAATTGGTCTATAGAAACGACCGTTTCCTCAGAGGCGGCGACCACACACCTTTTGCTAGGGAAGGATTTACAGCCATCAGGGTTTGCGAAATGAACGAAAATTACTACCACCAACATGAAAATGTCAGGGTAGAAAACGGCATCCAATATGGAGATTTGCCTGAATTCGTTGATTTTGAATACATGAGAAAAGTGACAGGCATCAATTTGGCTTCCTTATATTCCATGGCATCGGCTCCTTCAGAACCACAAACCGTCGGCATAGATGTCCGAAAACTCAGCAACACCTCCACCCTCAGGTGGGAAGCCCCGGCCAAAGGAAAAGCGAAAGGATACTATGTCATGATGCGGGAAACAGATTCTTCTAATTGGGAAAAGAAATTTTATACAGAAGCCACTACCTTGACCATACCTTATTCCAAAGACAACTTTTTCTTTGCAGTCCAATCAGTCAGTGAAGATGGACATGAAAGCATGGCTGTATTCCCGCAGCCGATTACGAGGTAATCATATTTCTTAAAAAATGATGTTTTAGAAAGGTAATGGATATTAATGGATATTGGATATTGATGGATATTGGTGTTTGAACCAACCCTTTTGTTTACCTCGGGTGAATTGTCTTTTCGAAAGAATAAAGAAAATAGAGATTTAGAATTGGCATTATCGTTACTACTTTTCCATGATGGTATCTCAGTAAAGAATCGCCTTTGCCTACCTAATCCAAATATCAAATAGTGTCTTTTTTGAAATGAGGCATATTACTGAATAATAGTTGGTTGAATACCCTTAAAATCTTTGAATAAGAATTACTTACAGAATGGTCTCGGCAGGCTCGACCACCGGGATTATTGATGTTGAAGGGGGCTATGAGAAATGCGGCTTTGCCGCATTTCTCATAGCCCCCTCTTGTCTCACGATATCCGTTCACCGAGCTTGCCGAGGTGGAGAAAAATGATATTTGGCTATTGGTAAATAAGCGGATAATCATATAATGAAAATACTGATTTTGTTTGCTTTGTCCAGAATATCAAAAAATATCTAATATCAATTAATATCCTACCGCCTTCCGGAAATAGCCTTGAAAAAGAATAGCCGTCCGATATGGTATTTCGGTTTATCCTGATTAGAACGGATACCCGATCGCAAAATTGATTACCATATTTTCTCTTCTCCAAGCCGGATCAAAAACGTAAAAAGTATCCAGCCATCTGTCATCTTCAGGAAGCCAAGGTTTGCGGACAGGAAAAGCCAAGTCAAAACGCAACACAAAAAGGCTGATGTCAACCCTCAGACCGAGTCCTGCACCCACACCAAGTTCTTTGGCCCAATCATTGGTAAAATTACCTCCCTTGAGTGCATCGTTTTCATTAAACAACCAGACGTTACCTGCATCCACAAAAAATGCTCCTTTCAGGTATTTGTTAAAGGGAAATCTCATTTCCACATTTCCCTCCAACCTGATATCACCTGCCTGGTCAAAAAATCCACTTGTACTTCCTCCTTCAGGAAAAAATGTACCGGGACCTAAGGACCTGATTCTAAATGCCCTTACACTCCTTGGACCTCCTGCGAAAAATTGTTTTACGAAAGGCAGTGAAACCGAATTGCCCAGAGGAACACCCACACCGCCATAAAGCCTGGTGACAAGCATGGTTTCTTTGGTGAATTTGTGGTAAAACCTCAGATCCATGTCATTTTTGATGTATTGGGCATATTCCAATCCAAAGGCAAAACCGGGATTTTCTGTATCAAATAAGGTGTTGATCCCTTTCAAAAAATTACCTGCAAGGTCAATGGTCGTGGAAAAGAAAATGGCATTCTTCCTATCAGCATCTACGAGCTGGTTATAATTGAAAGTGTAATTCATCCCCATGATAAACTGCTGCTCAAAACTTCTCCTCAGAAAAGGGTTGGAGTCCAATATCTCATCGAATTCCGGTGTTGTACTGACAAGGTTGACAATACTCACGCTGAGAGGATTGAATTCGTGGTATACGTATTTGTTGATGTTCCAAAAATAACCAAAGGCGGCATTATAAGAATTAATAAGGTATAAATCAGTTCTGTTTTGATATTCCACACCTGCCGTAATTCTGGTTTTTGGGATGGCCAATTTGAAACGGTTCATCACTGGGACAGGGAATAGTACCCTCGGAAAAACCAAAGATCCTTGTAATCCCATTTCAATAGATTGCTGTGCCTGCCGATCCCCTGATTGTAACTGAACTTCATATCCAAACTTTGCGGTCAGATTGAATGTCTCTCCACCGTGGAAAATATTCCTGTTTTGGTAAGTAAGGATCAATGCGGGGCCCACAAAACTGTTGGACTTGGTGACACCCTGGATTTCTGCCCGAACCGCCCTTTTATTGAGCGGTGACAACAGAATCCGGGCATTGAGCGGATAGGTGCCGTCTTCATTTCTAACGCTATCTGTTTCTTCAAAAGAAATGTTGACAAACCTAAAATTACCTATTGAAGAAAGCCTGTTTGAAGTTTGCCTCGAAATTTGCGGGTCGAATTTAGCCCCTTCCCTAAACAGCACGTAATTTTCCAATAAATGGGGTTTGAATACCTCACCTGCCTGAATGATGTCTATCCCGTTGATGGTGACCGTATCCTCATCAGCTCCATCTTCATTAAGGGCATAATTTGGAAACACCTTGATGTCCTGAATGGTATAAGGGTATTTGGATTTAACAGGTGTATTTGTTTTGAGTCTCAAATAAAGGTCAAATCTCCTGTCCTCATATTGATTGGTATCGGCTTCGAAAACCAACAAATCTGCATTGAAATTGTAATAACCTTTTGACTTAAGGTCCAGATCAACCCTTTCCCTTTCCTTTTTCATAGCATCCAAGTCAAGCTTGCTACCCCTGACTAACTCAGTCTGGTCTAGGCTGTTTTTGATCTCTTGGATGACTTCCAATGAATCGCCAAGCAACTGATAGGTCTCAAGTCGATAAGGCTCCCCAAATTCCATGGTGTATTCAATCCTTGCAAATTTTCCTTTCTCGATGATTTCATATTTTTCCTTTCCATAAAAGTACCCCTTATTTTCTAGCCGGTTGAACAGGATATTGGTGGTCCGCTCAGGCTGAACATCACTGAGGTAAACAGGTTTTTCTCCAAATCTTTTGCCCAAAAACCTGTTTATGAATCCTGGTTTCTCTTTGTTGCTTTTGTAATGAGCCCAAAGACCAAACCTTACTCCCAATATTTTGCCATTTGGATCAGGTTTGATAAGACTGTTGAGGTCAGTTTGGAGTAATGACCGCTCAGATTTGGTAAGTGGTGCATCTAATATCAATTCATGCCCGGTGTAAAGGGACTGACCTTCAGGAATAAATTTTTTGACCCCACATGAAAAATTCAAGAGGAGAAAAAATATCAATATGTATCCCAGTCGCTTACTCATTTCCGGTCTTTTTTTCACTTACCATCGTTCCTTCGGTTTCCTCCACCTCATTATTCTCCTCTTTTTTTACAGCTTCCTCAGCACTTTTTCTCCAAAGCTCTTTGAAAGCATTGAATTCCTTATTGAAAATAAAAGATATTCCAGTTATTATCAATTGACCGTCTATGACGGATTCAAACTGGTTTTTACGGTATGCTTTTGCCCTCCACTGTCCTCTCTGATCGAGCAGGTATTCCACACTCACATCACCAAAAAGCGCATCACCCTGATTTACTTCCTGATTTCCTCCTTCTACATCCACCTGACCACCGACAGAGATTACCAATCGGTCATCCATCAGGGATTGTTTGGCGGCGACATTGAGCTGTGTCCTGTCTTGAGCTGCCCCCGTCTGGAAATCCGTGTAGGAATCCAGGTCAAAATCCAAAGAAAATCCAGTATCACCAAACAGCTTTCCGGAGAGCGCATTGAGCTGACTCGAAAGAACCTGGCTGACTGAGGACCTTGCAAGGTTGACAGAACCCCCGGCAGAACCGTCATTGCCAACGACCGGGAAAAACTGATTGAGAACCAACAAGGAGAAAACCTGTTTGGTCAATTCATCCTCCTGTTCATTGATCTGCTGAATCATGCCATACACACTTCCTCCAAAGGCTCCCCTTTCCTGTTCGGCAAGGTCTAGCTCAAAAGAAATTTCCGGTTTCAGTAATTCCCCGTCAATGTTCAAATAAACCATAAAAGGAAGAACCTGCCTGAATTGGCTTGCAGTGCTTTTGTCCGTACCACTGAGCTGTGCCTGCATTAATTCTGCTGCCGAAGTTCTGATATTATATATGGCGGTGAGGTCCAGCGTTGCATCCATTGGATCTCCTTTCCAAATCACTGTACTGCCTGGGGCAAGTTCAAATCTCCTGTTGACCAAGTTAAACAGGTTCATTTCATAATGTCCGTTATTCACCTCATACCTTCCCGAAAGGGATATGTCCCCATTTGGATTCATCAGCATATTGAGGTCAGCCTCACCTTGGATTCTCAGGTTGTCATTGGTCCTTTCATCTACTATCAGGTTGAAAATCGTCTTTGGGTCTATCTTCAGATTTGCTCTCACATCATAGCCTTTGATTCCCGGTGTCAAGGATTCCCCTTCCCTCCTATAAATAATATCGTAGGGATCCTGATGGTTAACAAAAATCACAACTCCGGTCCGCTCGACGAGGTCTATGCGGTCTTCCGGTACGATAAAACTTACTTCGGTCCCTTCATTGACTTTGAGCTGCATATTCACCACAGGCAGAGAAAGCTTTCCTCCTATTTGCAAATCAAGGTCTACTGATGCTTTGCCAAAGAAAAGGTCACTATCTGCCCTTGTAGAATTCATTACCTGAAAACCTTTGGTCTGAAGCTTAAGGTCAAAACCGACATCTGTAAGATCCTCAGTGAGGACTTTCCCATTGATGACAAAATCATCTCCCAATGCATCTTTGATTGTAAAATTTTTGAAATAAACCCCACTGTTGTCCAATTCAATCAATTCATTAGGAAAAGTAAAACTTGTATTCAGCTGACTTACCAAAAATCCTGCTTCTTTAAAGCCAACTTTTCCTTTATAAACAGGCTCCTGTGCAGCCCCCGTGACTTTAAATTCTCCTGTGATATATCCTTTGGGCTGGGTCAGGGCGCTGTCTGAGACAATTTCCAAAATTGACATTTGCAAGGCATTGAGATCCACTTTGAGGTCCAAGTCTGTCTGTGCTGAATCTGCCAATATGGTCCCAAAAACATCAAGGTCCACTTCGCCTTCTTTCAAAGCCAGGTTAAAATCATATTCCTTGATGCTTAAAGCTGTAGCTTTTAAATCCAACCTTCCGAGAGGAATGTCAACCAACTCAAAATCCCTCACAGACAGATCAGCCAAAAAACCTATGGCATCAAAGGGATTAACCGCTATAAGGTTTCCATTGACAATTCCTTCAGCAAGGGGATTTTCCGGATTTAGAAAACCAAGGATGGAGTGTAGCGTAAAGTTTTTGAATTCGATGCCGAGATGCTCTTCGTCTTCTTCAATAAGCTCATTTTTCAAGCCCAAAGATTGGTCACCGTTGGAAAATACGAAATTTTGAAACTGTAATGATTTAGGAGAATAAGTCACCAAATTGTCCTCAGGGATATCCCATTTTTCTTTGTCGAAGATTAGGTCTTCCGTCAAAAACCGCACTTGAATCGAATCCCCCCGATTGGTAACCTGCGATGCAAGGTTGATGACCGTCTCCTCTTCATATTCGGAATTAAATAAAAAATTGACTACTTGGTCTTTGAAGTCAGCATGCACTTTTGTTTTTCCAATATTAAGGGGAGAGTATAAAAGACTATTGAATCCCAAATCAAAATTGAGTGAGTTTGCGTCCCCGTTTAGGTCAAGGCTGAAGGTGTCCAAGGTGGCATTTAAGTAAAGCAAATGGGGCATCCGGATCCTGGTATGGAGATTTTGAACAGAGGAATTGAACCCAAACTCAAACAAAAGCGTGTCCATTTCATCTATGTCAGCCAATAAAAGCTGGTCAATAAATGGCGTCGGATGGAAATTGAAAGATGACTCAGCTACGATATCTCCTACAAAAAGTGAATCTGAACTGCCCACTATGACCTGATTGAAATAATCTTCCATGGCCAAAGCAAGATTTGGCAATGAACCATTTACAGTAAAAAATCCATCTAGAAAATCAGATTGGACCTTTATATCTGATAAGGTATCTAAAAGCGTGGCTTCCATTATGATGTCACCCATCGGGAAATCCCTGTCTTCTAAGTGGAAAGTCCCGTCAGAAAGCTCTATATCCGCCAAAAATCCCGCCGGATTTCCAGACACGTTACCTGAAATTTGGAATTTGGTATTGATATCCTGTCTCGTTATTCCGACCGTTTTGGTATTAAGTTTTTTGACATCCATCAGGAAATTTACCTCAGGGTTGACTGTGTCAATTTTAAGAGTGGAATTCAAAGTGAAATCGATGTATTCTCTGGCATAAGCCATTTGCAAGGTGGCGACTGTGTCCTTTGCGGAAAGCGCCAGCTCAATTTCAGACAGGTCGAGATCTGCCCAAGCCAATTGGCTAAAATCGACTTTCATGAGGCCTTCTATGTCATACAATCCTGTTCCTTGGCCATCAAGGCTTGACACCATGCTGATAGGCTTCAGATCCGGCAATTCAAGTATTTTTCCAAGATCTAACTCCACAATCTCCAGATTCGATTTTACAAAATACCGGCCTTGTTCTAAGATCGTCCCATTTAAGGCTACAGTTCCATCGCTTGTTTCGAGTAGCAAATCAGTCATAAAGTCTGCCAAGCTTCCATCCGCCATCGCCGTCAATTGAATATCTTCAGGCAGCGAGTAAGATTCCGAATCAAAAAATGGTTCGAGGACGTTCCCTTTGGTCTTAAATACCATTTCAGGAATATCGACATTGAGCCTATCCAAATCGGTGGCATTCCGGATCTGTGCAGACCTGATTCTCATGCTGGTATTTCGACCATATGCAAGGTCAAAACTCGGGATTTTCAGGTTGGTCATTGTGCCGGAAACATTGCCCGAGGCCCTGATCCCATTTTTCCTCAATTCCTTGAAATAAATGTCACTTGCCAATTCCGGCACAAAGTAAAGGGCCTCTGATGCATCAGTTTCCAATTGCTGCAAGCGGATCTCAAAACCGGAGTTTTCGGGTTTATTGATAAAAGCATCTAGGCTTTGGTATAAAACCAAAAAATCTCCTCTAAGGGAAGATTTAGCTGTTTTGGCATCGAAATTCCCGATTCTTATCTTTGTATCATCAACTTCCAGTTTACCTTGAAGCCTTTCAATAGCCAACCCACTGCTTTCTTTGAACGACAGTAAGTCAATGACAGCTTGCGCCTGTTGGTCTTTTAAAAAGATACTGTGGGTTTCAAAATTGAGTCCGGACAGCATGATGGCATCAGAATTGAAAATCCCCTGTCTGACATTTGATTCCCCTGCAAAATATGCGACTTCATTGTTTTCAAGCTTGATAGAACCTACCTCTACCCACCACTCCGGCCAAGAAAAAGGTACCTGTTCTTGGCTGACCGGTACACTTGGAGAATTGCTTGTAGGGCTTAACCTCAGGTCGATTTTTGAATCCGACAAGGACAGGGATTTAACCAAAATCTTGTTTTCTTCTAAGTTGGCTTCCGGGAGGGAAAGGAAAAAATCCCCGATATCCATTTTGGTAGAAATGCCATCTGGAATGGACGTGTACTCAATTTTGCTGTTTTGGATTACTACTTTGTCCAACGCCAGTAAAGGCAACGGGGAAGTAGCAAGCGTATCCAAATCTTCGGAAGGAGGAAAAGAGTGGGTTTGAAGGTAAAAGATGTCAGCATTGTCAATGAGGATATTTTGAATCCCAAAGTCCATCTTGTTCAGATCGAATTTATCAGAATCAATGGTGATCTCTTTCCATCCCGCACGCAGGTTTATCCCCAATATCGGATCATAATATTTCAGCCTGAAATTTTTCAATTCCACCAAACCAAAAGTTAGGTTTGGATAAGCGGCAACGCTGTCAGGCTGTGTTACAAGCTCTGTGGAATCTACTGGAGTAACAAAAGCATCTATCAAAAAATTGAAATTGAAATTCTCTGTCAAAGAATCCCGCGTGACATTCGCTACCAACCCATCCCACCAAATTTTTGAAACCTTAATTTCTCCATCTCTGATTAAGGGCATGATAGCAACACCTGTCTCCAGGTTTTGGGAATAAACCAAAGTGTCGCCTTCTAAATCTTCCAGATACAGCCCATTCAAAAAAATATTGCCTCCAAAAGTGATAAAGAGTTTTTCAATACTGACGGGCGTTCCCGTTTTTTTGGAAACAAAGGAAGTCGCCTTTTGAATGATGATGTTTTGACCCCAAGGACTTCTGATAAAAAAGAAAAGACCAACCAGCAAAAGCAATAAAACCGCTAATGTGATGCCTAAAGTCTTTAAAAATATCCTGACAACCTTTTTGATGAACTTTAAATTTAAATGAATTGGCTATTTTCAAATATACGTGTTAAACAATTTTTACACGAATTTTTCTGTCAATTGTCTTAATTGCTAAATACATTCTGCCAACTTAATGCCAGTTACATATTAAGAGAATGTTAACTTTTGAATTTATGGGTGTTTTCGGTTTTGAATTACTTAAATTGAATGATATTCAAACTCGAAATGGAGATATTTTTCAGCATACTTTTTTTATTGGTTACCTATTTTATGACTACGCTCGGAGTAGTCCAAGGCTACATACCGGGTGGGTTCAAAACTGTAAAAGAAAAAAACGGAAAAACACATCAAGTCGTCAACTATGCTAAAATTTTAGGCATCAGCTTTATTATTGCATCGGTGTTTTCAGGAATGTTCTTTTACTTTTTCATTTATCCCAACTATCAGTACAAATAAGGATTTTATCATTCCTTTTTTAGAGATATCAATTTTTTTACCCATTTTAACGCATCAAAAATTCTTTCATTCTAATCCCTTAAAATCCATGGACTATTCTATCAGACCTTGCGAAGAAAAAGATTTACACGCCTTGGTGAAATTATGTGGCGCTCATGCCACACATGAAAAATCAGAGTATTCGCCGGAAGGAAAAATCGACGGTCTCAGAGATGCCATCCTGGGGACCAACAAAAAACTGAACTGTTGGATTGTGGAAATCGATGGGAAAGCCGAGGGATTTACCACCTTCACCATTGATTTTTCTACTTGGGATGCCGCTCCATTCTTGTACATGGATTGTCTTTTTCTGAATGAAAAATGCCGAAGTACCGGAATCGGTGCTGAAATCATGCGCAGGATTCGGGAAGTGGCGAAAGAAAACAAATGTGTCAATATCCAATGGCAAACTCCTGAATTCAACGTCCGCGCCATCAAATTCTACGTTGGTCTGGGAAGTACTGGCAAGCAAAAAATGAGGTTCTTTTTGGAGCCTTAGGATTGGTTAATGGTTATTTGGTTAATGGTTATTTGGTTAATGGTTAATTGGTTATTTGGTTAATTGAGAAAGTCTTTAGCTTATTTTAAATTCAAAAGAAATAAAACAGA
The DNA here is from genome assembly GCF_022538115.1 of Cognataquiflexum rubidum. GTDB lineage: Bacteria > Bacteroidota > Bacteroidia > Cytophagales > Cyclobacteriaceae > Cognataquiflexum > Cognataquiflexum rubidum. The sequence continues at coordinate 445,721 of NZ_JAKZAL010000002.1, read as the reverse complement.
AAAACCTCCGAAATCGGAGGTTTTTCTGTTTTCAATGGGATTTAAGCTTAATTAAATAAGTCAAATTTTACTCCGAAATTGATACGTGCACTGTAAAATTCTTCTTGTGCAGTTCTTTGCCTGATTCCCTGATAGTATCTCAAAGGCTGATTGGTCAGGTTGTTTGCCTCAGCAAAAACCCTCCAGTTTTGGGTGATGGCATAAGATGCATTTACATCAAGGAACGTCTGACGGTCATAGAATAGATCTTCAAAATTGGACCCGCCAATCTCATCAATGTAACCGCTCGCATGGTTTACTGATACCCTTAGAACCAATTTTTCGGTTTCAAATGACAAGGAAACGTTGAACATATTTCTTGCAGTTCCCGGCAATTTTAGAGCATCCTCTTCTCTTCCTTCTATCCCCGAAGTTCTTGAATCAGTGAAAGTGTAATTGGCAAAAATCCCAAGACCTTTCCATATTCCCGGCAGAAAGTCAAACTGTCTTTGGATGGAGGTTTCAAAACCAAAGACATCGGCAGTTCCGCCATTTTCAGGACGAGAGGATTCGATTAGGTCCCCAAACTGTGGATCCGTGATATTCAATTGGGTGTTTTGGTAAATAAAATTATCTACATCCTTGTAAAAACCACCTGCTGTGAATACTCCGACAGATTCGTAGTAATTTTCAAACATCAAATCAAAATTCATTGATGTAGTTGGTACCAAGTTAGGATTTCCCCTTTGTAGGGATTGGTTTTCAGGGCTAAATATGGCAAAAGGAACTAGGTCGAAGTAATTTGGTCTTGCAATGGTGTTGGCCCATGCCAACCTCAAGATTCGATTATCACTGATATCGTATTTGAAGTGAGCTCCCGGCATAAAGTTGGAATAATTTTGGGTAACAGTTGCTGACTGGGTGAACGTCTCCTCGTCCTCATCCAACTCAAAGCCCCTGTATTCTAAACTTGTGTTTTCGAGCCTCAATCCGAAAATACCTGAAAACTTAGAATTGAACTGGTAATCAGTCATCACATAACCTGCGGTGATTATCTCCGAAGCTTGGTAGTTGCCGGTAATATATTCAGCAAAAGCATCTTCAAAATCGAACAAAGATTCATTTTTGAGATCTAATCCCCCCAAAAACTCTTTGTCCACGAACCTTCCCGGTACATACTGAGGTCCGTTGAGAAACACCCTGTCATTTTGAAAACTATTAGGCAAAGAACCAAAATTATTACCTCCTGCACCTAAATCAACAATCGGATCATAAACGTCATAAGAGTCTGTTCTTTCCTTATATTTTGACCTTACCCTTCCGCCAAATTTAAAAATCCCTTTATTGGCAGCATAAGGCATTGTAAAATCTACTCTACCATTGAGGTCCTCTTCAAATGTATTGTTATTGGATTCATAGATTTCATTGAGTCCCAATCCCAAAGCAGCATCTTGGTTGACTAGGGTAGTCAAAACCTTGAATGGATCTCTGATATCCAAAATCACGTCTGCATTGCCCCTATGTGTGATGTACCGCTCGTTTGGTCTGTCTTCTGAAGCTTTGGCATACGTTCCGTTCCAGGTCATTTTCAGCTTGTTGAAAATATGGCTACCCGAAAGCGTGGTGTTGATTACCCTTTGGTCTTCCAGACGTGTATTCCTAACCCTATCATTATCAATTCCACCCTTGGTTTGAATGGCTGTTCTTCCACGCATCTGAAAAAGATTGGGTGCCAATGTGGTAAAATTACCCGACTCAAAAGGCAAATCTGTACGGTCTACTCTAAATCTATACCTGCTCTCCCAATCATCCCTCCAATTGTACATGGCATTAAATACAATGGAGTGGTTTTTATTGAAATCATAGTCCAAAGCAAGGGTGGCAGACCTTCTTACCCTTTGGACATTATATTTTCTTATATCAAAATTATTTACAACTACAGGATTGTTAGGATCGTCTGTCTCTGCCCATTGTGCTTCATAATTGTCTGATCCGAAGTTGTGGTTATTGTAGGAACCGGAAAAAATCACTCCCAATTTGTCATTGGCAATCCTATCACCTAAAATCAGCCCACCAGTCCAGATGGGTTTGTTTGTCAAGAGATTGACACCTGATGCCGCTGTACCTGAAACCCTGAGTCCGTTAGGAGCTTTTCTCGTCACAAGATTAACCGCGCCACCGATGGCATCCGCATCCATATCTGGAAGTACACTTTTATTGACCTCGATCGTCTGGATCATATCAGAAGGAATCAAATCCATCTGAACTCTTCTGTTATCACCTTCTGCAGAAGGAACTCTTTCTCCATTGATCATAACGGAATTCAACTCCGGTGCCATCCCACGGATGATGATGTTCCTTGCTTCACCTTGGTCATTTTGCATGGTGATACCCGGAATCCTTTTGATCGCATCACCGATATTGGCATCAGGAAATCGCCCAATCTGATCCGCAGCCACAATGTTGGTGATATTGGAATTGGTTTTTTGTTGGTTTAACGCCCTAGCTTGGCCTTTGAGCCTGTCACCAAATACAATCACTTCACCACCTTCTAACATTCCGGGCATCATTTGGAATCTCATATCCAAAGTTTGTCCATCCTGAAGGGTGATTTCTTTGGTGAGAGAAGTATAACCTAAATAGGATACAATGACCGTATAATTTCCCGCAGGGATTCCCTGAATCACAAAGTCACCAAGCTGATTGGTCACTGTGCCTTTATTTGTCCCTTCCAGAATGACATTTGCTCCAGGAAGAGAGAGGTTTTGGTCGTCGATTACCTTTCCCCTAAATGTGGATTGGGCCAATAATTCTCCTGAAAACAGGAGAAAACCCAACGCCATTATTAAATGTAACTTTGTTTTCATATAATCTTAGTTTGTTTTTTTATTTTCTGGATTTTAAAAGATCACCGGCAAGGTCTTCCCATTTATATAACTGGAATGTTTTGTCGTCCGACATGGCGACAAAGAGTCCTTTTGTGAAAGTGCTGTTCAGTGGAAGACTGGTGACCTCGGAGCCATCGCTTGATACGGTGGAAGTTTTGATGATGGTGATCAGGTTATGTTGGTGAGGATTGGCTGGGGCGCCCTCTCTTGGGAAAACATGGAATTGGTTGACCTCCTGATCTGATACCAGGATGTAACCTGTGGTATCATCCAATTTGTAGATAGATATTCCCTCGTGGTCTTGGTTAAAACCCTCTGTGGCAAAAAGTGCCAATTCCTCATTTCCTTTTGCGGGGTCAGCATAATATTTCCTGACACCGACTCCTTCATCCGAATAATAGATGAAGCCTAATTCATTGTCCACTGCAATGGCTTCGATTTCTTTTTTGCCGCTGTAGTTACCAAATTTCCGAACCAGCTCCAGTGTAATTCCTGTCTCCGATCCTTTGATTTCATATTGCCATAAATAAGTACCATCAGTTGGTCCTGTTTTTCTCCCTGCGATGACATAATGTTTTCCATTTGACTTATCATGATAAACGGCCACTCCCATTAAGTCCCGGTACATTTCAGCCGTCTCTCCCTGATATACTTCGACTCCCCCGACTTGGATTTCTTTCATATCGGGCAAAGAATAAAATCTCAATTTTGAAGTCATCCTTTCACCGGTCACCGCAAAATCTACAAAGCTATCCCCCATTTTCAATCCGTAAGCGACATCTACATTATTGGGACGTTGAAGACCTCTGACAATCAGGGAATCTATTTTTTTACCCGAGAGATCGAAAACATAAAGGGCACCATCAGCATCTTTGTCTGTTCCTATTATGAGGCTTTTGGAAGGGTCTGTAGGATTCACCCAAATAGCCGGGTCATCGGTATCATAAATAACCGAATCTGTCACATAGATTGGTTTTATAGGTTCAATGCTCTGGGCTGCCTCTATTTGTGTGTTTTCAGGAGATCGCTGGCAGGAAGAAATCAAGAGCGAAATCAAGAGAGAAAAAGCAGTAAATTTTCTAATCATATTGATGTGTTTTTTGATGCCAAAACTAAGGAGCGATCAAAGACTTACCCATTAAATTGTGTTATCAAAAAAGTAACATTTGAAGAACAAAATGTTAATTCCAGAATATTAAAGAATCAAATATGCTTATATAAATTACTGATTTATAATATTTTATATCATGTTAAGAGAAAATTAAGCGAAAAATAATAGTAAACAGCAGATAACAATTCATTCACACTAGGACATTAAACAACGCATTGAAGTGCTAAAAAATACTCCCTTTGGGGTATGGGTTTCGAAAATTATTTTTTTGAGTTTTATACTGAATAAAGTTCCATCTTTTTTAAACATCCCAAGCCATGAGAAATGATTTACAATTTGCATTGGAAAATGAAAAAAAACTCATGTTCAAAAACAAGGTCGTCAAACTAAACACCTTCAAAACCAAGGAGCCGATCAAGAAAGACACAATATCCAAAGCGGGTGAATACTATCAAGATAGAATTGCCATCCCTACGGTAGAAGGCCATGAGATTTTTTTTGTTTCCAAGATTATCAGATGCGAAGCAGACGGAAACTACTCCAAAATCATCTTTGCAGAAAATGACTTCCCAATCATAGTCTCCCGACAGCTGAAATATCTTGAATCTGTGCTATTCAAAAACGGTTTTCTAAGAATCCATCATTCACACTTGATCAATCCCTTTTTCATAAAAAAAATCCTAAAAAGCGATGGAGGTCAGGTGGAAATGGAAGGCGGAACCAAGATCCGGATAACAAAGAATAAAGAGGAAATAATCAAAACCCTGTTCATTTCTATCGATAAAATATAGGTCAAATCAAGAAAATACTAAAAACACCAAAGCCAAATATCTCTATTTGGCTTTGGTGTTTTTTTAATGATTTCTATAAAGCGCTCTTATAATTTATTCGCCTCTTTAAGGTTCTCAATGGCTAACTCAAAATCTGATTGCATTTCCAATGCCTGATTTAAAGCTGCAATAGCTTCAGCCTTATTTTTTTGGTACATGTAGACCATTCCTTTCAGGTTGAGCGCGGCGGCTTTGAGGGTTACTTCCTGAGTGGTGTTGTCGGCTTTTGGAAATCCGACCTTTTCTTCAGAAGCTTTTGGCGCCTTCACCAGCATATTGATGGAATTCAATGCTTCTTCCTGTCTGTTTAGTGAATATTGCATGTAAGCGGTTTTGTACAGACTGAAGAGGTTATTGGTCAGCAGGTAATGCCTTTCAAAATTTGGAAGTGCTTTGTCCAAAGCTCCCAACTGCTCCAATGAATTGGCGGCAACTTCAAGAGCGATTAGGCTTTTGTCGTTCATTTCCAGGATGTCCAAAGCAGATACCGCTGCCGATGTGTATTGTCCAGCTTCAAAATAAAGCGAAGTCAAAGTTTCCGGATAAGTGATGTTGGTCGGATTTCTTTCTATCAATTCAAAAAGCTTCGTTCTGGCGACGGCCAAGTCATTGTACCGCAATGCCAATTGGTAAATCTTCTTGTCAATTTCGTTTCGTTTTTGGTTTGTTTCTGTTTCTACAGGTTTGTCTTGGGCTAAGACCGAAGTGACCATTACGAGCATGAAGGCCACCGTCATCATTATTTTATTCATTCTTTCTATTGTTAAATCGTTGTTAATCCTTTAGTGGCGGCTAATTTATATAATAAGTCCATAGCTTCAGCTTTATTGTTTTGAATTTGTCCCTCCAAAATCGCCTCCTTGATTTCCTCTTTCAATTCACCCACTACTTTTGAAGGCCGCAGGTCAAATAAAGCCATGATTTCTTCTCCTGATACAGGCGGTTGAAAATTCCGGACTTGGTCATTTTCCTCCACTTCCTTCATCTTTTCCTCCACCTTATCAAAATTGGCCAAAAACCGCTGCACTTTGCTGTTGTTTTTGGAAGTGATGTCTGCGCGGCAGAGTTTCATCAAGTCTTCAATATCATTACCCGCATCGAAAAGCAATCTCCTTACCGCAGAGTCAGTGACTTTCTCAGAAACCAAGGAAATAGGCCTGAGATGTAACCTCACAAGCTTTTGGACATACTTCATGCGGTCATCCATCGGAAGTTTCATCCTGCGGAAAATTCCAGGAACCATCCTTGAACCTTTGTCTTCATGGCCATGGAAAGTCCATCCGACTTTTTCATTGAACCGCTTGGTGGCAGGCTTCGCAATGTCGTGCATGATGGCTGCCCATCTCAGCCAAAGGTCTTCCGACATTTGGGACACATTATCCAAGACCTGCAGGGTATGGTAAAAGTTGTCCTTGTGGGATTTATCGCCTACTGAGTCTACGCCTTGTAGCTCCACCATTTCTGGGAAAATTTCCTGAAGTAGTTTGCTCACAAACAGCAACTTGAAACCGTAAGAAGGCTTTTCTGTCAAAATGATTTTATTGAGTTCATCAATGATCCGCTCGGCGGAAACAATCTGAATCCTGTGCGCATCGTGGACTATCCCAAGAAAAGTATCCGGTTCGATGTCAAATTTCAGTTGGGTGGCAAATCGAATCGCCCGCATCATCCTGAGTGGGTCATCAGAGAAAGTGATGATCGGATCGGTTGGCGTTTTGATTGTTTTTCTTTTGATATCCCCCATTCCATCAAATGGATCAATCAGTTCTCCATAATTATGGGAATTGACAGATATAGCCATAGCATTGATGGTAAAGTCCCTGCGCTCCTGATCTTCCTGAAGGGTTCCATCCTCCACAATAGGTTTTCGGGAATCGTGCCGGTAAGATTCTCTCCTCGCTCCCACAAATTCAACTTCCCAATCTTCCAAACGGATATTTGCTGTGCCAAAATTCTTGAAAACAGAAAGCGGAACATGCTCCTCAAAGCTGTCTGCAACAGCTTTTGCCAAAGTAATACCACTGCCGACGCAGACAAAATCAATGTCCTTGCTAGGTCTTTTCAATATCAGGTCACGAACATACCCACCGACCACGTAGGTTTCCAAGCCAAGTTCATCGGCTATACGTCCAACACGGCTGAATATTTCTAACTGGTCTAAATGGGCTTTGAAATTCATGCTCTAATAATTTTGACGTCCCCATCAGGGCTCAAAAACATTTCTTTGGTACCTGCACTCAAAAGTGGAAAAAAGTCCTCCGTTACCATATCCCATTCTTTGGATTTACTAAACTGAAGGATCAAAGGCTGGGAAAAAGCAAATATCAGCTTATTCCAAAATTCTTTTTTAATGAAAGAGAATTTGACTTTTCCGTCAATAATGGGTCCGTTTTTTAGAATCCTGTTGACAGGAGTATGGTAAATCGTCGGCTTGGTGGCATACTCAATGATATCCAAAGACACCTCCGAAAACTGCTCTGCGACATTTCTGATCTGAAATACATCAAAAAAAAGAAAAATGCCCTCCTGATCGTCTTTTGCAGCATCCCAACGTTGAGGTGCAATCAACTCCAAAACGGTACCATGACCGTCTTTGATCTTGATTCTTCCCTTTTCTTTGAGAATATTGACTGCATCTTTGATTTCCATTCCGATTCTTTTGCTTCAAAAATAAGGCAGATTATTGGAAGGAATGCTAAAGAGGATTACAAAGTTTTTAATTGGTGGCGAATTCTGACTATATTTTTGTTTTGATCTCACGCAAAAACGCTAAAGCGCAAAAAAAAAGAGGAAGAATCTTTAATTTTCCCGACTCCTCCAATGCACCCTATATTCTGCTTCTCCAGAAGTTGGATTTAATTCTCTCGCAAAGACGCCAAGGCGCAAAAATCTGTCGGATGGATTAAAGCCGTCAGACATTTTTTAAACTTCCTACTATCCTGTTATCCTGCTTCTCCAGAAGCTGGATGAATTATTCGCCGCAGTTATCCTGCTTCTCTAGAAACTTTATCGTTAAAATTTCTAATTGTCAGAAGCCAATTTTATTCAGCTAAAAATAAAATCCACAGCTAACTCAGCATGCAGCTGGGTAGTGGAAATCAAAGGAAAATCCGTTTCCTCCTGCTTGATCAGCAATGGCAATTCGGTGCATCCCATGATCATCCCTTCTGCTCCTTTTTCTTTCAAAAGTTTCATCTGTTCCAAATAGAAAGCCTTGGCCTCATCGGAAAACTTTCCAAGTGTCAACTCCTTGGAGACGTAATAATGCGATTTGTCCAAGTATACGGCGTCAGGAATGATAGTATCAATGTCAAAATGGGTTTTGAGGTACTTTGGAATGAAATCACCTGTCATCGTCGGCTTGTTTCCCAACAGACCCAGCGTTTTCAAACCTTGTTTTTGGGCGCTTTTGCCGATCGCATCTGCGATGTGGAGAATAGGGATATTGATCTTTGGCTGTACAAAATCATAAACCATGTGAGGGGTATTCGCACAGATGATGATTCCTTCTGCTCCGCCTGCCTCCAGTTTCTGGGCAATCTGCAGGTAAGTTTTGTTGATCAAGTCTTTATCCTGTTCCCGCATCAGTTGGATGTTTTGACTGTAGATCAACATAGGCGGGTTTTGGTCGTGACCCATTCTATCTCCGGCAAGTTCATTGATCAATTTGTAGTATTCGATGGTGGAGTGCCAGGAAGTCCCTCCAATCAGTCCGAGAAGTTTCATGATGGGAAAGTAAGTTTTTTGTGAATGAGGCTCTGTGAGGAAAGGTACATTTGGATTTAATTCTCTCTCAAAGACGCCAAGGCGCAAAAGAAAAAAGAGCGCTGATCTTTTTATATCTTGTACTTTGTGCTGCCTGTACAAAGACGGAAACACAATGGACGGCTAGCAAAAAGTCAATTAAAACTTGATCGATACGGATTGATAAATTATATTTGTACGTATTAAATAGAAATATGATGGATGCCAAATTGACACTCAAATTAAATAAAGATGTGATTGATAAAGCAAAAGAATATGCCTCATCACAAAACAGAAGTCTCTCAAGGATGATAGAATCCTATCTTAAATCTTTGGTAGAGAAGGAAAATCCAACTTCAGAGGAGGATTCCGATATATCCCCTTTTGTAAAAAGTATGAGAACAGGTGTTAAAATCCCGGCAGATTATGATTACAAAAAGTCCTATGGTGATTACCTATCTGAGAAATACAAATGAAAGATAAGGTGTTTCTTGATACCAATGTGGTTGTCGATTTGTTGGGCGAACGAGAACCATATTATGACGCTGCAGCCAAGATTGCAACTTTGGCAGACAAAGGAAAAATCGAGGTTTTCGTCTCGGCCTTAACATATTCAACTGTTTACTATTTGCTCTCAAGATTTGAGAACAAGACTCAGGTAAAAGAGAAAATACGAAAGTTTAAATTAATTGCACAAACATCCGACCTCAGTGATAATATCATAGATAAGGGTCTCTCATCAAATTTCAATGATTTTGAAGATGCCCTTCAGTATTATTGTGCTTTAAAAATGGGTTGCAAAATAATGATTACCCGAAATGGGAAAGACTTCAAAGAGTCAGAAATTCCTATTCTGAGTCCCGACGAATATTTAAAAAGTCTCTAATTTTTAGTGGATATCCTTTTTCGGCTTTAAGTAAATAATGATCTCTCAAAGACGCTGAGACGCAAAGAAAAATATCAACCAAACCTTTTTCCCTTCCTAAAATCCCACCCCAAAAACACTTCTTTATTTTTTTCCTTTAGGCACCTCACCTCCAAATCAAATTTTTCTCCTACCTTTGAATCCCATAAGAATCCAAACAATATTCTCCATCCTACCCTTCTTATGGGCTCAACCACCAAATATATCTTTATCACCGGAGGCGTTACCTCCTCCCTCGGGAAAGGCATTATCGCCGCTTCTTTGGCCAAACTCTTGCAGGCTAGGGGCTTTAGCGCTACGATCCAAAAATTCGATCCTTACCTCAATATCGATCCGGGAACACTCAACCCCTATGAACACGGCGAATGTTATGTCACCGAAGACGGGGCAGAAACGGACCTTGATTTGGGTCATTATGAGCGGTTTCTGAATACTCCGACCTCGCAGTCCAACAACATCACGACAGGGAGGATATACAACAACGTCATCACCAAAGAGAGAAAAGGAGAATATTTGGGAAAAACTGTTCAGGTTATCCCCCATATCACGGATGAGATCAAAAGGAATTTCTTCAAACTTGGTGAGGAAGGCAAATACGATGTTGTCATCACCGAAATCGGCGGCTGCGTCGGTGACATCGAATCACTCCCCTTCATCGAAGCGGTAAGACAGGCCAAATGGGATATCGGTCCAAACAATATCCTTGTTGTCCATCTGACCTTGATCCCCTACTTGGCGGCTGCAAAAGAACTGAAAACCAAACCCACCCAACATTCGGTAAAGCAACTTTTGGAAGCAGGTATTCAGCCTGACATTTTGGTTTGCAGGACAGAACACCACCTTCCTTTGGAAGTGAAAAAGAAATTGGCGCTGTTTTGCAACGTGCAACTGAACTGTGTCATCGAGGCCATGGATGCGGAAACCATCTATGATGTTCCTCTGCTCATGAAAAAGGAAAAACTCGACGAAAGAGTCATGAGCAAACTCAAGCTGACATCCAAAGTGAATACTGATTTGGAACAGTGGAAGGACTTTTTGGGAAGGCTAAAAAACCCTACACAGGAAGTGAATATCGGCCTGATCGGAAAATATGTTTCCCTTCCCGATGCTTATAAATCAATCATTGAGGCTTTTGTCCATGCCGGAGCGGCCTGCGAATGCAAGGTCCACCTGACATTGATTTCTTCTGAAGAATTGCTTCCCGAAAACGTAGCCAAAAAACTGGAACACCTTGACGGGATTCTGGTGGCCCCCGGATTTGGCGAAAGAGGACTTGAAGGAAAGATAGAAACTGTTAAATTTGCCCGCGAAAACAAATTACCTTTCTTTGGAATTTGTCTTGGGATGCAGGTTGCAGTGATCGAATTTGCCAGAAATGTACTTGGCCTCAAGGGCGCCAACAGTACCGAAATGGACCCAAATACCCCACATCCGGTTATTGATCTGATGGCTGATCAAAAGAATATTGAGATGAAGGGGGGCACCATGAGATTGGGTTCTTACCCTTGCGAACTCCGAAAAGGAAGCAAGGCTGCCCAAGCTTACGGCAAATCCAAAATTAAGGAAAGACACAGACACAGGTATGAATTCAATAACAAGTACCTCAAACAAATAGAGGAAAAAGGAATGATTCCTTCAGGGATCAACCCGGAAAGCCAATTGGTTGAAATAATCGAGCTTAAAAACCATCCATGGTTTTTGGGAACACAATTTCATCCGGAGTATAAAAGTACTGTTCTGAATCCCCATCCGTTGTTTGTGAAGTTCGTAACAGCTACTATTGACAACAAAAAATCAAATATTTGAATACCGCCTAAATTAAGAAACAGGTAACACAAGGTAAAAGGGGAATCTCCTTCATACTTTCTGTTACCTTTACTTTTCAAAAGGCATATAAAGTAACAATATGGACAGAAACCAAGCGGCAGGCTTAATCTTATTTGCGGCAGTATTGCTGATTTATTCGATTTTCTTTGCTACCCCTCCCGAACCACTCCCGGAAGAATCAACCCAAGTCACTCAGACAATCCCTCAGGAATCTGCTGATGTCGATACCATTGCCCAAGAAATTATCCAGCCTGACAGCATACAGGACTTGATCGCACAGCGTCAGTTTGGGGTTTTTGCCCCGATGACAAAAGGCACAGCAGAAGAAATTGTCCTTGAAAACGATAAAATTTCAGTTACTTTTTCTACCAAAGGTGCCGAAATCACCAAAGTGGTATTGAAAGAGTACAGGACCTGGGATCAAAGACCGTTGGTTTTATTGGATGATGAAAGCTCCGACCTGAGCTTCTCCATACAGACCGAAAAAGGTCCTTTGAGCTTAAATGATTTTTACTTCAACCCTACAGCATCCACTGTGGATGTGGAAGGAAATCCGGTTTCTCTAATCACCTTTATCGCAAAAGCAGGGAGCGGTTCCATCACCCGCACCTATTCTTTAGCCGACGGCGGATATGTTTTGGACAAATCCCTGGAGTTTGCAGGACTTTCCAACAGTCTGAAAGACACGACCATTTTGGTTAATTGGGATGCCAAGCTGATCCGTCAGGAACAGGACATCGAGGAATCAAGGAGAAAAACCAATATCAATTTCTTTACAGCGGAAGAAAGCCATGATTATTTGAGCACAACTTCCGAGACAGATGATGCGGATGTTCAGGAACCATTGAAATGGGTAAGTTTCAGTCAAAGATTTTTCACCACAGGTATCATCGCAGCCAATAACTTCAGTTCAGCTAGGTTCAACCAACAGACCCCGCAAGACACCCTTTCGATCAAAAATGTGCAGGCGGCTATAGTACTGCCTTTGGACAACAACAAGGTGGATTTGAGCTATTATTTTGGTCCAAACAGGTACAATACCCTGAAAAAAATCACTCCGGGTTTTGAGAAAAACGTGGACATGGGTTATTTCTTTGTCAGTTGGGTTAATAAATACATCATCGTAAACCTTTTTCAGTTCCTTGAAAAATATTTTACCAACTACGGTATCATCATTATCATCATCGTATTGATCATCAAGATTGCCTTGACACCGCTGACCTACAAGTCTTATATAGGAATGGCAAAAATGAGGGTGATCAAACCTGAAATCGACGAACTCAAGGCAAAGTATCCTGATGACCCTACCAAGATGCAGCAGGAACAGATGAAGCTCTTCGGGCAATTGGGCGTAAGCCCGATATCGGGATGTCTTCCATTGGTATTCCAGATGCCCTTCCTTTTTGCGATGTTCTTTTTCTTCCCAAATGCCATCGAACTCCGACAGCAATCATTCCTTTGGGCACACGACTTGTCGACTTATGATTCTATTTTGAGGTTACCGTTTACTATACCTTTCTATGGGTCACACGTGAGTTTGTTCACGATATTGATGACGGTATCGCAGATAGCCTATACCCACTTCAACAACCAGCTTACAGCTCAGACAGGACCGATGAAGAACCTCGGCTATATCATGCCGGTGGTGTTCATGTTTGTCTTGAATTCCTTCCCTGCGGCGTTAAGTTTCTATTATTTTGTTTCCAACATGGTAACTTTCGGACAACAGGCACTGATCAAATTGTTCGTGGATGATGCCAAAATCAGAGAGAAAATTGAGCAGAACAAAGTGAAAAATGTTGACAAGAAAAAGTCAAAATTTCAGCAAAAGCTTGAAGATGCCATGAAAGCAGCAGACGCCAATAAGAAAACCAAATAAGAAAAGAGACCCAAACGGGTCTCTTTTCTTTTGATGTCTTTTCCTTTAAACCTCAGACTATTAACATTTTCAGATAGGCACTGTGGATAACAATTCATTTCAAGCAAATATTTTAATGATATATTTGTGAGTAGCGCAATAAAATCATTCTCGCAACCATGATCAAACTGACCTATTTTGGACATTCGTCCTATCTTGTGGAAATCAACGATACCAAAATCCTTTTTGACCCTTTTATCAGCCCCAATTCCAAAGCATCAAAAATAGATATCTCTTCTATCAAAGCAGACTATGTATTGCTCAGTCATGGGCACGAAGACCATGTCGCAGATGCAGAATCCATCACCAAAGCCAATAATGCTATGTTGGTCTCCAATTATGAGATAGCGGTTTGGTTTGCCCAGAAAGGTGTAGAAAAATACCATCCCATGAATATCGGTGGAAGCAAAGTCTTTAATTTTGGAAGGGTAAAATATGTAAATGCTGTTCACAGCAGCACTTTGCCGGATGGGGCCTCAGGCGGCAATCCCGGCGGATTTGTCATAAAGCATGATTCAGGTTGCTTTTATTATGCAGGAGATACTGCCCTTACCTACGACATGAAGCTGATCGCAGAGGAATTTAAAATAGACTTTGCCATCCTTCCCATCGGGGATAATTTCACAATGGATATCAATGATGCTATCAAAGCGGCTGATTTTGTGGGCACAAAAAAAATTGTAGGGATGCATTACAATACCTTCCCATACATTGAAATAGATTTGGAAGCTGCAAAAAAAGCAGTTTCAGAAGCAGGAAAAGAATTGATTTTGATTAATATTGGTGACAGTATTACGCTCTAAACTATTTATGGGAAAAGTTATCGCAATTGCTAACCAAAAAGGAGGCGTAGGAAAAACTACTACTGCCATGAATCTGGCGGCAAGTCTCGCAGTTTTGGAATTCAAAACCTTGGTAATAGATGCAGATCCGCAGGCAAATACCACCTCCGGTCTTGGCCACGACCCAAAAGAAATAGATACCAGTATATATGAGTGTATGGTGGACGGCATTGACATCCACACCATCATCCTCAAAACAGAGATTGAAAATCTTGAGCTTGTCCCCTCCCACATCGACTTGGTAGGTGCGGAAGTAGAGATGATAAATCTCGAAAACAGGGAAGAGAAAATGAAATCAGTCATCCATCTTGTCAAAGACAAGTATGACTTTGTGATCATAGACTGTTCGCCTTCTTTGGGCTTGATTACCATCAATGCATTGACAGCTGCCAATTCTGTAATTATCCCTGTTCAGTGCGAATACTTCGCTTTGGAAGGTTTGGGTAAATTGCTCAATACCATCAAAATCATTCAGACCAGACTAAATCCCGATCTTGAAATCGAAGGAATTCTCCTCACCATGTATGACGTGAGACTGAGACTTTCCAATCAAGTGGTGGACGAAGTGCGCATGCATTTCAAAAACCTGGTATTTGATACCATCATCCCCAGAAACGTCCGCTTGAGTGAATCCCCAAGCTTCGGTCTTCCTGTGATTGCCTTTGATGCAGAAGGAAAAGGAGCCGTTGCTTACCTCAACCTTGCCCATGAAATAGCTGTTAAAAACGGCAAGGAGAAAGTTAACTGACCGAATACATACTATGACTGATAAAAAACCTACACCAAAGAAAAGCGCGCTTGGAAAAGGATTGGGAGCTTTGCTGCAGGACTCTCCTCAAAAAAACAAAAGTGAATCCCTCATGCCTTCTTATCCGACAGCGGGGATTTTTGAGATTTCCCTTGGTGAAATCCAGGTAAATCCTTACCAACCTAGGACGCACTTTGATAAGGATGCCCTAAGGGAACTCGCTGATTCCATAGTGACCCAAGGTATTATCCAACCGATTACGGTCAGGAAGCTGGATGACAATGAATACCAACTTATCTCGGGCGAAAGAAGATTTCAGGCGTCAAAGATGGCCGGACTGAATAAAATCCCTGCCTACATCAGAACAGCAAATGACCAGCAAATGCTGGAAATGGCTTTAATAGAAAATATCCAAAGGGAAAACCTCAATTCCCTGGAAATTGCCCATTCCTATCAAAGACTTTTGGCCGAATGTAACCTCAAGCAGGAAGAACTCGGCGAGCGTGTGGGGAAAAACAGAACCACAGTAAACAATTACCTGAGGCTGCTTAAACTTCCTCCTGATATTCAGGCCGGATTAAGAGACAACAAAATCTCCATGGGACATGCGAGGGCTTTGATCAACGTTGAGAGCATCGACAAGCAACTAGCCATCTTCAAAAAAGCCATTCAGGACGAACTTAGCGTCCGTCAGGTGGAGGCTTTAGTGAAATCCATCAACGGAGAGCGGGAAGAAAAGGAAAACAAAAAAAATTCCCCATTTGATCCTGTCAGGAAATATGAAATCACCAAGATCCAACAAAGGCTTGCCAGTCATTTTGGAACAAAAGTGAACCTTAAATCGGATGCCAAAAACAAGGGAGAAATCAAAATCCCCTTTCATTCTTCCGAAGACCTGAACAGAATCCTGGAAATTTTGGAGATCATCTGAGTCTTGGAAAAGAAAACAAAAAACCGGCTTTTGAGTGTAACACCCAAAGCAATGATAAATCCATTTATCATTGCTGTTTTTGTTTTATTGCCCTTTTGTGACTTGACCGCCCAAAAGATGATCACCGGTACGGATACTATCAAGGTGGACTACACCGATCCTGCCATCAAAAATCCTAAAAAAGCGACCATATTATCAGCAATCTTACCCGGTGCAGGTCAGGTTTATAATGGGAAACCTTGGAAAGTACCTATCATTTATGCCGGATTTGCAGCCAATATCTATTTCATAGAATTCAATAACCGGCGGTATGAGCTTTTCAAAGAGGCGTTGTCCATTTTCGATGAAAACCCCAAAGACCCTGAACAGCCTTTTCCAAGTCTGAACCGGGACGGATTGGTCAGGAATGTTAATTATTGGAAAAGGAACAGGGATTTGAATTACTTCCTGTTTATTGGTATTTATGCACTCAATATCATCGATGCCAATGTGGATGCACATTTATCAGCATTTGACGTCAGTGATGACCTGACTTTCCGGTTTGAACCGAGTTATGAATCCCTGAGTGCCGGAGGAGGCAATATCATGGGACTTTCTTTAAAAATAAACTTCTGATTAAAATGAATATTCTTCTACTTGGCTATGGGAAAATGGGAAAAATCATCGGCGATATTGCCGAATCCCGAGGCCACCATATTGCCGGAAAAATAAATATTGACAACCGGCAGGACCTGGATTTATTGGACAAATCCCAAATCGATGTCGCCATTGAATTTAGCACTCCGGAATCTGCTGTAGAAAATATCAGTTGGGCAATTGAGCGTGGGATTCCTGTGGTCTCAGGTACTACAGGTTGGCTTGCCAATAAACCCATGGTCGAGCAATTGACCCTACAGTACAATTCAGCTTTTTTTTACGCCTCCAATTTCAGTATTGGCGTCAATATTTTCTTCAAAGTCAACCGGTTTTTGGCCTCCCTGATGAAAGACCAACCAGAATATAAGGTCAGCTTGGAAGAAATCCACCATACTGAAAAAAAAGATGCCCCAAGTGGCACGGCTATCACACTAGCCGAAGGAGTAATCCAAGAAATCCCAAGGATTAGAAACTGGACATTATCAGGAGAATTGAACGAAAATGGACATAATCTACCCATTACCTCCAAGCGTATTGACCCAGCTCCCGGAACCCATATCGTAAGGTATCAGTCTGATATTGATGATATTGAAATTACCCACACAGCCCACAGCCGCAAAGGTTTTGCTCTTGGTGCGGTTTTGGTGGCGGAATGGATAAAAAATAAAAAAGGCTTATTATCAATGGACGAATTCCTATCTTTCTGAAATTTTAAACTATAATGACTGAAGTAAAAAAGAAAAAATCTGCCGCACGTGAATGGGCAGATGCACTGGTCTTTGCAGTAATCGCTGCAAGCTTAATTCGTTGGCTGCTCCTAGAGCCATTTACTATTCCCACCGCATCAATGGAGAAATCCCTGCTCGTCGGCGATTTTCTTTTTGTGAGCAAAATGCATTATGGAACAAGGATTCCGAGGACACCCCTTCAGGTACCTTTGACCCACCAAAAAATATGGGGTACAGACGCCAAATCGTACGTAGATTGGATCCAATTGCCTTATTACAGGCTTCCGGGGTTTTCTGATGTGGAAAGAAACGATGTGGTCGTTTTCAATTACCCATCTGAATTCGAGTATCCGGTAGATCTCAAAACCAATTATATCAAAAGGGCCGTTGCCGTCCCTGGAGACGTCCTCGAAATTAGAAAAACCCAGGTTTTCGTCAATGGTGAGCCTTCCTCCAATCCCGAAGAAATGCAGTTTTCCTATGATGTGATGTCAGACAGAAATCTAACTCCAGAGTTTTTTGATGAGTATGGTATCAACCAAGACAGTTTCATGCCTTTTTCCAATGGCTCAGGCTATATGGTCATGGCTACCGCAGCATCCATCGAAAGATTGAAAAGCTCGCCAGCGGTAGGTTCTATTACCATGAGGCTGGACAGAGAAGACTTCGGTGATCCTAGGGTTTTTCCTGATGGCGCGTATTTCGGTTGGAACAAGGACAATTGGGGTCCATTGGAAATCCCGGGAGAAGGTTGGACAATCGAAATGACAAAAGACAATATCGCCAAGTATGCCTTCACCATTGAAAAATTTGAAGGCCATGAGGATGTCAAAGTCCAGGATAATGAATTGTATATCGATGGCCAAAAGGTGACTTCCTACACATTCAAGCAAAATTATTACTTTATGATGGGCGACAACAGGCACGATTCCCTTGACTCAAGGTATTGGGGATTTGTACCTGAAGACCATATTGTAGGAAAGGCTTGGTTCTTATGGCTGTCCCTTGACAAGCATAAGTCGATGTTCAGTAAGATACGTTGGAGCAGGTTCCTAAACGGAATCGACTGAAAAATGAAAGCCGAGATTCACATCCCGGCTTTTTTTTTGAGTCCTTCTTTCAATTCCCTGATATCTTTATGACATTTTTTTCCTTAGTGAAGGAATATCCGCTTTCTTGACAACCTCATTATTGACCACTACAACCGGAGCTGATTTACAAAAATCCATGCACTTCGTTTTGACGATTTTGTACTTTCCTTTGTGGTCATCAGACTTCACAAGGTCTTTAATCTCCTGCTGCAGTTTTTTGCAACCTTCTTTTTTACAGTCAGATCCATTGCATATAAAAATAAATTTACGGTAGGTTGCCATGTAGTTTGGTTTAATTTTGACGGTAAAGTTACACGCTTTTAGGTTTGGCCATTTTGCATGGCCAAAAAATGTTGCACCGAAATCGTTTTGTTAATGAAAACCATACAGCATCCCTGAAAAGATGCAATTCAATTTAGGGGAATTTCGGCCTTGGCAATATAAAATACCCTTATCAAGAATACCGACAGGGAATCTTTTAACCATGGATCCATTGCATCATCAGACCGCTCAAATATGCGCCGTACGTTCCCAAAGCATAACCCAACACAGCCATCAAAACGCCGACAGGTGCCAAGGAAGGATTGAAGGCTGAAGCTACAATGGGTGCTGAAGCTGCACCTCCGATATTGGCTTGGGATCCAACCGCCACATAAAAGAATGGGGCTTTGATCAGGTAAGCTACCAAAAGCATGAGCAGGATATGAAAAGATATCCAGATTATCCCTATTAAAAACAATACAGGATTGTCAAATATTGCCATCAGGTCCATCTGCATGCCGATGGTGGCCACCAAAATATATAGCAACACAGAACCAAGCCTTGATGCACCTGCTCCTTCGAGCTCACGGGCTTTGGTAAAGGACATCAACAAACCTCCTGTGGTGGCGATGACAACAATCCAAAAAAAGGTCGAATCCAAAGAATATTGACTCAGTTGAGGATAATTTTCCCCGATATACGGCGCAACGATATCCGCCACCCAATGGGAAAATCCTGTAACTGCAAATCCAATCCCCAAGATCAGCATCGTATCTGACAAGGTTGGTATCTTCAAAATCCCGGCACGATACTTCTCCACTTTCAATTGAAGTTCAAGAATGGCAGAACTATCTGCTTTGAATAGTCGGTCAATCTTACCCGGCTTGGCTGCCCAAAAAAGCAAAACCGCCATCCATAAGTTGGCTACCAAAACGTCCACCGCTATCATTTGGCTGAATAAAGAAGGGCTTGCACCAAATACCTCCAACATGGCGGTCTGATTGGCGCCTCCCCCGATCCAACTTCCTGCAATCGTTGACAATCCCCGCCAAACCTCGTCAGGCCCTACCCCATTCAAAATTTCAGGGTAAATACCTGAAACCACCAACAAAGCAAATGGACCTCCCAACATTACCCCTACGGTACCGGCAAGAAACATAACCAATGCTTTTGGTCCCAGTTTTATAATTCCTTTGAAATCAATACTCAAAGTCAACAAAACCAAAGAAGCAGGCAGCATATACCTTGAGGCAACTTTATACAAACCGGAGGATTCACCGGAGATGATATTGAATGAATTGAGAAGTGCCGGAATAAAGTAGCATAACAGAACTGAAGGCACTATACTGTAAAATTTAACCCAAAAAGGTGATTTGTTGGAGGAGGTAGAAAAAACCAAAGCCAATATGGTCATCAATAACCCAAAAACGACGGCATCATTACTGATCAAAGGACTGCTTTCTTGCATGCTTGATAAAGGTTAGTCCTACAACAATACCACAATTAGGAGAAACTTCAAAACTTGGAATTCTCCCACAAATAAGTGAATTCGCCAAGCATCATGGCCGTAGCTCCCCAAACCACTTCATTTTCAATGTCAAAATAGGGTGCTTCAAAACTAAAACCTGAGCTTCCTTTAATCTGAGTAAGTTTTCTGTTTTCTTTATCTAAAAGTACAGGAAGAGGGCAGCTGATAATCCTCTCCACTTCTGTGGCTTGGGGATTAAAATCCGGCTTTTCTGAGATGAATCCGATATAAGGAGACACCAAAAAATTACTTGGCGGAATATAGACATCACTTAACTTGCCCAATAAGGTGATTTTTTCTGAATAGACACCAATCTCTTCTTCGGCTTCCCTGAGTGCGGTGACGCTCATATCGGCATCCTCCGGTTCCCACTTCCCTCCAGGAAATGCTATCTGACCACTGTGCACTCCGGGGTATTCAGGTCTTTTGATAAATGGGACAAAACTGCTATTTCCTTCCGGATAAAAAAGCATCAAAACCGCACCCTTTCTATGGTCATCCCTGACAGAAAATCTTTTTTCGTCAACCGGCTGCGGCAACATGGTTAGATGTCCAAGCATCCCAGGAAGAGGGTCCTGCAACAGTCTTTCTAATCTTCTGACTACTTTATTCAGCTCCATTTGAAAAATCGATGTTTTGGAGCTTCTTGACGAGGTAACCTGTTTTGGGATAAGTGCTAGTATAGAGTGAATGCTTGAAGGTGATGTATTTGTGGTCATCAGGCATGATAATCCAAATCATAGGCGTGATTCCCCCCTCCTCCTCAAAAAATCCTGTTACCATCAGATGCTCAGGACTGACCCAAATGGCTTCCTCAAATCCTCCTGAAGGCCCCATAAACATCAACCTCTCCCGCATGCCATTTGACTTGAAATATATCACTTCTGAATCGGGGTTAAAAGAAACCTGGGCTTCTTCCGGCATCACGACTTTGTAACTGTAAATGTCCACTACACCGTGACCTTCAGGGTTTGGAATAAGGTACTTATGGAGTGGATGGTCTTGTCGGATAAAATTTTCCTCCGGCCATTCCAACGCTTCATAAGGGATTTCCCTGCTCATTTGAAATCCTGCCAAGTCAAATGTTGGTTCTTGCGATTTCCAAAATCCGGTCCAATTACTTAATTGCTGAAGCCCTGAAGCAAGAAGCTGATTAAGTTCTTCCTCTTCGGAAATTGATATTTTCTCTACTGTTTCTTCTGTTTTTTCTTTTTGAAAAGTACAGGAACCCAAGAACACCAAGCATGCAAATAAAAACCTGGAAGAATGGATTTTGGCTGAGGGAGACATTTTTGGAGATATAAAGAATACGAATGAAATATAAAAACCCCAAAAATCAAAAAAGGTCAGAACATTGTCCCAACCTTTTTTATCTCTCAAACCTATTAAACCTATTGTAGATATTCAATGAATGAATAGCATGCTCGAAAGGTAAATAATGTTTTTTTATTGTCCAAACAATCGATTGCGAAAATTATATTTTGTGTGTTCCAAAATCTTAAATCAAGCTTTTTGAGGCCTTTACAACAAGCAATAATCCGCTCTTGAAGCTTATTGAAATACTTAAAATTATTATCATCCTACAGAATTTTTTATACTTTTTGAATTGTGGGTTTTTTGAAATCATAATTTCAAAAAAAAAATATTTTTTTTCCTGTAATTAAAAAAAACTGTATTTTATTCTTCCTAAATATAATCTATTGACCTTGTCCTGTCAAAAACAACATTTTTATGAGCGAGAAATTGATCGACGAGACCTCACTTGTACTTCTTGCAGGATTTGATACTTATGTAAGAGATTTCAATGAGTTGACGGACCTGACTCCGGCTTTTTTTAAAGCAAGAGACTGGAAGGCCATGCAGCAAAATCACCGGAAAAGACTTCGCCTATACAAAGATCAGGTGAGTGCTACCCGTCAACTTCTAAGTGAAATGCTTTTGGAAAATGCCAACAGTTTTGATTTTTGGAAAACTGCTAAATCGCATTATTCACTGCTTATATCCAACAAGAAAGACAAAGAACTGGCTGAGACTTTTTTCAACTCTGTTATCCGCAAATCTTATTCGGGTCTTGCCATCAATGAAGACCTGATGTTTGTCCATGAAGGTTATAACTCTTGTGTCATTTATCCAAATGACAATCTTTACCACAGCTATCCCTCTGATTGGGGATTAAAGAAAATTATCCAAAAGATCCTGGAAGATTTTGATTTTGGGGTTCCTTATATGAACAAGGAAGAGGACATAGAATTTTTGATCAAATCTGTCAAAGACGTGATATTGACCAGGTATATCCCTTCTGCTGAAAGTACCACACAGGTATTGAAGTCCGTTTTTTATAGAAACAAAGGCGCCTATGTCATCGGCCGTATCAAAATAGGCAACAAATGGATGCCATTCATTATTCCTTTTCTCAATGGCCCAAAAGGGGTTTTTGCAGATACCATGATCTTTGACCCCAACCTGATGTCCGGATTATTTAGCTTTTCCAGGTCTTATTTTATGGTCAAAGCCGACATTCCTTCGCAGATGATATCATTCCTTAATGCGGTGATTCCCAACAAAAAAATCCATGAACTTTACAATGCCATTGGGTTTAACAAACATGGCAAAACAGAATTCTACAAGGATTTTTTAAATCATCTCAGTCAGAGCAAGGATAATTTTGTCTTGGCCGAAGGGGTCAAAGGGATGGTCATGACAGTGTTTACACTCCCCTCTTACAATGTCGTCTTTAAGATGATCAAAGATTATTTTGACCCGCCCAAAACCATGACCCGACAGGAAGTCCGTGAAAAATACAAGATGGTCGGGCTGCACGACCGGGTAGGTAGGATGGCAGATACGCATGAGTTTGAAGAATTTCACTTGCCACTCAACCGGATTGACCCAACCCTGTTGGAAGAACTCCGCAGCACGGTAAATTCTCTGTTGTACACAACCTCTGATGAACTAATCCTCAAACATGTGTACATCGAAAGAAGGATGGTTCCTCTTAATATTTACCTTGAAAATTGTACCACGGAAGAAGCCCGGCAAGCTGTGGAAGAATATGGGGATTCAATATTGGAAATGGCAAAAGCAAATATTTTTGCAGGAGACATGATGACCAAAAACTTTGGCGTGACAAGGCAAAAACGGGTGATTTTCTATGACTATGATGAAATTGAGTTTTTGACAGATATGAACTTCCGGGAGAAACCAATACCCGAAACTTATGAGCAGATCTATGCGTCATCTCCTTGGTATGACATTGCCCAAAACGACGTTTTTCCGCAGGATTTCAAAAGGTTTATGATCGGCAGGCATGATGTCAAAAACCATTTTTTCGATTTTCATACCGAGCTTTTCAATCCCGACAATTGGAAAAAGATCCAAGCCAAAATCCTTTCAGGTCAGGGAATCCATGCATTTTCATATCCACAAAAGATCCGATTCCGCCCAGGGGAAGAAATCTGAATCAAGGCTTGATTAGTCTCAACCTTAACAAAAACATTCAATTCCCCTAAGCAAAATCAACTCTTTAGCTGATTGGTATCAGGGATTTTTGTTTGGGATATAAGTAATTTGGAGAGTCAATAAATAAAGCAGCCATGAAAACACTATTCATGATTATTCTATTGATTCACGGCCTGATTCACCTGCTTGGATTTATGAAAGCCTTTCTAATGGCTGAATTAAGCGAAATCACCAGTCCTGTTTCCAAAACCATGGGTTTGCTTTGGTTATTGGCGGCCTTAATCTTGTTGTTTTCTGGGGTGATGATTTTTCTAAAAAATCCTTTTTGGTGGTTATTCGCGATAATCGGTGTCCTGATCTCCCAAGTCCTGATCATTGTTTTTTGGAAAGACTCTCTCTATGGTACGATACCGAATGTCCTGATCCTGACTGTTGCCCTAGCTGCCTTTGCGCATTACGATTTTGAGAAAAAAATCAGAAAAGAGGTCACTTATATTTTGGAAAACGCAAATGAAGAAATGTCTTCTCCCATTACGGAAGAGGAAATCTCCCAGCTCCCAAAATCGGTACAGACTTGGATGAAGGCTGCGGGAGTACTTGGAAAATCCCGAATCCAAAGTGTATTTATGGAACAAAATTACCAGATCAAATTAAAACCTGAACAGAAAGATTGGTATACTACTGTCGCGGAACAATATTCAACCATATCCCCTCCGGCTTTTGTCTGGAAAGCTAAAATTGAAATGATGCCGGCAATCAGTGCTTTTGGCAGAGACAAGTTTATTGAAGGAAATGGAGAAATGGTTTTTAAGTTATTTTCGGTTTTTCCTGTGGCAAATGACGGACCCAATCCACAGATCAACGAAGCTGCCTTGCAGCGTTTTTTGGGTGAAATTGTTTGGTATCCTACTGCCTCACTGAACGATAATATTACCTGGAAAGAACTTGGCAACCAGTCTGCAAAGGCCACTTTGACATTAGGAGGACTTTCAGGATCGGGTATATTTTCTTTTGGCGAAGATGGACATGTCCTGAGTTTTTCGGCCTTGCGGTATCAGGGAAGCGGTCCAGAGGCCAAAAGATCAGAGTGGACCGTAAATGTGACCTCCACAAAAGAATTCGACGGAATTAAAGTCCCTGCATCCGGTGAAGTTACCTGGAAGCTGGATTCAGGTGATTGGACATGGGCAAAGTTCGAAATAGTGGCATGTAATTTCAATCCAAACAAAACGGGGTTTTGATTTTCTATTGTGTGAAATTTTAACCCTTCTCATATAAAACTGTAATTTGCGAAGTATTACTCCCTACCCAATGAACAAAATTCTACTTCTGCTATTTGTTTCTTTTTTGATGCCTGTGGCCGTTATGGCGCAGTTCCCTTATGTCGGCATCCAAAACAGCCAAAGAAAGGGAATTATCAGCGCTATGATGAATCCGGCTGAAATGAACAACTTGTCAAGAACAGTGGAAGTACAGTTTTTTGCCGGAAATGCTGTAGTCGGTAACAATACCCTGACATTTTCTGAAACCTTAGAAAACCGAAATGACCTTTGGAGCAAAATGATGGAGAAGGCAGATCAGCCCGTGGATGGAAACACTGACGGGTCGGTAATCATACCTTCCTTTGGAATGAAGAAAGGAAAATGGGCTTTTGGGCTCATTTCCCAAGTTCAGACCAGGGCCACCATCTTAAATATCAATCCTGAAATCGGCAGGTATGTTACAGATAATGAAATCAGTTTCGATATTTTAACACTTGGCATCAACAATCCAAACAACCAAAGGGCTAACACCGCAACTTGGTTTGAAACGGGTGTGGTCATAGGTAGAGAAATCTGGAATAGCCCAAAAAGCAAATTTTCTGTAGGCACCAATTTCAAATTGCTCTTCCCTACCGGATATACCAATTTAGGCATAGGCAGTCTCAGAGGGACATTGGTGGTCGATCAGACTGCCGTGGCTCTGACCAATGCACAGGCTACGGTTAATATTTCCTACGATGAATCTGTGGTCAACAAGAGGAATTTCAGTATAGATTATGAGAACTTGAGTTTCGGGCAATTGTCAGGAGTCGGTTTTGACATCGGGTTCAATTACCAATTGAAAAACAAAGACGGCGTTTGGCTGAATACGGGCATGGCATTTAGGAATATCGGTAATTTGACATTAGGCGCAGGCCAAAACAACCAAACCTTCAAAATGAACATTCCGGAGGGACAATCATTCAGGATAGACCTTCTGGAACCCGATTTACGTGCCATAGAAAGGGATTTTTTAGAAAGTGGTTATTTCTCCAGGGAATCCAATACGGATGGCATCAAGGCAGGATTACCGACAGTCTGGGCTGCCAACGCTGATTTGAAGTTATCGGATAAGTTTTTTGTCAGTGTTTATGGACAGACATTCCTCCAAAATAAAGAGAATAACCTTCAAATTCCCGCCATGAACCTTATCGCCCTCACCCCGAGTGCTGTTTTTGGCAAGTTTGAAGTATATTCCTCGTGGGGATATTATGACATAGCCGGATTTACCGGCGGCTTAGGATTTCGCTTTGGAGGATTTTTCATAGGTTCTCAATCGATCTTAACAGCCTTGATGGCAGATACAAAAAAAGCCGACCTGCAGGTCGGCTTAAGTTGGGGATTTGGTAAGAAAATAACTGACAACTTTTAGGATTCCAATTTTCCCAAAAGAATCAGGACTTACTAATCGATCTTTTGTCTAAAGGGTACAGCCGGTAAGCTGAGGCTATTGTATAAATTAAATTCTGGATTGTCCGCCCAAGCGAACCTGACTTCTCCAGGGTTTTTTACTTTAGGGCTATATACTTCCACCTGATTGGTTCCCACGATTTTTCCTTTTGCTGATTCAAATTCTCCATCTTCTCCGGCAAGGACAAAACCCTTGACCTCTGCTCCAGAGGACAATTGCAAACCTTCCCCCACAAAATCAAACGTGACTATAATTTTTTCACCTTGCTTTGCTACAGCTGAAATAACCGGTCCCGAATGCACGACATCATCTCCGTAAGCAACTTTTTTGGCGGACTGCCATAGCCTGTGACCTACATCTTTTTTGTTTCTTGGATGGATATCACCTGCATTCCCCACGTCTATGGTGACGGCCATTCCGGTATTGGGAAGTTCCAAAGTCTGTGTCTGCGCTTCTCTCAAAAATGCCCAATCAGAGTCCGGCTGAACATCTTTCCTTTCCATAAAATTGGCTAATTGAACAAATAGAAAAGGAAAATCCCCGATTCCCCAAGCTTCCCTCCAGTTTTGGATCATGGTGCTAAATAGCCGCTTGTAATATTGATGTTCACCGGTATTACTCTCTCCCTGATACCATATTACGCCTTTGATGGGGTATTTCACGATAGGTGCGATCATCGCATTGTACATCATGCCGGGAAGCCAATTGTACCATTCCACTTTTGGAATTTCCTCCTCTATCCTATTATTGTATTTCCATTCTCCTTCGAGCGAAATTTTCTTTCCGCCGGATTTGACGAAAAACTCACCGCTTTTTCCCAATACCGGAGAGTTGTTCCAAGTATTGACTATCCTTACGGCCAACAAATTTTCTCCTTGGACAATCATTCCTGCCGGAAGCGTAAACTCCTTCACCGCATCACCATAATCTTTAAATAAAAGCCTTCCTCCATTGAGGTAGATATAGGCCATCTGTTGGATATCGCCAAGGTTCAAAGAGACATTGTCAATATTGGTTACAGTAAATTTTTTGCGGAACCATGCAATGTCCGAGAAAGGATTATCGCCCGGAAGATTTACCGTCTGCCAGTCACTGTCATCAAAGTTAGTATTGACCACTCCCTTGATTTCACCGTTTTGAGGTGCAGCCACCAAGTCATTTCTTTTGAGTTCCCTGACTTTGTTGTCAATGATTTCCTGTATCCAATAGTCTTTTCTATCTACAACATCCTTTGCTTTCTCCTGGTATGGTGGAAAATCAATCAATTTTTCTGAAGCAGTCCAACCTTCGGCAGGTGTTCCGCCCCAATTACTTTCGATGATACCGATGGGAACTCCTTTTTCTAAATGATTTTTTTTGGCAAAAAACCAGGCCACAGCAGAGAAATTCATAAGGTTATCCGCATTGGCCACTTTCCATTCTCCTCCCCTGACGTCTGTTTTTACTTTGGCATCATAGTCATGGGGAATTTTGAAAAAACGGATGAGAGGATATTCACTGTCGGCAATTTCCTCCTGAAGTCCCTCCACTTGAGCACTCATAACCCATTCCATGTTGGATTG
Organism: Cognataquiflexum rubidum; assembly: GCF_022538115.1. Classification (GTDB taxonomy): domain Bacteria; phylum Bacteroidota; class Bacteroidia; order Cytophagales; family Cyclobacteriaceae; genus Cognataquiflexum; species Cognataquiflexum rubidum. The sequence continues at coordinate 418,001 of NZ_JAKZAL010000002.1, read as the reverse complement.
TCCACCGGCCACCCACACGTCACCGATCTGGATATCCCGAATTTTTTTCCCGTTGACATCCAATACAAATGGACCTGAAGCAGGCATCGGATCAAATTCTACCATCCAATAACCATTATCGTCAATCTCTGTTTCCTTTTCCTGATTGTTGAATGTTGCAACAACACTCTTGCCGGGTGTTCCATCTCCCCAAACCCTGATGGGTTGATTTCTTTGAAAAACCATGTGGTCCGCAAAAAACTTCGGCATAAAAACCTCAGTGGGAGGTTCATTGGATTGACAGGAAAAAGCAAAGATGATCACACAAAGAAGCGTTGCTTTGATAATTGATTTTAGCATAGAAATAGGTTTTTCTGGGAAACGGCGAATTTATTTATTCGAAATAATTCTGTCAAGGTAATTTTTTTGCTGACCAAAATCAATTCCCAAAAACAGCACTATTTCCTATAACTTCAACAAAAGCATCGCTACCCCAAAGTAAACTGACAATCCCAACAAGTCATTGGCAGTGGTGATGAATGGCCCGGAGGCAATGGCGGGATTAATCCCAAATCTATCCAAAACCAAAGGTGTGACTGTACCCATAAAGGAGGATAAAAGCACCACGCAAAACATCGCCAATCCAATCGTCAGGCCAAAAATGGAATCGAAACGGTAGATAAAGACTACTACCAAAAAAACGAAAGAGGCCAACACTACGCCATTGACCAAGGCTATCAGAAAGCCTTTGATAAACCGCTGCCAAGGAGTATCGTCAAAGACAGATTTGGAAGCCAGAGACTGCACTACAAGCGAAGAAGACTGAATTCCGACATTACCGCCTGTGGCCGCAACCAAAGGAATAAAAGAAGCCAAAGCAATGTATTTGCTCAACCCAACCTCAAAGAACCCGATGATTTTGGCTCCCATCAATCCTCCGATCACACCGATGAGCAACCATGGCAACCGGGCTTTGGAAATCCTAAAAATAGAATCTGATTCCTCCACATCTGCCGAGATACCCGTCATCGCCTGGATGTCCTCATCCGATTGTTCTCTGATCAAATCCAAAATATCATCGACCGTAATCCTACCTACTAGCCTGTTTTTGGCATTGACTACTGGTACAGATTCAAGGTCATACTTTCTCATGATTTCGGCGACCTCTTCGCCTTCCATGTGTGTAGAGATGGATATCAATTCAGGTTCATAAATATCCGAAATCTTAGTATCCGCCGAAGCAAGGATGATTTTTTTGAGAGACACCCTCCCAAGCAGATGCTGCCTGTTGTCCACCACATAAATGGAATATATCTTCTCTACTTTTTCTGCCTGCCTCCTGATTTCCTCAATTGTCTGGACGACATTCCAGTTTTTATTTGCCCTGATAAATTCTTTGGCCATCAAACCACCGGCTGAATCTTCGTCGTAGCGTAAGAGGTCGAGGATATTGGCCGATTTTTCTCTTTCCTGAAGGTGGCTGATGACGTCTTCCCTCTCTTTGGTTGGCATCAGGATCAGGATATCCGCTGCATCATCAGATTCCATCTGATCGATCAGTCCTGCCAATTCAGTTGGTTCCAATTCGCGGATCACCTGAATCAAAGAATCTTCATCCAACTCAATAAGTATATCAGCAGCTGTAGTGGCGGGAAGCAATCTCAAAACATAGATCGCCTCGTCCATATTGAGTTCGTCCAATAGGGAGGCAATATCTGCCACGTTGGCACCTTCAAATGACTGCGTAATGAAATCATTGTTCTGGATTTCAATGCTGTCCTGAAGGCTTTCCAGATATTCTTTGGAAAGTTCAAATGATTTTATTGGTTCCAAGATTCCTGTATTTTTTGAGTTAATCCGATAAATTCCTGCACATCCAACTGCTCCGCTCTTTTGTCCATGATAGGATCTTTGGCCAGTTCTTCAGAAAGCCCAAATGATTTTAGACAATTTCTCAACGTTTTCCTTCTTGTTCCAAAACCCTGCTTCACAACACGAAAAAACAGTTTTTCGTCGCATGCTAACTTTTCTACTGAATTTCTTTTGAGCCTGATAACCCCCGAATTGACCCTTGGAGGGGGATTGAATACGCCCGGAGGTACAGAAAATAAATATTCAATGTCATAAAATGCCTGCAAAAGCACGGATAAAATGCCATAATCTTTGTTTCCTTTGGGCGAAGCGATGCGTTGTGCCACTTCTTTCTGCAACATACAGACCACCTCTGTCACCTGACTCCTTTGCTCCAAGACATTGAAGAGAATTTGGGACGAAATGTTATATGGAAAATTCCCGATGATGGCATAAGGTTCCTGCATGATAGTGGCAAAATCCTTTCTCAAAAAATCCGCCTCGATGATTTTCTCTCCAAGATCAGGATATTTCTCCCTGAGGTATTTGATCGAATCCCTGTCGATATCGACCAAGTATAAATCCCATTTTTCCTGCAAAAGAAAATCAGTCAACACCCCCATTCCGGGTCCTATTTCGAGGACTTTGGTGATGCCTCCATGGCCCGTGATGGCCTTGGCAATATTCTCGGCAATCCCCAAATCGATCAGGAAATGCTGTCCAAGGTGTTTTTTGGGTTTGACCTTTTCCATGCGGTATACTCTAATATTTTTATCTAAATTGCGTGTCAAAAATAAGAGAATTATCACAAAGCCCTACTATTATTAAAATGGCAATGTGTCCCTTTTCTTAACTTATTCGATTTTTCTTCATCCCTAAAAAGAGGATCTCTAAGTTTTGAAAACAATAAATCTAAATCAATAACCAACAGTATTCTATAATTTTAATGAACCAAAGAAAAAACAAACCGGTCGTTGGCATCAGTATTGGAGACATCAATGGCATAGGTGCGGAAGTCACCATCAAAGCACTTTTGGACAACAGACTGATCAAATTGGTAACTCCTGTGATCTATGCACATGGCAAAGCCCTCACTTTTTATAGAAAACACCTCGGCATTGAGGACTTTAACTTTATGCAGATAAAAAGTATAGATGAAGTCCACCACAAAAAGATAAATGTCATCAACGTATTGGAGGAAAGCCCGGAGGTAATCCCCGGAATGGAAACCCATGAAGCGGGCAAATTGGCTCTCGCAGCTCTTGACCATGCTATCAAAGACCTCAAAGACAATAAAATTGAGGCTTTGGTCACTGCCCCTTTGAACAAAAACAACATCAACAGCCCTGATAAGAAATTTATCGGACATACTGAATACCTGACCGAGGCATTTGGAAGCAAAGACAGTCTGATGTTTTTGGTAGCTGATGGCATCAGGGTTGGATTGGTAACCGGACATGTTCCTCTCAAAGAGGTGGCTAAAAACGTCACTACTGAAAAAATAAAATCAAAACTCAATATCATGCTGAAGTCCCTCAAAGATGACTTCGGTATAGGAAAACCAAAAATCGCGGTCCTTGGATTAAATCCACATGCCGGGGAAGATGGACTTTTGGGAGATGAAGAAGAGAACATCATCAAACCTTTGATCAAGGAATACAAAGACAAGGGCCATTTGGTTTTTGGACCCTACTCTGCGGATGGATTTTTCGGGATGATGCACCAAAAGAAATTTGACGGAGTCTTGGCCATGTACCATGACCAAGGTCTGATTCCTTTCAAATCCCAGGCATTTGAATCAGGTGTCAACTTCACTGCCGGCCTACCCATTATCCGCACTTCACCTGACCATGGCACAGCCTACAATATCGCAGGCAAAAACGTGGCTGATGAGGGTTCGATGAGGGCGGCCATCATGCAGGCCTATGATATCATTCGTCATAAAGGAAATTGGGAAGAAGAAGGAGAAGGCTAATAAATTGATAATGAATAATTTGGTGATTAATTGTTGTTGGGTTAAATGGATAAATTCGTCCTTCAGCCTTCCTCATTGATCCTTTCGAAAATAATTTTACGCCAAATTTTATTTTTCTAAAGCATTTCCCTAAATTTGCGGTCTTGAAATAGCAGGAGGTTCGTGAAATTCTTAAGATACTACGATATTGACGTAATCAAATTAAGGGATGGAAAGCATTCTTTCACATTTGAAGTCAGTAATGAGTTCTTCAAATATTACGAAGCAGAAGATTGGGTCAACGGAGCCGATATCACTGTCACTGTCAATGTAAACAAAACCGTTTCTGTATTGGAAGTGGACTTTGAGATCAGAGGAACAGTGGGATTGACCTGTGACAGGAGTTTGGAAGAGTTTGACCATCCATTGGAACTGACCGAGAAGGTCATTTACAAATATGGTCCGGTGGTGGAGGAAATCAGTGAAGATGTCTTCATGATCACCAAAGATACCCCGAGCGTCAATGTCGCCCAGCTCATTTATGAGTTTATCCTTTTGGCCATACCGGCAAAAAAAATCCATCCTGATTACCTGGATGATACAGATGAGGATGAATTTGATGAGGAAGGAACTTTGATATACCTTTCTGAAGAAGATGAAGAAATAGAATCGGAAGATTCAGATGATGAAGAAAGTCATCAGGAAAAACCGGCAGATCCCAGATGGGACATATTAAATAAACTAAAGAAAAAAGATTAATCTAAAATAGTATAGAGATGGCACATCCTAAACGAAAAATTTCGAAAACCAGAAGAGACAAAAGAAGAACTCACTATAAGTTGACAGCTCCAGGTCTTGCACAATGCCCTACCACAGGCGAATTTCATTTACCTCACAGAGCGTTTTGGCTTGATGGCAAACTGTACTACAAAGGACAGGTGATCATGGAGAAAGAAGTTCTTGCATAATCATTACGAAAACCATTTCCTAAAATCCATCCTGATTCTCATCGGGATGGATTTTTATTTATAGGAAAATCCAATCGGAAATGCCCTTAATGGTCTATTTATCAAAACTGTTATTCTAAAACCAAAAACCTTTGGTGGAAAAGCACATTTTAGATAATTTTGTCGCCTTGAAAGAAAATCCGAAAGTCTTCTCAAGGGTAAATTCCTATACCACATCTAAGCCACATAATTTAGGATAATTCAACCTACCTTAGGGCTTCAAACAAAATTTGAATGAAAAAAACCAGAGCAGTCATTACGGGGGTCCAAGGTTGGGTACCTGATTATATCTTAACCAACCGTGAATTGGAAACCATGGTGGATACCAATGACGAGTGGATTGTCACAAGGACAGGGATTAAGGAAAGAAGGATTCTTAAAGGTGAGGACAAAGGAACTTCTGTCATCGGTATCAACGCTGTCAAAGGACTTTTGAAAAAAACCAATACCAATCCTGAGGACATCGACCTGATCATTTGTGCCACTGTAACCCCTGACATGCCTTTCCCGGCTACTGCCAACATTATTGCTGACGGAGTCGGAGCAATCAACAGTTATAGTTTTGACATCTCTGCAGCCTGTTCGGGATTTCTTTACGCGCTTACAATCGGAAGCCAGTTTATCGAAACCGGCATGCACAAAAAAGTGATCATCATCGGTGCGGATAAAATGTCCTCTATCATTGATTATCAGGATCGGGCTACCTGCATCATTTTTGGTGATGGTGGCGGTGCTGTTTTATTAGAACCTACGACTGAAGACGTTGGCGTCATGGATTCTCTCCTGCACTCTGACGGCTCAGGAGCGCCATACCTTCATATGAAAGCCGGAGGTAGCCGCAAGCCTGCCACTATGGAAACCATCGCTGCACGCGAGCATTATGCTTTCCAAGAAGGTGCTTCTGTTTTCAAATTTGCTGTAACAAACATGGCAGAAGTAAGTGCTGAAATTATGGAGAGGAATAATCTTACGGCTGAAGATATCTCATGGCTCGTACCCCATCAGGCAAACAAACGGATCATTGACGCCACTGCAAACAGGATGGGAATAGGCCCTGACAAAGTCATGCTCAACATTGAAAAATACGGAAATACTACCGCAGGAACACTCCCTTTGTGTCTTTGGGATTATGAATCAAGGCTCAAAAAAGGAGACAATATTATTCTGGCTGCTTTTGGTGGAGGATTTACTTGGGGTTCGATTTACTTAAAATGGGGCTATGACCCCAAATAACAATTAACAAAAAAACCAAAATATAATAATGGCAAGTACTGCAGATTTCAAAACCGGACTGTGTCTGGAAATGAATAACGACATCTTTACAATTGTAGATTTCCAACATGTCAAACCAGGTAAAGGAGGCGCTTTTGTAAGGACCAAATTAAAAAGTCTTACCTCAGGAAAAGTTTTGGACAAAACTTATACAGCAGGTGAAAAAGTAGTCACTGCAAGGGTAGAAAAAAGACCTCATCAGTTCATTTATCAGGATGATTTGGGTTACAATTTCATGGATACAGAAAACTTCGAACAAATCTCTATCCAAGAAAAACTTATCGAAAGACCAAAGCTACTGAAAGAAGGCCAAACAGTGGATATTTTGGTGCATGCCGAAACGGAAACACCTATCTCTGTGGAGCTTCCTCCTTTTGTGGAGTTGATGATAACTTACACCGAACCTGGCATCAAAGGTGATACCGCAACCAACGCATCCAAACCAGCTACTCTGGAAACAGGTGCTATTGTAATGGTACCTTTGTTTGTAGAGCAGGACATTATGATCAAGGTGGATACCAGAGACGGTTCTTATTCGGAAAGAGTAAAATAATTTTAATAAGCTATGTGATTTGCATAAATTACATAGCTTATTTGTTTTAATACAATATCAAACCTGAACCCAAATATCTAGAAGGGTTTTCATAAAACAGACACATCATGAAAGCAAAAGAAATCCAGGAATTAATAGACTTCATCTCAAATTCCGGCTTGGCCGAGGTAAAAATAGAAACAGAAGAGTTCAAACTTTCTATCAAAAAATATTCTGAAGCTCCTGCTGTCAAATTCGAAGCTGCACCTGCTCCTGCTTTTGCAAGTGCGCCTGCACCCCAAGCTGCGCCTGCTGCCGTGGCTGCACCACCGGTCCCAGCCAAAGAAGATACTTCCCGTCTTGTTGAAATAAAGTCTCCAATGATCGGGACATTCTACCGTACTTCTAATCCCGATTCAGATCCTTTCGTGTCTGCCGGAGATTCTGTATCTGCAGGTCAGACAGTTTGTATCATCGAAGCCATGAAGCTTTTCAACGAAATCGAATCCGAAATTTCGGGTAAGATCGTCAAAGTTTTGGTGGAGAATGCCACCCCGGTGGAATACGACCAGCCACTTTTCCTCGTTGATCCTGCGGGATAATTTTGTTTCACTAACCCTGACTGACTGTGTTTAAAAAAATATTAATCGCCAACAGAGGAGAAATTGCCCTTAGGGTGATCAGAACCTGTAAGGAGATGGGCATCAAAACCGTCGCTGTGTATTCAACAGCCGACAAGGACAGCCTTCACGTTCGCTTTGCTGACGAAGCGGTATGCATCGGACCTGCACCAAGCAGGGAGTCATACCTGAATATCCCAAGGATCATTGCAGCTGCAGAAATCACCAATGCAGATGCCATCCATCCCGGATATGGATTCCTTTCCGAAAATGCTGAATTCTCAAGAATCTGTGAGGAGTATGGAATCAAGTTTATCGGTGCCAGCCCTGAAATGATCAATAAAATGGGAGACAAGGCCACTGCCAAAGCTACCATGAGAGAAGCCGGAGTACCGACTATTCCTGGATCTGACGGTTTGCTGGATTCGATAGAACAAGGAATCAAAGTTGCCAATGAAATGGGCTATCCTGTGATCCTGAAGGCTACTGCCGGTGGCGGCGGTCGGGGAATGAGGATAGTACGAAATGAAGGTGAGTTCAAAAAATCATGGGATGATGCTCGCCAGGAATCGGGCGCTGCATTTGGAAACGATGCGCTTTACCTTGAAAAATACGTAGAGGAACCGAGGCACATTGAAATCCAGATTGTCGGAGACAGTACTGGTAGGGCATGTCACTTATCCGAAAGAGACTGTTCCATCCAAAGAAGACATCAGAAACTGCTGGAAGAAACACCTTCTCCTTTCATGACTGATGAGCTTAGAGAGGCCATGGGCAAAGCAGCAATCAAAGGTGCTGAAGCCATTTCCTATGAAGGTGCGGGAACAGTGGAGTTTTTGGTGGACAAGCACCGCAACTTCTATTTTATGGAAATGAACACCCGTATCCAGGTAGAGCATCCGATTACAGAGGAAGTGACTGATTTTGACCTGATCAAAGAACAGATCAAAGTCGCTGCCGGTGAGAAAATCTCAGGAAAAAACTATTTTCCTAAACTTTATGCCATGGAATGTAGGATCAATGCCGAAGATCCGGCAAATGGTTTCAGACCGAGCCCAGGTAAAATTTTGAATCTACACATGCCTGGAGGAAGAGGTGTCAGGGTAGACAGCCATGTCTATGCAGGATATGTAATCCCACCAAACTATGACTCCATGATTGCCAAACTTATCGTCAGCGGACAGACCCGTGATGAAGTTATCGTGAGGATGAAAAGAGCTTTAGAAGAATTTGTCATCGATGGCATCAAGACAACCATCCCATTCCATATTGCCTTGTTGGATGATTTTGAGTTCAGGAATGGTAATTATACCACCAAGTTTCTCGAGACATTCGATTTCTCAGTGATCAAAAAATAATAATTCAAAGCTTTCATATTTGTATTAAAACCGGAGGTAATCCTTCGGTTTTTTTGTTTTCTACAAAATCCATTCATTTTCAACGATTCCCTGAGTCATTTATCCGGCAAATTGGGAATCAATCCCTCAGGGCTAAAGTTTTTCTGTTAATTTTGCGCCTTGAAGTTTTACAAAGCTCAAAAATCAATTATGTCATTAGCTACCAAATACAGTCCTGAAGCCACCGAGTCAAAATGGTATGCCTATTGGATGGAAAACAAATTTTTCTCCTCCAAAGTAGACCACAGCAAAGAGCCATATACCATTGTCATCCCTCCGCCAAACGTCACCGGAGTACTCCACATGGGACACATGCTCAACAATACCATTCAGGATGTATTGATCCGGAAAGCCCGCATGGAAGGCAAAAACGCATGTTGGGTTCCCGGAACTGACCATGCTTCCATCGCAACGGAAGCCAAAGTCGTCGCCATGCTCAAGGAAAGAGGCATTGACAAAAAAAACATTTCCCGGGAGGAATTCCTCAGGTATGCCATGGAGTGGAAAGAAAAATATGGCGGTATCATCCTAGAACAACTGAAGAAATTGGGAGCTTCCTGCGATTGGGACCGAACAAAATTCACCATGGATGCCGACCTGAGTGATGCGGTGATTTCGGTTTTTGTGGATTTGCACAAAAAAGGAAAAATCTACCGTGGCATCCGCATGGTCAATTGGGATCCGCAGGGCAAAACTGCCCTTTCGGATGACGAAGTGATCATGAAAGAAATTGCCTCGAAGCTTTATTATATCAATTACAAAATAGAAGGAACCGAAGATCAATTCCTGACCATCGCCACTACCCGACCCGAAACCATCATGGCCGATGTGGCCATCTGCATCAATCCCAATGATGCACGGTTCTCACACCTAAAAGGAAAAAAAGCCATCATCCCACTTATCAACCGAACCATCCCGATCGTTGAGGATGACTATGTTGATATGGAATTTGGTACGGGCTGCCTGAAAGTCACTCCGGCCCATGATATCAATGATTATGAATTGGGGATCAAACACAAACTGCCTGTCATAGATATCCTGAATGACGACGGGACATTGAATGAAAAAGCCAAGATTCTGATCGGTGAAGACCGATTTATAGCAAGAAAGAAAATTGCCAAGCTTTTGGATGAAGCCGGCCAACTTGAAAAAATTGAGGATTACAAATCCAACGTCGGTCACTCTGAGAGGACTGACGCGGTGATTGAGCCGAAGCTTTCTTTGCAGTGGTTTTTGAGAATGGAAGAAATTACCAAACCTGCCCTTAGCTCGGTGATGGATGACATTATCCAACTCCATCCTCCCAAATTCAAAAATATGTACCGCTCCTGGATGGAAAATGTCCGTGATTGGTGTATCTCACGCCAACTTTGGTGGGGACATCAAATACCTGCATTTTACCTTCCAAATGGCGAATATGTGGTTGCCAAAACAAAAGGGGAAGCCCTGAAATTGTCAAATGAAAAATTCAATACTTCCTATTCTTTGGATGAATTGACGCAGGATGAGGATGTCCTGGATACCTGGTTTTCTTCCTGGCTTTGGCCGATATCGGTTTTCGATACCGACATATTTACCACAGGCGAGAAAAATGAAGACCTTAAATACTACTACCCTACCAATGACCTGGTTACAGCGCCTGAAATTCTTTTCTTTTGGGTAGCACGAATGATCATTGCAGGATATGAATACACTGGAGAAAAACCTTTCAGTAATGTCTACCTGACAGGAATTGTACGGGACAAACTCGGCAGGAAAATGTCAAAGTCTCTTGGTAATTCGCCGGATCCACTTGAACTGATCAAAACTTTTGGCGCTGATGGAGTACGAACAGGAATGTTGTTTAGCTCACCTGCAGGAAATGACCTGCCTTTTGATGAAAAACTGGTAGAACAGGGAAGGAATTTTTCCAACAAAATATGGAATGCTTACCGATTGGTACAGGGATGGGAAATTGATCCCAAACTTGATGGAAAAGAAAATGAGGCAGCTATAATTTGGTTTGAAAACAGGTTCAATGAAGCTTTGACCGAAATCGAGGAACACTTCCAGAAGTTCAGGATCTCAGATGCACTTATGACAACTTATAAGCTTGTTTGGGACGACTTCTGCTCTTGGTACCTTGAGATGATCAAACCTGCCTATCAGCAGCCGATTGAGCAAAAAACCTTCGACAAGACAATCGCTTTCTTTGAAGATATTCTAAAAATCCTTCATCCATTCATGCCATTCCTGACCGAGGAACTTTGGCATCAGATCAAAGATCGGAAAACAGAAGAAGCACTGATCATCGCGGCCTGGCCCAAGCCAAAAAGCTTTGATTCAAAACTGATAGCGGATGCCTCACAGGTTTTTGAAGTGGTGTCGCAGGTAAGAAATACAAGAGCTTCCAAAGGAATATCTCCTAAAGAATCATTTTCCCTAACTGTTAATACGAAACAGGAAGAACTTTACAGGAATTTCGAAGCCGTATTGAAAAAATTGGCAAACTTATCCGAGCTTTCTTTTGGCGAAAAAGTTGACAATGCAATGAGTTTTGTGGTGAAGTCGGATGAATGTTTTATCCCGATGGGTGACAAACTGGATGTCGAAAAAGAAAAAGAAACGCTTCAAAAAGAGCTGGAATATACCAAAGGGTTTTTGAATACTGTCCTCAAAAAACTCAGCAATGAGCGATTTGTTGCCGGCGCTCCTCCCCAAGTGATCGAGGTGGAAAGGAAAAAACTCGCAGATGCCGAATCTAAAATCAAAGCTTTAGAAGAATCTCTGGCGAAGTTGTCCTAACATTTTCTTTGAAGCTTCAAAGTTAAAAAAAATCCCTGTATCCAAATTTAATTTGGGTAGCGGGATTTTTTTTGAATCCATAAATGCTATTTTTAAAACTCAAATCCAAATTTAACCGTACGATATAGTATTTTATACCATAAAACCCGTTAGCCATGAGATATTCTTTCAAACTCGTTTTAATTTTGGTAGTGCTATTAGGCTTTCAAGCCTGTAATCAGTCTGAAGATAATGTCCCTGAAATAACCAAGGAAGAGTTTCCCGATCTAAAAATTTTCCTGGACAAGTTTGAAGTAGAAGCCAAACTCAGAGGCTATAATTTTGATTTTTCTAATTTAGACATAATCTATGTAGATGAAATTAAGAATCCAGATGGATCAGAGTATTGTGGATTTGGGTTTATCAAACATCCTGTTTCCGGTAAAAGAACAATACAAATCTCAAAATCTCCCGGCCTTTGTGATTGGGCCAATAAAACAGATATTGAAAGAGAAAATCTGTTTTTCCATTTAATGGGGCGTGCTTTTTTAAATTTACAACCTGATAATGCTCTGATGTGTAATGGAAAGCCATTGTCAATGATGTCTATTACCTTCAATAATTTCAATATCTATAAGGAAAATGAGCCTGAACTTAGGGAATATTATATAGACGAATTGTTTGACAGGTTAGCAGCCAATGAACAGTGTATAGATTTCAGGCAAAATTTCACTCAGAATCCTGTTTTTTTTAAAAACGATTTGTCTGACCCTTTGTGGAGATTTTCCAATGACAATGGCAGATACCAAGTTTCGAGAGGAATTCATCCAAATTCATTCAGCACCACGTTTTTGGGGATTTCGTCCACAGGTACCGGTCAAAATACAGGCTATATCTACAAAGAGTTAGAAATGCCAAATATTCCTGAAGGGGCCACAGTAATATTGCGTACTAAAGTAAATGCTGAAAATTTGCAAGGACCCGGAGTAGCAATAGCAATGAGGGTTTACGATAACAAAATCGGCACATCAGGAGCTACCACAAATGAATCTCACTTTTTAACTACGGAGCCTAATCCAATTAATGGGAAATTAGAGAACCGGGTTTTAGAATTAAGGTTAACCAACTTCACCAGAAAGACAATATTTATTATTCCCTTTGCGGTTATGATGCCTGGAACAAGTGGGCAGGCATTCTTCGATGATTTTGAGATTTTGGTGGAACCGAGATAAAAAGATTGAAAGGTTGGGAGGGTTCTAAGGTTGTAAAGTTGGACGGTTGAGGGCAGGTGAAAAATTAACAGGAAAAATTTCTAATATAAATAGAAATTTTTCTTATTTTTATTTTTATTAAACCAATCAAATGGAAAAAGCCTTAAAACCTAAAAAAGCCACCACTCTTAAGTCAGTTGGGTTTTTGGATCAACCAATCGACGACTTTTCAATTGTTCTTTGTGCCCATAAAGGGATTGAAGTGGATTGGGCATTTGAGCTTGCCGATCAATTAATGATCCCTTATGATGAGTTCTCTTCACTTTTGCAGTTTTCTACCAAAACACTCAAGAACTATCAAAAGGAGGAAAAAAAGCTGAATCCCATATCAAGTGAACAGGTTTTAAAACTCAATAAAATGAGGATTCTTGGTCTAAAAGTTTTTGGAACGCCCCAATTTTTTAATAATTGGCTAAAAAAGCCAGCTATGGGTTTAGACAACGAAATCCCGTATGCTCTGCTCCAAACAAGTGGTGGGATTGACTTGATAATTGAAGAATTGGAAAGCATTGCCCACGGTGATTTCTCTTAAAATGCTTGTTTATAGAATTTGTCTCGCTGAGTATGCCAATGAGTTGAAAGCTTCCGGAAATGCAAGCAGGTGGAATTCAAAAGGAAATTTTGTGATTTACGCAGCCGCAAACAGGGCTTTGGCTTGTTTAGAAAATGTCGTGCACCGAAGTAGTGAAGGGTTAAATCATCTTTTTAAGGTAATGGTCATAGAAATTGAGGATTCTGTTTCTGTTTTGGATATATCGGTCAGCTCATTGGATATTGATTGGCATAAACGGATTTCATATCCTTATTGCCAAAAAATCGGTGACAAATGGTATAATGAAGAGAATACCGCTGTGCTGAGTGTCCCCTCGTCTATCATTTCAATGGAAAAAAATTACGTTATCAATTGCAGACATGAGGATTTTATTGGCAAAAAAATTCGACTATTAGGCACCGAAGACTTTGCATTCAATCCTCTGATTAAAGGAGATTAGAAAAAATTGGAAGACTGGAAGATTAGGAAGGTTGGAAGGTTGGAAGGTTAAAGGAAACCAAAAAAAAATTTAACAACTGTGACTGGTCACTGAAAACTGCCTACCTGCTTCTTGCTCCTTTGAATAGGATGTTTTTCAGGATTTTGAAAAAATACATGATATCTGTCCTTAATGGTGAAATAGAATAAGACTCCAGATACCGCATTTCGGACTCCATGATTTCTTCCAAGGTACTTGGCATGTCTGCATAATAAGGCGGAATCAATCCCGGCTTGAATTGGATTCTTTTTTCTTTGAGTTCGGCATGGTAAAGGTTAAAATATTGATGGCTGAGGGGTCTGACTCCCACCAACTTGATATCTCCACGAAGGAGATTCCAAATCATAGGCACTTCATCCAACCAGACTTTCCGGAGCAATTTCCCAAATCGGGACACCCTAAAATCATCCTTGAATTTACCTCCTTCTGTCAGGTTGTTTTTTTGATACACCATGTCCTGAAGAAACTCAGAATAGGGATACATCGTGCGTAACTTGTAGACATTGAATGTAATGCCACCCTTGCCGACTCTGGGTAATTTGACTATCGGCCAATAAGTAGCATTTGTATTTTTGACGGGCTTACCTACTTTCCGCGCGGCGAAATACATAAAGCCCCCAATTTCCTTCTCCTCAATCAACTCAAAACCGGCTGCGTAAAGCCTACCGGTTGCCTCCACACCCGACATCATTTTTCCCTTTCCGTTTGTGATTTTATGGTAGATTTTTTCGGTAAATGGTATCTTGGGGATGACTCTATAGATCAAAGAATCCCAAGCATAGCGAACCTTTCCTTGAATGCCGGAATGTTGTCGGGAAATCCTGTTCTTTCTGTTTTCATACGTTTCTACAAAACCTATCAACAAACCCCCAAAGGAAAGTTTCATGTTTGCATCTGCAAGAAAGAGGTTAGCGTTTTGGAGGTCATTTAATCTATCCTGCCTTTCTAAAAATACCTTCATCATTTGTCCGACTTCTTGTGAATCATTTTGAAAGTGCTTTTTCAAAAAAAAGTAAACCTCCGCAGGAATGCCATGCGGGATTTTTTCATCCGAATAATGCCCGGTAACCTCAAATAAATCGACTTCTGCTAAACTAACTAAACTCATACAACTTAAATAAAATTGGAATGACCAACCTCCAATTGTTTAAAAATGGAAAACAGCTTTCAATTTATCGATAATTCATTAATATAATTTTGGAATGGCATTGATTTTTTTGATGGCTTCCTGAAAATCTATGCCGATGATTTCGAGGTACCAACGGATGGTTTCAAAACGGGGGACGTTCTCGGCCTTTACTAAATTTAAGCCAATTTCCCTGCTAATCATTCCTTCTCTGATTTGGTTGCTGCGAAAAGTGTCAACCTCAGAAAACCCTGCAACCGTATAGTAGATATAATTATAAAATCCAGCCGTCCCATCTCCTATTCTCCAAGTTGAATCGGTGTCCGGGGATTTTTCCCAATTGTATTCAGATAAAATCAAATTATTGACCTCGTCTTCATTCCAAGGATAATAATCAAATAGCTGAAAATAATCTCTCTTGGGGGTTACATACCTGACTGCAAATGAACCCAAGCTATCCAACACAGATTGATTAAAGTAAGCAGGGTTTGACAGCATTTCTTTTCCTATAAACCCAAAGAGTTTTAATTGGTTAGTGACAGAAAGAGAAAAAATCCTCTCTTTTTCGAATTCAGGTTTCAATCCTGCAAAACCTGTTTTGAAATCAGTGTTTTCCAGGTGGTTGACTCCCCAAATATTCAAGTCGATGCCTGTTTGTTTTTTGAGCCTGTCGGTATAATAGAAAAAATATTTGTCCCCTGCCATAAAAAGTGGGATCATCCCTAAAGCCGGTTTTCGCAACCAAGCTTCGACATTTTTCCTGATATTTCGGCGCTTCCATTGGATATCCGCAGCGACGACCACATTCTCCACTCCGAGTTTACCGCATACTCTTGAGATATTCCTTCTAGCCAAGTCCGTGACCATTCCCCAATCGTAAGTGAAAGCAATTGGATTTAGCCCAAGCTCCTTCTTGACAAGGTGCAGTGCAAATGTACTGTCTCTTCCGCCACTAAAAGGCACAATACAATCAGATTTAGACGAGTTTTTACGATAGGGTTCAATAAGTTGCCTCAAACCATCAAGGTTCTTTTTCCGGGATTTTGGTTTGTAATTTCTACAATAGTTACATACCCCTTCATGGTCAAATGAGATAAATGGGAAGGTTTCAGGCAGGATACATTTCGTACATCTTTTCAGGTTTTCAATCCTTTCCGACTGATTTTCCAAAAGATCAAAAAGATGCTTTTCTTTATTTCGGTTAAAATTTATCTCAGGCTCAATGACGATTTCACTTCCAGGCCCAGGGTTTTTGATGGGAGAAACATGAACTGAATACGAATGGCTATTTTCTGATTTCGCTTCATTTAGCTGACTTCTCTCCACTCCAATTTCCTTTAATTCCATTGTAAAAGGATCAAACCAAAACGCTTGATTTGGATTCACTTTTGAAATCAAAACCATATCATCCAATTTTCCTTTTCGGAATATTGCCGACAATTCCTGCATGTAATGTATTTCCGACCCAAAAAATAGATAATTTCTATTGTCACTCAGGAAATATAAGGATCCGTTATTGGTGGCAAAAAGGAATTTATCAATTCCAGGAAAAAATGCCATGATGGAATAAGTCCCTTCCAATTGTGATAAGGATTCTTTTATTGCCTTTCCCAAATCAACCGGGTTTTGAGAGATGGTACTATCCAAAAGACTTAGAATGACCTCTGAGTCTATTTTGAATTCCCGTTTCATGTCTGGAAATTTTTCCCAAAGTGAATCAGCATTGACAACGATGCCATTGTGGATCAAAAGATTACCGTTTTTGATCACAGGTTGGTTGTTTTCAGTTTGCAACTGCGAGCCATTGGTTACCAGTCTCGCATGCCCAAAAACCGAAAAAGAGCATTTATTGCTCTTATACCGCTCCAAAGAATCTGAGATAGAGGATTTGACTTCGGAAGTGGTTAGCAGTTTTCTAATTCTTATGTCTCCTTTTGTCACCTCCACTTTCTTATCCAAGTGGTCCACAAAAGCCATTCCTGAAGAATCCTTTCCGCGCGACTCACTCATCAATGCAAGTTTTGAAGTCAGTTTCCTGATATCCCTATCCGCAATTCCGGATTCAGGTTTAACAAAAAGTCCAAAGATGCCGCACATATGGTATTAGAATCCTTTAATTAGCGATACCATTTTCTCTGCAACATTCTCTCCAAATAGATTTTCATATTTTAATGGGGTCTTAAAGGAAATGATTTTTTCCCAAAAGTTATCTTCTTCAGGATTGATTAGAATATTCCAACCCGAATTTACAGTTTCTTTCCACTCAGTTTCAGTGCGGAGTGTGACACAAGGTTTCTTAAGCATATATGCTTCTTTTTGAATTCCACCGGAATCCGTTATTATCATGGAGGAGGATTGCATAAGGTTAACAAAATCCAGATATCCTAGGGGATCAACAAATTCAATTTTATTTGAAAATTCATCTATTGAATCCTCCAACATTTTTCTAGTTCTTGGATGGATAGGGAAAATGATTTTAATTTCCATCTTTTCAAGGTCTTTCAATATTCCTATAATTTTGGAAGGTGTATCGACATTGGAAGGTCTGTGCAATGTCAATAAAAAAAAACCTGAAGAAGCATTTTCCTCAATTCTTCGCATTTTCATGGCATTTTTAAGCGAATCCACCATAATGTCACCTGTAAGATAACTTTTTGACCTAAGCCCTTCCCTATCTAGATTATCCATGCTTGTTTCTGTCGGAGCAAATAAATACCCCGAAATATGGTCTGTGATCTTTCTGTTAATCTCTTCAGGCATTTCATTGTTAAAACTTCTCAAACCAGCTTCAATATGGATTAAGGGCATATTTAATTTTGATGCTGCTAAAGCTCCGGCAAGCGTTGAATTAGTATCTCCAAAAACGACAACGAAATCCGGCTTTTCTTTCAATAATGATTTTTCAATCTCTACCAGCATTTTTGAAGTTTGTTCTGCGTGGGTTCCGCCTCCTATACCTAATTCATATTCAGGCTTAGGAATATTCAGTTCATCGAAAAATAGTTTTGACATATTCCGGTCAAAATGTTGTCCGGTATGGAAAATCACCTCTTTAAATTCTTTTCTAACTTCTTTAGAAAAAGGTTGAAGTTTGATGAATTGGGGTCTTGCGCCAACGATACTTACAATTTTTTTCATGTTATTTTAAATCTTTCGAAATCAAATGGTGAATTAAAATCCAATTCCGGATAATTCTCAAATAACCAGATCATAAAGGCGCTAAGATCGATTTTATCTTTTAGCATGGCGTCTCTTCTTTTTTGGAATTTGACTTTATATGTTTCATCTTCCAATATCTCTTTTACTTTTTCTATCAACTTTTCATAATCTGAAGGCAAAAAGTTAAAAGACAATCCATATTTGACTTCTTTTTCTTCCATCACGTTGATCTTTCCAACAAAATCATTACATCTAATTGTAGGTGTTCCAAGCACGGCGGCTTCCGATGTCATGGTTTGACTATCCCCGATAAAAATTTCTGCAAAAGCCAAAGCATGTAAAATATGCTTCGGATCAATTTTGATTCTGTATTTTTCAAGGTTTTTTGGCAAAGGCCGTTCAGTTGAGATGAATACTTTACCCTTTGGTTTAAGGATTGAAATCAACCCACTTACCTGAACGTCAGATATCCCTTTTTTCCCTACATCGTGGTATGATCTTAGGGAAACCAGTCTTATAATGAAGAATTTTTTGTCAGGAGAATCTAAAAAAGTAAGATGTTTTCTATCAGGATGAAAAACATTGGGATGCAGGTAGGCAAGTTCTTTATACCCAGGAAATTCGATTTTCTTTGAATTATATTTTTGTAAATCGGTAATATCAGGTGCTAATATGTTAGTGGCAGGTGAAAGTATCAAAGCAAATTGTTTGGTAATTGACAGGTCATCATCGGTAAACACGATTGTGGGAATCCCAAAAAGCCAACCCAGATAAACCAAAAGGTCATCAGTTATGAATAAGTCGAATTTCCTTTTCTTGGTGTACTTATAAAGCCTGTGGACTGTCCTGAAAGTGTTTATTCCTGAACTTATGTAAGGAGGCAAGCCATCAATTTTTCTTCCTTCAGGAAATATGTTGGAATAATCCCATCCTTCTGATTTCACCAAATCTTCTAAAACATCCTTGGAAGTGATCAATACTTCAACATGGTGACCCCTCCTTTTCAATTCATTGATGGTAATGCGAAAAACATGGAATTTTGAGGGGTGGACAAAGAAAAATAGGAATCTCATTTGATCATTTTTTATCGTCAGTCTATTTCTAAAAACACCTAAAGCTAATTTCTCATCAAACTCTTAAAAAACAACAAGTTTAGGATTTGTCCTTGTTCTATGTTTGTATTTAAAAGAATTGGTTTTGTATTTTGAAAGATTAAAAAGATATCCAATGATGAAATAGGAAAAAGCATTAAAGCCCAAATAAGTGATCCCCGAACTAAAATCACTTATAAATCTTAATAAAACCAAAATGAATCCAAAAAAAAACAGTAGTTCAATATTCCTAGATTTCTTTTTGAAAAAATTTAAAGATAAATACAGTGTTTTGATCTGGACCCAATAAAAGAATAAAAACAATCCCAATCCCAAAAATCCACCATTCCAAAAAATCCTAGCGTATGAGTTATGTAATTCTCTATCATCATATATCGTGTGTGAAATAAATTTTCTATCATTAAATACCTCTCGTGATCCAAAAATCAGTTTCTCTGGATTTTTTTTCAATATTGTATATGCATGAAAATTTTCTGTAAATCTTCCTTCTTGGGTAATATCGTATTCTTTGTTAAACCTACTTTCACGAGATTCTAGGGATTTAAGAAAATCAGAATAGAAGTAATTGAAAAATAATAAACCTGAAAAAAGGACTACTAATGCTATTCTCGATAAAAATCTCCAATTAAAATTATAAAAAATCAAGGCAATAAGTCCTAAAAATAAAATCAACAACAGCGTCCGTTTCAGAATTGCGAAAGAAATTGCGATGGTTAAAACAGCTAAAATAAAGGTGAATATCTTTACTTTTCTATTCAAAATCTTTTGATAGAAAAATAAAACAAAAATAAGGGAAAAAACAGGAACATATAATCCATTGAGAGAATAAAAACCAGTTTTCACCCCTCCAATGTACATTTCGTAGCCTATTCCAAAATAGTTGACAATCAAAAAGTAAAAAACAAAATAGGCTAGAAAAACCCATACATAGTTCACGATGAAGTAACTTAAATAAAATGAATTCAAAGAATAGCCGATAAAAAGGAAGGCAAAAGGAATTGAAAACTTCAAAAGCATATTTAGCGACAGCAACAAGTCAGAGCTAAAAATGCTCATTACCAAAAAAAGAATAATTAATAAAAAAGGTGCAAGAAAATCTTTGGTGTACCTAAGCTTGAATTTTTTAAAAAGGAGGTAAATAAAAAATCCGAAGTTTAATAACAACTGAAAAAGAATGATTGTAAACCTGTCTTCAAAATAAAGTAAAAATGACTCAATTACAGTATTGCCAAACAATACCCAAAAGGCAGCTCTGACAACTTTTTTTTCTAGACTATTTGCGAATTGGTTATTCATAAAGTTTCATCCAATCCTCGATAACGCTGTAATGGTAATCTTTCAAAACTACCTGTCTGTTGTGATTCAGTTTTTCAATAAGTTTCTCATCTGAAAGGATTTTTTCAATACATAGGTTGATTTGGTGAAATTCAGAAATCACTTCCACCTTGACTTTTTCCAAATAATATTGGTAAGGAAGCCAATCACCTGTAATGATTTGACAGTAAGCCATATTGCTCTCAAACATGGATGCAGCCATCATGTCGATCTTTCTTAAATGGAGGAAAATATCACTTGACATCCGAAGTGCTGCAATTTCCTCATGGGAAACAAAATCGGGAATCAATTTATAGTTCCTTTCTCCCAATTTTATCTTTGCGAGACTTGTTACTTTTTTTAATCTTTCTCCAGAGGTATCTAGGCGATTTGAAAAAGGAATAATAAAAAAATAATTTTCCAGATTTTTGAGGTTTTGAAGTTGATCAATCATTTTTTCGTGTTGCTCATTTTCGGTCCCATTATTCCCAACCATAATCACAATCTTGTTTTCAGGAATTCCCAACTGTTTTTTAAAGCTTACTTTATCTGAAAAATTTAATGGTTCATACAGTTTGAAATGTTCCTGAGGCAAGAAGATGACCGTCTTTTTATCATCAATCCTTTTCTTTTCAAGATACTTGTCAAGTATTTTATAGATTGATCTATTGGTTGCAATCAGCTTATCTGAAATATAAAATAGCTTTTTGAAATTGTTTTTAACAAAACTTCGATCATTCAAATCAGAGCCATAAAAGAAGATATACAATTTTTTACCTAACCCCTTGATTAACTGAGGTATTAACTGAAACTCTTCCCTGCAATAATTGATTTGGACAAAGTCGTATTTTCCTTGATTCTTCAAACAAAAGTAAATCAGAACGAAAAAGTTTAATCCCAAATAGGCTTTCCCTACAAATAACCACTTCATCCAAAAATTATAATCTGTTTCAATTTTATCATTTACAGAAATGTGGAGCTTTCTCTTAGTATCATATATATCTACGTGATTCCCCTTTGCGATCAGACTAAAAATAATATCATCGATATCCTTCCTATTGGAATAAAAGGGAGGAACTGAACGTACTAAGAACAAAATGTTTTTCATAGAAATATCAAACCAACCTTATACCAGTCTCTCTTTTTACTAAACCAAACAATAATAAAAAAGCGAAAATCCCATTCGCCACTACCGCCCAAATAGCTCCTGTAAAGCCAAAAAAGAAAGTAAATATAAATGTCGTCAATACTGTAAATAGGAGAAGGATGAGCGTCCTGAGGATATTCTCTTTTAGCTTTCCTGTCATCACCAAGATGGACCCTCCCCATGATATCAGCGCAAACGGAATAATCCCTAACATCGACAAAGCCAAATATCCCCATGAACCTGCAAACTCAGGCTTGTAGAATGCTATCAATATTTTGTAAAAAATCAAAATGGCAACAGCCTGAACCAAAACAACTGCAATGTTGACATTTCTTATGTTTTTCAGGGTTTTGTTCAATTCCTCCATGGTATTTGAAAACCAATGCTTCCCAATAAGCGGGTTGATATTTTGTTGAAGTGTTCCCGGAATAATATACATCGATTTGGCAAAGAAAATCAGGAAGCTATAAATCCCAACTTCTGTACTGCTGATCAGATAGCCGATGATGATGAGGTCTAGTTTGTCATTCAAGATGGAAAATGCCTCGGCAAAGAAGCTTTTCAAGCCGAAGGACAGATTGCTTTTGATATCCCTTATAGCAAAATTAATGGTCAGCAGGTTTGAAAATTTTGCAAAACAAAATACAAACAGGATTACTTCTGCTGCCAAAAACGAATAATAAATCCATATGGGATCCGCTGACACCAGGGTAACTGCAGCAACAAATCCTATGATAATCAGCCACCGGAACGATCGGACGTTAGAAAAGAGTTTTTGGTTTCTGGTACCTGTAGCAAACGCCATGAAATTTTTGTTCCAGTTGAAAAATGGCAATGACAAAGTTGCAATAAACAATGCCTTGGCAAGTTCCGGAGAACTGAAAACAGAAGGAAAAGAGTATGAAATAAGGAGGATTGCTGCTGAAAAAAGGATGGCGCTGACTGTGGTAATGGCGAAATTTGATGAAAAAATTCCTTTGTACTGTTGTGGCAATCCTGATGATATTTTTTGGATCAGGCAATTATTGATGCCCAAAGAAATAAAAGTGGAAAGAATAAGGTAAAATCCGAGTACCTGGTTGAATACTCCTAAAGTCGCAGCGCCAAATTGGTATCCGATAATCAGATTCACCAAAAATCCTGAAATAATCAGAATGCCTTGTGAGGAAACCAACCACAAGGTATCGACAGTAAATTTTCTGTCCTTGAGAATGCCTAAAATATTATTTCTCAACCTCCAAGATTATTCCCCCTAATCTTCCTTGCCGGATTCCCCACCCATACCTCATTGGCAGGAATGTCGGAGATGACCACCGAACCCGCCCCGACGATGCTGTTATCACCGATGCTGATTCCCTGCTTGGCTACGGCCCCCACTCC
The DNA here is from genome assembly GCF_022538115.1 of Cognataquiflexum rubidum. Classification (GTDB taxonomy): domain Bacteria; phylum Bacteroidota; class Bacteroidia; order Cytophagales; family Cyclobacteriaceae; genus Cognataquiflexum; species Cognataquiflexum rubidum. Next base: position 395,086 of record NZ_JAKZAL010000002.1, on the reverse strand, counting down.
GAAAAAAACTTTGCTTCCCAAGGTGACATTTCCCGCCAAAGTGGCATTAGGAGAAACATGGGAAAAATCTCCGATGACGCATTCATGCTCGATAATCGCGCCGGTGTTGATGATGACTCCCTCGCCGATCTTTGCAAGGGAGTTGATGACTGTGTTTTTTCCTACAAAGGTGGAAAGACCAATTGTTGCCTTTGACGACACCAAGGCGGTTTTATCTATCACCGCCAATTGGTTGAAACTTTTGCTCTTAATAAAATTGACAACTTTTGCCCTAATGGCATTGTCTCCGATGCAGGGAAATATCAAATTTCCATCTATTACCAGACCCACATCATCAGCCCTTTCATCGCCAAAAAACTCCAGGTTGTAGGGATCCTCCACATTGTAATCTTTGGCAAAATATCCTCCAAGAGGCAATCCCAAATCAAGGATACTGTCCAAAACAACGTAGGCATGTCCTGAGTAGCCGATGAGGAAGACTTTATTTTGTTGTATCATTTTAATTTAAGAGGTTAATTTCTTATCTAAATTGAAGAATTGAATTTCAATGTTTTTGGGGCAAGGCTAATTTTTGACTTGGGATTATTTCGGCCAAAAACCGGATTGCTTTTCCTTTCCTTTTCTACCAAGATTTGACCCCGTCCGAATGGCTTCAGCCGGGCAGGCACTACGCGGCAAATCGTCGCTATCGGCTGTACCCTCAATTTATAAATCCCGCTTCTGGAGAAGCAGGATAGCGACGCCTCCTCTTACCTCTCACCTTTTACAATCCTTCATTCCTCTACCCTCCTCCTTCATCCTTTCTCTGCGTCCTCTGCGTGGATTCTGTGTCCCCTGTGGTGATTTATTTTATATAAATTGAAGAATTGAATTTCATTGTTTTTGGCGCAAGGCTATTTTTTGACTTGGGATTATTTCGGCCAAAAATCGGACTCATTCTCCATTTTGTTGCTACGAAGATTAGACCACTACGTGGCCTTTTCTCATCAAGTTAACAGCGGCTATTTTTCTTCTTACCTCTCACCTTTTACAATCCTTCATCCCTTTACCCTCCTCCTTCATCCTTTCTCTGTGTGGTTAAAAATTTTATTGATCTTTCAAAGAAACGGATGGTCGGCCAATGGTTTTTTGGAAAATGGATGGTAATCACCAATCAATCCTATGCCTTTTTGTTGTCTGATGTCATGGACAAGTTCGACCGAACTTCTAGCTTCCTGCAAACCAAACCCTTTTCCCAATAAAATCCCAGCATAACTCTCTGTATGCAAATCCACAAAACCCTCGCTAAACTCAATTTCCTGTCCTTCCAAAGCCAAAGACCGGTAAATAGTTTTTCCTTTTGCCAAGATGGATTCAGGCAAGGTTTCCTGATTGATACTCAAAAACCACCTGACCCGCGCCCTCTCCAATTCAAGGTATCCTGATGCCCTGTCATGGGTCTGCAGGTGGACGATATTGCTTTTTACTTTTCCAAAAATCCAGACCAACATGTCAAAAAAATGAATTCCTATATTGGTGGCAATGCCTCCTGATTTACTTTCATCCCCTTTCCAAGATGTATAGTACCAATTGCCCCGGGAGGAAATATAAGTAAGGTCTATGTCATGGGTTTTTCCAACAGGTTCGGCCAATACTTTTTCCCTAAGTTTTATTATCACAGGATGAAGGCGCAGCTGAAGGATGTTGAAAACCCTCGAACCGGTTTCTTTTTCTACCATTTCAAGTCCATCCATATTCCACGGATTGAGGACCAAAGGCTTTTCGCAGACCACATCTGCACCAAGCCGCAATCCAAACCTGATATGGGAATCATGGAGGTAATTGGGTGAGCATACACTGACGAAATCCACCCCCTTAGACTCCCTTTTCAACTTTTCGAGATGCCTGTCAAATCTTTCAAATTCATTAAAAAATGATGCTTGGGGAAAATAACCGTCCATTACGCCCACAGAATCAAACTTATCAAATGCAGCCACCAAATCGTTTCCGGTCTCTTTGATGGCTTTCATGTGTTTAGGCGCGATATATCCTGCCGCCCCGATCAGCGCAAAGTCCTTCATGGTTGACCTACAGATTTATGGATTTTCCCATTTTCCAATACATACACTTCGCCGCTTTCAGGACATATGGCTTTTCCTTCTTTGTCAAAATCAAGCTTATGGCCAAATTCCGACATCCATCCTGTCTGTCGGGAAGGATTACCGATCACTAAAGCATAATCAGGGACATCCTTTGTCACGACCGCCCCTGCGCCGATAAAGGAATAAGTCCCAATTGCATTGCCACAAATAATTGTCGCATTGGCACCTATTGTAGCACCTTTTCCAACTTTGGTGGATAAATATTCATTCTTCCTGCTGATGGCAGAACGTGGATTGAAGACATTGGTAAATACCATAGAGGGTCCCAGGAAAACATCGTCTTCGCAGGTAACTCCGGTATAGATAGAAACATTGTTTTGGACTTTGACATTATTTCCAAGGACAACTTCTGGAGACACTACCACATTTTGGCCGATGTTACAGTTTTTCCCGATTTTGCAATTGGCCATAATATGGGAAAAATGCCAGATTTTGGTCCCCTCTCCTATTTCGCAGCCTTGATCGATATAGGCTGATTCGTGTGCAAAATATGGTTTCATAGGAAATAGCTTTGGATAGAATCAATGATCAATTCTAATTGTTCAGGTTCCATTTCTGTATGCATGGGAAGTGAGATGACTTCCTGACAGAGTTTTTCAGCAATAGGAAAATCACCCTGTTGGTAGCCATAGCTTTGATAAGCTACCTGAAGGTGAACCGGAACAGGATAATAAACCATGGTAGGAATTCCGTTAAATGCCAGGGATTTGGCAAAAGCTTCCCTGTCGACTTCCTTCAATTTGATGGTATATTGGTGGAAAACATGGGAGGATGCTAGCACCCTTTTTGGAATGGAAATATGTGGATGCTTGTCAAAGGCTTTGTCATAAGCGGCTGCTACCTCTTTTCTTGCTTTGATATATCCGTCCAAATACCTGAGTTTTACCCGAAGCATGGCAGCCTGAATGGTATCCAGGCGAGAATTAACTCCAATGGTATGGTGATGGTATTTCTTTTTTTGTCCGTGTGTGGAGATCATCCGCATTTTTTCAGCCAGGTCATGGTCATTTGTAAACAATGCACCGCCATCGCCAAAACAACCCAAGTTTTTGGAAGGAAAAAATGAAGTTACCCCAATGTCTCCCATGGTACCCGATTGGGCCACAGTCCCATCCCCAAACCTATACACCGACCCGATGGATTGGGCGGCATCTTCTATCACTTTTAACCCATGTTGCTTTGCTATTTCCAAAATGGATTCCATGTCAGAACATTGTCCAAAAAGATGCACAGGAACAATTGCCACAGTTCTGTCTGAAATCATAGGCGCAATCTTTGCCATATCAATTTGAAAAGTATCGGGATCGACATCCACAAAAACAGGTTTCAGTCCCAAAAGTGCAATTACTTCCACCGCTGCGACATAGGTAAATGCCGGAACTATCACTTCATCCCCGGGTTTGAAATCAAGCGCCATCATCGCTATCTGCAAGCCGTCAGTGCCGTTGCCGCAGGGAATGACGTATTTACAATTGAGGTATTGCTTCAACTCATCAGCAAACAGCCTGACATGGGGTCCGTTGATAAAAGCAGTCTGATCAATGACTTCCTGCATGGCAGTATCGATTTCTTCTTTTATTTTTTCATATTGGGACCTTAGGTCCACCATCTGGATTTTTTTCATTTGTTCATTATGCTTTCCAAAGGCAATGGCACAGCTTCGCCACCTGGGTCACAGTAATTATCGGGATTTTGGAATTAAATCAAATTTTAAATTCTTACTTACTAATTCTTGGGAATTGACTAAGGATAAAGAAATTCTTCTCCTGTATGGCTATTGGGATTCGAAGGCTGCAGTTACCAATGACATCATCTAGCCGTGGACATCTTAATTTTGTCTTAATGTTTTGGCTAAAGCCGATTTTTTACTAGGCTTTTATTTGTGAATGGGCTAAAGCCACATTCCTATTGATCCTCACCAACATGTCAATACCCATTGTGAACATTTTTAAAATTGTTAAAAACTACCAATGACGTGAATCTCTTGGTCGTCACCCTGAGTGAAGCGAAGGGTCTCTTTCTTCTGAGATCTTTCATCCTCGTACCTCGGATTCAAGATGACGCAATACCAACCGTCATTCCTTATCTGAACATTTTAAAATGTTAAGGACTCAGAATGACGAGTAACCCAATGTTATTTTCAATTAGGGTTAGTTGGACCCCATTCTGAATTTATCATTCAATTTTCTCCTTCCCTACTCCCCTACTTCCTCTCCTTCCACCTCTTACCTTCCACTTTTCACCACCCCACTTCCAAACTTCCATTCTTCCAGCTTCCCTCCTTCCAACTTCCTCCCTTCTACCCCCTTCTCATCGCCCGCTTCCACCATGGCAACTGAACCTCATCATGGTAACCGTAGTGGCTTGAATAGCCGTAGCCATACCCGTAGCCGTAACCGAATCCATAACCTTTATCAATGTGAACATCATTGAGGATGGCGTAAATTTTGGATACACCGCCTTTTTCGATCAAATTGTTCAATATCTGGATATTGCTTTTGTTGGAAAATCCCTGCCTGAAAATGAAAAAGTTGACATCCGAATGCTTGAAGAGTTCTTTGGTCTCAGATACCAGGCCTGCGGGAGGACAATCCAACACGATCACATCGTACTCCTGCTTGATTTCCAACATGATTTTGGAGAATTTATTCTGAAGGAGCAACTCAGCAGGATTGGGAGGAATTGGGCCTGAGAGGATAATGTCCAAGTTTTCATACTTTGTTTTTTTTACCACTTCCCTCCATGGAATGTCCTTACTCAGACAACTGCTCATGCCTTGGTCATTGACCAGGCCAAACTCTTCAGCAATTTTTGGTTTTCTAAGATCCAACCCAATCAGCAAGGTCTTTTTGCCCAAAAGTGAATAAACAGAAGCCATATTGATAGAAGCAAATGTCTTTCCTTCCCCGGAAATACTGGACGTAAACAAGATGGTAAGCTGCTCTTTATTGGGACTCAGGTAGGACATGTCTGCCCGGATGTTTCTGAATGATTCGGTTACGGAAGACCTTGGATTGTGCAAAACGGGTTTGGGGTCATTGCCTTGGTTTCTCCCGATCATCCCGATCAATGGAGTTTTGATCTGCTTTTCGAGTTCCTTGGGATCTTCGATTTTGGTGTTTAGAAAATCCCTGATGGAAATGTAACCAATGGAAAAAATCAAACCAATCGCCAAACCGATGATCAGGTTGGTGATTTTCTTTGGAAAAACAGGTTCCTGTCCGGCACGGGCCAAGTCCAGAATGGAATTCTTAGGCATGTTCGACGCCCTCGTGATTTCGGATTCTGCCCTTTTTTGGAGGAGGTAGACGTAAATATTTTCGTTTACGGTAAATTTCCTTTGGATTCCCAAAAGCCTTCTTTCTGTTTCGGGGAGAGAATTGATTTCTTTTTCGACTCTTTTTATCTGAGAATTGATTTCCTGCAAGAAAGTATTGGTATTGCGGATAGAAGACTGCACATTTTCCTGAAGGGCATTCTTTGTATTTCGGATCTGACTGTTGATTTCCCTGATGGGTGGTGCTTCCTCTGAAAAGTTGTTGGAAAGCCTCATTTTTTCAGCCTGAAGCTCACTGATCTTTACTACAAGAGATTGCAAAAGCGGATCGGTGTTGCCGATAATTGCCGGCGCCACGATGTCACTGGCATTGTCTTTATTGACGTAATTTTGCAGGGTCTGAAAATACCTCAGGTTAATCTCAGCCTGAGATTTGTCTTTTTCGAGTTCTTGGAGCCTCAAAAAAATCTGCGAACCTTCTTCGCTCAAATTGAAAATCTTGTTTTCGGACCGGTATTTTTCCAGACTCCCTTCAAAAAAAGCAAGTGAATCTGTGATTCCGCTCAGTTGGTCTTCAATAAACCGGATGGTATTCTCTGCTGCTTTGTTTTTTTCATCCAATTCACGCTGAAGGTATACTTCCATCAGCTTGTTGAGGTATTGCTCCCCCATCCTTCTCACAGGCGTTTCAAAGGAAATATTCAGGATCGAAGCCTGTTTGTTGGTAGGGGTGACCGAAATTTTATCTTTTAGAAAAAGCGCCAATGAAGGCGTGTCTACCAATTGGATGAGAATTCTGTCACCGGGTTGGGCATTGTTGCTTTCAACTTTGATATTTAAATATTCCGATTCGATGGTTTCACCAAATAAATAAGTAGGATTGTGTTCAGGGATATCTTTGATTTCAGTTTTGTAGAATGGATCGGAAGGATTGAACAATTCAAAATCATCTCCTTCAGGCATGAAGCTGAATGTCTGACTATCCAATACCTCAATCAGAAATTTTCCATTGACCAGCTGCTTGTGGGTCCAATCCACGTCTACATCAACCGGAACTCCCGCATGAACCTGTGAGCTCATCAACAGGTCATCTGTAAAATAAAAGACATCCAAACCGAGTTCAGTAATTGCCTCTTCGGCAAGGGTATAGGATTTGAGGATGCCGATTTCGTTTTCGACGTTGTTTTTGATTGGCATCATGCCAACGGCATCAAAAATTTCGGAACCCAAGGCCTGTGGTTCTTCGGTCACAATCACCGAAGACTGGACCATGTATACCGGTGTTGCATACTTATTGAAAAGGAATGCTGCCAACGCACATACCAACGTACAAATGGCAATAAATGGCCAGTATTTGAGGTAATTGAATAAGATTACCTTCAACTCTATATCATCCTCATGCGGCGGCATAAAAGGATCAGGCATAAATGGGTAGGAGTTGTTAGCACTCATCAATTTTGGAGGATAATATTCAAAACCAAAGCAACAGCCGTAATGGAAGAAAGTATCAGCGCCACTGTCTGTGCGGTGTTTTCACCGGTACCGATTTCCCTTGTTTTCAGGGGTTCAGCGTAAATCTGGTCATTGGGTTGTATAAAATAAAAAGGAGTCTGTATAATCTGTCTGTCATTTAAGTTGATCCTGTGAAGCCTGGTACCATCAGGATATTGCCTTACAAGTAAGATTTGATCCCTTTTTGCCACAGTGGTCATATCTCCGGCTTGGGCAATGGCTTCAAATATGGTCAGCCTGTCCTGAAGGACGACATATTTGCCTGGTCTCCTGAATTCTCCAAGGGTCGAAAACCGGATTCCACCCAATTTGACCCTTACAAAAATCTCGGAAGTCACATATTTTTTCAACTCTTTTTCCACCAAAATCCTGATTTCATCCAAAGTCATGTCATTGACCTGAATTTCCCCTAAGAGAGGCATTCGGATAAAGCCATTTTTGTCAATGGTATAGCCAGTCATATAGTAAATGTCACCGCCGGATTGGGCAATCTGACCAAAAACAGCGTTGTTAGCCTCATTCTGGATTTTGGAGGTAAGGCCTTTTTCAAGAATCTGTTCTATGGTCTGAATCTGGATATCGATGATATCATTGTATTGAAGCCTGTACTCAGGCAATTCATAGCTGATCAATTCTCCATCCTGAATGACCTGATTTCCTTCAAGGTTTTGGTAATACATAATCTTCTTGTTGGATACACAAGAGGAAAAAGAGAGCATAAAAACCATCACCAAAAGACTCCAAACAACCTTTCTCATGGCCGGATCAAAAGAATTATTCATGGGAAATGTATTGTGTAAACTTAATCAAATAATTTAACATTGGACAAAGATCAGTCCCGGTGGAAATTTGACCGGAAGCATTTGGCTAATTACGAAAAAAAGCAAAGAACAGAAATCCTTTATTCCATTATTGGCTATAAAAATAAAGAATCCGATTTGAGATTCAGATGAGAATGTCAGATGGGATTCTTTCATGGATATACGCTTCTTTGTCAGTAACCCTATATTTTTTTCCAGCGGGGACGCCTGCCTGCGGTAGGCAGGGAAGACGGGTGTCTGAAGACCCCCGCCTGCCGTGAGGCAGGGATGAACCGTGCATTTCAGTCGGCAGACAAGAATTTAAATGGATATCAAATCTACTGTCATAACAGCGTACATCCATTAATTCTTTTATCAATTTGAAAATGAAATAATTCCCAGGGGAATTACCCGTCTGTTTTCTTTTCTTCAAATAAGGAAGGCACGTACTCTTTTTCCTCAAGTTTGACAAGATAGCCGTCTTCAAAAGTGGCCAAAACATAGAATTTATCATCCCGATTGACCCGATAGGTTTTTTGACTTCCGTCAAGGTTGCTCAAAACCGCATTTTCATTTTGCCTCAAAAATTTCTTTTCAGTCATTCCCTGATAATATTCAGGATTGGGGCCAAAAACCCCGCATGAACTCAATAGGACTATAGAAAGGATCAAAATCAGTAATTGCTTCATTTTTTTTATTGTTTTTTCAAGTATAAATATTGCAAAAACTTTGCCATGAAATTTATGGCTGATATTGAGTGACTTAGAAAAAATTGAATTTGATTTTGCTTCGAATGTTTGAAACATTGTATTTTTATCTACATTTGCGTCCTAGCGGCACGACCAGCTCCTGCTGAATCCCCCAGGTCCGGAAGGGAGCAAGGGTAGGCGGTTGTAGCGGTGCGATGCCGCTTCTTTTTTTTATTTTTTTTCCACTTTTTGAATTTTGGAATACCTTACATTTCAATTACTCATTCATCATTTTACATTCTTTTTCTCCTTCCATTTCCTGATTTATCAATTAACTTTGTACAATCAACATAAACAAACAACATATGAAATTCTTTATTGATACCGCCAACCTGAATGATATCAAGGAAGCCTACGATCTTGGCGTATTGGACGGCGTCACCACCAATCCATCCTTGATGGCAAAAGAAGGAATCAGCGGGGAAGAAAGAGTGCGTGCCCATTACAAAGCCATCTGCGACATCGTGGACGATAATGTAAGCGCCGAAGTCATTGCCACGGATTTTGAAGGAATGATTAGGGAAGGCAAGGAACTTGCAAAAATCGATAACAAAATCGTCGTAAAAATCCCCATGATCAAAGACGGTATCAAAGCCATCAAGTATTTTTCAAATGAAGGCATCAGAACCAACTGTACTTTGATTTTTTCAGCAGGACAGGCACTTCTTGCAGCAAAAGCCGGCGCAACCTACGTTTCACCATTTATCGGAAGACTGGATGACATCTCCTACGATGGCCTCGAGCTGATCGATCAGATTGTCAATATTTATGAAAATTATGGCTATGCGACCCAAGTTTTGGCGGCATCAGTAAGACATACCATGCACCTGATCAAATGTGCCGAACTCGGTGCAGATGTGGTGACATGTCCTTTGAAAGTTATTTTGGGATTGTTAAACCACCCACTTACAGACTCGGGATTGGCAACTTTCCTTGCTGACCACGCTAAGGCTGCAGGAAAATAATTGAATTGATTTGAAGGACCGGAACCATGAATTTCTATTCCGGTCCTTTCATTTCCCATATTGTCTATTTGTTTTTCTGAATGACAGTGAAACCCAATCAAAAAAACCGATGTTTAGATTTTAGACAACGGAACCTCCAAAAGCCATGTATATCTTAAAAGTAAAAGGAAAAGCTAAAATCCCTGATTATGTCCAAATCAGAGATGATAATTTTGTTTTGGTGGCTTATTTCAGGGCAGATAGACCCTTGAAGAATATCGAGAAATTTGGTTTGGAAGGTAAGGAAGTTGAATTGGAAACATTGATCCGTGAACTTCCTTTTGGAAAAACCCAAAAAATAGAACTTTGATGGAATTTGGGAAAGAATCGATTATTGAAGTAAAAGACGCCTGTATTTTTCAAGGATTGGATGCAGTCCTACAGGATGTGAATTTCACCATCGGCAAAGATGAATTCGTTTTTCTGATCGGTAGAACAGGAAGCGGCAAAAGCTCCCTGCTGAAAACGCTTTATGCAGATCTGAATCTTAAAATGGGCCAAGCGGAAATCGTAGGCTTCCAACTTGCCAAGATCAAAAAAAATGAAGTGCCTTACCTCAGAAGGAAACTTGGGATAGTATTTCAGGACTTCCAGCTTTTTCCGGATAGGTCTATTGCAGAAAATCTCTTTTTTGTCATGCGCGCCACAGGTTGGAAGGATAAGGAGAAAATGAAAAACAGGATGATCGAAGTTCTTCTGAAAGTTGGACTTGCAGATGCAGCCACAAAAATGCCACATCAGCTATCAGGCGGAGAACAGCAACGGGTGGTAATCGCCCGGGCACTGATCAACCAACCTTCTATACTCTTGGCAGACGAACCCACAGGAAACCTTGACCCCGATGTGGCTGATGGGATTTTCAAATTGTTTCAGGAAATCAACAATGAAGGAACTGCGATCCTGATGGCAACCCACAACCATGATTTATTGAGAAAATATCCCTATCGTGTATTGAAATGCGAAAAAGGCAAACTGCTTGACAGTAAGACTTCCGACATTACGATCAATACCTCTTATTGAGTCCCGGTTAATTGAAAAAACCGATTTTTTTTCAAATCAATTTCATGGATATTTGCGTTTAGTTCTTTGTTAGAACCTAGGGATCAATCCATTAAAGTTAAATGCTTATGAAATACCTATCCCATAATAAAGCCAGTCTTGCCCTGTTGTTTGGGGCGTTGATATTCTTGAATGCCTGCAAAGAAAAAACCGATGATCCTATACCGGAATTGTCTGCCAATGCCAAAGTAAATACTTGGATCCAGGAAATGATGGACACCTATTATTTATGGTTAGGTGATATGAAAAACCCGATTGCATTAGATTCCGATCCTGAAGATTATTTTGAATCGTTACTTTTTAGACCTACTGATCGGTTTTCAGCTATTTATCCTGATTATGAGGAATTGATGCGTCTCCTTACAGGAGTATCCAAAGAGGCAGGTTATGAAATTATCCTGGCGCGAGAAAGCAATATCAACAACAATGTTATTGCATTTGTTACCTATACCAAAAAAGGAAGTCCTGCAGAAAACAAGGGTATGAAACGAGGGGACCTTATCACCCAGATCAATGGCGTAAGAATGAATTTGGATAACTACCAAGAATTATTAGGATTAAGGTCTGAGGCTCATACGGTCTCTTTATTTAGGTATAATGAGGAAACCAATAATTATGTTGCGCTTCCTCCTGTTGATTTGACCACTGAAGTTTTATCTGAGAATCCTAATTATATTGATACCATATATACAATTGGAAATCAAAAAATAGGATATTTTGTCTATAACTTTTTCGCTCCGGGGATTGAAGGTCAGCCTTCCAAATATGATAATGAAATGGATGCTATTTTCTCTAAATTCAAAGCTGGAGGCATCAACCACCTAATTTTGGATTTAAGGTATAATGGGGGGGGATTAGTGGAAAGTACTTTAAACTTGGGAAGTTTGATTGCTCCAGGAGTTACAAACACTGATGTATTTTTCAAAAGAAAGTACAACAGTTTTCTAATGAGTTTCGACCAATTCAAAAATATTCAGTATGAATTTGAATCCAAACCAGAAAATCTTGGCCCAATATTGACAGGAAATAGGGTATATGTTATTACATCTTCCCGGACTGCTTCTGCCAGTGAATTAACTATCAATGGATTAAAACCTTATATGGACGTATTTATGGTAGGAGGCTTGACACTTGGGAAAAATGTAGGTTCAATAGTAATCGAGGATGAAGAAAATCCTGAAAATAAGTATGGGCTGATACCGATTGTGCACAAATCGTACAATAAAAACGACCAATCTGATTATTCTAACGGCTTTCAGCCTAATATCCAAGGAAATGAGCTTTCCCAGCCAAACTTGTTACCACTTGGAGATACCAATGAGTTTCTGCTGAAACTGACTTTGGAACAGATCACAGGTATTCCTTCTTCAGATAGGGTGAAGCTTATCGACAGAATTGATCTAGGAAGTTCAATTGAAAATCATCCGAGGTTTGGTAAAATGATTGACAACAAAACAAAATTTAACCTGAAGCAATAACAAAATCAAGCTCCTTCCCCACCGGAAGGAGTTTTTTTTTTGACTTACCCGTTCCATAATTAGAAATGATAGAATAAAACCTGTCAAATTGTCGGTATTTTTTTAATTTCGCAGTCCAAAGTAATTATCCATGGAAAATATCATCAGAGATATAGATATCCTCAGCCCCGAGGAAGCACAGGCAACTGATTACAAAACAACCGAGGAAGTCAATACAGGCAAGCAAAAAAAGCTCTACATCGAGTCATATGGCTGCCAGATGAATTTCTCAGATTCAGAAATCGTCGCTTCCATCATGAAGGATAATGGCTACGACACCACGTCGGATTTTGAGCAGGCGGATGTGATTTTTTTGAATACTTGCTCTATCAGAGACAAAGCAGAACAAACGGTCCGAAAAAGACTTAGCCAGTTTAATACGCTTAAAAGAAACAAACCGGAACTGATGGTCGGTGTTCTTGGCTGCATGGCTGAGCGGTTGAAAGAAAAACTTCTAGACGAAGAAAAAATCGTGGATGTAGTCGTCGGACCGGATGCATACAGGGATCTTCCCAATCTGGTGACCGGCGCAGAATTCGGTAACAAAGGCGTCAACACTTTCCTCTCCAGGGAAGAAACCTACGCGGACATCTCCCCTGTCCGACTCAATTCTAATGGAGTCAATGCCATGATCTCGATCATGAGAGGCTGTGACAACATGTGTTCTTTTTGTGTAGTACCCTTTACAAGGGGACGGGAAAGAAGCCGTGATCCACATTCCATTACCAATGAAGCGAGGGAGCTTTTCAATCAGGGATATAGGGAGGTAATGCTTTTGGGCCAAAATGTAGACAGCTACAAATGGTCTCCCGAGGAAAACAACAAAGCAAGACTGAGCAAAAAGGAAGATGAAGTATCAGAAGTGGTACATTTCCATCATTTGTTGGAGATGATCGCGGAGATCAGTCCCTTGTTGAGGGTTCGCTTCTCAACTTCCCACCCAAAAGACATCACCGATGAGGTGCTGTACACGATCAAAAAATACGACAACATCTGCAAATACATCCACCTTCCTGTCCAAAGCGGAAATTCCAGAATTCTCGAATTGATGAATAGGACATACGACCGGGATTGGTACTTGGAAAGGGTAAGCAAAATCAGGGAAATTCTAGGAGAGGAATGTGGCATTTCTTCCGATATGATCACGGGATTTTGCAGTGAGACGGAAGAAGAGCATCAGGAAACTTTGACATTGATGGATATCGTGAAGTATGATTTTTCATATATGTTTTTCTATTCCGAGCGACCGGGAACCTTGGCTGCCAAAAAATTTGCAGATGATATTCCTTTGGAAGTAAAAAAAAGAAGGTTGGCCGAAATCATCGAAAAGCAAAGCCAACTTTCATTTGAAAGAAATAAACTTGACTTGGGGAAAATCCAAGAAATCTTGATAGAAGGAACTTCAAAAAGGTCTAATTCGCAGCTCAAGGGAAAAAACTCGGCCAATAAAGTAGTCATCGTTCCTGATGGTCCTTACCAAAAAGGAGATTATGTGATGGTAAAAATTACCGATTGCTCCCCTGCAACATTGTTTGGAGAAGTTGTTTCCTGATATTCAAAACGCTATAATGATCACAAACTCAGAGATTCAAAGTATAAAGCAGCGGTTTGGCATAATCGGAAACAGCCCATTATTAAACCATGCCATTCAGGTGGCGATGCAGGCTTCCCCGACCGACATGACCGTTTTGATTACCGGAGAAAGCGGCAGCGGCAAGGAATCATTTTCAAAAATCATACACTCGCTTAGCCTCCGCAAACATGGCAAATTCATCGCCATCAACTGCGGGGCAATTCCGGAAGGAACGATTGATTCCGAGCTTTTTGGCCATGAAAAGGGATCCTTCACCGGCGCACATGAAGCAAGAAAAGGTTATTTTGAAGTGACCGATGGCGGTTCGATTTTTCTAGATGAAATCGGAGAAATGCCATTAGGAACGCAGGCAAGGCTATTGAGGGTTTTGGAAAATGGAGAATTTATCAAAGTCGGTTCTTCCAAAGTGCTCAAAACCAACGTCCGAGTCATCGCAGCCACCAATGTCAACCTGATCAAAGCCGTGGACAAAGGGGAATTCAGGGAAGACCTTTATTACAGGTTGAATACAGTTCCGATCTATGTGCCGCCACTGCGGGAAAGAGGCGAAGATGTCGTCATGTTGTTCCGAAAATTCACAACTGATTTTTCCGAACGGTATAAAGTAAAGCCTATTTCCCTTGACGATGCTGCCAAGAAGTTATTGATAAAATTCCCTTTTCCCGGAAATATCCGTCAGCTTAAAAACATAGCGGAGCAGATTTCATTGTTGGAAGAAAACAGAGAGGTCGAAGCAGCAACCTTAGCCAAATACTTACCTACGGATCAAAGCAGGCTTCCGGCCTTGACAGGAAAATCGGGAGGATCGAATGAATTCTCTGATTTTTCAGAAAGAGAAATACTATACAAAGTCCTTTTTGATATGAAAAAGGACGTAAACGAGCTTAAAAAAATGGTTTTGGAGGCTTTCCAGTCAGGTGGATTGAATCCCAACATCATGAGCAAGCACCAAAACCTCTTCGATGATTTGGAACCTGCTTCTTCATTCGAAGAGAAAAAGCCTTCAACCGCTCCCTCCAATTTGCCTTTGGTCATTGACCATCAAAACCAAAATGAGGAAACGGAAGATTATGACGACGATACTATCGAAGACATCATCCATGAGGAAGACGACAATTCACTTTCTTTGGAGAAAAAAGAAAAAGAAATGATCCTCAAAGCGCTTCGGAAACACAACAACAAAAGAAAATACGCTGCAGGTGACCTTGGGATATCCGAAAGGACGTTATATAGAAAAATCAAACAATATGACATTGAATAGGAAAACCAGACGATATTTCTTGACATTGCTGCTTCCGATATTGCTGCTTCAGGGATGTGCGATCAAATACAGCTTTACCGGAACGAATATTAATTATGAATTGACCAAGTCCTTTTCGGTGGAAAATTTCTTCAATGATTCCGGCGGTGGTCCTGCCAATATGGAGCAGCTATTTACAGAATCGCTCAAGGAATTTTATCAGAGAAATACACAGTTGGAATTGGTCAGGACAAATGGTGATTTACAGTTTCTCGGAGCAATCAAACGATATGCAATCACTCCACAGGCAACAGTAACGAGCACAGACCCCAATCTTCCTGACAGAGCGGGGCAAATGCGATTGACGATTTCTATTGAAGTGGAGTACCTGAATACGGTCAATGAGGATGAAAATCTCAAACAAACTTTTTCGTTTTTTCAAGATTATGACCCAAGGACAACTTCTATTCTTCAGGTTGAGAGCCAATTGATCGAAGAAATATTTGAGAATATTATTCAGGACATTTTCACTGCCACCGTTGCCAATTGGTAAAAATGAGTAAATTGGAATCTATTCAACAATCAAATCCGTGAACAGCCATCAACTAATCTCAATTCTGAAAGTAGGCAACAACCTTCAAAAAGAAGATATCACCCACCTGATCAAATTGCATGAGAGTTTTCCGTTTTTTCAAGTTCCCAAAGTTTTACTCTCCAAGTATGAATTTGAAAAATCAGCGGGGAAATCCAAGGAGCTTTTGAATTGGGCAGCCATTACAAGTCCGGATCGGGCTTGGCTCAAATTAATGGTCGAATCTGATGTCCCATTCCGGTTTTTGGAAAACAAGATTGTCGAAAACATGGAAACTTTTTCCAATTTCAAACCAAACAATCAAAAAAACATTGTTTTAGAGGGATTTGAAAAATCCTTGGTTCCTGAACCCACCAAAGAAACAGATCCGGAACTCAGGGCAAAAATCCTCAAAAAACTCGAAGAAAATCTCAATAGCCGGAAAGACCAACAGGTAACCCAAAGTATTGAAGAACCCGTAACACCGCCAAAACCCAAAAAAAGAAGGGTAAATGATGATCTGATTGAAAACATCAGGAAAAGAGAGAAGAAGGAAATTGTAGATGAGAAGAAAAAAGAACAGATAGACCTGATCAAAGCTTTCAGCAAAAGGGAATTCAAGTTGGCGACGCTCAAGGAAATGGAAGATTTCCAAAAACAGGCTGATCTCTCCGAAAACAGCACCCATCTCCATCCCACCTTGCTTTCGGAATCGTATGCCAAACTGTTGGTCAAGCAAGGCAAAAAACAAAAAGCGAAAGAAATTTATCAAAAATTAATGGTGAAATTTCCAGATAAAAGCATTTACTTTGCGGACTTAATTAAAGGCTTTGATTTACAATAGCAATCATATGTTCACATTTCTCATTACGTTAACAATCATTTTGGCGGTTTTATTGGTTCTTGTCATCCTTGCACAGGATTCAAAAGGAGGCGTTGGAGCCGCTTTTGGTGCGGGTGCATCCCAGATAATGGGTGTAACCAAGACCGGAAATATTCTTGAAAAATCTACCTGGGTTTTGGCAATTGCCATCTTGGCCCTTGCTCTTTCATCTTCGGCTTTCTTTTCAACCATTCAGCCGGGGCAAACCACTTCTCCGAATATTGAAAATGCAAGGAAACAAGTTGTAAGCCCTTCTTTTGGTGATACGGAAAGCATATTGCCTACCGAAGGAACAGAAACGGTTCCGGTCGATACCACGGAAAACTAAAATTAAAAAAATAACAGCCCGCACCAAGCGGGCTTTTTTATTCCACCATTTTTAGGATCAGTCTTTTGCTGATTGGAACAAAACTCTCTTCCAATGGAATCTGCTGCCGGCTGCAAATACTGTATGTCGCAGGGTTTGGAAGTTCTCTATTGGTTTTTATCAGGTCAAGTTTGATATTTTCATAGGTATTGAGAATGGATCTTCTTGCTTTTTGGACCAATTGCATCATGATTCCTTTGAAGGTATCGACGCTGTTTTGGAACAGATTCACTTTGTACCTGTATACAAATACATCTTTGGACTTGTCAAAGGAAAGAAAAACGTACCCCTCCTTCTGATATAAAGGGGAAATTCCGATTGGTTCTATCATCATTTCTCCTTCCAGAAAATCATAGATGTTTTTTCCGTCTTCGATATGGTTTTTGAGTTGGGGAAGAGAAAATGCCACAATCTCTTCCAACTGTTTCATCATATCATCATCAATGACCAAAGGCTTGTATATAAACTTCAGCTCTTTGGTGTCAGGACCCTGTAGCATTTTTGGGAATGCAGATTTGATTTGGTCTCTGTTCTGCTCAAAATTCTTCAGCCGGGTGTAGTGCTGAATCAAGTCGGCCAAAGGTGGATATAATTTCACCTCTTTGAACTGTCCGCCGACATGTTGCAAATAGGCCAAAAGAAGGTATTTTTTGTATTCAAAATCTATCCAACCTTCCGTAATCCAATTTTCAGATAAGCTTTTCATAACATTCTGTTTGTGAAAATTTAAAAAAATCTGACATCAATTAAAAATACATGGGAAAAATTGACAGGAAATTTTATTGGAACCTCGAACTTCTGACAGCCTTAAAGCCAAATTGACGGACTATATGTCAGTTGGCCGTTTAATATATTCTTTGGCACAAGAAGTGATAATTGAGGTTTACAAGATTTTGTTACTAACCTTTAAAAATCCAATAATTATGTCAAAAGTAAACATCAAACCTCTTGCAGACAGAGTTCTGGTGGAGCCTGCTGCAGCTGAAGAAAAAACCGCATCTGGACTTTACATCCCTGATACTGCCAAGGAAAAACCTCAGAAAGGCACAGTGATCGCAGTAGGAAGCGGTAAAAAAGACGAGCCGATGACTGTAAAAGTAGGTGACCAAGTGCTTTATGGCAAATACGCAGGTACAGAACTTGCAGTTGAGGGACATGATTACCTTATCATGAGAGAATCAGACATTTTTGCGATTCTTTAATCATCTTATCCAAACATTTAAAAGAACCTAAAACAACAAAAAAATGGCTAAAGAACTATTTTTCAATACCAACGCTAGAGACAGATTGAAAAAAGGCGTGGACGCTCTTGCTGATGCAGTAAAAGTTACACTCGGACCAAAAGGAAGAAATGTCATCATTGACAAAAAATTTGGTGCACCAGCGATCACCAAAGATGGTGTGACAGTAGCCAAAGAAATAGAATTGTCTGAGCCAATTGAAAACATGGGTGCTCAGTTAGTGAAAGAAGTAGCTTCCAAAACTGCCGACAACGCAGGTGACGGAACTACCACTGCCACTGTATTGACCCAAGCGATTTTTGGCCTTGGAATCAAAAACGTAGCTGCAGGTGCCAACCCGATGGACCTCAAAAGAGGTATCGACAAGGCTGTAGCTGCTATCATTGCTGATTTGAAAGCAAATTCAAAAACAATCTCTACCAGCAAAGAAATCCAACAAGTAGCTACTGTATCTGCTAACAATGACGAGGAAATCGGCAAGATGATAGCAAATGCAATGGACAAAGTCGGTAAAGACGGTGTCATCACTGTAGAAGAAGCAAAAGGAACAGAAACTGAAGTCCGCACCGTAGAAGGTATGCAATTTGACAGAGGATATCTTTCTCCATACTTTGTGACCAACACAGAAAAAATGGAAGTCGAATTGGACAGACCATTTATTTTGATCTATGACAAGAAGATCTCTTCTATGAAGGAATTGCTTCCTGTTCTAGAGCCGGTTGCACAATCAGGCAGACCTTTATTGATCATTTCTGAAGATGTTGACGGTGAAGCATTAGCTACATTGGTAGTAAACAAAATCAGAGGTGCCTTGAAAGTAGCAGCTGTAAAAGCTCCTGGATTCGGTGACAGAAGAAAGGCAATGTTGGAAGATATTGCTGTGCTTACTGGAGGAACTGTAATTTCTGAAGAAAGAGGTTACAAGTTGGAGAATGCTACCATCGATTACCTTGGAACTGCCGAAAAAATCAACATCGACAAAGACAATACTACTATTGTCAACGGTGCAGGCGAAAAGTCAGGCATCGAAGCAAGAATCAACGAAATCAAAGCTCAGATAGAAAAAACAACTTCTGACTATGATAGAGAAAAACTTCAGGAGAGATTGGCAAAATTGTCAGGTGGGGTTGCTATCCTGTACATCGGAGCTGCTACTGAAGTAGAAATGAAAGAAAAGAAAGACAGAGTTGACGATGCATTGCATGCGACCAGAGCTGCTGTTCAAGAAGGAGTAGTAGTAGGTGGTGGTGTTGCTTTGGTTAGAGCTGCTGCAGCTTTGGATCAATTGAAAGGTGCCAATGAAGATGAAGATACAGGTATCAATATCATCAGATTTGCTATCGAATCTCCGTTGAGAACCATCGTGGCGAATGCCGGTGGTGAAGGTTCAGTTGTCATCAACAAAATCAAAGAAAATAAAGGTAATTTCGGTTACAATGCAAGAACAGATGTCTATGAAGACCTTTTCGAAGCAGGTGTCATCGATCCTACCAAAGTGACAAGATTGGCTTTGGAAAATGCCGCTTCTATCGCAGCATTGTTGCTCACTACCGAATGTGTGGTAGCCGATGTGAAAGAAGATTCTCCTGCCATGCCTCCAATGGGCGGCGGTGGAATGGGCGGTATGATGTAATCAAATCTCCAATCAAAATAGGAAGAGGAACTCAAAAGGTTCCTCTTTTTTTTTCTTATCCATGGTATGTATATTAAAATTATCAGAAATCAATTTCAAATAAATCCGGTTTAATTTAATTTAGAGAAGTATATTTGAAATTACTTAAACGACTTTTCGAAATTCCTATTAGCATCTATGCAAAGATTCCATTCCATAATTTTAGTAGATGATGATCCTATCAACAACTTGATAAACAGAAGGTTGATTTCGAAATTAAAACTTACCCCCCACATTGAAGAATTTTTAGAGGCCGAACAGGCGATTGAAAGGATCGGGAAGATGGATGTAGCGGAGAATATTCTCATTTTCTTGGATATCAACATGCCGGTCATGAACGGTTGGGATTTTCTTAACCAATACATGAAGGAATTTAAACTGAGGAAAGACAGGATTATCGTCCTTTCAAGTTCCATTGATTTTCAGGACCGCCAAAAAGCCAAAGAGTATGCCTGCGTGGAAGGATTCATTGAAAAGCCTCTTTCTCCCGAAAAAATCAAATATATTTTATGATCAGTACGGTCAAATCCCGATCAAATGAATCCAGTATGGAGATTTATGAATTTGGAGATGGTATTTTAAAGAAGCACCATATTACCACTTCAGAGGAGATAAAACCGTTTTTGGAAATCAACCATAAATTTTGGCTTAACCTCTATGGCCTCGAAAATGAATCTTTGCTTAAAGAAATAAGCGAAATTTTTGATATTCATCACTTGACACTTGAGGATATCAAAAACACCTCCCAAAGACCAAAGTTTGAAGAATTTGAAGAAAATATCTTTGTGGTGTGCAAAATGATTTATTCCAAAAACAAATCGCGTGAACCCATCACGGAACAGGTAAGTATACTTTTTGGAAAAAACTACATCATCTCTATACAGGAAAATCCTTTTGATATTTTTGACCCTATCAGGTCACGATTGGAAAACCCAACCGGCAAAATGCGGAAAATGGGTACTGATTATTTTGCCTATACCTTGCTTGATGCCATCGTGGACAAGTACTTTGATTGCTTGGAACTGGCTGTTGAGAGAATCGAAGATATGGAAGACAGCATCATCAGTCAGTCGAAGAAAACCAAACTGCCTGAAATCTTTCTCCAAAGAAAAACTATCCAACAGATCAAAAGAACTGTATGGCCGACCAGAGAACTATTGTCTGCCTGGAAAAAATCAGAAAATCCTTTGGTCAAAAAGAAAACAACTCCATTTATCAATGATGTCTATGAACATGTCATAGAAATAATTGAAAACCTGGAAATCCAGAGGGAGTCTATTTCTGCCTTGGTAGAATTGTTCATGTCGAATTTGAGCCTCAAGCAAAATGAGGTCATGAAAACCCTGACCATTATTGCAACGATTTTTATTCCCCTGACTTTCATCGCCGGAGTATACGGCATGAACTTCGAGTTTATGCCGGAATTAGGCTGGAAATATGGCTATCTTTTGATTTGGATTTTCTTTTTGGGATCGACTTTGGCGATGGTGTACTATTTTAAAAGAAAAAAGTGGTTTTGATTTTTTACCTCCCGTACATCTGATTTTTTATAAAAACCTTTTAGAAAATTTGGCTTAAAATTCAAATTTAAGAACGCCGATCCGTCTCCATTTCCATTCCTTCATGCATGATTTCTGTGAAAAAGGAAATCTGATCTCAACCTACGTTCTGACCTAAAGGAATTTCACACAAAATCTTGAAGCCGTTTATTTACATAAATATTCCTTTTATTTTAATATTTTTTATTTATTTTTCAGTAGGAATCACCCGAAAAACACAAAAAACATTCCTCAATTAATGAAGTACGAATATAAGGCCATGAAATTTCGCCCAAAATTTCCCGCCTGATAATCGATTTGCCAAACACCCGTTTTTGATTATCTCAATTGAAATAAAATGAAAAAAATTTTACTGTTTTCAATTCTTTTTGTGGCAACCTTTTCCTCGGGTTTTGCCCAAATCACTTGGAATGGAAGCGTAAGTTCTGATTGGAACACCGCTGCCAACTGGACTCCGGCGAATGTTCCGAATACCAATGCTGAAGATGCCATTATCAACGGTGCGGGGACATTCCAGCCAACGCTTTCCGGCAACATTACCATGAGGGATTTGACCATGAGTGGTGGTACCCTAACCTTGGACGGAAATGTATTGACAGTCAGGAACAGTGCTATTACAGGCGGGACAATTGCAAACGGAGGACTTAGCGCCACTAATTTCAATTCAATTGCGAATGTGGTATTCAATGGGAATATAACTATAACCAAAACGGGAGGAGTAAATAATGACCTACCAGGCAACAACACTTTCAATGGTCCGACAATAATTACCAATACTGATA
Source organism: Cognataquiflexum rubidum (assembly GCF_022538115.1). Lineage (GTDB taxonomy): Bacteria > Bacteroidota > Bacteroidia > Cytophagales > Cyclobacteriaceae > Cognataquiflexum > Cognataquiflexum rubidum. Next base: position 373,118 of record NZ_JAKZAL010000002.1, on the reverse strand, counting down.
ATGATAGGCTTCGCTTTGCAAATACGAATGGGGATACATTTAATGGTTCATTGATAGTAAATAAAAATGGGACAGGGAATATTGAAATGTCATTTAATGGGACCAACTCCATCAACAGCATCATTATTAACAATACCAGTGCCACTGGCCAAATAAATTTTGGTGCCGGCGGGGGTACATCAACGCTTGTTACCGGCGGATTGGCCACATCGGGATTTATCGGAACTTTGGTAGTCAATAACTTGACTCAAGCGATGAACGTCGCACACCCTCCTTTCACTTTAACATCATTTTCTGCTGCCAACAGTACCTTTTTGGGTGATTTTCAAGTCACTACAACGGGAGCTATCAATTTCAATGGCAACAATACCTTTGCCGGAAACAATACATTTATTGCAGGAAATGGAATGAACATGCTGACCGGCAATAACTCATTCAGCAATCCCGGGGGAACCACCAACTTTACACGAAATGCCGGCGGGAACTCTACTTGGGCTGGAGGAAATACTTTCGGCAATCTTAACTTTACAGATAATGCCCCTGGATTTTTCTACTGGAATGGTGGTAATACTTTTAATGGTGATTTGTTCATTACCAACAATACCAACTCCAACTTTAGAATGGCATCAGTGACAGGAGACACCTATAATGGATTTGCCACCTTTCAGAACAATGGAACAGCATTTATGGATATTTCCTACAATGGTACCAATACTTTTGCTCAACAGGTTACTATAAACAATTCTTCTCCAGGGGGAGAGGTAAGAATTGGTGAAGTAGGAGGAACTTCGGTGCTGCAAACAGGAGGTTTGGTTACCACAGGGTTTGCAGTTTGCAATATTCTTGAAATCAATAATTTTACTCAATTGACGAATGCTCCAAACGGAAATTTCAATACGGTAACTTTTACTTCGGCAAACAATAACTTTTTGGGCGACTTTTCTGTGACTACCTCAGGTAACATGACTTTTACCAATGCCAATATTTTTGAGGGGAATAATTCTTTTATTTCAGCGGGTCAAATTACCATGACTGCTGGCGGAAATACTTTTAGCTCACCCATCAATGCCACCACCATGATCAGAAATGGTGGCGGAGGGATAACCTGGGGTCCGGGTAATACTTTCGGAAACCTTTCTTTAACTGACAATTCCGCGAATGCCCTTACCATGCAAGGCGGAAATACCTTTAATGGAAATACTTTGATTACCAATAATTCAAATACCAATTTAAGGTTTGCGAATACCATAGGAGACACTTTTAATGGACCGGTAACTTTCCAAAACAATGGAACCGCCTACATGGACATCGCATACAGGGGAGCAAATACTTTTGCCCAAGAAATAACAATAAATAATTCGGCTCCCGGTGGGGAGGTAAGATTCGGAGAATTAGGAGGTACTTCGGTACTTCAAACAGGAGGATTGGTAACCGCAGATTTCGCAGCTTCAAACGTACTAGAAATCAATAATTTCACCCAATTGACCAATGCTCCAAACGGCCCTGTATTCAATACCGTAACATTTACCTCAGCCAACAGCTCGTTTTTAGGGGATTTTGCGGTCAATACAACCGGAACTGGAACTATGACCTTTACCGGCTCCAACCGGTATGACGGAACGAATATTTTCAATGCCAATGCCCGGATTGTAATGAGTGGTTCAAATTTTTTCAGCACTGTTCCCGGCAATAATTCAACTTTTGTAAAAGGTCCGGCATCAAACACAGATGATGCATGGTTTGGCGGAAACACTTTCGGCCCTGTGCATATTACCAATAACTCCGCAGGCGGGCTTTTAAGATTGGCAAATACAAACGGCGATACTTTCCTAGGTACAAGTACTTTTATAAATAATGGACCGGATATTTTTGATATCGCATACAATGGCAATTCCACTTTTGCAGATCAGATAACGATTGACAACAATGCAGCAGGAACAATGAGGTTTGGTGGGACCACAGCCCAAAACGGAACTTCAGTCCAGACCAATGGCGCCCTGACCACCACCAACTTCAATTCGGGGACCTTAAACGTCAGGAGGTTTACACAAGCCACTCCGGTTCCAAACAGCGTCTTTAACCCGGTGACTTTTGAATCACAAAACAGTAGCTTTCAGGGAGATTTCACAGTCAATGCGACTACCATCACTTTCCTAGGGGCAAATACATTTGCAAGAAACAACTCTTTCATTTCCGCAGGTCAGATGAATATGGCTACAGGAGGCAACCTATTTAGCAATCCGGGCAACACTACTATTTTGACAAGGAATGGAGGAGCAAATGTGACTTGGGGTCCAGGAAATACATTTGGAACTTTATTTTTGACTGACAATTCACCTAACAATCTTGTCCTTCAGGGAGGAAACACCTTTGGACCTGCGACCATAGTCAATAACTCCAACAATTTATTGAGACTAGCAAATACTCTTGGAGACACCTTTGCAGGTACCAGTACATTTATAAACAATGGAACAAATACCTTCGAAATCGCAAGAGCAGGCACCAATTTGTTTGGAGACAATGTCACGATCAATAACCTCAATGCAGGAGGTACAATGAATTTTGGCATCAACGGAGGAACAAGCACGTTGGTCTCAGGCGGATTGTTGACGACAGATTATACTGTAGGAAATACTTTGACCGTAAATAATTTTTCGCAACTTTCCTCTGCTCCGAATGGGGATTTTTCGATGAATACCTTTTCTGCTTCAGCTAGTACCTTCAATGGAGATATTGGGATAACAACCCTTTCAGGTGCCATTACATTACAAAATGGAAGCGTATTTGCAGGAGATGATACTTTCAACTCCGCAGGTTTGATTTCAATTTTGAACAACAGCTCATTTCCCGGAAATGATACTTTTACCGCAGCCACCTCCATCGCCATTTCTAACACCAATGCCTTTTCAGGAACAAATACCTTCACCGCAGGCACCACTATGCTGATTGCCGGTAACAATACGGTAGCCGGAAATAACACCTTCTCAACAGGAACCGGTGGAATCACCATTGATAATGGCAATGCATTCCCGGATAACAACACCTTTACTGCATTCACCGGTATTCAACTCAACAACGGTGGAAACAGCTTCAGTACCAATCCGGGAACATTGACTACCATGATCAAAAATGGAACTACAACCAATGATTGGATGGGTGGAAATACCTTTGGGGATTTCACTTTGGTCAATAATGGAACAGGAAGAATAAGGACTGCAAGTCCAGCTGTGGGAGTGGGAGACACATTTCTTGGCGATGTGACTTTTGCCAAAAATTCAACGGGAGCCATCGAACCTGCCTTTAACAACGTCAGTACTTTTGCCGGGGATATTTCAACAGCGCTTTCCAATACTGTATTGACATTTGGTCTCGGTACAGGAACGGTGGAAATCAATGGAAGCACTGCACAAAATCTTCTGACAGATGGAACCTTAATCCCAGTTTTAAGAAGGGTAAGGATGAATGGAACAGGAACTCTTGAATTATCTGACCCCATATCCATACCAATATCACTTGAACTCATCGGTGGAATCATCAATAACGATGAAAACCTTCTGACTTTTCCTTCCGGTTCTATTGTAACAGGAGGATCAAATGCCTCTCATGTCAACGGAAGAATACGTAAAGTGGGTAATACTGCCTTCACATACCCTTTTGGAAATGATGGGTTTTATGCTCCTCTCACAACCTCTGCATTGGGTGGAGCTGCCACCCAGCATTTTACGGGAAGATATTTCCATGTCAATCCAGATGACATTCCCTATGACAGGGAAAGCAAAGAACCCACTATCGGAATTGTCAACGAATGTGAATATTGGGAACTTGATAACACAAACTCCACTGCCATTCCTGTGCTGACCATGACTTGGTCATCGGATAGAACCTGCCCGATAGATGATTACAATGAATTTATGGTAACCCAATGGGATGGATCCCAATGGATAGATTTAGGTCAGGATGCGCTTTCAGGAAATGCCAGCACCGGAAGTGTCCGCAACCAAACGGCAGTTCCTGGTTTTTCCCCTGGTATATTTACTTTGTCCCAGTCGTTCAGAATCCTACCAATCGAGCTTCTCTCCTTTACTGCCGTGATAACTGAAGATGAAAAAATCAAAGTATCCTGGTCTACGGCGATGGAAAAAAACAATGCGTTTTTCACCTTGGAGAAGTCTCTGGATGGAAGCACTTGGTCCCCGATCGGTATTATTCCAGGCGCGGGAGATTCTGATATTATTTTGTTCTATGACTTTATCGACGAAAGTCCGGTTTTTGGTAGACAATTTTACAGATTGACACAGACGGATTATGACGGAACCAGTGAGACCTTCAAAGTCGTGGGTGTCACCTTGCAGACAAACAAGGAAACTATTGAATACAAAGTATATCCAAACCCTTCTACCGGCATTGTGAAAGTCCTTTCCCAAAACACAAACATGGAGGAAGCCGAAATCATGGTGCTGGATAATCAGGGTCAAATAGTAAGAACAGTAAAAGGCATTTCCGGAAGGCTTGTGGAAATGGATTTATCTTCACTTCCAAAAGGATTGTACCTAATCAAAATCAAGAATAACTACCATTGGGAAACCAAAAAGGTGGTGATTAATTAAAAAATCTTTTTTTCATGTTTATTGACTAAATCCTGCCTATTAGGGCAGGATTTTTTGTTTTGACGACATTCGCATACTTTCTTTTGAAAACAGTCAACATAAAGGCTAATATTGTAACATAATGGCAACAGCACATAGGTTATGTTACAAAAACCCAAAATCCTTGTAATCAAAATCGGATCCAACGTCCTGACAAAAGATGGCGGTCATCCTGATAGGGAAAGGATGGATGCCTTGGTGACGCAGATTGCCTCCTTAAAATCTGAAGGCATCAAAGTGCTGTTGGTTTCATCGGGCGCTGTGGCTTTTGGAAGAGGGGAAATCGCCCTGCCTGAAAAAACAGACCCCATATTGAAAAAACAGATATGGGCATCAAACGGGCAGATTGAACTGATCAATACCTACAAAGGACTATTTAAAAAGCATGATATTACCATTTCCCAGATCTTGGTAACCAAGGAGGATTTTAGGGATCGGAAGCATTATCTGAACATGAGAAATTGCCTCCTCGGCCTGATTTCACAAGGAATAGTTCCGGTGATCAATGAAAATGATACAGTGGCCATCACCGAGTTGATGTTTACCGACAATGATGAATTGGCCTCCCTGACCGCTGCCATGGTGAATGCCGACAGCATGGTTTTACTTACCAATGTAGACGGAATATTTGATGGAAACCCATCCCTTCCGGAGTCCAAACTGATCCATTTAATTGGAAACAAATTACCAGACCTTGGTGAGGTTATAAGCCCTGTCAAATCCTCTTTTGGGCGCGGAGGAATGCTCACCAAGACCAGTATGGCCAAAAAAGCAGCAGAATTGGGGATTCAGGTTTGGATTGCAAATGGAAAGAAAGAAAACATCCTGTTGGATATTTTCAACCAAAAAGCACCCTCCACCTTCTTCGAACCCAATCCGAGAAAACATAGCCCTAAAAAATGGCTGGCACATGGAGACCAATATTTCAAAGGCGAGGTGGTGATCAATGAAGGCGCAAGCATTGCCTTGACTTCGAATAAGATCAGCAGCCTTTTGCCGATAGGGGTTATTTCCGTCAAAGGGGATTTCTCTAAGGGAGATATCATCCGGATTACCGATGAAAAAGGCGCAAAAATCGGACTTGGCAAAGCAGAATACCCCTCCCCTCTTGTTCAGGAAAAAATCGGTCAGAAAAACCAAAAACCTTTTATCCATTACGATTACCTCTATCTGTTTCAAAATGGCTGATTATAACCTCATTTTCAAAAAAGTCAAATCGGCATCCAGAAAACTGATGGCTGTAGATGAAACTGCCATTCAAAATGCATTGTCTTCTTTGGTTCGGATTAGCCTAGCTCAAATACCATTCATTTTGGCAGAGAACGCCAAAGACTTGGCACTGATGGACACCAATGATCCCAAATACGACAGATTAAAACTCACGGAAGAAAGGATTAAAGCCATTTGTGAAGAATTGACCCAGATCAAAAATCTTCCGTCCCCTCTTGACAAAATTATTGAAGAAAAAATCCTTCCCAACAGGTTGAGCCTCAAAAAAATCACCGTCCCGCTTGGGGTGTTGGGGGTGATTTATGAAGCAAGGCCAAATGTGACTTTCGATGTTTTTGCCCTAGCGCTCAAATCGGGAAACGGCCTAATCCTCAAAGGGGGCTCAGATGCTGACCATTCCAATCGGGCAATTATGTCCCTTATCCATCGCGCCTTGGAAGAAAACGGATTGCCAACAGAGGCTTTTCAACTCCTTCCTCCGGATCGGGGGGCCACCAAAGCATTACTTGAAGCGGTAGATTTTGTGGATGTGATTATCCCGAGAGGTAGTCAGGGATTGATTGATTTTGTGAGACAAAATTCAAAAGTTCCAGTCATCGAGACCGGGGCAGGGATTGTACATACTTATTTTGATGAATCGGCAGATCTAGAAAAAGGAAAGGCTATCATCTTCAATTCCAAAACCCGACGTCCCAGTGTCTGCAACAGTTTGGATTGTCTGATTATCCACCGGGACAGGCTAACTGATTTGCCTGAATTGGTTGAAAAACTTCTATCTGCAGGAGTGACCATTTTTGCAGATCAAGCTTCATTTCCTTGGATATCCAACCATCCTTTGGTAGAAAAAGCGCGTGAAGAACATTTTGGAACAGAGTTTTTATCCCTGAAAATGTCCATCAAAACAGTCTCAAATCTGGAAGAAGCCATGGACCACATCGCACAATACAGCTCCAAACATAGTGAAGCCATTATTTCCGAAAACCCAACCAACATCGATCTATTTCTCAAATCCGTCGATGCAGCGGCTGTCTATGCCAATGCCTCTACCGCATTTACAGATGGTAACCAGTTTGGACTCGGGGCGGAGATTGGGATCAGCACACAAAAACTTCACGCCAGAGGACCAATGGCCCTCAATGAACTGTGCAGCTACAAGTGGGTAATCAAAGGTGATGGACAAATACGCGAATAATACGCTGATTGTATCTTCAAAAGCCAACTTTCAAAAAGCATAACCGACCGAAATCTGAGGCCAAAAGGGTCTGAATTCCCCTTTTCTAAACATCGGCGTGATCCCGGCTCTGAATAAAAGCCCACCATCGACAGGCTGATACCGATATCCCAAACTCATGTTACCGGACCATCCCTCCCATTTGGCTATTTCGGGGCTGCCAATAACGCCACTCCCATTTTTGTAATCAGCAACCAAATAATTTGCCCCCACTCCCATTTCAAAATAATGCCCTTCTTTTCCGCGTAAATAATTGACCAAAAAAGGGAAAGTAGAATAATGGTCCCCATCTATTCCTATGTATCCGAATCCCACTTTTCCTCCCAATCCATCGACTTTCTTTGAAAACCGGGTGTCATAATTTACAGAGTAGAAGAGACCGTTTCCGAAAAACTCCACAAAAACACCATGATTACTTCCATCCTTTTCTTCCTGTCCAAAAGAAATCCGGGAAAAAAACATAGATAAAGAAATCATTGCGATGGTCAGGGATATTTTCATGTCAGTAAAATCTAAAGTAAAACAGGATTAAGGCCAATGACTATCTCAAAGTTACCAATTTATTGGCGCGGATTAAACCAAAGCAAACTTTACCAACTCCTCCAAAGGAATATAATCCAATGTTTTTTCGTGGGTTGCCTCCAAAATCACGAACGGTGCGGCTCCAGCCTTGTACGCCTCCATCCATCTGCTGGCACATAGACACCACTTGTCACCGGGCTTGAGGCCGGGAAAAGCATATTCAGGTCTTGGGGTTATGAGGTCATTTCCTCTTTTATAGCTGAAAACCAAAAATTCTTCCGTCATCACCGCACAAACTGTATGCGTACCAAGGTCATCAGGCCCGGTTTCACAGCAGCCATTTCGATAATACCCGGTCTTGGGTTCATTGCTACAAACAGCCAAAACCTCTCCAAAAACGTTATTTGCCATAACTCTTATTTTTTGTGAAAATATAAGCCCAAAAAACCAATATCGGGTGAATAACCAAGAGTCTTATCCAGGCAATCCATTCCGGGACACAAAGCCCACCATCCACACAACTGCCGATTTGAATAAAATAGATATGGGAGGGGATAAATAAAATCAACAAGACCACAATTCCCCATGCGGCTACTTTGGAGAATTTTTCCCCAAAAACTCCCAGGCCCAGAAGTATTTCCATTATCCCTGAAATCGTATTGATCCATATTGGATACGGCAAATAGTCCGGAATCAAAGGAAGATAAAACTCAGGATTCAAAAAATGGTTGAAACCGGCGATTACAAAGAATAACCCCAACAAGTATCTTAACAATATTTTTACCATGATTTTAAAATTGAAATATCCATTGAAATCAAAATACTGTTTTATGCAATTCCCAGACTAATCAAAAATAAAGCCTTTGGTTAAAAAGTTGGTTGATAACAAAAAGCTAATTCTTAATTTACTTTTTGGAATTTAAATCGGTTTAATTTTACACGGTTAAAAATTAAGCTAATCATTTATCAAAACCCATATATCAACATGAAAAGACGCGATTTCTTCAAAAACGGCATTTTGACCACCATCGGTCTGGGTGCACTCACCTCATTCCCTACTTTAGCGTCTTCTCCAAAACCCAAATTGGGACAGGCCAAAAATATCATTTTTTTGGTCAGTGACGGCATGAGTTCAGGCACACTCAATATGGCAGACATCCTTTTGAAAAACAAAGAAGGAAGATCTTCCAATTGGATAGACCTTTACGAGAAAAACATGGTCAAAAGAGCCTTGATGGATACAGCGTCTGCCAATTCATTCATCACCGATTCTGCTGCTGCCGGCTCTGCTTGGGGTGGCGGCATGCGTGTCAAAAACGGCGCACTCAATGTCGGCCCAAATGGAGAAAGACCCATTCCAATCCTTCAGAAATTCAAATCTATGGGAAAATCAGTTGGCTGTGTGACGACTGTTCAGATTACCCATGCGACTCCGGCATCTTTTTGTGTCAATAATGGCAGCAGAAATGCCATGCCTGAAATAGCCGAAGAATACCTCAAGCTAAGGTTTGACGTGATGATGGGAGGCGGTGCTGAGTTTTTTTCTGCTGAAGGAAGACAGGACAAAAGGGACCTGTTCGATGCTTACAAACAGACGGGCTTTGAAGTAGCAAGAAACAAAAGAGAGATGATGCAGGCTGATGGAAGTAAACCGATCATGGCGGTTTTTACCGATGACGGATTGCCTTACGCAGTGGATAGAGAAAACAATGAAAAGCTAAAAAATGAAATCCCCTCCCTTGCCGAAATGACCAAAAAAGCCATTGAGGTTATGAGCAAAAACCAAAAAGGCTTTGTCATGCAAGTGGAAGGCGGAAAAGTCGATTGGGCTGCCCACGGCAATGACGCTGCCGCACTACTCTACGATCAGGTGGATTTTGACAATGCTGTGGCCGTCGCTATGGACTTTGCGACAAAAGACAAAGAAACGCTCGTGGTCATCACCACCGACCATGGCAACAGCAATCCGGGACTATTTTACAGCAATCAGGCCAATAAAAACTTCGAAAGGTTATTTGACACCAAAGCCTCTAACCAATGGATTTTGAATCAGATCACGCCGGAGTACACTTCCGCACAGGTAATCGACCTGATCGTCAGCCATCAGAAAATCACCTTAAAAACGGAGGAAGCCGAAACTATCTTAAAAAGTTACCAAAGAAGTGCGGACGGTATGTACAATCCACGAAATCTTCCTTTTATGCCCTTGGCGTCCATGCAGGCTCCACACACTTCGATACAGTGGGCCGGCAGCAACCACTCCGCTGACCATGTCGAATTGGCCATGTTTGGTCCGGGATCGGAGAATTTGGTAGGATTTGTCAAAAACTATGAACTCCACAACTTCATGTTACAGGCCTGCGGAGCTGACAAATCACTTTTTGTATAAAAAAACGTAGCCATCCCGATTCGACAAAATCGGGATGGCTACGTTTTATAAAATCTTTGATTATACTTTAGAATACTTTGGGTCAAATTTCAGCTTCCCGACTCCGTATAAATACAAAATCTTGGAATACCTCAACATCACAGGTAGCAGAAGTAAATTAGTAACCACAACTGTAACTCCATAAACCCACATTTCAGGATCGTTGAAAACAAAATTCAGTACGATGAGAACGTTTATGACCAAGGCGACCGAGAAAGCATAACTGATGTACATAGCGCCATAAAAAAAATCAGGCTCCGGTGTCAAAACCGCATCACAATGAGGACATTTGTGGTACACGTCGGTTAATTTGTGGTAACTGAAAATAGACGTCGGAAAAATATTCCCTTCCCTGCATCTTGGACACTTTCCCTGAAGAATAGCTGTACCGAGACTTTTTTCTTTCATAATTTATTTGAATTAACAAATACAAATATAGCCAAAATAGGGCTATAAAGGGTGATCAAAATCACTTTGTGGATTTAGAAAAGTCAATTAAACATGAATAAATACGCCATTTCTTTTAAATTTGCGACATGTTTGGAAGATTAAGAAAAAAAGCGATCATAAAATATATCACTTATATTTTGTTGGTGAACTTTATCAACCTGACAGCCAATTTTTATCAGGTTTCTTCTCTTGACAATACGCTATTGAAGAATGAAGATCCTTACGATTCTCTTTCAGAATTGGTACTGGAATATTTTTTGGAAATGGATGAAGACACTGTACCCGATACAGAATTGCCTGAGGACAAAAGAAAAATGCCGGATATCAAAAACTTTATCGGGCTAGATACTTTTCAATTTGTAAGACAAGAGTCGTTTTGCATTGTTTCAGTCAGCAGATTTTATCATAACATTTATGAAAACATATCTTTAGGAAAAATATCCCCTCCGCCCAAATTCCATTTTTTTTAATTCAGCCCTTCATTTAATTCCCTTTTAAATACCACTTACAGGTTTTTAAAAGGTCACTATCCATTACAATCAATCATTGAATTCTAAAATGAAAAAAATATATTTCATTGCGATACTCCTATTATGGAGTGTCCAATACTCCTATTCGCAAGAAGTAAAATCTGATAGTGTAAAACTGGAAAGATCAATCCTAGACAGTTTGTATTTGGCAGAAACAGAGGAAGCAAAACCTACCGAAAAAGCAAAAGTCCTCCATGCCGAACCTTTGTATATAGACTTGATCCGTGATCTTGGAGCGAGAAAAGGTGAAAAAGAATGGAACATCGGGATGGGAATGACGGACAAAAGAGGCTTTGACGAATTTGAGGCTTTGATAGAATACGAATGGGCACCGATAGACAGACTTGGGCTTGAAGTGGAACTACCCATCACAATATATTCAGGAAGGGGTCAGCTTCCAACCACATTAGAGCGCCCTTCAAATAGGTTGGAATCTCTGAAAGTGGCCGGGCAGTGGTCTTTCCTTGTATCGGAAAAAGCCAAAACCTCTCTTGCCTTGGGTTATATCCATGAATTTGAATTGGCCGATCTCAATCAATGGGGTAATGAAAGGCTATACAGAGGGAATGTTTTCAATCCATTTTTGGTGGCTGCCAAAAGATGGGGAAGAAACTTCCATACCTTGATCTATACCGGGCCAAAAATCATCAGAGAATTTGACCAAGCTACAGAAACAGTTTTCGATATCAATACCAGTATCCACTATATGATCTCAGGGACAAGAAATTTTCTTGGTATTGAAGTCAATAAAGAAATTCAGGATGGTAAATTTTCTGCTGTACTCCGCCCTCAAATGCGCATTGGAGTTGCAGATAATTTATTGATAGGAATAGTATCAGGAATTCCCATCAATAGAGAAACGCAAGGCTTGAGCTCATTTTTGAGAATCATCTATGAACCGGGACACAAACCTCACCGATGAAAAAAGCCTTTGGGATATCCCAAAGGCTTTTTTTTGATTTTTGTATGTACCCTTTGTTACCACTCACCATTTAAAATCTTGAATGAGGTACAATTGTAGAGGCTCTGGACTGTCGACTGTGGTCAGATTTTCTTATCCCTCCCACCATTCGTCAAGCTCATAATCTTTGCCCTTACCCCATCTCAGCAATTCCTCGATGGTATAAACCTCTGTGGTATCCATATCCTTGACTTTGAAATTATCCCCTGACAAACGGGCCAAAATCTCCAATTTTCTTTTTTCGCCCATATTCGAAAAAGAATAAACCCTTCCTACCCTGAGATTATCCAATGCAATGGCCATGACGCTTACTCTATTTGAAGGTTAGTGATTTTTTTGATCGGGCCTGGACAGTATTTTTCGTGGCAGGCTATACAATAATTGTAAACGATTTTGTACTTGGAGACTTTCAGTTCATACGGCCCAAGACCCAATTGCCTAAGTGATTCAAGGTATCCGATTGCCATTTGGTCAAATGTGGCATCCTTTACTTTTGGGTCGGTCGGCTTTGCTGTGAGTAACGCCTGATGTTTTTCAAGGTAAGATTTGATATTTTCCTTTTTCTCCAAAGATACCTTCATCTCCTCCATATCAAGATACATTTCCCGCATCAATAACGCCAAAGGTGCATCTTGTTTGGGTTGTGTAACAGGAACAGGTTTTACTTGTTCTTTCTCCTTTTCCTTGCAGGAAAAAAGAGAAACCGCCAAAAGAATGAATAAAAAATACTTTTTAAGCATTCTCCCTGATAATGACTCCCACAGCCTCAAAAGCATATTCTTGTTTTGACTCAGTAATCTTTTCGATTTCCTCTTTGGGTTTGCCTGCATCCTGTGCATAGTGTCTCAAAGTCTCCACATCAGTCACTTTCTTGGTGGCGACACCTTCGATGACCACAGGATATCCGCTCGAATTCAAAGGGACAAAAAACCCATAATCCTTGAAAGTCACGCGCATGCTTTGTCCGTTAGGTAAATCGATGGTCATCCAACATCCTTTTTTGGAGCAGACTTCTTTGATTTGACCGACAACTTTGCCTTGGAATTCGTCCTTAGATTCAAGTTCGGTTACCAATTCGGCCAAAGTCACCACACCTGAGTCATTGATATCTGCACCGAATTTTCCCGCGGCAGTTTCTGACTTTGCTTCCTCAGTGGCGGGCGCGGAAACTTCTGTTGCTTTTTGCTGACAAGAAAACCCTGCCAACACGATCATCAAAGTATAAATGAATGTCTTTTTCATAGTGAGTATTGTTTTCCCAAAACTAAATAGGAGGAAAATCTAATCCAATATTTAATTACAATCAATTACTTCAATTTTTCAGCGAACGCTTTTTTGAACTTCTCCATTTTTGGACGGATGACAAACTGGCAATAAGGTTGGCCTCCATTCTCTTTAAAATAATTCTGGTGGTAATCCTCCGCCACGTAGAAGTTGCTGAACGCGGTGATTTCTGTCACTATCGGCCTGCTGAAAGCGCCGGATTCATCCAATTTCTTTTTGAAAAACTCTGCTTTTTGCTTTTGATCTTCGGACTGATAAAATACGGCAGAGCGGTACTGTGGTCCGACATCAGCACCTTGTCTGTTGAGAGTGGTCGGATCGTGTGTGGCCCAAAAGATCTCCAAAACTTCCTCAAAGGAAATCTCCTTTGGATCAAAAACCACCTGGATGACTTCAGCATGACCGGTCGTACCGGAAGTTACCTGTCTGTAAGTAGGATTGTCCACATGGCCTCCACTGTATCCTGAAAGTACTTTTTTGACACCTATCAGGTCCTGATAAATTGCCTCTGTACACCAAAAGCAACCACCACCCAAAATGGCTACTTCAAGTCCTTCTTCTATTTTTATGGTTGTCTTTGGTAAATTTTGCATGGATTTTTCGTTTTTGTTAGGCGCTTGGGCACAGGCCATCGTCGCCAGAATGCTGAAGCAGAAAATAAAGGATAAGAATTTCATTTTTTTCGATTTTGATTCTTTAACACCATCCGGGCCGGTGAAGTTTAAAATTTGGCTTTGATTCTCACTTCTCCTTTTGGAATTCCTTCCATGGGAATAGGGAGGTGGTTTTGGGTCACCTCAATTTTGCCTGATTGGTAAAGCTTCATCATCTCAGTGGTAACCTCCTCCATGAAGTGGTACCAAGATTCAGGATAGATCCACTTGACCACTTCCGATGGACAAAAGCTCTCCCCCTTTTTCACTCTGCACATTTCCATGATGGCATCAGCCAAAATATGGGGGTGGTCAGAAGGGATGGAAATGCTCATAGTTACAAGATCCGGATTTTGGTTTTAAAAGTGCTTAAAAATCTGTCAGGATTAAATATTGATCAATCCGGCTAAAAAAACAACCTTTTCAATGTTGGAATTGATAGAAAAAGCCTATTCCTTATTCGCCATTGAAAAAGAAACAGGCTTTAAAATCAATTCCCAAAAATCAGACCTATTGCTCGCAGACCAAAATAAAGGTCGGCGGAAAGTTCTTGAACATCAGGTGGCTTTTGATTTCCTCAAAGTATCTCCCAAACTGAAATTTGAGCAGATAGGAATAGCAGATTTGGATCACCTTTCCGTTTTCCACGATGTTTTCCTTACACTTTTTGTATATCTGTTCGCGGGAAGGCTTTGGTATCAATGTCAAAGGCAGTGAGGAAAGGATCAAATCCGCCTTTTTTCCACCCAGGTATTGGTCTATATTTTCTGCTGAATCACAGATAATTTTTACATTTTTTTTCGGGAAAATTTTTTTAAGATTGTCGCAAAAAGGTTTGTTGATTTCAAAGACCAACAATACTGCATCGGGATCCATCCTGTCTACAATTCCGTGTGTGATACTTCCATCTCCACCGCCCAACTCCACGATCAGTTTCGCTCCTTTGAAGTCGGCGTAGGATAACATTTTATTTACCAATGATTTAGAACTAAAAGTAACAGCACCCGTAGTTGAAAGATTTGTAAAAAGCTCTTTGAGCAAGGCTCCTTTATTGTTCATAGATTTTATTTAATTGCGCAAGATATGAATTTTAGAAAATTTATATTTGCAATTGCACCCTAATAAATAAGTTCCCGCAAAAGAAAGTATGTCTTCCCCGCAGACCCAGATCAGATCGACCTTTATATTAAATCTCAAACTAAATTTTATCAATTTTTGGAAGTTGGCAATTCCATTTTTGATTGTCTTTTTGATTTTAAGGCTGATAGAAGTATGGGCAGTTTTCAATATCCACAGTTTGGAGTATTCCAAAGCTCAGATTACACTCATGGGATGGGCTTACGATCTCCAATGGGTATTTTATATTTTAGGTTTTCTATTGATTTTAAATATTCTTTTGGGGATGATTTTTCCTCAAGCTGTCAGAGTTTTGGTCAAAATAACGCTGACTTTACTTATTGTGCTCCAGGGAGGACTTCTTTTCTATTTTACCAAAATGCTGATTCCCCTTGGGACCGATTTGTATGCTTATTCCCTCAATGATGTTTTCCTGACTGTCAAGGCTTCCGGCGAATTGAATCTATTCAATATTTTGGCCATCCTGTTTGTATTGGTTTTTGTTTACGTTTTGCTTGGATTGGGCAAATGGATTCCCTTGAAATATCAAACAGCCGTCGTATTGACAGTAGTATGTTACGGTTACCTGATCGGAATAGGCATTGCCAAAAATGCTCAAAAAGAGCAGCCTGCTGAACTTGAAAGAAATCTGATGGCCAATAAGTCTTCTTATTTCTATGACCAATCTTACAATTACTTCACTTCCAATGAATACCTGTATTTTGACTTTTTCCTCGCTTCTGCCAATTCAGGAGATAGACTTGTCAGCAAAGATCTGACCGAAACCAATTATCCTTTTTTGCATTCCAATGATTATCCGGATGTATTGGGTCCTTATTTTGATGAATTTGACACTTTGCCTGATATCGTATTTGTGATTGTGGAAGGTCTTGGCAAAGCCTATTCCGGCGAAGATGCCTATTTGGGAAGTTTTACGCCGTTTTTGGATTCTTTGAGCGGGCATTCGCTGTATTGGAAAAACGGTCTTTCGACGACAGGAAGGACATTTGGAGTACTTACTGGGATGTTTGGTTCTTTGCCTTTTGCACAAAAAGGTTTTATGGACCAGGCACCCATTCTCCCTTTGCACCATACTTTACTTTCTTTGCTCAAAACCAACGGGTACTTTACCAATTTCCATATCGGTGCGGACAAAAACTTTGACAACGTCAATTACTTCCTTCAGTACCAGCAGGTGGACAGGATTTTGGACTTGACTTCCTTCGATGCAGATTTTGAGGAAACACCTTCCAAATCAGGCTTTTCTTGGGGTTACCCGGACAAAGCCATGTTTGAAAATGCAATGAGAAAACTACCTGTCAGTTCCCAACCTCAGGTAAGTATTTTTCAGACACAGACTTCGCACGATCCCTTCCTTATTCCTGATGAGGAAAAATACCTGGCGATGTTTGAAAAATACATCCAAAATGACCTTATATCTCTGCCTTTGACTACGGGAGAATATAGAAAATATAAAAACATGTACGCCAGTATCCTCTATGTGGACGAGGCGATCAAGGAGTTTTTCCAAGCCTATCAAAAACTGCCAAAATATGAAAACACAATTTTCATCATTACGGGAGACCACAGGCTTCCTGAAATCCCCTTGGCCACCACCATTGACAGGTTCCATGTGCCGATCATGATTTTTTCTCCCAAACTCAACCGTTCCAAAAGAATGCATGGCGTCACCAGCCATTTTGAAATCACCCCGACTATCCTGAGTCTGTTGGAGAACAGATTTGACTTGGACTTGCCATCCAAAGTGGCTTGGAAAGGATATGTAATGGATACTTCTTCGACTTTTCAATCCAAAATCTCCAATCCTTTGATGAGGAATAAAAATCAGTTGGTAGATTACATCAGCGGGGAATATGTATTGGCAGACAACCAGCTTTACCAGCTTTATGACAATATGGGAATGGAACCTGTCACAGACGTGGCAATGAAAGAAAAACTGCTGACTGAGTTTGCTACTTATAAAAATTCCAACCGTTTCGCAACCGAAAACAACAGAATCCTACCAGATACATTGGCAGTCTATATTCCCAAAAATTAATTTTCTCCTTTACGGATTTCATTTCTTTGATAGGTATCCTTCAAGATCGACTCCATCAAGGGAAAATAGAAATTCCAAAAAAAACTGTTCCGCTGCGAATAATCCTCAGAGTGCAAAAACAACCTCCAGAGTTTTTCTATTCCATAAAAGTCATAAGAACTTCCTGAGACAGGATTGTCGGCAAAATCCCCACAAAAGTAATAGAACTTTCCCTGGCCGTTTTTCTTTACCACTACCGCCGGAAAATACCTGGGAAGTCCCATTTCGCCCAATTTTTTGATCCCGTCTTCGGTTGGTGCAAGATCATAATAAGAGACCACTTCATAATCCCTGCTTACAAAAATGATATCAATCCAATAGGGATATTTCACAATCTCGGGAACTCCGTAGGTTTGTTGGCTTTTGAGACTGGAGACGATTTCAGGAACAACTTTCTTTATTTCGATTTCTTCTTTTAGGATTTCGATCTGACCATTTTCATGCAAAAAAACCATCGCAGGACCTGAAAAATCCCATGCTTGCTGATGTTGACGCTTATAGCCGGATACCAGCCATGGAGGTAAATCATTATTCAGCATGGTATCCAATTCGTCAAAATACCGCGCAATCCAACCGGTCCATTTGATCCCTGCCAGATTCTCAAAATCCTTTCGGACTTCTTTTTTTGTAGGGCTGGCTATGGTGTTGAATTCGCTGATGATATCAATTTCCTTCTTGTAGGCTTTTTCCAAAAACGCAATGTCGTCCTTGTCCATGCCACCATAAATCTTCTTGGAATGGGTTTGGACAGGTTTTTCTTTCAGGTCATTTTCATAAACGCCATAGGTATCTGAAAAATAAACCAATTGGGACTCATCTAGGGTCTTTTGGGTTTGAATTTCTGATTGGCCAGACAAATCGTTGATCTGGTAGTCCTCTATTCTCTTGCCGGGAAAAAACCCGAAGTAATCTTTCGATGCATCATAAATTGACCCTTCATTTTTGGTAAACTTAAAATGGTTGAGCAGCCAATGGATGGATTGGTGTTCCTGGTAATTTGGGGTAGGGACAGTTTTGTCAATCACCACCACTCCCATAGAAGCTGCAGGCAACAAATACCATATCAACATACTCATCAAAGGAATGACAACAAAAATAAAGGCAACCACCAAAAATCCACGGAAGAAAATCCGGAATTCGATTGGAAGATATTTACCTGGAAAATTTGCCATTAGAATCTGAATTCAGTGCCGATAGAAATGTTGAGGTTGTTTCGGAATTGTTGTTCGGAGATTTCATCCCTTGAGTATCCCACAAAACCAAAACCCATCCACCGTGATGTCCAGAGATGCTGATAGCCGATCCTTGCCCTGTAGGAATTGAGCAGTTGGGATTGGAAATCCCGGGTTTCTTCATCAGGGGAAACTCCTGTAGAAAGCTGGATACTGAAAAAGTCTTCAGGTCCATTGAAATAATATCTGGTCTGAAAATTAGCACTTGTAGAAGAACCGTCTTTTCCCGGGATAAAGTTGAGCCGGAGGTTGAGCCACCAGTTGCTAATGTACTTTCCGGCAGAACCGGTGATGATGTGTGTGACGTCAGAAAATTGCAAAAATCTATATCCGGCCTCCAATTCATAGGCTTTGGGCAAGTTCCAAAAAACACTGGTTCCAAACCTGAACTTTGGAAAAAATGAAGCTTGGGAATAACCCACATTGAAATAGCCATATTTGTTCTTGCCCAATGAAGGAAAAGCATCCAGTTCCGCTTGGGTTCCTCTTCCGTCAAATCTCTCAGAATGGGTGACCCGAGCAATCAACGATCCGGTTAAATCGGTATGCGTCCGGCCATAGACCGAATAAGTATTCCACGGACTGAGGTCGCCGTAAAAGTAATCGTAATCATAAGTAGCGCCTACAGCATTGATGCGCGTCTTTCTTCGGAGGGTTTCGATGTATCCCAATAATCCTTCTGTTTTGGGCGCTTTCGCAAAAACCTCATTGGCGATTTTGATCGCTGTTTTATAATCTTCCTTGTAATAATGAAGTCTGGATGACCGGTATTTCAATGGCATGGATTGGGGTCCGATTTTTTCAAGTCCCATATTGATCACAGCTTCTGCCCTTTCGTAATTTTCACTCCAAAACAAATCATCGATATAAGCAATATAGGCATCTTCATAAGTAGGACTGGCTATCAAAGCCTTTTCAAAATAGATAGCGGCAGAATCGTATTTTCCATCCCAGGCATAGGACCTTCCCATCAAAATCAAAACATCCCCATAGTCCGGATATTTTCCCAAAACTTTGGAAAGGATAACCCTTCCTTCTTGTCTTTTACCTTCCAAAATCAGCTTTCGGGCATCTTGATAAAGCACGTCCGGGTCAAAAGTTTCCTGCGCCCAACCACTTTTGGGCAGGGCTATTGCCAAAAACAAAAAACCATAAAAAAACAGTATTGCATATGTCCTCATATCCGGGTCAATTAAGCGGAATAGGTGATTCAATTTTTTTCTTATCCTCGGCTTTTTTGAATCCTGTGCGGATCATTTCTCCCCATCCTCCTTTGCCTTTGATAAAGTGCCAATGTCCTTTCAAACCCCAGAGTACGATTTTAGGATGGATCAGAAATGGCTCCAACAAGACCGTTTTCATCAGTTTGTTGAGGTCAGACCTGTCTTTGTAATTATTGTAAGCCACGCCTTCAAACAAAATACTGAAAGATGAAATCATGACAGAAAAAACGTACATCAACCCAAAAAGTCCCACAAAATATAAAGCACTGATATCACCTGTGATAATCATCAAAAGTGTATACAGGAATCCCATCATCTCTATGATTGGGCCACCTTTTTCAAACACGGACCAATAGGGATAAGAAACCAAACCCAAAACCCCATATTTGGGATTCAATTTAACTTTTTGGTGGAGCTGAAGCGTTTCGATCGTTCCGCGCATCCACCTGTTGCGCTGCTTGGAAAGGATGTTTTCAGACTCCGGCACTTCTGTCCAGCATAATGGATCAGGCACAAAGCCAACTTTGTACTTTTGACCTGTTTCTTCCATATACCTTCGCATCCTGACGACAAGTTCCATGTCCTCACCCACGGTCTTTGGGAAATATCCCCCCACTTTCAATACCAATTCTTTGTTGAAAAAACCAAAAGCGCCCGAAATAAGCATCAATCCATTGATCCTGGTCCAAGCCATTCTGCCCATCAAAAAAGCACGAAAATATTCAATCACCTGAAACCTCCCCAAGAGGGTTTCGGGAACCCTGTATTCTGTCACTGTCCCGTCTTTTACCTGACAATTATTGGCCACACCGATTACACCCCCGACCGCGATTACTTTGCGGTTTGTTTCTTCCATAAATGGCCTCACCATTCTCGTCAAAGAATCACTGGACAGGATACAATCCACATCGATACAGGCCAAAATTTCATTGGCTGCCAGATTGATACCTGCGTTGAGAGCATCGGCTTTGCCTCCGTTTTCTTTGTCCACCAAAGTCAGCTTGGCATAAGAAGGGTTTGTTGATTTGTATACCCCGCGGATTTTTCCGGTCTCTACATATTTATGGTAAGCATAATTGGTCTTGACCAAACCAAAACTTTCAATCATCTTTTCAAGGGTATCGTCTTTGGAACCATCATTGACAATAATCACTTCGAATTTTCCGTAATGGAGGGTCAGGAGACTTTTGGCGTTTTGCACTATATTCTGTCCTTCATTGTATGCCGGCGCAATGACCGATATACTTGGCGTAACCGGGCTTGTAATGACATCTTTGTAATCAGCAAACTTGTTTTTTTTCAGGTGGTCACGCATTTCCAATGTGGAAAGGACAGTCATGATCAGGTAAAAAGAAATGATTGAAAAACTGTAGACCAAGAACAGTATCCCAAAAATCTCAATCAATATGTCTAAAAGTAAATTATACATGGCTCAAAACAGGATCCGTAAGGTGGTTGAAAATCTGATATGCCTCCATGTCATCGGCCTGACGTGTCCACTCTCCCAACACATCGGGATTGAGGATATTCAATGCCTGCATCACGGCTTTTTTGGATTCAAAGTCCAACCCGTTTTTTAATTTTTCCAACAAAATCACTTCTGAGATAGGGTTTCCGATATTCTGCAATACTGCTATAATTCCGAGGAACAAACCCTTGTCGGCAGTAGACAAATCGCGGTGGAGATGGTTGAGGGAATCTTGGTAGCTGAAAACATCAAAGCATTTGATCATCTCCAATTTTTCCGGGATGGTAGCATTTTTGTATTTATTTATCAATATTTCAAGCAGTTCAAAAAGCCCAAGATACCTGACGAGTTTGTATCCAAAAACCCTCACAGATTCATTTTTGGATTCAAACAATAAATCTACCCTCACTTTTTCCTGGCTGTTGTTGATAAATTTGATGATTCTGAAATAGACCATTTGTTGCCATCTTGACAAAGGAAAATCCTGGTCGACAAGGACTTTCAGTTCGGGATCGTTGGAAATATTCAAAAGGGTAGCGACGGCATTAGACCGCACATAAAAGTTTTCTGATTTGGCAAATTTCTCCACCTTTTCTGCTGCTTCCACGACATCCATTTCATTGATTTCGACAATACCGGAGGTGATCACGTCCCATTTTTTTGAGGAAAGCTTTTGGATGGAATGTGCGTCCAAACCGAGTTTTCGGTAGATAGTCTTGAGCTTGGTTTTGAATTCCCCCTTCATGTTTTTGTTGAGACTGATGATTTCCATGATCATCACGTCCTTGAAAAGGTTGTTTTTAAGATGGTCAACTGGAAAAAAGCTTTCAAATTTTTCTCGGTCAAAGGATTGCAATTCCTCTAAAGAATGCTCAAAAAGTAAATTGGAAACAGGTTCTAAACTCAGTTCCTTAAATTTCACGGTGAGGGAGTCTCTTTTCTTTTTTCGTTTTTTGACCACATACATGATGGTGACCAAGATGATAGAAGCCACCAAAAACAAAACCAAGGTGGAGACAAGTAGCAACATCTTGGTGTCACTCAGTATTTTGGTTTGTAATTCATAATAAGGAGAAAAATTAACATTGGAAGCCAAGATATGAAGCTCTCCTTCCTCAAAACCGTTGGATTTGGAGGAAACGTCGGAAGGCAACAGTTCATTACGGCTGAGGTTATCCAAAAATTCATCGATGGCCTCCTTCTCGGACTTTTGGTCGAAAAGCAAAAATGCAAGTTCCGCTTTCTTTCCCGAAGCTGAAAAAATGGTGTCCCTAAGGTGGGCAGCACTTCTAAAATCCACAAGCGTATCCGAAACCCACAAACCGTTATGATCCGGCTGGGTTAAAGAAAAAATGCTGAGATCCTTCTCATTTTCTTTGACTTCCAATATAAAGGAAAGACCGGGGATTTCTCCGGAGACCTCAAAAAGTTTGGACTCGACCTGCAAACTCAGGGAATCCTGAGCGCGAAGGTTGCCAAGCTGAAAAATCAGAAACAAAAATAATGAACCGACCTTAAAAAAACGCCTTCTATGTGATTCATGCATCCATTTGAATTATTGAATTAATCTCCGAACACGCACTGCGAGCTCATTTGGATTAAATGGTTTTGGGACAAAATCAGATACGCCGAGATTAAAAGCTTCCATGACAGTAGCTTCTTCTTCTCCAAGAGAACTCAAAACAATGATGGGCACTTTAGGATAAACCTTCTTTGCGTGGTTGATGATTTCGATGCCAGTTTTGAAAGGAATCATGACATCTGTGATGATCAGGTCGGGCTCAGAGGCATCGATCGCATCCATTCCGGTCAAGCCATCTTCGGCAGTGGTGACATGGTAGCCATCCTTTTTAAGTCTAAAGTTCAACAGACTGGATATCAGTCTATCGTCCTCGATGATTAGGATATTCTTCATTTTTTTCAATCTTTTGGGTGATAAGAGATTTAAATATAGAAGTAAAAAAAACAAAAAAACAAGGCTCCAAACCCCAGAAAAATTGAAATTATTTTAGGAAAAAATACAATAGGATTAAAATGTATTACACAAAAAAATATTTGCCGTTCCTAACCGTTTATGGGTTTCAAAAAAAATAATTTTTTTTTGAAAAAATTTCTTTTGTTAGCTTACAAACTGATTAAATCCACCAATTCAAGCAAACCATATGATTATGAGCCCTAAGATTCAGGTATTCAAAAGTATATTGGTATTGGTTCTTTTTCTTTCTTTTCAATATACAAAGGCGCAAAGCGATCCAAGTGGAGAAAAGAGGGTGACAGGTACGATAGCCATAAAGAATGCCACCATCACCACAGCACCCGGAAAAACCATCCAAAACGGTACAATTCTAATTAAAAACGGCCTGATAGAAGCGGTCGGGACCAATATCACCATTCCCAAAGAGGCCCAAGTTATCTCAGCTGACTCCTTATTTATCTATCCGGGATTTATTGACGGCGCAAGTACTGCAGGGGTAGGCAAAGCTCCTGAACCTGAAAAGCCCTCTGATTACAACCCCGCCAACCCACCGGACGATATTGCAGGGATTACGCCTTGGAGGAATGTAATCGATACCTATGATAATAAAAACAACCAAATCCAAGATTGGAGAAAAAGTGGATTTACCATCGCCCAGTTGATCCCTGAAGGTGGAATGATGCCGGGAAAAACCGCAATAGTCCTTTTTGGAAATCCTTCCTCCACCAATATTTTATCCCAAAACTCAGCCCTAGTTGTAAAATTCCAAGGTGCAAGAGGAGGAGGAAGAGTCTATCCAGGAACTCCGCTCGGAATCATGGCGAAATTCAGGGATGTATATAAAAATGCCGAATTGGCCTCCCGCCACGGTAAACTTTTTGCCTCCAACAACGGTCTCAACAGACCTGAAATAAACAAGACTTACGAAGCGATGTATCCCGTGGTGGATAAGAATATCCCGGTATTGTTTGAGGCAAACGATGACATCGAAATCAGGAGGGCACTTTCACTTCAAAAAGAAAATGGGTTCAGATTGATTTTATCAGGTGTCTCCAATGTGGAGAAGGTTACTAACGAAATCAAGGCTGCAAATGCCCAAGTATTGCTTTCCATGAAATTGCCTGATGATAAAGTCACCAAAGCCAAAATGGAAGAATTGTCTGAAGAAATGCAGGCAAGAACCAAAAGGGTTCAGGAAGCCTATCAAAGCACATTAAAGCAAGCTGCATTTTTGGAAGCAGCAGGTATTCCTTTCGGCTTTACCTCTATGGGTGCCAAAAGCGGGGACACTTTCAAGAATCTTCGCCTCATGGTTGAAAATGGACTAACAGAAAATGCAGCTTTGGCTGCGCTTACCATAAACAACGCCAATATACTAGGCATTCAAAAGTTTGCCGGCACATTGGAAAAAGGGAAATCTGCCAATATGGTCATATTAACCGCTCCATTGTTGGATGAAGAGACCCAGGTTAAACATGTAGTGGCTGACGGGTTTATGTTTGATTACGAAGTCAAAGCAAAGAAAAACGGTAACGGTGAGAAGAACGGCACCAATGGGGCAGTTGCAATTGATGGTTTTTGGGAATATACATCTGATACGCCGGCCGGAAGTTCGTCCGGAACCCTAGAAATCAAAAAAGAAGGGGATTCCTATAAAGGGACCATCACCTATGACAATCCTGCAGGAGTAGGGCAAGCAAGCTCTGAAATGAAAAACATCAGCCTTTCAGGTTCTAATTTGACTTTTTCATTTGATGTGGCTGCAGGAGGAATGTCTTTGGTAGTGAATGTGAGCGGAGAAGTAAGCGGAGATCAAATTTCCGGAAACCTCTCGCTGTCTGAATACGGAAGCTTTCCGATGAATGCTACCAAGAAACCAAAATCATTTTAATCGCTAATCACCGAAAATCATGAAAAAGATAATCTATATAATAGCAGCTATATTGGTGATGGGCTGGAATCCAGCAAATTCCCAAACCCAAAAAGGGTCTGTTTTAATAAAAAATGCTACTGTTTTGACAGTTACTAAAGGCATCTTGGAAGACACCGATGTCCTTGTGGAAAACGGCATCATCAAAAAAATAGGAAAAGGACTTACAGCTTCGAATGTCACTACCATTGACGCAAAAGGAAAATACGTCATGCCCGGCATCATTGATGCCCATTCTCATGTAGCCTTAGATGCTGTCAATGAAGGTACTGCACCGATTACCTCAGAGGTAAGGATGGCGGATGTGATTGACCCTTACGATATCGGTTTGTACCGGGCACTCGCCGGCGGGGTGACTGTTTCCCATGCCATGCATGGTTCGGCTAATGCCATTGGAGGACAAAACATCACACTCAAACACCGGTATGGCTCAGGCAATCCCGATGATTTGATCATGAAAGATGCGGCAAGGACAATCAAATTCGCCTTAGGTGAAAATCCAACAAGAGTTCATGGAAGAGGGAATGGGATTCAACCAAGGTCAAGAATGGGTGTCGAGGCTGTAATCAGAAACGGTTTCAATGATGCGATTCAATACAAAAAAACCTGGGAAACCTACAACAATGCCCTGAAAGTAAAAGGAGCAACGCCTGTTCCCCCAAAATACAGTGAACGTCTCCAAACCCTAGTGGATATTTTGGATGGTAAAATCATCATCCATTGTCATTCCTACCGGGCAGACGAAATCTACATGCTCATCAATGTCTGTAGAGAATTTGATATCACCAACATTGTGTTTTCCCATGTCAATGAAGGATTTAAAGTAGCCCCTGAATTGGCGGCTTATACGATGGGTGCTTCGGTTTTTGCTGATTGGTGGGCGTACAAATTTGAGGTGTATTATTCCACAGCCTACAATGCCGCTATATTGACCCAAAACGGAGTCATCACTTCTATCAATTCAGATTCAGGAGAATTGATCCGTCACTTGTACCACGAAGCCGGAAAAGCACAACGCTACGGCGAATTGACCGACGAGCAAACCTTGGCCCTAATCACCATCAATCCTGCCAAACAACTTGGAATTGCGGACAAGGTAGGTTCCATAGAAGAAGGCAAACAGGCTGATTTGGTCATTTTCAACGATCATCCACTTTCAGTTTATGCTATCCCTCAGATGACTTTTGTGGATGGTGTCAAATATTTTGACATCAATGAGGATCCTAATGACATGAGATTGAGGGTAGCAGCAACAGAATCCATTGAACCCATATTCCTTAAAGAACATGATCACAAGTGTATGCATGGGGTAGATTTCTTCTTTACCAATTTTGGTAGAAGCTTATTTGACCACGAACACTAAAATCTAAATGGAAGCTCAAAACATACTGAAGATGAAGAAGATAAATCAAATCATATTTACAGTCGCTTTATTGGTTCTCCCCTTTTTGGCTAATGCCCAATTTGATGGAGAATTTATCAAGCCGAGAAACGGCAGATTTTTGCTGCAAAACGCAACCATTGTCACTGTTACCAAAGGCAATATCGAAAATGGAAGCGTGCTCATATCCAATGGAAAAATCGAAGCGGTAGGAAAAAACATTCCTGCGGGAGATGCCGAGGTGATAGATTGTACCGGACATTTTATCTATCCGGGAATGTTTGATGGAGGAACCAGACTTGGATTGGTCGAAGTCAATTCTGTACCGGAAACCCAGGATTATGCTGAAATCGGTCAAGTGACTCCCAACATGCAGGCGCTTGTCGCTGTCAATCCCAACTCTGTAGCGATTCCGGTAACACGAGTGAGTGGTGTCACGACTACTTTGGCAACTCCTTCGGGAGGTTTGTTTCCCGGAACGGCAGCCCTAATCAACCTCAACGGCTATACTGCGGACCAAATGTATGCAGGTTTTAAAGGGGTTGTCCTGAATTTCCCTTCTTCCGCCCGTCGCAGTACTTGGGATAGAAGAAGTGATGAGGACATCAAAAAAGAAGCTGAAAAAGCCGAAAAAACCCTCAATGAAATTTGGGAGAGGGCGGTTACTTTTAATCAATTGAAAAAAGCCGATGCCGCCTTGGATTATTATCCTGAGATGGAACAATTAGCAAAAGTTGTTGCGGGAGAATTACCTCTCTTGGTAGAAGTAAATGCCGCATCAGATATCACTTTAGCAATAGAGTGGATCCAATCCAAAAATGTAAAGGCCATCCTTACCGGAGTGGCTGAAGGTTGGAGAGTGGCTGACAAAATCGCTGCCTCCAAAATCCCTGTCATCACTGGACCGATGCTTTCCATTCCGACAAGGAACTCTGACCGTTTTGATGCAGCCTATACCAATCCCGGCAAAATGGCCAAAGCAGGTGTGAAAGTGGTCATCAGATCAAACGATGCAGAAAACACAAGAAACCTTCCTTTCAATGCGGGTTTTGCCGCTGCTTATGGCATGGGCAAAGAAGAAGCCTTGAAAGCCGTCACCATCAATGCCGCAGAGGTATTCGGGGTTGCTGATCGAATGGGTTCCATCGAGCAGGGAAAAGATGCCACGCTGTTTGTCTCCACAGGAGATCCTTTTGAAACCAAAACCCAGATCCGCCATGTATTCATAGACGGCTACAGGGTACCGATGAGCAACAGACATATCAAGCTGTATCAGGAATTTTTGCAGCGGTCACCGGGACTAAAAGAAAATTGATTTGATCCAAAATCAAACCGCAGCCCAAAAAGCTGCGGTTTATTTTTTTGTTAACTTGCTGAAAATAGAGATATCCAATTGTCTTGGTATCCGTAAGAATGTTGAATCATAAACCATAAAAAAATGATAGTAAGTACTACACCAAGTCTAGAGGGATATAAAATTACTGCCTACCTCGGCATTGTTTCAGGCGAAACCATTATCGGCGCCAATGTTTTTAAAGATTTCTTTGCCAGCATCACCGACATCGTAGGCGGCAGGTCAGGTGCCTATGAGCAGGTATTACGGGAGGCAAAAGCCACTGCCATGTCCGAGATGGAAATGCAGGCAAGGGCTTTTGGCGCGACCGCAATCGTGGGGATCGACTTGGATTATGAGACCATCAGAGATGGAATGCTGATGGTGACAGCAGCAGGTACCGCCGTCAAGATTGAGAAAATCTTTTAATTCACGATTTCGATTTTCCCTAAACTCACTTCGCAAAAGCCCAAGGTGGTATATAAGTATTTTCGGAAAAGGTTTTAAGTCAAGTTTACGAACTCAATCCTGTCCCAATCAACTGACCGGATGACAAGGTAGCTTTTCTTAAAGCCTTTACTTTTTGACAATCAGATTTTTGACCAAATAAAAAAGCAGCCCTCTCAAAAATTCTTTCGAAAGTCCAAATGGATAAGTCTGTTTACCTCATTGTCTAATCTAGTCGACCATAAACTTATTCTAGACTATACAGGAAAATATTTTTCATGAGTCTTGCATATCCGGCATTTCAACTATTTATTTGCATTGTCCTTTCACTTTTTGAGTGGGGATTTATAAAGAAGAGGTAAGAGACAGGCTCTGCGACCCTCTGGCAACCAGGAAAATCCAAGGTGCCAAATCCTGCCAGGTAAAATTCCCTGGAAATATAAATTCTTAACATCATGGATCAATACCTCCTCAATTATCCCTTCCTTTTAAGATTCACACCATCAGTATTGGAAGAAAACTTTGTAGGCTTCTCCGTAATCGGAACTAATTTTTTTCTTTTACCAAAGCAAAAGGTTTAAATTTAATCCTGTTAAAATCTACAACTTTTCACTAAACCATAAACCGAGAATAATATGTCAAATTATCGCTTCGAAACTTTGCAATTGCACGCCGGACAGGTTCCAGATCCTACAACCAATTCCCGTGCAGTGCCCATTTACCAGACTACTTCTTATGTCTTCAATTCCGCTGAACACGGGGCCAACCTTTTTGCCCTAAAAGAATTCGGGAACATCTATACAAGGATCATGAATCCTACCACGGATGTGTTTGAGCAACGCATTGCTGCATTGGAAGGTGGCGTAGCCGCTTTGGCAACCGCATCAGGTCAAGCGGCTCAATTTCTTGCACTCAACAATATTCTGCAGACGGGGGAAAATTTCGTTTCCACCTCTTTCCTTTACGGCGGTACTTACAACCAATTTAAAGTAGCATTCAAAAGAATCGGCATTGAAGCCCGATTTGCCAAAGGCAATGACCCGAAGGAATTTGAAAAGCTGATTGATGAGAAGACCAAAGCCATCTATTTGGAGACCATCGGAAATCCTGAATTCAACATTCCGGATTTTGAAGCTATTGCCGCCATGGCAAAAAAACATGACCTGCCTGTCATTGTGGACAATACCTTTGGTGCCGGCGGCTACTTGTTTCAGCCATTGAAGCATGGCGCCAATATCGTCACCGCCTCTGCTACCAAATGGATCGGTGGACACGGAACTTCCATCGGAGGGGTAATCGTCGACGGGGGAAATTACAATTGGGGCAACGGAAAATATCCTCAATTCACAGAACCATCCGAAGGTTATCATGGGATGAAATTCTGGGAAGTATTCGGAGAAAACAATCCCTTAGGACTTCCAAACATGGCTTTTATCATCCGTGCAAGGACTGAAGGTCTGAGGGATTTTGGACCGGCATTGAGCCCTTTCAACTCTTTCTTATTGATTCAAGGATTGGAGACTTTATCCCTCAGGGTCCAAAGAACAGTGGACAATGCACTCTCCATCGCACAATGGCTAGAGGCACATCCTAAAGTGCAAAAGGTGAATTATCCGGGTTTGAAATCTTCTCCTTACCATGAACTCGCCAAGAAATACTTGAGAAATGGTTTCGGTGGAGTTTTGAGTTTTGAACTGAAAGGCGACAAAGAAAGCACCTCCAACTTTATCAATAACCTCAAATTGATCTCCCACCTTGCCAATGTCGGTGATGCCAAAACATTGATTATCCAACCTGCCGCAACCACGCATCAGCAGTTGAGTGAAACTGAACAAGCTGCCGCGGGTGTCACTCCTACCCTGTTGAGGATTTCATTGGGTATTGAGCATATTGAAGATATCAAAGCCGATTTAGAACACGCTTTCAACAGTTAAAAAAATTCAGGAAAACCTGAGAAGAATTCCAATAGTAAAGTAATGAATGTAGCAAGCAACTACCTGATTATTGATATGGCGCAAGAAACCTACACGCATGAGGGTGTATTTGACCTGGAGTCTGGAGAGTCTCTTCCCGGATTCCAACTGGCCTATACCACCCAAGGACGTCTGACCACAGCAAAAGACAATGTCATCTGGGTCATCCATGCGCTCACCGGAGATGCCAAAGTCCAAGAATGGTGGAACGGTATGGTCGGGGAAGATAAATTTTATGACCCGGGCAAGTATTTTATCGTTTGCGCCAACTTGCTGGGTTCTTGCTACGGTTCGAGCAGTCCCCTTTCAGAAAATCCCCTGACAGGAAAACCTTACTACTATGATTTTCCGAATCTCAGCACAAGGGATATGGCAAGGTCATTGGATTATCTCAGAGAATATCTTGGAATCAATACCATCAACACCGTCATTGGAGGTTCGCTTGGAGGTCAAGTTGCCATCGAGTGGGCATATCTTCTGCAGGATCAAGTCAAAAACACCATCATCCTTGCTTCAAATGCGAAGACTTCCCCCTGGACCATAGGCTTCAATGAAACGCAAAGAATGGCGATCGAGTCCGATTGTACCTGGGGAGAAAACCATGCGGATGCCGGCAAAAAAGGGATGGAAGCCGCAAGGGCGATTGCCATGCTTTCTTACAGACATCCTGAGGACTTTGCCCTCAAGCAAAGCGATACCGAAGAAAAACTGGACAACTTCCGCATTTCCTCTTACCTCAGGTATCAGGGTCAAAAACTCGGAAACAGGTTCAATGCATTTTCCTATTGGGTGCTAAGCAAAGCCATGGACAGTCATGACCTTGGACGCGGACGCGGAGGAACGGAAAAAGTACTCCAGAAAATACCCTCCAAAGTATTGGCAATCGGAGTGGACAGGGATTTATTGTTCCTCAAAGAAGAATCCCAATTCATATCCCGGCATGTTTCCAAAGGGACTTACAGAGAAATCCAATCTCCCTACGGCCACGATGCTTTTCTAATCGAATATGGGCAGTTGCAGTATATTTTGAAGGGATTTTACCTAGAGAATAATGGGTAATTGCACTTATGGATTTTGAATGAAAAGGGATTCTGCAAAAACAGGTCCCTTATTTTTTTATCTGTATCAATTGAAACCTTATAAAATCTTCCGAGAGGGCCGGGTTGTCCGGATGGTCTGTTGAGATCCAAATCCCCTCAGGGTCTTCAAAAATGTATTGCCCATTATACCTATCCGGTTCCAATGCCATTTCGCCGACTTTGTTGAATTCCTTATCCAAAAATACCAAGCCCCACTTTGAAGCCAAGAAAGAACCTGTTTCAAAAACGTTTTCAGGGACATCCTCAAATTTTGCAACCCTTACCATCAGCTCCAGGTTTTTGAAATAAAACAGGTCTGTATAGATATCCACATGGTTTACGATCTTCATAATCTCGGGCATGTCCTCAAACATATTGGGAGACTTGGATATCGGCGGATCGTTGGGAAAAGCAGAATGTCCTGCAAATGATGAAACAATTTCTCCCTCCCTCAACCGGTAAATATTTCTGAAATTCATGTTGATCACAGGCATGTCGTCAGGACCCAAAGACAGCAAAGGAAAGATTGACTTGTTGAGGTTATCCCCGACAAATTCCTCAGGAAAGTAACTTACCGGTGTAAACGTCTTGCTAAGGGTGTCATACCTCATCAAATTCGGGATTTTGGTCAATTCCTCCGGAGTTACAGATGTCCATGCAAATACCATTGGAAAGGCAGGAAAGTAAAAGCCGTCTTTTGCTAAAGTAAAGATGTTAGAGAATAAACTAATTCCTTTTTCTTCCAATCCCTCTACATTGATCGGGGATTTTTGGAGCAAATTACCGTCACCATCAAATTTGAAAAGTGTATTGATACCCGCAGTCAGGTATATCACATCGGGGCTTTCGATATAAAGACCTGCAATATTGTTCCCGACACCAGCAGGCCCCTCTTCTTCAAACCTGATGGTTTTGAGCAGGCGATTTTCAGGGATGGAATAAGTCAAAAGTTGCTTGGTTTTGTAATCGAAGAGAAAAAAATACTTGTCCTCTATAGACTGGAAATACAAATCCAGATGCCCGACATCCTCCGGCAAGGGAAAGGTTTTGAATTTTTCAGCGACCTCAAATTCAAATTCGGGTATGGTCTCCTCCTCTTTTGGAGGAGAACATGACCAAAATAGGAGCAAAAACAAAAGAAAGTAATTAACGGGATGCAGGTATTTCATAGGATTGGATTAAACTAACAAGATAGCATATTGAAATCAAAAAACAGCGTAGTCCAAATCCAAATAGGTAATTTCATTTACCATCTATTCCAAAAAACCGAAAGGTTAAAAAAGTATAGTTCACTCCTCCACATTTACCTTTCTGCAGCATTTGTTTTTTTGTAGCTTCTATGATGAAATATACCCAAATCAAGGAAACCTGTCTTTACGTCACAGACTTGGATCTGGCTGAAAACTTTTACAGCCAAATCCTTGAAATGCCCATCATATCCAAAGTGGCAGACAGACATATTTTTTTCCGTTGTGGCAGTTCTGTATTGCTGTGTTTCATCCCGGAGGTAACCAAATTTGAAAAGACATTGCCTCCACATTATGCTTACGGAAAGCAGCATATCGCTTTTGAAGTAAGCAAGCGAGATTACCTGAAGGCCAAATCCAACCTGCTCGAAAAAGGAATCACCCTCACCCACGAGCAGGAATGGAACCACGGCCTGAAAAGTTTTTATTTCGACGATCCCTTTGGAAATGTATTGGAGATCGTGCCAGTGGGGATTTGGGAATGATTGAAATCAGTCCAAAGGTTCCTGTGTTAGGTGTAGGAAAAAATTTATTGTTCTATTAATAAGAACTTAATACATTTACTAGGAAACCAATTCAAACTATGAAAATTACAGTCTTTTACTTTATTCTGCTTTTTTCCCTCAATTTTCAAGTTTTTTCACAAGAAGCTCCTTCCAAACCCATTCTCAGAAGTTGGTACGCCACCGATGGCAGCAATGAATTAAGGCTTTTGATTACACAGGATTTTGCACTATATGAAGGGGAATTTTGGGAAGTTGAGTTTATTGATTCAGGTAAATTCATCTTGAAAAACTTAGATAAGCAACTTCAACTTTCTCTTTCTCAGGTTGGGAAGGACTATTTTTTAGAAAATGGAACTGAAAAAATCCCTGTTCAATCCCAAAAATCAACTGATCTTAAAAATAGGAAGGTAGGACAGTCAAATATCAGCAGTGACTTTTTCAAACAAGATCAGGTGCTCTTACAGGGTCTTTTTGTCCCAAAAGAGTCAATGCCATCCATTGTTAAAGTTATGTACAATCATGCATTCTCAGAAGAGCAAATGCAATTTTCCGGAGATGTGGATGAGCATGGGAAGTTCAAAGTGATTTTCCCTTTGGATTACCCCAATGAGGTGATGGTTCAAATAGGAAATGCCTTTTTCACATATTATGCTACTCCAGGTGCAAAGCAGGCAATTGTAGTGGATGAGAGTTCTTTTCGTGGAGGAATTTCAAGTTGGAATGAAGTAAAGAATCTCGATTTTATGGGAGATCTGGCAGTGGAAAATGAAGAAAGAAGGCTACTTGTACCGGAATTCATGAAAGTCAGGGAGTATTTTCTTACTGATAGTTTGCAGAAAACCCTTGATCCGGAAAACTTTATGGAATATCGTATCGGGATGATGAAAAAGCATGAAGAGTTCTACAAAAGTTATTTTGATTCTATACCTGTCAGTGATTTGGTAAAAGATATAAATCTCCGAGATGTGAGAATTAACACAGCAAAGGATTTGATGAGATACATTTGGTTACACAACGGGATAGTAGATGGTAGAATAACTGTTGCCGATGTCCCTGATGATTATATCCAAGATGTAAAAAAGCTAATTGACAACGACTTAATGGATTTAATAAGCTTGGACTATCCTGGATTCATAAGGGAATTTACAATGCCCATGCGTCCTTCTGAGGGAAAAAAGATAATCAGTAAAGTAAACACTATGACTTATGATTTTTTAAAAACTCAGGATCTGTCCGAATCCCAAATGGCAAGTGTAGAAAACTGGCGTATGCAATTGGAATCGGGAATTCCGGCTGATAGCCTCGTTCTTTCTGAGGAATTCAAGGAATTAAGCCAAAATTTCAAGTCTGATATGGCCAAATTTTATCCTTTGGCCCAATGGGAACATCTACAACAGAAAATCAATGATCTTGGAGACCTTCCCAGATCAAGTATTATTGCCATTTTCTTGGATATGAGTTTTCAAACTATTGGGGTAGGAATTTCGGAATCTATCCTCAACCAATTGGATACTCTTGGTCTTAAACCGGAAGTTTTGGCATTGATCCAAAACAAAATCGAGGATTTTGAACGTACAAAAAACCAACGTTTTATCGATGGTGTAGCAATTGCCGAAAATGGTGACAACGTCATTGCCCAACTCAAAGAAAAATATCCCGGGAAAGTAATTTATATCGACGTGTGGGCCACTTGGTGTGGACCATGTATCAGTGAATTTAAATATGCAGAAATCCTTAAAAAAACCGCTCCTGAAGAAGTTGTATTCGCCTATATCTGTGGCAGTTCAGAAAGGGAAGCTTTCGAAAATCAAGTAAAGAAATTTGGTTTGGTGGGGGAACATTTTTTTCTCGACAAAACTGACTTCCAAAAATTTGATAAAGAACTTAACATCACCGGATTTCCCACTTACATGTTGATTACAAAAGAGGGGAATTTAGTCAAAGAAGGAATACTTCGACCAAGTTCGGGAGAACAGTTGGTCCAGCAGTTAAATGAATTTGTTGATAGGTGACCAATGAAGTAAATGTATCCCAACTTGGACATTGTTTGGCGTATCCGCTAGGCGAATTTTCAATTAGGCCTCCACCTAGGTGTAAAATGAATTTAGCGCCAGTTATAGATTGTATCTACACCCTTTATTTTTTCTGAATTTTAAATTCAAATTACCAAGGATTACCATTTTTCATTTGAATCCAATTACAAATTGGATAGATAAAAGGGTGTAATTACAAATCACACCCAGTCATAGCATCAGATGTTTCACTACGTCATAAGAGGGCTTAGTATACTCCTAGAAAATAATACTTAATTCCCCCTGTAATCAATTTTCATTCAGGCTTTTGATGAATTTCAATACATCTTGCCGGTTGACACTTTTCAAGTTTTCTATCGCCTCCGGATCATCTTTTAAAAATTCCTCCAGCTTTTTTTTCCATCCACTGACTCCACTCACCAAAAAATCTACGGAATCTCCTCTTCCATTGAATAACACATAATATGGTGTAGTGGTAGTCACTCCGTTGACGGTTTCGCTATTGTTTTGAACATACAGCTTGTAGGGATTCCCGTTTTCAATCAGCCGGAAAAATCCGGTTTCTACTTTCCGACCAAGGTCAACAAACAAATAATCAAATGGCACTCCCATCTGATCGAAACCATAAGCAAGAACTTGTTTATCCTTTGTTTTATAAATTTTCTCCTTGCCATCCGCTGTTATGGTAGAGATTTGGGTTTTGTCGGTTCCATTTGGACCACCAAAAACAATTTTACAGGCGATCGTATCGCTTTTTGAAAGAACGGCATAACCGTTTTTTAGCTCTTGCGATTCTCCATTTTGGGAAAAACAAAAAATGAGAGCAATAAAAAAGACAGCAACCTGTTTCATGTATTTGTTTGACTTTAAAAGCATTGGAGTTTTTTGTCTCAGACTATGGGCAAATTTAAATGTACCCATGTTATCCGAAGAAGAAATTTGTTGCCCCCTACTCCGCCTTCGTCCACTCCACTGTCCTTCCGATCATTGAAAACCCAACAAAACCGCGGACTTCAAGCGTCTTGTCATTTTTCTTCTTGATGATGCAGGAATAGGTTTTTCCGTTTTTGGGATCGTAAATGGTCCCGTTCTCCCAAGTACTGCCGGAATGTTCGAAATTGCTCAATAGCTTCATCCCCATGATAGGCCTTGTCCGCTTGGCTTGATCAGTATTGTTTTTGTCTACTTTGGGTTTTCCGTTTTCAGTGGGATCTTTCAGCCACACGATTTTTCCGGAATATTTTCCACCTTCTTTGAAGATTTCCACTTGGGCATCTTTCTCGGTATTGTACCATTTGCCGACAATGGCATCGGCCGATTGAGCTTGGACGTTGATTCCAAACCCTATCATCAATAAAACAAGAAATGTCAAAATTGCTTTTCTTTGAGTCATGGTTTAAATTTTAGTGATTATCGGTTTTTTTTCTGTTAACCCAATATTCTTCTTCGGTCAGGACCGAAGTCGGAAGTCAGAAGCACCGGACATTTCAGTCTCATGCCGAGGATTAAATTGGATTATCATTTTACTGGCAAGATTGTGTAAATACAAATACTTTTCAATCTCCGTCGAATAATAATACTTTTACTACGCCAATTCAAGTGGCCATGTTATTTTCTTAATCATTTCATTTGAAATCCCAAAATTTGATCCAAAATCAAGGAATGCAAACCTATCCTAAAGGAACCCAAACCATCCAAATCCAAGACAAGGAAGTTTGCCTTTTGCCAGAAAAAGCTATTTTCCTTCCCGGAAGCCATTCCTTGCTTATTGCTGATCCACATTTTGGCAAGGCCGCGCACTTCAGAAAATCGGGAATTCCGGTTACTGAAAAAGTACACATCCATGATTTTCTCAAAATCCAAAAACTGATCGAAAGCCTCCAACCGACGGATATCTATTTTTTGGGAGACCTTTTTCACAGCGATTGGAATGAGTCCTGGAATGACCTTGAAGCATTCGCGGGATATTTCCCGGGATGTCAGTTTCACTTGATCAAAGGAAATCATGACATACTTCCTGAGGCATTTTACCGTTCTGAAGTTTGGAAGGTTCATCCCGAATCGTTGGTTTTGGAAAATTATATCCTGACCCACGAACCCATGGAAAGCGCCCCTGATGGATTGTTCAACTTCTGTGGCCACATCCATCCGGGAATTTCTTTATTCGGAGCAGGCAAGCAGAGATTGACACTTCCCTGCTATTTCCGGTCGGGGAATCAAATGATTTTGCCGGCATTCGGCAGGTTTACGGGATTATATAGGATGAAATGTGAAAAAAGCGATCAGGCCTTTGCCGTGGCGGACAAAAAAGTAATTCCTGTCAATTTCATGCAATAGGTTGGTTTAATTGGCCAAGCTGTTTAATTTTGAACCCATTAGAAAAAAAACATGAGTACATATCCAAGGAAAAAAGCAAAACTGGGAAAATTCAAATTTGCATCAGTTCTTTTTAGCACTACCCTATCCTTGTTTATTTTGGGACTTTTTGGGGTGATCATCATTCAGGCCAAAACTTTGACCAAGATCATCCGGGAGAATATCGAAATCCAGGTTTTCCTCAATAAAAATGTCTCTGAAACCGAATTGAAGGCAATTGGCAAATCTTTTGAATCCAAACCTTATGTGCTGCAGACAGGTGATTCGCTTGCCATTACCTTTATCTCTCAAGATGAAGCTGCGAAATCTTTCCTGGAAGATACAGGCGAGGATTTTACACAGTTTTTGGATGACAATCCTTTGCGAGACAGCTACACGATAGCGATCGCGGAAGAATACCAAACCGCAGCGCAAATCGAAGAAATAGTCAAAGAAATCGAAGCGATGGACGGAGTTTTTGAAGTGACTTACATGGAAGACCTCGTGGAATCGATTAACAAAAACCTTTTCAAAGTGGCCCTTGTTATGGGAGGGTTTATCCTGATTTTGGTTTTTACGGTAGTGATGCTGATCAACAATACGATCAGACTGGCGCTATTTTCACAAAGATTTCTGATCAGAAGCATGCAGTTGGTCGGTGCTACTAGAGGTTTTATCCGCAAACCTTTTTTAGGAAGGGCTTTTGTTTTTGGAATGCTTGCGGGCGTCATTGCCTCGGCTATCCTGTTTGGGATCATCGAATATACCAAAGCCAATATTGATGGATTTGCCCTGCTGCAGGACTACAATTTATTATATGCTCTTTTTGGTGGTCTGATTCTTTCGGGCATTTTGCTTTCGGTTTTGAGTACCTTGCAGGCAGTAAATAAGTATTTAAACATGTCTTTGGACGAACTTTATTAATATGGATCATTCACAATTTCCTTTTTCTAAAAAGAATTACCGATTGATGCTGATTGGAATCGGGATCATCATTTTAGGTTTTGTCATCATGGGTCTGGATTCTGAGCCACACGGCTTTGGTTTTCTTGGCCTTACTTTGGGTCCGATAGTCACTTTGGCTGGATTCATTTTTCAATTTTATGCGATTTTCGCCCATTCTGAAAAGAAATAATTTATGGATATTATTGACGCGATCATCCTTGGCATCGTCCAAGGATTGACCGAATTTTTGCCCGTTTCATCCAGCGGCCATCTTGAGTTGGGTGCTGCGATACTTGGAAGTGATAAATTACCGGAAGAAAGCATGATGTTTACCGTTGTGCTTCATTTTGCTACCGCCTTGGCAACCTTGGTAGTTTTTAGAAAAGACATTGTCGAAATCATTGAGGGACTTTTGAAATTCCAATGGAATGAGGAAACCCAATTTACCGTCAAAATCATCATTTCAATGATTCCTGCGGTGATTGTAGGCTTGTTTTTTGAAGAGCAACTGGAACAGTTTTTTGGAGGGAAAGTGGTCTTTGTCGGTTTTATGCTCCTCGTAACAGCCGTCTTGTTGTTTTTTGCGGACAAAGCCAAGAGCACAGAAAACGACGTTACTTTTGGGAAGGCAGTATTGGTAGGCCTCGCACAAATGGTCGCGATGCTTCCGGGAATCTCTAGATCCGGCGCTACGATTTCAAGTTCGGTTCTTTTGGGAATTGACAAAAATAAGGCTGCAAGGTTTTCCTTTCTGATGGTTGTTCCTTTGATTTTGGGCAAGATCGCCAAGGATATCCTGGATGGGGCTTTGACCTACAATGAGGCTAGTTTTGGCTACTTATCTGCGGGATTTATTGCAGCATTTATAGCAGGATTTTTTGCCTGTACATGGATGATTTCAATTGTCAGAAAAAGCAAACTGATCTATTTTGCCATTTATTGCTCCATAGTCGGCCTGATTGCAATCTTCTCAGGCGTATATTTGTAACATGCAAGAGGAACCCTACGGAGAAGTTTTCCTGATCAACAAGCCTTACCAATGGACTTCTTTTGATGTGGTCAAAAAGGTAAGGAATGCATTGAAAATCAAAAAAGTAGGGCATGCCGGGACCTTGGATCCATTGGCGACAGGATTGTTGATTGTCTGCGCCGGAAAGAAGACCAAGTCCATTGATTCTTACATGGCCCAGGAAAAAGAGTATACCGGTATTTTTGTTTTGGGAAAAACCACGGAGAGCTTTGACCTGGAAAAAGAAGTTACTGATGTCGCAGATCCTTCTGCCGTCACTTCTGACAATGTCAAATCAGCAGTCGCTCAACTGACAGGTGATATCCTCCAAATCCCACCCATGCACTCTGCCATCAAAGTCGACGGAAAAAGGGTATATGAATCTGCGCGAAAAGGCATTGAAGTAAAAATGGAAGCACGGCCGGTGACAGTTTCAGAATTTGAAATTACGGCATTTGAAAATCCCGAAGTCCATTTCAGAATCGTCTGCTCCAAAGGAACTTATATCAGAAGCCTTGCCAGAGACTTGGGCGAAATTTTGGGTGTCGGGGCTTATATGTCCGCCCTGACCCGAACAAGGATCGGAGATTTTAGGTTAGAAGATGCGGAAGAATTGACTGCCCTGATTGAAAAAATAAAAGCACGACAGGATGAAAATCTATGAAGGAATAGAGGACTTCAGGCAAGTGCCAAATCCCGTCGTGACGATTGGGACTTTTGACGGAGTCCATCTTGGTCATCAAAAAATCCTCAATCGCATCAGGGCCATCGCAGACGAAATCGGAGGAGAAACCGTCATGATTACTTTTTGGCCACATCCCAGGCTGATTCTTTATCCGGAAGAACATAATCTCAGGCTACTGACAACATTCGAAGAAAAGGCAAAACTGCTCCGGGAATTTGGAATTGACCATTTATTGACGATCCCTTTTACCAAGGATTTTTCAGAATTGACTTCGGAAGAATTTATTCAAAACAACCTGATTGATAAGATCCAAACTCGTAAATTGGTAATCGGCTATGACCACCGCTTCGGTAAAAACCGGGAAGGTAGTTTTGAATTCCTAAAAGAAAACATCGGCCGCTATCACTTTGAGTTGGAGGAAATCTCCCGCGAGGACGTGGATGATGTGGGCGTCTCAAGTACCAAAATCCGACAGGCACTGGAAGTAGGTGAAGTGCATATCGCCAATGAATTCCTTGGCAGACCTTATGAACTCAATGGCATCATCATCAAAGGACAGCAACTTGGCCGCTCGATTGGATTTCCGACGGCAAATATCCATATTCCTCACGATTACAAGCTTATCCCTTGTGACGGAGCTTATGCGGTGACCATTGACATCGAAGGAGAGTCTTTCCTTGGCATGCTCAACATCGGCAACCGACCCACCGTAAACGGAAGTAGCCGGACGATTGAAGCGCACTTGTTTGATTTCAATGGAGACTTATATGACAAAAGAGTCTGTGTCCATCTGAAATCTTACCTGAGACCTGAGATCAGATTTTCAGGTTTGGAGTCTCTCCAAGAGCAATTGGCCAAAGACAAGGAAATGGCCCGACAGATTTTAACCCAAGTATAAACCCAAAATAAATTTTTGTATGATCACAAAAACCGTTACGAATGCTGCAGAAGCCGTGAAGGACGTTGTCTCTGATTCGGTGCTGATGTTTGGAGGCTTTGGCCTCTGCGGAATCCCCGAAAACTGTATCCAAGCTTTATTACAAAAAGACCTAACAGGACTCACCTGCATTTCAAACAATGCCGGTGTGGATGATTTTGGCATTGGACTGATGCTCAAGAAACGCATGGTCAAAAAGATGATTTCAAGCTATGTCGGCGAAAATGCGGAGTTTGAAAGGCAGTTGCTGAGCGGAGAACTGGAAGTGGACCTGATCCCACAGGGAACGCTAGCCGAAAGAATCCGTGCCGGCGGTGCAGGAATTCCTGCTTTTTTTACTCCTGCGGGGGTCGGAACTGAAGTGGCCGATGGCAAAGAGATACGAGAATTTGATGGGAAAATATACCTGATGGAAAAAGGCTTGCGAGCGGATTTTGCATTTGTCAAAGCCTGGAAAGGCGATACTGCCGGAAACTTGATTTTCAAAGGAACCGCAAGAAACTTTAACCCAATGATGGCGACAGCCGGAAAAATCACCATCGCCGAAGTAGAAGAATTGGTCCCTGCCGGCCAACTCGATCCAAACCACATCCATACTCCGGGCATTTATGTCCAAAGGATCTTTCAGGGAGTGGATTATGAAAAAAGAATCGAGCAGAGAACGGTAAGTAAAGGGTAGAAGTTAGAGACGAGCCCTTCGACTTCGCTCAGGGACCGGGTTTGACATTCCGACAACTTGACAACCCGATAACGCGAAGCGGACAACCATTACAACAATTACAACCATTACAACAACATTCAAACCTCCCATGCTAGACAAAACCCAAATAGCCAAAAGAATAGCCCGAGAAGTCAAAAACGGACAATACATCAACCTTGGAATCGGTATTCCGACTTTGGTTGCCAATTATATACCTGAAAATCTTGAAGTCGTCCTTCAGTCTGAAAACGGATTGTTGGGAATCGGCCCTTTTCCGACCGAAGACAAAATAGATCCGGACCTGATCAATGCCGGCAAGCAGACCATTACGATGGTAAAAGGTTCCGCTTTGTTCAATTCCGCAGATTCATTTGCCATGATCCGTGGCGGTCATGTTCATTTGACAATCCTTGGGGCAATGGAAGTCTCAGAAAACGGAGATATTTCCAACTGGAAAATCCCCGGAAAAATGGTCAAAGGTATGGGCGGGGCGATGGACTTGGTGGCTTCTGCCGAAAACATCATCGTCGCCATGCAACATTGCAGCAAAGACGGACAGTCCAAACTATTGAAAGAGTGCAGCCTTCCGATCACCGGAATCAAATGTGTCAAAAAAATCGTGACCGATTTGGCAGTCTTGGATGTACTTCCTGAGGGAGGGTTCAAATTGCTGGAAAGAGCGCCCGGAGTAACTGTGGAAGAAATCGTCAGCAAAACTGAAGGCAGGCTTTTGGTCGAGGGGGAAATCCCTGAAATGGTTTTTGATTGAGGAAATAATGTTGGATGACCGATGTCCGATGAATTTGGAAAAGACAGTCAGGGGTCTCCCCAATAATGAGGAACAAACAAAATTTAAATGAGCAAACAGGAACTTGCAAAGGCCTTTGCTAGTTTTGCATAGAAATTATCAAACCACGATGAAAAATTCAGAAATAAAATTCTCCATAAATCTTGACGATAAAAACCTTCCCAAATCTATTCAATGGGATGCTTCAGACAAAGAAGAGGAAGGATTCGAAACCACAAAGAGCATCAGTCTGAATGTTTGGGACAACCTCAACCAAAGTACCCTGAGGATTGACCTTTGGACTGATGACATGTCTGTAGTCGAAATGAAAAGATTCTATATCGACATCTTGGGAGGAATGGGACAGACCATCCTAAACAGTACCGGAGATGAATACATTTCTGAAGAAATCAAAGCCCTTTGTGACAGGTTGGTAGCCCACGTCAACGAAGAAAACAAAAAAACTTTGAAATGATCCAAACCCTGCCCGACGGCAGGGTTTTAATTTTTTTTAACCTTTCCTGAAA
Source organism: Cognataquiflexum rubidum (assembly GCF_022538115.1). Classification (GTDB taxonomy): domain Bacteria; phylum Bacteroidota; class Bacteroidia; order Cytophagales; family Cyclobacteriaceae; genus Cognataquiflexum; species Cognataquiflexum rubidum. Next base: position 330,197 of record NZ_JAKZAL010000002.1, on the reverse strand, counting down.
ATTCCAACATAGGAAACACTGGACGAAAATTAATTTTTCCCAATCCTCATTATTATTTTTGCAATTTTCAGTACTGAGTAATCCAATTCATCATATTTTTTGCAATAAAACGGAATATTGATTAAAATTTTTTTTGCCTAATTATATTGATAATTGGTAATTTCCTCTAAATTTCAATCAAATAGTCTACCCTCAATATAATCAAACAACAAACCCAAAATAGCATATGCAAAAATTTACTAAAAACAGGTGGCAAATTCTATTATTGCTACTCATTATGGTCTCCTTCACTACTACCGATGTTTTCGCCCAAACGACTACTATTTCGGGAAAAGTAACTGAGGAAGGAACAAAAGAAACCCTTGTTGGTGTCAACATAGTGGTCAAAGGAAAAGTAGTCGGAACCATCTCTGATCTTGATGGTAACTTCACCCTGAGGGTAAACCAGGCACCTCCATTAACTTTGATTTTTTCGATGGTCGGTTTTTCCAGTAAGGAAGTAGAAATCACACAAGACAATGTTTCAAACCTTCAGGTAAGTCTTTCTGAGGCTTCTATCTTGGGTCAGGAAATTGTCGTTTCTGCCTCTAGGGTAGAAGAGAGCGTGCTTCAATCTGCTGTAACAGTAGAGAGAATGGATATCATTTCTATCAGAGAGGCTCCACAGGCGAGTTTCTATGATGGTTTGAATAACCTCAAAGGGGTAGAAATGAGTACCCAATCACTCACATTCAAATCCTTCAACACAAGAGGTTTCAATGCTAACGGAAACGTCCGTACCGTACAAATGATCGATGGAATGGACAACCAAGCGCCGGGCTTGAACTTCTCCGTAGGTAACATTGCAGGTATATCTGAATTGGATCTTGAAAGCCTTGAATTGCTTCCCGGTGCAGCCTCTGCCCTTTACGGACCAAATGCCATTAACGGGATCTTATTGCTAAACAGTAAGAACCCATTCCAATACCAAGGACTTTCTGTACAGATGAAAGGCGGCGTGATGAGCGAAGGTTCGCGTTCCAACCCATCCACAGGATTCTATGATTTTGCAGCAAGGTATGCCACAGCACTCAGTGACAGAGTTGCGATCAAAGTCAATGTGAGTTACTTGTCTGCTGATGATTGGCAAGCAAATGACTTCAGAGACCAATCACTTTTGAACGGTAATACTATCGAAGGTGGCAACAGGATCAACAACCCGGGTTTTAACGGTGTCAACATCTATGGTGACGAGACCAATGTAAACATGCTGAGCGTGGGTCAGTCCTTGGTTAATGCAGGGTTGCTTCCTTCAGCAGCACTTGGATTGATTCCGCAAAATACCTTTGTTTCCAGAACAGGATATGAAGAAAGAGATGTGGCTGATTATAATACCAGGTCATTGAAATTGAATGCTGCCTTGCATTGGAGAATTACAGACAAAATCGAAGCTATCTTCCAAGGAAACCAAGGTATGGGAACAACGGTCTATACCGGCGCAGATAGGTATTCTATCGCCAACTTTAAATTGGGTCAATACAAAGCGGAATTGAGAGGATCCAATTGGTTTGTAAGGGCATACACCACACAGGAAAGATCAGGTGATGCATACGCTGTTGGTATTGCTGCCCAAGGTATCAATGAGGCATGGAAGCCAAGCACAACATGGTTTGGACAATATGTAGGAACCTATGTGGGTGCTATTAGCCAAGGAGCTTCACCTGAAGTTGCGCATGGTGCTGCAAGAGGTGCTGCCGATACAGGCAGATATCTTCCAGGTACTCCGGAATTCAACCAAGCTTTGGCGGATGTCACTTCAAGACCAATCCCAGGTAACCAGAATGGTGTGGGTGCAAGATTTGTGGACAAGACAAACCTTTACCACTATGAAGGTTCATACAGTTTCAAAGACATCAAGTTTGCTGACTTTATTGTTGGTGCCAATTTCAGAACTTACCAATTGAACTCTGAAAAAACACTGTTTGCTACAGATGATGATGGCAATGAATTCACCATCCAAGAATATGGAGGATATGCTCAAGGTTCCAAAAGAATGATCAATGACAAATTGAAATTGACAGCATCTGTCCGTTATGACAAAAATGAAAATTTTGAAGGTCAGTGGTCTCCAAGGGTATCAGCAGTGTATACCGCAGGACAACACAACTTCAGGGCTTCTTATCAGACAGGCTTCAGGTTGCCGACTACCCAAGATCAATTCATTGATTTGGTGACTCCACAGGCAAGATTGATCGGTGGATTGCCATTGTTCAGAGAGAGGTATAATTTCAACACCAACCCGGTATACTCTTTAGCAACTGTTACCCAATTCGGTGGTGCTGTACAAACAACTGCTGCAAGTCCAGCTTTCCAACAGAGTGTATTTACCCAATATGTCCTTCCAGGAATTATAGCAGGAACTATCCCAAATACTCCTGAAGCTATAGCAGCAGCTATGGCACAGCAGGTTCCTTTCCGTGCAGCAATGGCAAATCAGGACAAGAAAACCGAATACCAAACAACAACTTTCAGACCTGAAATCGTTAAGTCTTATGAGTTTGGATATAAGTCTTTGATCAAAAATAAGTTATTGATCGACGGATATTATTACTATAACAGGTTCGAAAACTTTATTGGAGGACAGGTATTGGTCCAGGACAGAAACCCAAGTGCAACCAACCCTGCATCCTTTTCTGGTTTGAATCTATTGAGTGCCAATACAAGAAACGTATATTCCATGCCTGTCAACAGGGAAGAAATCATCAAGTCTTATGGCTGGGCTTTAGGAGTGGATTATCAATTGCCTAAAGGCTACACCATAGGTGGTAACGTCTCTTTCAACAAGTTGGACAACATCGATGAATTGGATGGCTTCCAACCTGCATTCAACACTCCAGAATACAGAACTGTCTTCAATTTTGCAAACAGGGAAGTGATCAAAAACCTTGGTTTTGGTATCTCTTGGAGATGGCAGGATGAGTTTGTATGGCAGTCTTCTTTTGTCGGCAATTCAGTCTCTACCCAAGGGCTTTCAGTAATGCCGGCCTTCAGTATCTTCGATGCGCAGGTCAGCTACAAAGTCCAATCCATCAAATCCATCATCAAAGTAGGTGGTCAAAACCTATTTAACAGTGGCTATCGTCAGGCTTGGGGTAACCCAACTGTTGGAACCATGTACTTTGTATCCATTACATTTGACGAATTCTTGAATTAAATAACCATCAATATCCATAACAGAGAGCCATCCCGCAAGGATGGCTTTTTTTATTGCGTAACAATCATCACAAATTGCAAGGCCTTTTTTTATGAATTTTGGGAATGATTTCAAGGTAAAAAATACATATCCTTGATTTTTGCTAACTTGAGAATAGAATTTCAGCTATGAAAAATAATTTCTTCCAAAGTATAAAAGGGTACGTCCCTATCTTGGAATGGTTACCCAAATACCAAAAAACAGACCTTCAGGGTGACCTCTCAGCAGGTCTGACGGTGGGCATTATGTTGATCCCACAGGGAATGGCTTATGCCATGCTTGCCGGATTAGAACCGATTCATGGTCTCTACGCAGTCACTGTTCCCTTGATCTTATACGCCATCTTTGGAACCTCAAGGCAATTGGCTGTCGGTCCGGTGGCAATGGTTTCCCTCTTGACTGCAGCCGGGATTGCTACACTCAACGCCTCCTCTCCGGAACAATACCTTCTCTATGCGCTTTCTTTGGCGTTTTTGGTAGGGTTGATTCAGTTTGGAATGGGGTTATTTAAATTGGGTTTTGTGGTCAATTTCCTCTCCCACCCTGTCATCAGCGGATTTACCTCTGCCGCAGCCATCATTATTGGATTGAGTCAGATCAAGCACTTGTTCAGGATCAACCTTCCCAACTCAGAACACATTCAGGAAATGATCGTTGCCATCTTCCAAAATATCGGAGATATCCATTGGATTACCTTTGGAATCGGCGTAGTCGGCATTATCATTATCAAATACGGGAAGAAATTACATAAAAGCTTTCCTGCACCTTTGGTGGCTGTGATCGTTGGGATTGCCTTGGTTTCGGGTTTTGACCTCACAAGTCAGGGTGTCAAAATTGTGGGTGATGTCCCAAGCGGATTACCTTCACTTTCCTCCCCTTCTTTTGACTTAGCTACCTGGAAAACATTGCTACCAATAGCACTGACCATCTCTCTTGTGGGTTTTGCAGAATCTTTTGCAGTAGCAAAAACCATACAGGCAAAACATAAAAACTACAGGCTGAATGCCAATCAGGAATTGACCGCATTGGGAATGGCTAATTTTGGTGCTGCCTTTTTTCAGGGATATCCAGTTACAGGAGGTTTCTCCAGAACTGCAGTAAACAACGATGCGGGTGCCAAAACAACAATGGCCTCTATTTTCAGTGCCATTTTGATCGTGCTAACGCTGTTGTTTTTCACAGGCTTATTCTACAATCTTCCAAGTGCCATCCTTGCCGCAGTAGTATTGGTGGCAGTTTCAGGACTGATTGATTTCAAGGAACCGGTGCATTTGTGGCACAAGGACAAGGCAGATTTCGCCATGTTGGTCGCTACCTTTGTCATCACGCTGACCTTGGGGATCGAAACCGGAATTATTTCAGGGATGGTCTTATCGCTATTGGTTGTCATTTACAGGGCTTCCAGGCCACATATTGCCCAACTTGGAAGAGTTCCCGGAACAAATACCTTCAGAAACATTACAAGGTTCAAAAACCTTGAGGTAAGAGACGACCTTTTGATGGTGAGGATTGATGGACCCATTTATTTTGCCAATGTGGAATTTATCAAAGACAAACTGGATCTCTGGATTTCTGAAAAAGGAAAGAAAGTGAAAATGCTGGTTTTCAACATGGAAAGCGTCAGCAACATAGACAGTACGGGTGCACACGAACTCACCGAGTGGATCAGTACCTGGCGAAAATCAGGCATGGACATTTCCATGACCAGTATCAAAGGTCCTGTAAGGGATGTGCTGAACAGATGGGCATTATTGGAAAGTGTCGGTTCAGACCATATTTTCTTAGATGACAATACCGCCCTGTCTGCCTTTGACCATGCCATTACGGAGGAAACATTGGAAAAATATTCATCCTACGCGACCCAAACCAATCCAAAATAATGTGCGCAACAGATATCAATCACTATTTGGAAAATAACCAAAATTGGGTCAAATCTGTGTTGTCCCAAAACAAGGAATATTTTGATGACCTGAAAGAAGGCCAACAGCCCAAAGCACTTCTTCTGGGATGTTCGGATAGCAGGGTATCACCTTCAATGGTTTTGGGTTCAGAACTTGGCGAACTGTTTGTACACCGCAACATTGCCAATGTGGTATCCCACACAGACCTCAATTTTCTTTCAGTGATGCAATATGCAGTAGAAAATCTTGGGGTCAGGGAGATTATTGTCTATGGCCATTATGGCTGCGGAGGAGTCAAAGCGGCTTATGAAAACAATACAAATGGATTGATAGACAATTGGCTGGCAAATATCAAAGACGTGATCAGACACCACAAAAGGGAACTGAACACCATTGAAGATGAAAATCAAAGACTCAATAGGCTTGTCGAATTGAACGTGTTGGAACAGATCGAAAATATCAAACAGACTTCGATATACAAGCAAGCTATAAAATCGGGGATCAAATTGAATCTTTATGCATGGGTGTTTGATTTCAATACCGGACTGGTCCTCGACCTCAAAAAGAAATACAACATCATTCCAAGCGTCACATAAAATAAAAAACCGGGTTTCCCCGGTTTTTTATTTACTATATCATTCTCAGCTGATCAATTCCTCAAAATCGTCCCTCACGTAGATGATATTTCTACCGAGTTCGATCCATTTTTTCTTTTCAAGTTGCTTTAGCAATCTTGATATCACTTCTCTCGAGGTTCCAAGCTCATTTGCGATTTCCTGATGGGTGGTATGCAATTCATTGGATTTGTGCTGCTTCATTTTGGTAAGGATGTACCGCATCAATCTTTCATCCATTCTTTTGAAGGCCACCGCATCCAAGGCTACGAGCATTTCATGGAATCTCGATTGATAAGTCATCGCTACAAAATCTTTCCACTGTTTGAAATGGTCAGACCATTCTTCATGCTTTTCGACAGGAACAGCCAAAATCACTGTTTTCTCTTCGGTAACCGCCTTTATCTCGCTTGGCCGGGAGGAAGAGCAGCAGGTCAAGGACAAGGCGCAAGTTTCACCGGGTTCGAGGTAGTACAAAAACAATTCTTTGCCATCCTCATCCATTCTCATGATTTTGATGGATCCTTCCAATACAATGGGTACCATTTTCACAAACTGACCCGGTTCGGTAATTACTTTCCCGGGCTGAAAAACCAACTCTTTCCCATTGTCCAAAAGTGCTTTTAGAAGTGCAGGATCAGTTATATTGGGTAACTTTTGTTTTAATTCTTCTAATTCCATAGTCAAAATTTGGTCAAAAATATCCTTGTCATAGGAGCAATTTAGTGACAACTATCACAAAAAAAAAGGCTGAAGTTATACCTCAGCCCTTTTTAACCTTTTTAACCCTATGAATTTAAATGTTGAATCCGCCATCCACTACATGCATAGCACCTGTGATATATTTGCTTTTGTCTGATGCAAGGAAAGTGACCATGGAAGCAATGTCTTCATTGGTCGCATACCTTCCCAATGGAATCTGACTTTCAAAACCTTTTTTGACTTCCGCTCCGGCGCCGGGTGCAAAGCCCTCTTCCAAAGAGCGCATCATCCTGTTGTCCACAGGTCCCGGATGGACAGTATTGACTCTTATTTTATAAGGTGCCCCTTCCAAAGCTGCTACCCTCATAGTACCGATAATTGCATGCTTGCTAGTAGTATATGCCACCATATTCGCTGTTCCTGTGAGGCCAGCCACGGAGCAGGTGATGATTATTGAGCCTCCGGATTTTTGCATGTAGGGGAATGCATACTTCAGCCCAAGCCAAACACCTTTGACATTGATATCCATAACTTTATCAAAGATATCTTCCGGATATTCGCTGAGTGGCTTGACCACCCCTTCATAGCCGGCATTTAGAAATACCACATCAAGTTTACCAAATAATTCCATCGCCTTATCCGTATAGGCTTTCACCTCAGCGGGCACACTTATATCAGCGACAAAGCAATGAACCGCGGAATTATTTAATTCCCTTTTTGCCTCATCCAAGGCCTTTTGGTTTTTATCTACCAACAGCACGTCCTTGCCTCCTTCGTTAAGAAACATCTGTGCTGTAGCTAAACCGATACCACCGGCACCCCCGGTAATAATGATGGATTTATTGTGCATTGGTTTCATGGTTTTTGGTGTTGTTTTGCCAAATCTATCTCATAGACAATTACTTAAATAGGAATATAATCAGATTCATACATGATTTTGATCATAGAATTTTTTCTATTAATTCCACACCTTTATGGCTATTAGCAACCAAAAAATCCGATAACCATGAAAAGAATAATCGTACCCATCGACTTTTCCTCCTATTCTGATTTTGCCTTTTTGAGTGCGCTCAAAATTGCCCAAAAAGCCAATAGCAGCATCACTTGTGTCAACGTTGTCAGTTCGTTATTAGATTGGCCCAACCTTTCCAATGAACAGAAAGCAAAGAACACAGAAATCCTAGATCTGGAAGCAGAGGCAAAAGATAAATTGAAAGCATTTGTATTGGAACACAAACTGCATGGAGTTCCCGTCGAATCTGTGGTTGAAATAGGCGTACCCCAACATGTTATTTTGGAGGTAGCCAAAAAACACAAGGCAAACCTGATTGTAATTGGAACCTATGGTGCGGGTTTTCAGGAGGGGAAATTTATCGGTTCAACCGTACAGCATGTATTGAGAAATGCAGAATGTCCTGTAATGGCCGTCAAAAAAACACTCACAGGAAATGACCTTAGAAAGATGGTCTTTGCCTCGATGTTCAATGAAGATTCCAGGCCTGCATTTACCAAAATGAAAGCGGTTTTAAAAGATTTTCAGACTTCTGTCCATTTCCTGTTTGTAAATACCCCAAGCCATTTTGTCAATTCTGAGATTGCAGAATCGAGGATGGATGCCTATTCCAAAGGATTTGAAGACCTTGTCATCCATAAGCATATGTATTGCCACCATGAACCTGAAAACGGGATTGTGGAATTTGCCAAAAGCAGAAACATCGGTTTTATCGGTATTGCCTCCGGAAATCGGAAAGGAATGGCAACCTATCAGGTAGGAGTGACCGATACTGTTCTTTACAAATCTGATATTGCGGTATTGAGCGTCAAAATCGAATAACAATACCGGACCACCACCTTTTACTTCCTTGCCTCAAACCTTTGAAACAACCTTTCAAAGGTTTTTTTTTTTTATGCAATCAGGGCATGACATCAATGACTTCTTTCTTTTGGTGCTTCCAATGAATCACCGAACTACCTAAGTTGTCCATGCTGGAAATCACCTGTTTGATGACATTGGTAAGTGTAGAAATCGGGAATTCGAGATTATTGGACTTCAGATCCTCGTATAATTCAGAAATCCAAATTTTGTACTGCTTTGCATTTTCATTGATCCAATCGGGTTCCTTTTCGGGGATTACTTCCAATGCTTTATACTCATCCATTTTTTCAAGGAAAGCCGTAACATAAGTCTTGATTGCACCGTGAAGGTCCACTACAAGCCGATCTTCTTCCCCTTCCATGTCCCTGATATTATGCATGACATCCTTGATGTCTTTGGCAGCAAATACCATTGTTCTGAGAGAAAGCATCAGTGAAGTGAGTTTTTGGGCTTCCTTTTCATTGAGAAATTCTTCCTGAAGGAAGATGTGGTATTTGGTAATCTCATCTTCAAGTTTTTTGATCCGGCCATATTCTTCAAGCAGATTCACAGGTTGATAAAGAATTTTCCGCCAGATGGACTTGTTGTTTTCCTCCAATTCTCCGTTTTCCAAGACATTCATGATAAAATTCACCGTGGAATCATAGGCCAGCAATATTTCTTTTTCCAATGCTTCCAAAGCCACGGAGGGAAGTTTCGGGCTCACGTTTTTGATGAACTTGGATAATCCCTGCGGTTCATCTTTTTTAAAGAGCATTTTGAGTACTCTTTCCAATTGGGTGATGAAAGGGTAGAACAAAATAATTCCTACAGCATTGAGGAAAGTGTTGAAAAGAACCAATTCCATCAGGGGATCATGGATTTCAAAAACCTTCATTGTAAAATCAATCACCCAATCCAAAAATAGAAATATTAATAAACCTGTGACTACATTGAATAAAAAATGGGCGAAAGCCAAACGTTTTTTATCTGCCGTACCCCCCAAAGATCCAATCCCGAGGGTAACAGTAGTTCCGATATTGGCACCTATGACCATCGCAGCACCCTCGGTCAGACCGATCATGCCGGCATTCATGGTGCTCAGCACGATTACTATAGCGGCTGAACTCGACTGCATAACAGCCGTTATCACCAAACCTGCAATCAAGTAAAACCAGGAGCCATAACCTTGAAACTTCTCCATATCCATCCCATCGGCGATTTCTTCGATGGAGGTTTTCATAAAGTCTAACCCCAAAAACAATAAACCAAACCCTATTGATATGGCACCAAAATTCTTAAGGTAAGGCCTGTCTTTGAAGAAAAGGAACATTAAACTTCCAATTCCTAAAAACGGAAATGAAAAAGCTTCTACACTCAATTTAAAACCCAAGGTGGCCACGATCCAAGCAGTGGCGGTGGTTCCTAGATTGGCACCCAACACAACGCCAAGCGCATTTTTCAGATTTAATACACCTGCCCCCAAAAATGCCAAAACCATCAAAGTCACCAATGAACTGCTTTGTAACAATGCCGTCACGAGAGTTCCAATCAAAATCCCTTTCCAAGGCGCATCTGTAAACCGGTGCAGTAACTGCCTAAAAGAATTTCCCCCGAGCTCTTTGATAGCATTTTCAAGTTGAAAAATTCCCCAAAGGAATATTCCAATGCCTGCAAAAAATTTCCAAAAGTCAAAGTCTATTTGATCCATAACCTTTCAGCCTATACCAAATATAGAAAGCAATGGTGACAATTAGAATGATTTAAGTGGCCTTCCGACTTTTTAATTTCTTTATCATTTTAGGCAAATACCATAGAAAAAAACCTGTAAAACAAAGCAAAAGCAAGACAACTGAAGTCAAGGTGCTGTAGGTGATTTTGGAAATTTCGGAATCGGATACCATCAAAAAATCAAAAATGCTTCCGTCATGGATTTTTTCAACCAAGTCCGAGTTTCTTTGGCTGACTGAAAGTATCTCTCCCGAATAGCCATCTACCTGAATTTCGGTAAAATGCCTTTTGAAGACAATTTTGGCGATTCCCTTTTCGGGTCTGACATCTATCCTGTCGATCAGGTCACTTTTTTGTAGGCTGTCTCTTGCAAATGTTTGCCCGATCTCCATCATTCTCTCCAATGGAATCCAATTGGAAGGACTCTCAACTTTAGTGGTTTGGGTTTTGGGGATGAGACCCAATTCTTTTTTCCAAGCCAAAAGAATTGCCGTAATGCCAATGACCACAAGGAAAAACACAAAGACTATACTAATCCATTTATGTATTCGCCTGTGGATACGGGTTTGATGGGCTTTTTTGGAAATCATAAGAAATACTCCATAACGATCGGCGAAAATAATTAAAATCGAGGCAGATGTGTTTTATTTTTTTTCAGGCGGTCTTCTTATAGAAAAGACGAAACACAGTTTCTAGAAAATTATTGAAATTTGAATATCAGTTAGAACTCAAAATTCTGCGATTATTCTTCCGATATTGTTTACTTCAAAACACTAAGAAATAAACCTTTTCGTAGAAAATTCACCCTATTCAAAATTCTTTAGGTAAATTTTCAACCAGAAAAGTTTATCGTTACAAGAATAAAAAAAAGCTATTCACGGTCCACCCTCATTGTTTCATTTTCGTAGAAATCAAAAAAAGAAAATTTTGAAAAAGGCTGTCTTTATTTTTCTTATTCTCAGTTTTTTGACTGTAAATGCAGAAGCGCAGGTCAGCTCTCACAAGATCGGGCTGGAAAGTCAATATGGATGGATAATTGCCCATAATCCTGAACTCCAGGATCTGGCTTCCAGCCGACCCATTTCACTAAATCTATCTTCCCAATGGATGAAAACAACCCGCAAAAACTGGGAAGCCTGCAATTGCTTCCATTATTTGGGGCTGAATCTATCAGTCGTAGATTTTCAAAATCCCAATGAGTTGGGGCAGGCCTGGAACCTTTCAGGGAATTTTGAACCATACCTTTTCAGAACTGACAGGTGGTCGGCGAGTCTTTCTACAGGAATGGGTGTAAGTTACCTTACCCGGATTTATGACCCTATCGAAAATCCAAGGAATACCTTCTTTAGTGCTCCGATCAGTTTTTTAATTTTTGTTGCGCCAAAACTTTCCTTTGAACTTAGCCATCAATGGGAATTGCAGGCTTCATTTTCATACAACCACATTTCCAATGGGGGACAAAGTCAGCCCAATCGGGGGATGAACTATCCTATGCTGGGATTGGGAGTTGTTCATTACACCCGAAAAACCGATTTACCAAGCTATGAAAAAAACCCTCTCCCTAACAAATGGTCATTTTATGCAGACTTGGGATTCAATACACGGGACTCCGATAATGGAACCCGTCAACCAAACTTTACCCTTGCTGGAGGTACTTACCGTAAATTTACCGGAATAATAGGCTTGGGAGGAGGAATTGAGATCGCTAAGGACTTTTCACTGCCAATCCAAGAAAGCCGAAAAGAAGCTGTGATTCCTGGAATCTTTTTGGAGAATCATTTCCTATTTGGAAAATTTGATTTCAGTCAGCGCATGGTCAAGTACCTGTCCAGACCAATGGGTTATCAAGAGGACCGGGAGTTTTACCAGCGGTATACATTGAATTACCTGATGGGAGAAAACATCCGGATTGGCGCAGGACTCAAAGCCCATGGGCATGTCGCTGAGTTTATGGATTTCAGAATAGGTTGGATTTTTTAAAAAACTTTTTCTTTAGAATAAAAGAACAAGGGATATAATCTCCGAAGTCAATTCAATGAAACACTACCTTGGCAAGTTTCACCGCCTCATCGAATTCCATCCTATTGAGGTCCAATTCATACCCTTCCTGTTCCAAAATCCGGATCAAGGATTCTGTGGCCACATTACCTACAAGGTCATCATTAGCCATGGGACATCCTCCAAATCCCAATACCGCACTGTCAAACCGTAAACATCCGGCTTTCAATGCCGCTGTGATTTTGGATGAAAGCTGTTCGGGATGGGTGTGTAAATGCATGCCAAACTCAATTTTTGGATAGGAATTAGAACTCACGGAGTACAATTCTGAGATCAAGTCGGGTTGGGCAGTACCTACAGTATCGGCAAAAGAGATGATTTTGATACCCATTTGATCCAAATTCCTGACAAATTCTGCTACCAGATCAGGGGAGTAAGCATCGCCGTAAGGATTTCCAAAACCCATACTGAGGTAGGTGACCAAGGTTTTGCCTTTGGTCTCACAGAGGTTTTGGATTTCTTCTATCGCCTCCAAAGCTTCAGCAATTGACTTGTTGGTATTGCGCTGTTGGAAAGTTTCTGAAAGGGAAAGGGGAAAACCCAAGTAATCTATTTCTTCGAAATGAGAAGCGTCTTCAGCACCGCGGACATTTGCCACAATAGCAAGAAGTTTGGATTTGGTCCCAAAAAGGTCTAATTGCTCCAAAACATCTGCCGTATCCCTCATTTGGGGTATAGCTTTGGGGCTGACAAAGCTTCCAAAGTCAATGGTGTCAAAACCGACCTGAAGGAGTTGGTTGATGTAGGCAGCCTTTATTGAAGTATCTATGAATTCGGCCCTGCCCTGCATGGCATCCCGGGGACATTCCACCAATTTGATCATGCTACTAATGTAACAAAATCCATTAAAAGACTTCTTTGGCTATTTTATAAGTGGCGTCAGCTTTACTCATGGTATAATAATGCAATACCTGAACCCCGTTAGCAACCAATTCTTTGCTTTGCTGAATAGCCCATTCAATGCCTACTTCTTTGACTTCAGCATTCGTTTTGCACTTTTCGAGCTCATCCATCAAAGCATCAGGCATATCAAGGAAAAAAGTCCTTGGCAACATGCCGATCTGACCCAGAGTGGTGATGGGCTTCAACCCCGGAATGATAGGAACAGTGATTCCCAAGGCCCTCACATTCTTCACAAAATCAAAATATTTTTGGTTGTCAAAAAACATTTGGGTAACAATATATTCGGCACCGGAATCTATTTTTTCCTTCAGATGCTTCAGGTCAAATTTCATATTTGGAGCCTCAAAGTGCTTTTCAGGATACCCTCCTACTCCTACACAAAAATCAGTATGGAAACCGGTCTCTGTCTCCTCATGCAAATACCGCCCATGGTTCATCCCCACGATCTGCTTAACCAGATCTTTGGTAAATTCATGTCCATTGGGTTCAGGCTTGAATGTTCCCTCATTTTTTGGGGCATCACCTCTCAGGGCCAACACATTCTGAACACCAATAAAATTGAGATCAATGAGTGCGTTTTCAGTTTCTTCTTTGGTAAACCCTCCACAAAGCAAGTGCGGAACGGCATCTACTCTGAACCTATTCATCAAGGCTGCGCAAATCCCGACTGTACCCGGACGCTTTTTGGTACTCACTTTTTCCAAAAGCCCATTGGGATGCTTTTTATAAATAAATTCTTCCCTATGGTAGGTGACATCCACAAAAGGTGGCTTGAATTCCATCAAAGGTTCAATCCCGATACAAAGTTCATTGAGACTCTGCCCTTTCAATGGGGGTAATATTTCAAAAGAAAACAGGGTTTTTTTTGCCTGTTCTATATGTTCAGTGATTTTCATATCTTCTATTCTTGTACTTGTAACATTGGTGAGTAAGCTAAGTTTGGCGATAACCATCTTTCTGCCTGCGCCTTACTGACTCCTTTTCGTTTGGCATAATCCACAACTTGGTCCTCCCCTATTTTACCTAGACCAAAATACTTGCTTTCGGGATGTCCGAAATAAAATCCGCTAACTGAAGATGTCGGGTACATAGCAAAGCTATCCGTCAGCGTGATTCCGATACTTTTTTCAATTTGCATCATATCGAAAAGCGTTCTTTTTTCGGAATGTTCAGGACAAGCCGGATATCCCGGTGCCGGTCGGATTCCTTGATATTCTTCCTTGATCAATGCTTCGTTTTCCAATATTTCTGACTTGGCATAGCCCCAAAGCTCTTTTCGGACGAGTTCATGCAGATACTCAGCACCTGCTTCTGCAAGCCGGTCTGCCAACGCCTTGAGCATGATGTCATGGTAATCATCGTGGCTTTTTTGGAATTCCTCCAGTTTGGATTCAATTCCCCAACCTGCAGTCACCGCAAATCCACCCATATAATCTGTCTTGGTAGGATGGATATAATCCACCAAAGACCTGTTAGGAACACCTTTCCCCTTTTTGCCCTGCTGACGAAGGAAATGGAAGTTGAAGCCGGTCTCAACTCCTTGGGAGAGAACAGCTACATCTTCCCCATTTCTCTTTACAGGAAACAAATTCACTACTGCTTTGGCCTGAAGCCATTTTTCAGCAATCACCTGATCGAGCATCTCGTTGGCTTCATCAAATAATTTTTTCGCCTCTTTTCCCACTACCTCATCCTCAAAGATTTTGGGATACCTTCCTGTCAGCATCCAAGTGCTGAAAAACGGCGTCCAATCAATGTATTTTCTCAAAACTGACAAATCAAGATCATGGAAAATGGTTTCTCCCAATTTTGCCGGAACCTCAGGTTCATAATGCTCCCAGTCGATATACACAGGATTGGCTTTGGCTTCCTCAAAAGTAACAAGCTGTTTCACCTGTTGCTTTGCCTCATGCTCAACCCGCAACTGCCTGTAGGTTTCCTTGATCTGTTTGTGATAAGCCGTCTTTGTCTCCTCATTGATGGATTCTCCTGCTATCGGAACCGACTTGGAAGCGTCAGTCACATGGATGACAATCCCGCTGTAGACCGGATCAATTTTTACTGCAGTGTGGATTCTTGAAGTCGTAGCTCCACCGATCAACAATGGTATCTGCATTCCCTGACGCTCCATTTCGGAAGCGACGTAAACCATTTCGTCAAGGGAAGGTGTAATCAGACCGCTCAATCCGATAATATCCACTTTGTTTTTGATGGCTTCATCGATTATTTTTTGGGCATCTACCATCACGCCAAGGTCGATGATCTGATAGCTGTTGCAAGCCAAAACCACCCCGACAATGTTTTTTCCGATATCGTGGACGTCCCCTTTGACAGTAGCCAAGAGGATTTTTTTGATGCTGCTTTGCTCGGCATTGTAATCCAAATCCCCGATTTTGGGCATAAATGGCTCCAAATAAGCAACGGCTTTTTTCATCACCCTCGCAGATTTCACTACTTGGGGAAGGAACATTTTGCCCTCACCAAATAAATCCCCGACCACATTCATCCCGTCCATCAGAGGCCCTTCGATGACTTTGAGTGGGTTTTGGTATTTCAACCTAGCCTCTTCAGTATCTTCAATGACAAAGTCAATAATGCCTTTGACCAATGCATGCTCTATCCTTTTTTCAACAGGAAATTCCCTCCAGGCTTCATTGACAATTTCTTTCTTTCCGGAAGCTTTTACGGTTTCTGCAAAAGCAAGCAATTGCTCGGTAGCATCTTCCGTCCTATCAAAAAGGACATCCTCCACTCTTTGGAGCAAATCTTTTGGAATATCGTCATAGACCTCAAGCATGGTTGGATTCACAATCCCCATATCCATCCCGTGACGGATGGCGTGGTAGAGGAAAGCGGCGTGCATGGCTTCCCTCACAGGATCATTGCCTCTGAAAGAAAAACTCACATTGCTTACACCGCCACTGACTTTGGCTCCCGGAAGGTTTTGTTTGATCCATTGGGTAGCATGAAAAAAGTCAAGGGCGTTTTTCCGATGCTCGTCCATTCCGGTTGCAACAGGAAAGATATTCGGATCAAAAATGATGTCCTGAGGGTTGAATCTGACAATATTGACCAAAATATCATAGCTCCTCTTGCAAATATCTATCCGGCGCTGATAAGTATCAGCCTGACCTTTTTCATCAAAAGCCATTACCACCACCGCCGCACCAAATTTTTTGATGGTCTTGGCCTGATTGATAAATTCGGTTTCGCCATTCTTTAAACTGATCGAATTGACAATTCCTTTTCCCTGTATGCATTTGAGTCCGGCAAGGATTATCTCCCAACGTGAACTGTCGATCATGATCGGTATCCTGCTGATTTCCGGTTCGGAAGCAATCAGGTTAAGAAACTTTTTCATTGCCACCACACCGTCAAGCATGCCTTCATCCATGCAGACGTCCAGTACTTGGGCGCCGCCTCTGACTTGATCCAAAGCAATTGTTAGGGCTTCATCATATTGGCCGTTGAGAATCAGTCTGGCAAATTTCTTTGACCCGGTGATATTTGTTCTTTCACCGACATTGACAAAATTGATTTCAGGAGTGAAAACCAAGGGTTCCAGTCCTGACAATTTCATGGCATTATATTTTTGGATTTTACTCATTTTCTGCTGTGACAATTTCAATCTTACGTGGGGCGTATTTTTCAGCCGCTTTGGCTATGGCAGCAATATGTTCGGGTGTCGTTCCGCAGCATCCTCCCAAAATATTGACATACCCTTCTTTCAAAAACTCCTCGATCTGACCCGCCATTTCATTTGCTCCCTGATCATATTGGCCAAATTCATTTGGCAAACCGGCATTGGGATAAGCAGAAACCAAAAATGGCGCGTTGTCTGCCATTACTTTTAGATAAGGTCTGAGCTCCTTGGCACCAAGTGCACAATTCAACCCCACACTGAAAAGCGGAACATGGGAAACTGAAATCAAAAATGCTTCTGTCGTCTGTCCTGAAAGTGTCCTGCCCGAAGCATCAGTAATGGTTCCTGAGATCATAATGGGAATGCCACCTTCTTCAGGATTCAATGGGATATTTCTTTCTTCAAATACTTCCTGAATGGCGAAAAGAGCGGCTTTTGCATTTAGGGTATCAAAAATTGTTTCCACCAATAGAATATCAGAGCCTCCATCCAATAATCCCTTTACCTGTTCTTTGTATGCTTCAGACAATTGGTCAAAAGTTATGGCCCGGTAACCCGGATCATTGACATCAGGAGAAAGAGATGCTGTTTTATTGGTCGGCCCAAGTGCCCCTGCCACGAACCGTGGTTTGTCAGGGTTTTTTGCAGTGAATTCAACAGTAACTTCTCTGGCGATTTTCGCTGATTGGAAATTGATCTCGTAGGCAAGATGCTGCAAACCATAATCCTCTTGGGCTATGGATGTGCCGCTAAAGGTATTGGTCTCGATGATATCTGACCCAACTTCAAGGTAGGCTGCATGAATGGATTTGATGACATCCGGTCTCGAAAGTGAGAGTAGGTCATTGTTACCCTTCAATGGTTTGGGGTGATTTGCAAGTTCGGGTGTTCTAAAATCTTCCTCATTCAGCTTAAAACGCTGAATCATCGTGCCCATGGCACCATCGAGGATAAGAATTTTTTTCTTGGCTAAGGAGAGTAATAACGCGGTTCTGTTCATGGATATGGAGTATCAAAAACTTATGCGAGCAAGAACCGGAAAAAAGACTTTATTTTTCCGCTCATCTTCTTCCGGCTTCTCCGGAATAGGAATTGGCACCTTGTTTATTCAGGTTGCCAAGACGTCATAGGGCCTTTCCCTCGGTCTTTCTCGATAAGCTGTCCAAATTTAAAAGCAATTCTTGGATTTTGTATTTTTTTATAGAGATTCTTTGATGGAATAGGTATATTTCTCCTATGTGAAAAATTAATCCTGTTTTCATTTCCAAATTTTATTCAGCAAAATCCCAAACCTCCATCCCTTTTCCCTATGAAATTCAAAGCCTTTTTCTCCAGATTTGTTTTGGTCTTGACTCCCATGTTCCTGACCCTATTTTCAATTTCATGCAATTCCCCGGAAGTTCAATCCGAGCAACCATCGGAGTTAATCTGGGATGCCGAACAAAAACTCAAAGACTTGGGAATTGTCCTACCGGAGGCTAGTTCGCCGGTAGCTAACTATGTCAATGCGGTCAGAAGCGGTAACCTCCTTTTCCTTGCGGGAAAAGGCCCGGGACTTCCTGATGGTACTTTTATTACCGGAAAAGTAGGCCAAGACCTGACGATTGAAGAGGGAAAAGAAGCCGCCCGTATGGTGGCAATTAACCAACTTGCTGTTCTAAAAGCTGAATTGGGCGATTTGAATAAAGTCAAACGCGTAGTAAAAGTATTGGGTATGGTGAATTGCAATTCCGATTTCACCCAACAGCCACAGGTTATCAATGGGTTTTCGGATTTGATGGTGGAAGTTTTTGGCGAAAAAGGAAAACATGCAAGATCGGCTGTTGGTATGAATGCCTTGCCGATGAACATCGCTGTAGAAGTTGAATTGATAGTGGAGATCGAAGACAATTAATGTTTGATCCCTACACTCAACTGAAAGTACGGATTGGACATGTAGCTTGCCATGGGCAGGTCAAGTAGTTTATAATTGGCCAAAGGAATTTCATATCCCCCATTTATCCCAAACATGATTTTGGAAGTGTGGTTCGGTGATAATGGAATTCCGTAAGCTATAAAAACTTCCGGTTTGGCCATCAAGCCTCCTTTTCTCAAAAATGCATCATGAAGGGGCTCTTCAAATAATCTTGGGAAATCAGGTTTTTCATTGCTGATGAGACTGTACCGGATATTTCCATAACCGAGACCACCTGTGCCACCCAATTCCAGATTTCTTCTTTCAAAAAATTTCAGGCCAACGTTTCCATAGATGCGCAGACTATTTAAGGTATGACTTCTAGATTCATCGGCCTCTCCTGAAAGTCCAAGGTTGTAGAAATCAAGTCCATAAAGAAGTCCTCTGTTTTCTCCCAAAACCTTCAATCCAATGTTATTTGGTCTTCCTTTAAATGGAGCAAGTCCATTTGCCACAAGGACTTCATTGAATTGGTCAGGTTTGGTAAAATGAAATCCATATACGAAATGTCCACCGATAGCAGCATCTTTATAAAAAAAGTTATGGTCAGGAATTGTAATACCTGCCCCCATTCGGATAAATGCGCCACTTTGGGTGCTGTTAAACCTGATGGCGTTTAGTTTCCATGAATCTTCAAACGGGCTAAAAGAATACCCAAATCTTGCAATAAGCTCAATCGCCTCTTCTCTGCCGGGAATCGGCACATCATAGCTCATCTGAAATCCGATTTCCGTCAGAAATCCTGTCATATTCAAAGATCCTTTATGGAGGTTGCCGTCTCTAAGAATAAAGCCATGCTCAGGATTTTCAAAAAAGGTTTCGAGATTTTGGGCAGGATTTTCCTTCAGCATCTGAAAATTAAGAAATCCTGTCCCCACAGACATGTAATGGATCAATTGAAAATTCCCTTCTTCGGTAAAAGCAAACCCTACATTCACATAAAATCTGGTACTGTGATAATCAATGGCATATCCATCAAAGTTGGATTTTGGACCACTGTTTTGAAATAGCTCCAATCCTAGGACAAAATCATTGAACCTCGTCAAATACCCGAAACTAAGGTTGGAATAGCTATTTCTCATCGGAGAAAGCCCTTTATTGGAAAGCATTTGATTAAACTCCCGAAGGTTTGCGCCAGTTTTACCATAGGTCATGTACATGGTAGTCCTGTTGGACTTCGGGGACTGGGAAAAAGCAGGAAATCCTAAAGAAAGCGAAAGCAGCAGTACCAAGAAAACTCTCATACCAGTTTGTTTGCCTCCAAATTTATAATGAAAGCGGTTATCGCTAACTCCTTTTTTCAAATTTATGGCTTAAGGTATTTGAGAATTTTGGTGTAAAGGTTATCGGGGTTAAACGGTTTGCTGATATAGTCATCCATTCCCACTTTATCCAATTGTTCTTTCACTTCAATCAACGATGAAGCGGTCAAAGCAATTATAGGGACACTCTTCTTTTTTTGATCGTCCATCGATCGGATAAATTCAGCCACTTGGAAACCATCTTTTTCAGGCATCTGCAGGTCAAGTAATATCAAGTTAAAATCCTGTTTGAGGTATGCCTCAATGGCTTCATTTCCGTCGTTTGAAATCACTACATTTTTTACCCCCCATTTATGGAGAAATTTTCTGATCATGATCTGATTTACAAGGTTGTCTTCTGCCACCAAAATACTTGCCTCCTCTAGGTACTTTAAACCATCAGAATGGTCTTTCTGGGAAAGAACAGCCTTAGAATGGGGTTTTTCGAATACTGCTGTGAAGGTAAATCTGGTCCCTCCTTCTTCTCTTTGGTGGGCTTTGATCTCGGCCCCGAATAATTGTACCAATCTTTTGACAATGGCGAGTCCTAGACCTGTACCACCGTATTTTCTTGTAGTGGCAGCGCTTGCCTGTGTAAATGCCTCAAAAACCAAATCAAGCTTGTCTTCTGGAATACCAATTCCTGAATCTTCGAAGTCAAACCGAATAGCTATTTTTTGTTCGTCTTCTTTTTCATTGGTCAGTTTGATTTTGATGAAACCCTTTTCAGTGAATTTTACAGCATTGGAAACCAGATTATTTACTATTTGCCCTAACCTTACCGGATCACCGATGAGGTTTTGCGGGAGAGAGGGATCCGCCTCAAATATTACATTGAGAGCTTTTTCCCTAGCCTGATACGAATAGGAATGTAAGATTCTATTGAAAACATTACCCAGTTCAAAATTGACTTTTTCAAGTTCTACTTTCCCTGAATCAATTTTACTGTAATCCAAAATATCATTGATCAATCCCAACAAGTTTTCTGCTGAAAACTGCAATGTTTTCAAATTCTCAAGCTGGTCAGGGCGCGGGTCGTCTTCGATCAGCAGGTGCGCCATGCCAATGACAGCATTCATCGGAGTCCTGATCTCATGGCTCATGATGGATAAAAACTGCGACTTAATGGTAGAAGCCTGTTCAGCTTTTTCTTTGGCATGGAAGAGCTCTTTCTGAGCTTCTTTGAGATTGGTAATATCCCGGGCTATTCCCGTATAATACATTTTCTTTCCTTCTTCATCTGTCACCAACTTCCCATTGGAACTGAATACCCGGTAATCTCCTGTCTGATGCCTGAGCCGAAATTCCAGATATTGGTTTTCCTTGAAAAAATTCGGTTCTGTCATGCTTCTTTCTGCAAAAACGAAAAGATCATCAGGATGCAAAAAATCTGTCAGCCTTTTTCGTATCACATCTTCTGAAGGATAACCGAGAAATTGCTTTACGTTTGGTGAAATGTAAGTCAATGTCATATCCAAATCCAAAGAGAAAATAATCTCCGTGGATTCTTCAACCAGCTTCCTGTATTTTTCTTCGTTTTTTCTGAGGTTTTCCTTTGCCTGATGTTCTTCATTGATATCCCTCAAAATCCCAAGCGCGTACTCGATCTCCCCTCCGTACATGATCGGCCTAACTGTGATTTCATATACCCGCCGGCGGAAAACCAGATGCTTTTGGATAATCTCATTTTTGAGTAACGCCCTCGTGACAATTGGCTGGATTTCACTGAGATTACCGGTATGGACTTCAGCTAGGGTTTTACCCTCAAAATCAGCTGCCGTCATACCCCAATCAGCAAAATTAGTACCTTGGGCAACAATGTATCGGAGATCCCTATCGATCAAAAAGATACTGGTACCGGGAATATTGGATGCCAACACCCTGTATCTTTCCTGGCTACGGATAATCTCTTCACGGTTGTTTTTTCTTTCGGTAATATCCTGAAGGATACCCTCATGCACAAAAATCCTGCCTTCGGAATCATACACTTCCCGGGTTCTGTCTTCCACCCATCGGTATGAACCATCTCCTTTTCGGATTCTATATTCTCCTGAAAATGCAGGAATTCCGTTTTCATTCTCTTTGGCATAATGGTAATCCAAAAGCCGGATGACGTCATCGGGATGGATTAAATCCAGAATACTGGTTTTTGAATTGACCAATTTTGAAGAATTATAGCCGAATTGCCTGATATTTTCGGTGATATAGAGGATTCTGAAATTTTCATTTGGATCCACTGTAAACAATACAGCCGGACTGTTTTCAACGATCATCTGCGCCTTTCTGGCAATGGCTTCCTGTCTTACCTGAAGTGATAAATTCCGGATTACAAATGAATACCCGATTCTCTCTTTTTCATCATTCAAAAACTGCTGAACAGAGACTTCGTAAGGATCAACCACACCGGTTCTTAGCCTAAGTTGCATCTGTTTGGTGATGCCCTCATTGGATTTCAGGCTATGCAAGAGCTTTTCCAAGGAATTGGAATCTTCAAAAATGAACTCAAATAGATCAGTTATTCTCCCTTGGAAGTTTTCATTTTCTCCGATTTTACATTCTTTTAAACCCGCTTTGTTGATATAAATGATTTTGAGCGAACCATCTGTCACTACAATAGGATCATCCACTTGGGTAAGAATCTGGGACTGTAGCTTCAAATAATTTTCTGCATCTTTTTTATGGGTAACATCAGAACAGTACCCAAAAACTTCCACATCTTCACTGTTTTCTATTTCCCTCACCTGAATGGTGAAGCTGATAAATTTTTCTTTTCCTTCTATGGTAAAGATGCTAAACTCGCCGTAAGTAGTGCTTCGGGTATTGACCGCAACTTTTAATCTTCCTAGGAAATCTTTCCTGTCTCCCTTTTTTATCTTTTTCAAGAATCCCACCAAATCAGAGGAATAGATATTCTCATCCAATTCAAAGATTCTCTTCAAGCCCGAAGAATAAAAAATTCTCCTTTTGGTATTGCTAAATCTCCAAGAGCCGGATTTTGCCAAAATCTCCGTAGAGGCCAAAAGCTTTTCATTCCGTTCAAGTCTCTTTTTGATCGCTCTATTGATAAAACTTCCTGCATAAACATCTCCAAGCTGCCTAAGGACATATTCATCTTTTTCGTGCCATGCCCTTTTTTCATGGACCGCATCAAGCCCAAAAAAACCTATCAGCCTGTTTTCTGAGAAGATAGGAATCAGCACAAAAGATTTAATGCCTTGTTGCTGGTAGATTTCTTTTTCTTTTTCAAACCTTTCAGGCATGAGATCTACATCGGGTACGACCAGAATTTCTCCTTTCCGAAGAGATTCGATTGTCAGATTCTCGGCTGTGATCGGGAGGTTTTTAAGGTATTGGATTTGAGGCTCGATACCTTTTGCTGTCCATTCATAGACATTTTCTATTTCCTGTAGGTCATCATGAACAATGAAAATATAAGCCCTGTCAGCTTTTTCGAACTCACCCAACATCTTCAAAGACAATCTGAAAACTTGGTCGACCTGATTATAGCCTGCATTGACAAATTTGGCAGAAATTCTGTTGATCAGATTTTCAAGCTCGTATCTTTTTTGAAGTGATTTTTTGGCTTTCCAATAGGCTGTTATATCTCTTGCACTGAAAAGAATCCCATTGATATTGGGATCATCTAACAGATTCCTACTGTAGCTTTCAATATAAACCCGTTTTCCTCCAGGAATATTGACCCAAAAGTTGATGTTTACTTCAGATTTTGAGGTAAAAACCTTATGCAACTCCCCTTCATCGATTTTAATGACCTCTTCATCAATAAAATCCAAATAAGATTTCCCGATGATTTTGGACGGGTCGACACCTAGTTTATCGATAACAGCGGCACTTATAAATTTATACCTTCCCTCTGCATCCAGGATCGCAACCATATCATGGCTATGTCTTAAGACACTTGAAACAAAATTCAGGTTTTGGATGATATCTTTTTTATCCAAAAATGAGTCCTCCTCACGGTATCTACCAAAACTATTTTCTGTTTTGGTGCCAATTGCAGCACAATATCTTTGGGTATCGTCGCTATATAATTTTCTAAATTCCCACCTGTAATCACACGGGGAACCATCTATACCAATCAGCGGAGAAATATATTTTTCTCCACCTAACTCTCCTGTTGAAAAAAAGCAAGAAAGCATATTTTTTACGGAATGATTACCAAATAATTCTTTCCAACTTGAAATTGATCCAAGGAAATTTTTCTTGAAATAATCATTCAAAAAAATGTCGCTTTCTTCTGAAAAAACGACAACAGGCTCTTGTATTTGATTAAAAAAACCTAAAATATCTAATTTTTTGACTACACTCATGTATTCGGGATAGAATGCAAGTTCAATTTGAAATTATAGCTTCTGCTCGGGTATTTGGGGATTAAATCAATCCATTTATAAGTCGAAGTTTAATCAATTAAATAACAAAATCAACCAAATGGTTCAAATTAAAATATTCTTAAGTCAAGAAATAACCAATTTTCACGGCCAAAGAAAATCGCTGATTCATTTCTATATTAAAAATAGATTGCATTATTAATATAGGAAACATTTAGTTAAATAAGGTTGGACACCAAAATTTCAATGAAGCCAATTGAAAATGTGGTAAAAACATAAAAAAATTTAAAATATTAGTAGAATATTCCTTATTGAAGTAAAGGAAATTTAAACAATAAAAATTAAAGAAAAGATTTTTATTATATTATATCAATAAGAAATAATAACTATCCAATTTTTTGGTCCCAAAAATACCCAGTATTGGTTATTTTTTTAAGGTTTTTAATTCCCTATGTTTGAATATCTATTGGAGGTTCTCTGATAAGTGTTTAAGTTCAAAAAAGGGTTTATCCCAAAACAAAAATCCCCGGCAGTACCGGGGATTTTTTTTCAATAATTTAAAATGAATTAATTTACTGCAGTTGAATCAGCAGCTACAGCTGTAGTATCTACAGGAGCTTCTTCAACAACTTCAGGAGCAACTTCAACCGGAGTTTCAACTACTTCTACTTCTTCAGTTGTTTTGTTGCCGCAAGAAGCCATAAAAGCAGAAGCAGCGATCATCATTGCAAAGATTGTCTTTTTCATAGTGTTTGATTGTTTAATGTCCTTTTGAGACGGTTTGTTTGATTTTTATTTTTGTTATTAAATGGAACTTTAAGCCAACATTCGAGGTACTCCGGATTCAATAAATTTGATGAGCCTAATAAAACCTGAGATGCAAACATGATTTTGCCTCTTCAAGAAGAATACTTCAAATACCTGTATTATTTTGGGGTTAGCGCAATTCAGTTGTTTTATTCGAATTGCTTTAATTGGAGGGTGTAGTCAAGCCCAATCAAGGTGCATTCGTATTCAACGAATGTCTAAATATTGAAGAGATTGGAAAAAATATATGAACTGCCTCGGCAACAGACCTGCTTTCAATTGAAGGTGCTTCAAGAGAAGAATAAACAACACTTTTCAAAGGTTGAATAACTTCAATTTTTTCAATTTTGGAAATTTTATTACCTGATAAATACCGGACAATACTTGGAAGTTCAATGAATTTAAAATCGGCTTCAGAAACAAATTCACCTGCGTAGATTATTTCAGCCTTTTTCTGGAAACTATCAACTATTGCTAAAAAAGAAAAAAATACAGCCATGGTACAGACAAAAAGTCTAATGCCATTAGAAAAGCCATATCTAATTTTCGGTTTCATCCTGCAAAATTAAATAATTTTTTATTATTCCTAGCCTTTTTTTTCAAATTGACCAGTTTTTTGCAATTACATTGACAAATACTAAACAGATTTGACTGATGATTGCGAATAATAAAATAGTAACAATTAGGATAAATTAATGTGTTTAACTTATATAAATGTCTATAAATAAAATATTATACTTATTTTTTATATTTTATCCAAATTAAATTCCTTACTACTTCCCTCCAAATTTTATTTTTAATCTTCAAAATACCTCCGACAAAAAAATAATTCCCGAACTTTAAAAATCGAATAGAAAGAGAAATGGATAAAAAATTAAGGATTATTTTCATGGGCACGCCGGAATTTGCGGTTCCATCCTTGGAAGCTTTGATAAAAAATGGTTGGAACGTGGTGGCTGTAGTGACGGCTCCGGATAGACCGCAGGGACGTGGCCAGAAATTGATTCCTTCACCCGTGAAGGTAACCGCTTTGGGTAGTAACATTCCCGTCCTGCAGCCAACCAATCTTAAATCAGATGATTTTATTGAAGAGCTAAGAAGCTTTGAGGCAGATCTTCAGATAGTAGTTGCATTCAGGATGCTGCCTGAAGTGGTCTGGAATATGCCTCCACGGGGGACTTTCAACCTCCACGCTTCCCTGCTTCCCAACTATAGAGGTGCAGCTCCTATAAACTGGGCCATAATCAATGGGGAAAAAGAAACTGGTTTGACCACTTTTTTCCTCAAACATGAAATTGATACCGGAAGCATTATTTTTCAGGAAAAAGAGTCCATTAATGCAGAGGACAATATTGGGACTTTGTACGAAAGACTTATGAATAAAGGAGCCCTGCTGGTTTTGAAAACAACAGAGGCAATCGAAAATAACCATGTTGTAACCTTGCCCCAAAATGAAGCACTTGCAATCCACCATGCTCCAAAAATCTTTAAGGAAACCTGCGAAATTGACTGGAAAAAACCCGCAACCGAAATACACAACCTCATCAGAGGGCTTTCTCCTTATCCCGGAGCTTGGACAATTTTGGACGGAAAGACCTGTAAAATTTATAAGAGTGAGTTTTCAGATAAAAATTCCGAAGGATTGCTTCCCGGAGAATACAGATCAGATGGCAAAAAAGAACTTCTCTTCCAGACAGGAAATGGAACGTTGAAAATTTTGGAACTTCAGATGGAAGGTAAGAAGAAGCTTGGAATTGAAGAGTTTTTGAGAGGCTATAAGCTTCTTTAGCCATTCCAATAAGTGAAATTCCATAAAAATTTCTGCTTAGCGAATCTACACACAGGAATACGGCTATAACCTTGTCTTTCTGACGCAAAAGAAATAAATTGTATCTCCAAAATCCTTCAAAAAGATGAAAAGAAATATCCTGTTTTTCTCCGCGCTTGCATTCTTATTGACGACTTTTTCGGTCAATGCCCAATTTATAAACCGGATTAAAAATGCCGCTGAAAGAGGCGTCAGCAGAGCCATCGAAAAGAAAGTCGAAAGTGAAATGGAAAAAATCGCCAGAAGAAAGCTGGACAAAATGTTTAAAGACGTCTATGGCACCGATAATCCTGATTCCATTCCCGGGGTGGACATCGAAAAAATGATGTCGTCGATATATAATGACATAGAAGTAGATGAGTCTTATGGTTTTGAGGGATTTGCAATTTTAGAAATCACCGGCGTAGATGCCAAAGGAAAGCAAAATGAACCCATTCAGTTGACCTCTTTTTACTCCAAAGATCCCAAAATCACAGCAATGAAATTTACCGACCCGGAAAAAAAAGAAGACGGTACTTATGTGCTGATTTATGACTTTAACAGAAATGTCGGCATCACTTTGCTTGAAAATGAAGGTGAAAAAATGCGGATGACTTTTGAATACGATTATGCAGCCATTAGTCAAACTGACTCGCCGGTGGGTGCAGAAGGCACAGAGAATGATAAGGTTAGTTTCAAAAAAACAGGGAACTCAAAAATAATATCCGGTCATGAATGTGAAGAATACCTTATCGAAACCCAAGAAAATATCACAAATTATTGGGTTACAAGAACTCCGCTCTCAGGCCAAACACCGTTTTGGAGTCAAAACAATCCCTTTTTGACTGCCCGGATGAAAGACCAAAATCCTGATCTTTTTAGTAATCTTCCAACCGGAAATATGATGGAAGCCCATGTGGTTAGCAAAATTGACAAAAGCACTATGGACATGGTCACTCTTGAACTACAGGAAAACCGCAAACAGGTATTTCACATGACCGATTATCCAAGCATTGCCGATTCAATGAAATAGGTTCGATAGTTCCGACTTTTTTTAGGATTGACTGTAAAAGAGAAAAGAAAAGAAGATCAACTCTATTCATTCTTTCCCACCAAGATTTCTTGATTGGATAAACCTTGGTAACTTAGCCAAAACATTAAAATACATTGAAAATATCCATCATCGTTGCTAAGTCATTGAACAATGTCATAGGCAAAGACAACCAATTGATATGGCGTCTATCAGCTGATTTACAGCTTTTTAAATCCCATACTTCCGGTTACCACATCATCATGGGCCGAAAAACCTTCGAATCCATCGGAAAACCGCTTCCCAACCGTACTTCCATTGTGATCAGCAGAAACCCTGATTATGGTGTTCCTGAGGGCCATTTTGTTGCCCGGTCTTTGGAAGAAGCCGTACAAATCTGCATCGGAAAAAAATTAGATCAGGTGTATATCATCGGTGGGGCAGAAATTTACCACCAAGCTATTGACATAGCTGATGAACTGATGGTAACTGAAGTAAATGCTGTTTTGGAAGGCGACGTTTTTTTCCCTGAAATCGATAAAAATGTATGGACAGTCGTTTCTTCCAATGCATATAAGAAAGACGAAAAAAACCAATTTGATTTTGATTTTGTGGTTTACAAACGGAATTCAAAATGACAAAATACAAAGAAGTCAGGGCCGAAATAATTTCCATTGGTGACGAGCTACTTTATGGTCAGATCACTGACACCAACAGTCAATGGATCAGTCAGGAGTTAGACAAAATCGGGGTGCGCGTCGTCCATAGAAGTACCATTGGAGACAGCCGGGAATCCATTCTGGCAAGCTTTGAGGCCGCCGAAAAAAG
Organism: Cognataquiflexum rubidum; assembly: GCF_022538115.1. Lineage (GTDB taxonomy): Bacteria > Bacteroidota > Bacteroidia > Cytophagales > Cyclobacteriaceae > Cognataquiflexum > Cognataquiflexum rubidum. The sequence goes on along the minus strand of NZ_JAKZAL010000002.1, from coordinate 301,482 downwards.
AGCAGATATCATTTTGATGACAGGAGGTCTGGGACCTACCAATGATGATCTCACCAAACCTCTTTTGGCAGAATATTTTGGATGTGGGATAGAATTGGTTCCCGAAGCACTGGAAGCTGTAAGAACTTTCTTTGAAAAAAGAGGTAGGGAATTGACCGATCTGAATAGAATGCAGGCACATTTGCCCACCAAATGCCTTTATATTCCCAATGAGTTGGGAACTGCACCGGGAATGTGGTTTGAAGAGAACGGAAAAAAATGGATGTCTATGCCCGGCGTGCCACATGAAATGAAAAATCTCATGTTGCAACATGTCATTCCAAAAATCAAATCCCAGTTTACCCTTCCAAACATTTACCACAAAGTCATAAAAACAGTTGGGATTGGTGAAAGCTGGTTAGCTGACTTGATAAAAGATTGGGAAAAAAATCTTCCCTCCCATATCAAACTCGCTTATCTACCCTCTTTGGGCCAGGTTAAACTCAGACTGACCGCTTTCGGCGAGGATCTTTTCAGCCTCAAAAATGACGTGGAAATTGAAATCGAAAACGTAAAGCCAATAATCGAGAAGTATATCTATGGATACAACAAGGAAACCCTAGAGGAAGCAGTAGGTCGACTCTTGAAACAAAAGGGCCAAAAAGTCGCTTTGGCAGAAAGCTGTACGGGAGGTTACATTTCTCATTTGGTCACCAGTATTGCAGGCAGCAGTGATTATTTTCAGGGAAGTATGATTCCATACCACAACCAGTTCAAAAACAGGTTGCTAGGCGTTGATAATAAAATCTTGGAAAGCCATGGTGCAGTAAGTGAGCAAACTGTCATCCAAATGGCAGAAAATATCCGGAAACAATTCAATTCGGATTTTGGATTGGCAAGCAGCGGCATCGCAGGTCCAGGGGGAGGTTGGGCAGAAAAACCGGTAGGGACAGTTTGGATAGCATGCGCTTTTGAAGGTAAGACGGTAACCAAAAAACTTCAGCTCACCCAAGACAGAATGCTCAACATCCAACTTACTGCAGTGGCAGTTTTGAATTTGTTGAGAATATGCATTTTAGAGAAAACAGAATAAAAATTATATTCACTGATTTTGCATTGGTTAAAATAAAATTTAATTTTAAAACTTGGAAATAAACCCAATTAAATAATAAAGGAATGGCAAATGTAGAAATGCTGATGCCCAAGATGGGTGAAAGTATAATTGAAGGAACTATACTCACTTGGCTGAAAAAAGAAGGGGATTTCATTGAGCAAGATGAATCAGTCTTGGAAGTTGCCACGGATAAAGTCGACACAGAAGTACCTGCAACCCATGCGGGGATATTGAAAAAAATATTGGTCAAAGAAGGTGAAGTCGTCGCTGTGGGTGCGCCAATCGCAATCATTGAATCGGTATCGGAAGCCACAGGAAATTCAAAAATCCCAGAACTTAAACCGGAAATTTCCTCGCCAAAAGAAGAGTTGCTTGGAATCTCACCAGCACAGACGGCTACCGTAATTTCAACCTTTTCTCAGGTGGAAAAACAAGGAGATGATGACAGGTTTTATTCGCCTTTGGTATTGAGCATTGCAAAAGAAGAAAAAATCAGTAAATCAGAATTGTCTTCCATACTTGGCACAGGAAAAGATGCCAGGGTGACCAAGCAGGATATTCTTCAATATTTAAAAAACCGGGCAGAAGGAAAAGTCGGGTCGCCAAGTGGGGAGATAAATTCCGGCACTTTGGCCAATCCAGTCCAAAGGGTAGAAATGAGTATCTCTGCACAAGATGAGATCATGGAAATGGACAGGATGCGCAAGATGATCGCCCAAAGAATGGTGGACTCCAAGCGTATATCTGCACATGTCACCTCATTTGTCGAGGCAGATGTGACCAATATCGTCCTGTGGAGAAATAAGGTAAAAGACAACTATAAGAAAAAAGAGGGGGAGGCATTGACCTTTACCCCATTCTTTATTGAAGCTGTGGCCAAAGCCATCAAGGATTTTCCGATGATCAATATTTCTGTCGATGGGGATAAAATCATCAAAAGAAAAGACATCAACATTGGTGTGGCTGTTGCATTACCTTCGGGTAACCTAATTGTTCCTGTAGTGAGGAATGCGGATCAGCTCAACCTCATGGGTCTTTCCAAAAAAATCAACGATATCGCCAATAGGGCGCGGATCAATAAATTATCTCCTGATGAATTGAGCGGGGGAACTTACACCGTATCTAATGTAGGTTCATTTGGCAATGTGATGGGAACTCCCATCATCATGCAGCCTCAGGTCGCCATCCTTGCAATCGGAGCAATTCAGAAAAAACCCGCAGTGGTAGAAACTCCAACCGGGGATGTAATCGCCATCAGACATAAAATGTTCCTGTCCCATTCTTATGACCACCGCGTGGTAGATGGATCTTTGGGAGGCATGTTTGTCAGAAAAGTGGCGGACTATCTTGAAGCATTTGACTTGGATACTGAACTATAAAAAAAGAGGTCAATTGACCTCTTTTTTTGTGGCTAGTTTTTCGGAACAGGTCCGGATAATATTTGTGATTTCATTTATTTTCAAAGGCTTGGTGATGTACGAATCCATCCCCATCTCCATGGCCAAGTCAACGTCTTCCTGAAAAGCATTTGCAGATAAACCAACAATGGTGATTTTCCTGCCTTTTGATTTTCTTATAATTTTTGTGGCTTCCAGTCCATTCATCACGGGCATCTGGATATCCATCAATACAAGGTCATAATCTGATTCTTTTACTTTTCGCACAGCCTCAGACCCGTTTCTCGCGACATCATATCCATAGCCTAACTGCGCCATCAGCATATCCATAAAAAGCAGATTGGTTGAATTATCCTCTGCTAATAAGATTTTCAAAGGATATTCCTGTGCCATGTTTTTCCAGATGAATCCCTCTTCTTCTTCCTCAGGTATTTTTTCCTCCGCGTTATCCTCTTTGTTCCATATTTTTCCAAATATGCTAAAAGAGAACTCTGAACCTTCACCAAATTCACTTTTGATAGTCAGTTCTCCGCCCATCAATTCTATGATTTTTTGTGAAATCGCAAGTCCCAATCCTGTTCCCTGATGTCTTTTCGTATTGCTGCTATCCAGTTGAAAGAAAGGTTTGGTCAACATATCAATTTTATCAGAAGGGATTCCGACGCCATTATCCTTGACTTCAAAATTCAATATGACATTCTTTTCAAAGAAAGATTCTGCTGAAATATCTAGGGAAATTGTCCCACCGTCAGGGGTGAATTTTATGGCATTGCCGATAATGTTGATCAGAATCTGCCTGAGTTTTTCTTTGTCCAACTCCACATAATCAGGCACCATATCTCCAAAATGGTAAGAAAAATTAAGGTTTTTTTCTTTGATCAGACCCGAGAAAATTTTAATGGTTTTTTCAATTTCATTCTTGAAATTAAATACTGATTTGTACAGTGTCATCTCTCCCGACTCTATTTTTGAATAATCAAGGATGTCTTTGATGATACTGAGAAGAGATTCACCGGAGTCTTTGATAATTTGTAAGTATTCCCTTTGATTTGGGTCCAAAGTCGTTGATTCCATCAGAGGAATGATTCCCAAAAGGCCATTCATCGGCGTCCTAATCTCGTGACTCATGTTTGCAAGAAATTCTGATTTGGCCAAATTAGCCTGCTCGGCAGCTTTCTTTGCCTCCATCAAACCTCTTTCCCAAAGCTTTTGGCCGGTGATGTCACGGGCGATGGACATCACTTTGCTATTGTCAAGTCTAAAAAATCGTGCCTCAAAGAGTCTTTTACCAGAAGGAATATCCACTTCATATTCCGCCGTCTGCATGTTCCCGCTTTTGATGGTATTATTAAAAACCTGTTGGATGGGCTTTGCTAACTTCTCGGGCAATATTTCGGTCATTTTCTTACCGATGGCACCTTCAAGCGGGGCTACAAGAAGGCTTTTGTCTTTGACATGAAAATCAAGGTACCGGCCTTCATTGTCATAAATAAAAATCAGATCAGGCAAACTGTTCAACACCGCCCTCAGCCTGTTTTCACTGTTTACGATTTCCAATTCTCTTTCGTATTTCTCTTGTATATCGGTGCAAATTCCAACATTACCCAAAAAGTTTCCATTAGCATCGAACTCTAGCCTTTCAAAAATCTTCGTCCTCAGCATTTTACCAGACTTGGTTTTGAAGTCGAGTTCAAAGGAAATACCGTCCTGCTTATTTAAGATGGACTCAGCCAAAAGTCTTTCAACCCTTTCTTTGTCATTTTTTGAGATATACTTTTTAAAATTTTCAATAAAATCTTCCTTCTCAAATCCCAAAATTTTCTTGACTTCCTTGCCCACGCTTGTCATTTTTCCATTTTGATCTTGGAAATAAATAAAGCCCTTAGTCTCATGCAACAGCAAAGCCTGCCTTCTAAACAACTCCGAAATCTCATCGGCATTCTTTGACAACACGCTATTGGTAATCTGGGAATTCTTGATTGATTTAAATAAAATCAAAATCACCAAAGCCAATAAAGCCAACAATACCAAAATCAGATAGAAATAGGTGCTGAAAATACCCGTCGTGACCACGTTACGGTCGACAACAAACACGGTGGTAAATTTACTTTCTAATGGATAGAGGGAGAATGGGTAATGTTGGATCAGTGCTTCAAATTCAATCTCTTCATTTTCATTGGTAAATTTCCCGCGGAAGTCTCCTTTCAAACCTTCGTCAGCTTGGACTGCTAATTGACGTAGGGTTTCCTTGTCGATGGAAAACCCATCTTTCAACTTTTGCTCGTGGGTGCCACGGAGTTTTCCGTCACAATAGATCAATTTTTCCCCTGAAATCCCAAGGTAATAATTGGTCATTTCATCAATAAAAAAACGCTCGAGATCGACAACAGCACGTATAGAGACTTGATTCGGTTTATTATTCACAACAATCTCATTCTTGCCCAAAGCAGGGTTTACTTGCTGGATGTCAAGTTTGGTTTTGATAAAATTGTTGCGGTTGTCAAAATGAAAAATTATCGCCTGATTTGGAAACAAGACCTTGATCGTATCCAAAAGATCCCGGTGATTGTTGAATATTCTCCTAGCCCTTTTTTCAAAGGCAAGAATTTCTTGACCATTATTTTGATAAGTCGTCGGTTCTAGATTATTGACAAAAAATGCCATATCGTCGTAGAAAGCCGTAAACCTTTTCTCAATCTGTTTGGATGCAAGTTCAGCCTGTTTATTAAGTGTAGCCCTACTTGAATTTACTTGGTTGTCATTAAGAACTTGAAAGAATGCCATTCCCAAAAAAGTGATTAAAAAAACCACAAAAATTCCCAAAACCACTAAAATGCGGTAAAAGCCTGTTTCGGATTTGGGAAGTGAATAATTTTTAGGGACCATCTAAAATTGGATTTCAAGAACATACCAATCAAGTTTGCTCATCTTTTTTGCTATTATTTTGAGTTTCGTATTATTTTCTGAAAGCCATAATACCTCTTCACCAGAGTTAATGATTTTATCGGCAATAATACGTACATTTTTATCCTTACTTTTGAATAGGTTAAAATCTTCTTTTCGGTAACTGTCTGAGGTGATGGTTTGTGTATAGGTATAATTCTTCAATGAAGGTAATGACAAGGCTTCTATTGCCTTAGCCTTTCCTGCCACTACTGTCCCGGTCCCATCAATGATGAGGAGTTGGTTTGAGGTTTTGTTGATGTAATTTTCTATGATATCATTCAGTGTGATGTCAAATCCCAAAACCATTTTTAAATCTTCTTCTGCATAAACAGGATATGTCAAGGTAATCATCCATCCCCTACCCACAGGATCAATGTAAATCTCATCCACCCAGGCCGGAGCCCTCGAAGGATTGTTTTTCTCATCTCCCTGATAATAAAAATTGAAATTTGTAACATCAATATCCGGCTCCAATAAATTTACATCATAGGGAGGGTAAAGCCTGTTTAGATGGTATTTGGAATTAAAATAAACCTGGGATATAACCGGGATTTCCTTTACAATTCTTTTGAATTCATCATCCAAAGGATTGGTCAATAAAATAAGTTCTTTGACCGCTTCTTTATTAGTTGAAATGGTGGGAATAAAAAGTGAACTCTTTTCAGGATTGGCTCCGGGTTCCGAATTGGCCGAAACGCCTACTATTTTGTATTTATCAGGATCAGCATTTGCCAGTTTGGTTTTCTTGTCCACAAAAAGTTCCTCGGAGAATCTACCGAGCCGCACAATTTCGTCTTCAATAACTCCAAGGTCATATTCGAGTAATGAAATGAAAGAATTGATTTCAAAGAAATCAGTTGTGCTTTCAGATTCTTTAGGCGGGGAACAGGAAAATAGACAGATTGAGACAAAAAAACAGAAATAGAATAAACTCTTCATGTTCAGCAATTAAGTTAATTCTTAAATCTAAAGATTTTCAAGCTGTTTTTGAAAGCTTTCTCCCATTTCTTTAAATCTTGAAACAACCTTATCAAAAAATTCCCCCTGATAAAATGAATCAAGGTCAGATTCCTCCAAGATGTCCGTTTCCGGAATCTTGAAGGTTTGTTCCATCGGACCCAATTCATACTTTAGCAGGTATTTATTGTTCCAGGAAAACACTGAAACTCTGATCCCGTCTTTTGAAAATTCGCTGACTACTCTCATTCCGGTCTCCTGACTTCAGAGATATGTCTGATTTCCGACTTTAAGGACGAGGCTACCGAACAGTATTTATCCACTGCCAAAGTGACGACTTTGGTGAATTCTTCCTCAGTAGCATCAGGGGAAACCAAGATAAATTTCATATCAATCTGGGTATAATATTTTGGAATGCCTTCGTGCCTATTGCCTATTATTTCAATAAAAAAATCAGTAATTGTCCTTCTCTTCTTTTTCATCATCAGGACGGCATCCACAGCGGAGCAACCCCCTAAAGCCGATAAAAGCAATTCCATGGGAGATTGGGCTTTCTTGTGCTCGCTGTCATACATATCGATATCCACTTTGTTGCCAAAGTGATTGGTGGATTCATATTCCATATCCGCCTTCATTCTGACGGTGACGTGTTTTTTGCTCATTGCGGTTGGTTTATTAGGTTAATGGTTATTGGGTTCTAGTTGTTGTAATTGTTATAGTGGTTGTAATTGTTGTCTGCTCTGCGTTGTCAGGTTGTATGTTTTTACTTCTGACTTCCAACTTCCTTACATCCTAACTTCCTACTAAAATATTTCCCGCCTCCCCTACATATTCCTTCTGTACTGACCACCAACCTCGTAAAGTGATCTAGTGATCTGTCCCAAAGAACAGGTTTTGGCAGCTTCCATCAGTCTTTCAAATATATTTTCATTGCGAACAGCGACATATTGAAGTTCGTTCAATTGGCTTGGTGTATGGTCAGCGTTTTTTTCATGAAGTTGGAGAAGTGTCTGAATCTGGGCTTCTTTTTCTTCCTCTGTAGCTCGGATTACCTCCCCTGGAATGACTGTAGGTGATCCTTCAGATGACAGGAATGTATTGACTCCGATAATCGGATATTCTCCGGTATGTTTCAAAGTCTCGTAATAGAGGCTTTCTTCCTGAATTTTACCCCTTTGGTACATCGTCTCCATAGCACCTAGGACTCCTCCCCTTTCGGTAATTCTGTCAAATTCTTTATATACCGCTTCCTCTACCAAATCTGTGAGTTCTTCGATGATAAAAGCCCCCTGAATCGGGTTTTCATTTTTTGCCAATCCCAATTCCTTGTTGATGATCAGTTGGATGGCCATGGCCCTGCGAACTGAAGCTTCTGTCGGAGTAGTGATGGCTTCGTCATATGCATTGGTGTGAAGGGAATTGCAATTGTCATAGATCGCATACAGTGCCTGAAGCGTCGTACGGATATCATTGAAGTCAATCTCCTGCGCATGAAGCGAGCGTCCTGAAGTCTGGATATGGTACTTGAGCATTTGCGAACGCTCATTGGCACCATATTTCAATTTCATGGCCTTTGCCCATATCCTCCTAGCAACCCTGCCGATAACTGCATATTCTGGATCGATTCCATTGGAAAAGAAGAAGGAAAGGTTCGGCGCAAATTGGTTGATGTCCATTCCCCTTGACACATAATATTCCACATAGGTAAAACCATTGGAAAGTGTCAAAGCCAATTGGGTAATCGGATTGGCTCCGGCCTCAGCAATATGGTAACCCGAAATAGAAACAGAATAAAAATTTCTGACATTTTGGTCAATAAAATATTGCTGCATATCCCCCATCAATCTCAGGGAAAATTCAGTGGAGAAAATGCAGGTATTCTGAGCTTGATCTTCTTTGAGGATGTCAGCCTGTACGGTTCCTCTGACATTGGCCAAAGTAAAAGCTTTGATTTTTTCATAGACTTCCTTAGGCAAAACCTGATCGCCTGTCACGCCCAAAAGCATCAAGCCAAGACCGTCATTTCCTTCAGGAATGGGTGCATTGTAAGTAGGCCTTAGAGCACCCTTCTCTTTGTAGATGGCTTCTATTTTGGAATTGACCTCTTCTTCCAATCCATTTTCTTTGATATAAATCTCACATTGCTGGTCAATGGCCGCATTCATAAAAAATACCGTCATGGCTGCAGCAGGACCATTTATCGTCATCGACACTGAGGTCATCGGATTGGCAAGGTTAAACCCTGAATACAGCTTCTTGGCATCATCCAAGCAACAGATGTTGACACCGGAATTTCCGATTTTACCATAGATATCAGGCCTGTAATCCGGATCTTCACCGTACAAAGTCACTGAATCAAATGCTGTAGAAAGTCTTTTGGCAGGCAAACCCTTTGAAACGTAATGGAAGCGCTTATTGGTCCGCTCGGGCCCTCCTTCTCCTGCAAACATTCTCGTGGGATCTTCTCCTTCCCGCTTGAAAGGGAATACTCCTGAGGTATAAGGAAACTCCCCCGGTACATTTTCTGTCAGTCCCCATTTCAACAAATCTCCCCAAGCTTCATATTTTGGAAGGGAAATCTTCGGAATTTTGGATTGGGAAAGGGAAGTGTAATAAGTCTGTATCTTGATTTCCTTGTCCCTGACTTTGAACACATAAAAATCATCTACATACTTTTGCGCTTTTTCAGGCCATTGTTCAAGCCATTTTTTGTTTTTGGGATCAAGCTCCAATTCTACCTGCGCATAGACTTCCTGAAGTTCTTTGACCAACCTGTCCACGTCAGTTACTTTCGTGGATTTGACTGCCTCTATTGATTTTTGGATGCTATAAAGCTTTTGGGCTACTTCCTTTTGGGCAGCCACCCATTTGTCATAACCCCGATTATTTTCGGAGATTTCTGACAGGTATCTGGTTCGGGCAGGTGGTATGATGTAGATCTTTTCAGACATTTCCTTACTGAACTTAAAGGAAGTCTGCAGGTCAACCCCTGTTTTTTCTACCATTTTATGGATGATTCCTTTGTAAAGGTTATTCATCCCCGGATCATTGAATTGCGAAGCAATGGTACCGAAAACGGGAATATCCTCGTCAGCAATATCCCATAGATTATGGTTGCGCTTGTATTGTTTTTTGACGTCTCGGAGTGCATCCTGCGCACCTCTTTTGTCAAATTTGTTCAATGCAATGATATCCGCAAAATCAAGCATATCGATTTTCTCCAATTGGGTGGCAGCACCATATTCTGGCGTCATCACATAAAGGGACATGTCTGAGTGCTCTATGATTTCCGTGTCCGACTGACCAATTCCTGATGTCTCCAAAATAATCAAGTCGAAATTGGCTGCTTTGACAATATCTACCGCATCCTGCACATATTTGGAAAGGGCAAGATTGGATTGCCTTGTGGCCAACGACCGCATGTAGACATGGGAATGATTGATGGCATTCATCCGAATCCTGTCACCCAAAAGTGCTCCTCCTGTCTTTCTTTTGGAAGGATCTACCGAGATAATCGCAATGTTTTTATCAGTAAAATCAATCAAAAACCTCCTGACCAATTCATCCACAAGGGAAGATTTACCCGCCCCTCCCGTACCGGTGATTCCCAAAACTGGAGCTTTGCTGTTGCTTGCCGATTTTCTGATTTCTTCCAAAAGGGATTTACTTTCCTCAGGAAAATTCTCCGCAGCAGAAATAATCCGTGCGATGCTTGATTGATTCGATTTGTCCAATTTGATGTTTTGGAAATCATCCCCAACCGGGAAATCAGAGGTACTGACAAGGTCATTGATCATGCCCTGCAAACCCATCGCCCGTCCGTCATCTGGTGAATAAATCCGGGTGATCCCATATTCATGCAGTTCTTTGATCTCCTCGGGTAAAATCGTGCCTCCACCTCCACCAAAAATTTTGATATGACCTGCGCCTTGCTCCTGAAGCAAATCAAACATGTATTTGAAAAATTCCACATGTCCGCCTTGGTAAGAAGTGATCGCAATCGCCTGCACATCCTCCTGAATGGCGCAATCGACGATTTCCTGAACAGACCTGTTATGTCCGAGGTGGATGACCTCACAGCCTGTCGCCTGGATGATCCGCCTCATGATGTTGATAGCCGCATCATGGCCGTCAAAAAGGGAGGCAGCGGTAACAAGTCTGATGTGGTTTTTGGGTTTATAAATCTCTTGCGTAATTGACATTTTATTTGGGTTAATATATCCTACAAACAGCCGAAGATCATCAGTGTTTTGGATGATAAATGGAATAAATTAATTCATAAATAATCGAATGCGAATATAAGAAAAATAAAAAAGTCGAAAGGTTAAAAAACCAGTCTTTCCCAAACATTATTTGGAATTATATCTCCATATTACTTATCACCAAACAGACTATGGATTTTTCTCCAAAATACAGGGGAATTCACAACTCTTTTAAAAAAATAGAATCATTTTTATTCCTGACGAATATCAGCCTTTTTGAGATTTCTGACTATTTTCTTTGTAGGGTACACCGATAAAATGGCTTAAATTCGGATTCAGCCATACACTTTAACTTGATTCTTATGAAATTATCCTTGTCTTTGGGAAGTTACAAAAATGTAAAGGTTTATATCCATTGGACTTTTTCACTTTTGCTACTTTGGATTATCATCTCTAATTCACGTCAGGGAATGCCAGGAATGGACATTCTGTGGATCATCATCTTTGTTTTGGCTCTTTTTGCCTGTGTTGTTTTTCATGAATTTGGACATGCTTTGGCCGCCCAGAAATATGGAATCCAGACAAAGGACATCGTCTTGTATCCAATAGGTGGTATTGCCAGGCTGGAAAAATTACCCGAAGAACCCAAGCAGGAACTTTGGGTCGCCATAGCAGGTCCTTTGGTGAATATTGGGATATTCTTGATTTTGTCTCTTGTCCTGAATTTTACGGGATTTGACATGACCAATCTCGAGCAGCTCGAAAGCATCAAAATCGGCCCAAGTACCATAGTCCTCTACCTTGCTTCTGCTAATTTGATCTTGGCACTTTTCAATCTCATTCCTGCATTTCCCATGGATGGAGGAAGGATTTTGAGGGCATTTTTGGCGATCCGAATGCCAAGGGCAAGAGCGACCAAAATCGCAGGGAGCATCGGTCAGTTTTTGGCTATTTTCTTCATATTCTTTGGTCTTTTCAATAACCCCATTTTGGTTCTGATCGGGGTTTTTATTTTCCTTGGTGCTGCAGCTGAAGTCAGCCATACTCAACAGGAAAGTTTGCTCAAGGGCTTTAAAGTAAAAGATGCAATAATGATGAAATTCCAGATTCTCGGTTTTGATGCACCGCTTTCTAAGGCAGTTGAAAAGCTACTCAATTCTCAGGCAACACATTTTGTGGTGGTCAAGGACGATGTCGCGGTAGGGACTTTGAGCAGAAATGAAATTATCAAGGGATTGCAGGAGGGGGGAGAAAACCTGTTGATTGAAAAAGTCGCTGATATGAATCCTATGAAAGTGGAAACTGAAGAAGACTTAGATGAGGCTTGGAAAAGGATGCTCACAGAAAGTAGGAAAGTTGCATTTGTGATAGAAAACGGTCATTTTCTCGGGATATTGGACCAGGAAAATATTAGTGAATTTGTCATGGTGAGGACGGCTATCCAAAAATAATGGCAATGCGGAAACTCCCCCTGTGCCATCTTGAAGGATTTTTTTTGAAAGTATGAGAACTTGATTTCATAAAAGTTGATCTAAAAAGAGGAAGCCTGAAAAGTTAAAAAAAGAGTTTTCAGAGCTATCAAGGATTCAAATGATTGTCCATAAATAATTCAACGATGATTGACAAAGCACTTCTTCAGGAAAAGAAATGGCATTCCTTGAAATCAGAGGAGGTGTTGACCATGCTCGAAACCTCCCCGGAAGGACTCAGCAATGCAGAGGTTCAGGAAAGGCAGATTGCATTTGGGCGAAATACGCTTCCCGAAAAACATCGTATCAACCTTTGGAAGATTGTCTTTACCCAATTAGTCAATCCATTGATATTTATTCTAATAGCTGCGGCTATTGCATCAGTACTAATTGGGGAACCAAAGGACGCGATTTTTATTTTCGTAGTTATTTTTATCAATACCCTTATCGGTGCCTTTCAGGAATATAATGCTGAAAAAAGTGCCGCCAACTTACAAAAGCTTCTCAGAATCACTTCCAGAGTTATTAGGGAAGGCTCCGAGCAATATTTAGACTCTGAAGAACTGGTTCCCGGCGACTTTATTTTGCTTGAATCAGGAAGCAAAGTTCCGGCCGATATAAGGTTAATTGAAGCAAATGGTCTGGAGATTGATGAAAGCTTCCTTACCGGGGAATCTCAAGCAGTCCTCAAGAACACGGATGCAATAAAAAAAGAGGTCGTTGTGGCTGATAAAAAAAACATGGCTTTTGCAGGTGCGACAGTCATGTCCGGCAGAGGAAGCGGGATAGTCATCTACACAGGACTTGATACAGAGGTAGGGAAAATTGCCCAGAATGTCTCACAAGGAGAATCAGCCAAACCTCCTTTGATTCTCCGAATGGAAAAATTCACCAAAAACATTGCCTACTTCATTGTTGCCCTTTGTGTGATTCTTGCGGTTTTGCTACGCTTTCAGGGGATGGACATGTCTGCCATATTTTTCTTTGTGGTTGCTTTGTCCGTTTCTGCCATTCCGGAAGGGTTGCCTGTTTCTCTTACAGTAGCCCTGGCAGTTGCTACCAAAAGGATGGCCAAAAGAAATGTCATAGTCAGAAAACTTACTTCTGTTGAAAGTTTGGGTAGCTGTACAGTAATAGCGAGTGATAAAACCGGAACGCTAACAGTTAACCAGCAAACTGTGAAAAAAATCTACCTTCCAAACGGTAAATCATTTGACATTTCAGGGGAAGGATATAATGGAGAAGGTGAAATTTACACCACGGAACCCTATGAAAGAGTGAGGGATCTTTCCGATTTTATTGGATTGAAACAAATCATTGAAATTTCCATTTTGGCAAATGAAGGTGTGCTGGAAAAGAAGAAGGAAGGATGGGATTACCATGGTGATGCCATGGATGTCGCCCTCCTTGGGTTGGGATATAAAGCCGGAATATCCCCCATGGAGATCAGTAAAGTTTTGCCTTGTCTGGGAAAAATACCCTATGAATCGGAGAAAAAATTTTCTGCATCCTTTTATAAAAGAGGATCCAATACTCATTGCGGGATGAAAGGGGCTGTGGAGACTGTATTGGATTTTTGTGTAGTTCCGGAGGAAGGAGGGTTTTCCAAGCAACAAGTCCTTGACCAGGCAGAAGAACTGGCAAAGAATGGCTATAGGTTACTTGCTTTTGCTGAAAATACTGTCGGCTTATTCAAACCAGAAGATCATGCTAGGGAAGAAGATATACCGAAACTTGAATTTGTAGGTCTGATTTGCTTCATAGACCCATTGAGAGCGGAAGCCAAATCATCGATAGACAAATGTAAAAAAGCAGGGATCAAAGTCATCATGATTACAGGAGACCATCCTGCCACCGCTGCAAATATTTCCAGAGAACTTGGAATCCAAAATGATGATCAGCCTGTAATCACCGGGAAAATGCTTCTCCAAGCAGGCAATCCCGACGGAGATAAATTTAAAGAATTGGTCTTGTCGACATCCGTATTTGGAAGAGTTTCTCCCCAACAAAAACTTGAAATCGTCGATGTTTTGATAAAAAGTGGAGAATTTGTCGCAGTAACAGGAGATGGAGTCAACGATGCACCGGCACTGAAGAGGGCAAACATAGGCGTTGCGATGGGTTCGGGCACTGATGTTGCAAAAGATGTTGGGGCAATGATTGTCGTGGACGATAACTTCAGCTCTATCGTTGCCGGCGTAGAAGAGGGAAGATTTGCCTATGATAATGTGAGGAAGGTAATTTATTTATTGGTCTCTACCGGTGCCTCAGAGGTATTTATGGTTCTATTAGCCATTATATTTGGACTTCCGTTGCCGTTGTTAGCTGTCCAACTACTATGGCTTAATTTGGTTACAAATGGTATTCAAGATAAAGCTTTGGCATTTGAAGCAGGTGAACCTGAAACAATGAAAAGGAAACCTAGGAAGCCAAGCGAAGGAATTTTTAATAAAATCATGACCATGCAAATTCTACTGTCCGGTTTAATAATTGGCAGTATCGCCTTTGGATTTTGGTACTACCTGATCAAACAGGTGCAAATGGAGGAAGAATCTGCTAGAAATCTGGTTTTACTCTTTATGGTTTTGGTGCAGAATGTACATGTTTTTAATTGCAGGTCAGAAAGAAAATCAACCTTTAAGATTTCAATACTCAAAAACTATTGGTTGATAATTTTTATTATTGCTGTTCAGGCCCTCCATATCAGCAGTATGTATATCCCATCTATGCAGGAGATGTTAAGAATTTCTCCGATATCCTTAAATGATTGGGTAACTGTACTTATTTTAGCTTTTCCAATTGTCATTGTAATGGAAATTTTTAAATTAATTTACAACAAGATGGCAAGTGATAACAACGAACATTTCCCAAAAAGGAATTCAATTCTTTCTTAAGGTATTAATCTAGACAAAATCAAATAAGCTTCATGAAAAAGCACATTATACTCCTTATCATTTTCTTTCTTTTCCCAATATTAATATGGGCACAGACCCTGCAATCCCCCGATGGTAACCTGATATTAAACTTCGAACTGAAGGAAGGCCAACCGACCTATCAACTTGCATTCAAAGGAAAAGAGGTCATCAAGCCTAGCAAATTGGGCTTGGACCTTAAAAACAAACCTTCGCTTACAGATGGATTCAGCATGAAAGATTCCAAACTTGACTCCAAGAATGAAACCTGGACTCCGGTCTGGGGAGAGGAAAAGGAGATCCGTAACCATTACAATGAGTTGGCTGTCACCCTAACGCAGCCAGAAACAAGCAGGACTTTGATCATCAGATTCCGCTTGTTTGATGACGGTCTGGGATTCCGATATGAATTCCCTTCCCAGCCTAATCTTGCGCATTTCGTGATCAAGGAAGAAAAAACCCAGTTTGCAATGGCAGGTGACCATACTGCTTTTTGGATTGCTGGAGATTATGATACGCAAGAATACGACTACACCGAATCCAAACTATCTGAAATCCGGCCTTTGATGGCATCTGCTGTTACAGCCAATTTAGCGCAAAAGCCTTTTTCCCCAACAGGAATACAGACATCGCTGATGATGAAAACTGATGAAGGTCTCTATATTAATCTTCACGAGGCGGCCTTGATCGATTACTCGACCATGCACCTGAACCTCGATGATAAAAATATGGTTTTCGAATCTTGGCTGACACCCGATGTTTTGGGGGACAAAGGCTATTTGCAGACCCCAAGTCATTCGCCATGGAGAACCATCATCGTAAGCGACGATGCAAGAAAAATCCTCGCATCAAGGATGACCTACAACCTCAATGAACCATCCAAAATCGAAGACACTTCATGGATCAAACCCATGAAATATGTGGGTGTTTGGTGGGAAATGATCACCGGAAAAAGTTCTTGGTCATATACAGACGAGTTTCCTGCAGTGAGAATCGGAGAAACTGATTTCTCCAAAGCGAAACCAAACGGAAAGCATGGTGCGACGACTGCTAATGTCAAAAAATACATCGATTTCGCAGCAAAACACGGTTTTGATGGCGTTTTGGTGGAAGGATGGAATGTGGGATGGGAAGATTGGTTTGGCAATTCCAAAGATTTTGTATTTGATTTCCTGACACCCTATCCTGATTTTGACTTGGTTGGAATCCGCGATTATGCCAAAAGCAAAGGCGTAGAAATGGTCATGCACCACGAAACGTCTTCTTCTGTCAGGAACTACGAAAGGCATATGGATGAAGCCTACAAATTCATGAAGGACAATGGCTACAATTCCGTGAAAAGCGGTTATGTGGGATTTATACTTCCCCGTGGAGAGAATCACTACAGTCAGTGGATTGTCAACCACTACCAATATGCTTTGGAAAAAGCAGCTGACTACAAAATTATGGTCAATGCCCACGAGGCTGTTCGTCCGACGGGAATTGGCCGAACCTACCCCAACCTGATCGGAAATGAATCCGCAAGGGGAACAGAATACCAGGCATTTGGCGGTTCAAAGCCTAACCACGTGACCGTCCTTCCTTTTACCCGATTGATCGGAGGGCCGATGGACTATACTCCGGGGATTTTTGAAATGGATATCAGCAAGATCAATCCACAGAATAACTCTTGGGTCAACAGTACTTTGGCAAACCAACTTGCACTCTATGTGACCATGTACAGCCCGCTTCAGATGGCTGCTGACTTACCGGAAAATTACGACAGGTTTCCCGATGCATTCCAGTTTATCAAAGATGTAGCTTTGGATTGGGATGAAAGCAAGTACTTAGAAGCAGAACCTGGATATTACCTGACCATTGCAAGGAAAGAAAAAGGGGCTTCGAACTGGTTTGTCGGAAACGTGAACGGAACGAGTGAGAGGGTTTCCAATATCAATTTTGATTTCTTGGATGCAGGCAAAACTTACATTGCGACCATTTATTCAGATGCAAAAGATGCTCACTACCGAAATAATCCCCAAGCCTACAACATCAGAAAAGTGGTCGTTACTTCCAAATCCAAATTATCCCAAATGAGCGCTCCCGGCGGTGGCTATGCCATCAGCATCAAGGAAGCAAGTAAAGAGGAAATAAGGGGGCTGAAAAAATTGTAAATCATAGAGTTATTTTGAAAGGAGATATTTCCAAAACCATGAAAAAAATTAATCTTTTACCCTTCTTACTATTTCCAATTTTGACGATTTCGTGTGATCAGCAGGGATCTGTGGCGCAAGAATCAATCATAGAACACAACGAACCTCACCGGCCGCAATACCACTTTACCCCTGCCGCCAATTGGATGAATGATCCAAATGGCATGGTGTATCTCGATGGGGAATATCATTTGTTTTATCAGTATTATCCAGACAGTACCATATGGGGTCCGATGCATTGGGGCCATGCGATTTCCACTGATTTGGTTCATTGGGAGCATCTGCCTGTAGCCATCGAACCCGATTCTTTGGGTTATATCTTCTCTGGTTCGGCAGTGATCGACCATGAGAACACCAGTGGTTTAGGAACCAATGAAAATCCTGCCATGGTAGCCATCTATACCTACCATGATCCTGTGGGAGAAAAAGAAAAAAGAATCGATTTTCAGACTCAAGGAATAGCTTACAGCACGGATAAAGGTAGAACTTGGATAAAATACGCGGGTAATCCTGTGTTGAAAAACCCGGGAATCAAAGATTTCAGAGACCCAAAAGTGGCTTGGTTAAAAGGAGAAGATGGTTCAGGCAAATGGGTTATGTCCTTGGCGGTTTTGGACAGAATCAGTTTTTATTCTTCTCCAAACCTTTTGGACTGGACTTTGGAAAGTTCCTTCAACCCGGATTGGGCGGCATATGGAGGCGTTTGGGAATGTCCAGATTTGTTCCAATTGAAAGCAGCAGACGGAACTGAAAAGTGGGTTCTGTTTGTCAGCATCAATCCCGGTGGTCCAAACGGCGGCTCCGCAACCCAATACTTTATTGGAAACTTTGATGGGAAAAACTTCACAGCAGAACATGACGATATAAAATGGTTGGACTATGGTGCTGACAATTACGCCGGAGTAACATGGTCCAATGTGCCTGAGCAAGACGGTAGAAGGCTTTTTATTGGTTGGATGAGCAATTGGGATTATGCCCAAGTCGTACCAACACACCCTTGGCGCTCAGCGACAACTTTGCCCAGAAGTCTGGAATTGGTTTCATCGAGAGACGGCTATCAAGTAGCTTCAAGACCTGTAGCAGAATTACAAGCCTTACGAAAATCCACGTTGGAGATCTCTGGGGAATCCATTGTTTTGGAAGAGGAATTGGTGGAATTAGAACTTGCACCTTCCGTCGGAATTGATTTTGAGATTGAACTTTCAAACGAAAAAGGAGAAAAAGTCATTTTCAAAAAATCAGAGAATAGTTTGGTTTTTGACAGGACAGCTTCAGGTTTGGTAGACTTCGAAGCAAGATTTGCCAAAGTCCATACCGCCCCGCTTAATGGTTTGGAAGTAAAATCCCTCAAAATATACATCGACCGCTCGTCTGTTGAGATTTTTGCCAACGATGGTGAAATGGTCATGACGGAATTGGTTTTTCCAACTGAAGCCTACAGCAAATTGAAACTTACAGGCTTTGAAAATCCTGGATCCATGCATTACCTCAAGTCAATTTGGTAAGAGAAAAGCCTATCGCCTTTGGCAATGTCTCCACTGCCAAATTTACTTAAAGAATGTCCGTGAAGGCACGCAAGGAGGGCAAAGTTTTCGACATTGGCAGTGTCTCCACTGCCAATCTTTCAAGGATCTGAATGTTCGTGGAGACACGAACGTTGGCTATGATTTTCATGAATTGAATACTCACCTTCCACAAATTTCTGAATAGGGGCAATATTTACATTTTTCCAGATTATCTGTTTGTGAAAAAGAAACTTCAGGATCGTACATTTCTTCAAGCATTTTCCTCAAACCTGATTCATATTCGACTGCATATTCTATGTAGTCCTGTACTTCAGATTTTTGTTCTTTGTTTTTGAGGTATGGATTGAAATCCTCTTTGAAAATCTCCTTAAAATTAAATAGCGCAGGTTTCAGAGGTTTGGAATTTTCAGGATGCATGGCCTGATATAGCAATCCATAATACATGGTCTGCATGGCTGCTTTGTTCCGGTTTCTATCCTCCCGGTCAAAAAGACTTGCCACATTGGAAAACACTTTCTTGTCCCCGCCGGATTTATAATCAATCAACCTAATCGTACCTTCTTTCTCATCCACCCTATCAATAAAACCTTTGAGGCTGATCTTTTTGATTCCGTTTACAGTCTTGATTTCGAATTGGGCTTTGTGGGCTTTTTCCATAGATACCAGGCGGAAAGGCGCATCTTCTTCATCAATCTCGAGCAAGCGGACCATGTATTTTTGCATCACATCCCTCACGATGGTCATTTGCCCACTGAGTTTGGTATCGGCATTTTCTTCAAGGTGATAAAACTTTCTTACCCCCAGTTCGATTGATGGGAAGACCCAATTTTTCCTCAAATCCTCGAAATCCCCTTTTTCAAGTACATCTCTGTTTTTCCTTTTCCTAAACCCATCATAGAGAAATTCCATGCTGTAATGGGCAATATTCCCAAAAACTGCTGCGTCAATCTCTTCTTTTACCTCATCTTTTTCCTGAATGTTGGCGAGGTATTGCAGGTAAAACTTAAGCCTGCAATCCAGATATACGCTCAGAGCGGAAGGTGAAAATGAAGTCTGCGCAAAACCTTCCGCGGAAATCACATATCTATCCAATAGATTGAGCACTTCGGGAGTTTTGGAAATGGAAATGGCATCTGTATTTTTCAAGTCAATGGGTACATAGATGATTTCTTCCTTCATCTCAATTCCCAACTCGACCATCATCTGCTGAATATATCGGCTCTTTTCACCGGCCTTGCCCTGATCGGAAGCGGTGGTATAGATCATATGTACTTCCTCCGCACTATGCAAAAGCCTGTAAAAAGTATAGGCATAAATGGCATCATTCTGTTCCTGAACAGGAAGACCAAAGGCCTTTCGGATATTAAAAGGAATCATGGAATTAAGCCCGGCTGAAGGAGGGAAACTGTCCTCATTCATATTACAAATGATCACACGGCGAAAATCCAGGTTCCTGGATTCCAACACACCCATGACCTGCAATCCCTGCAACGGTTCCCCTTCAAATGGCAATTTTACCTCTCTGAATACCTGTCTGAACAATCGGATAAAAAACTCGCGGTCCACAGTCGTCGATTCCTGCTTTTCAAAGATTTCCCTTAACCTGTTCAACTGCTTGAAGCATTGGTAAAGGTACAAGCGCTGCAATGGTTCATCTGTCAATCTCTCCGCAAGCTGTTCCATCAGGACAGAGAGATAAGGAAATAGGGTTTCACTTTTGAGTTGCTGAAAGATAAGCTGGAACAAAGCCCCACCTTGATGGAGCGTAGACACAGGAATATATATTTGATTTTTCTCCTGCATGTCTGCCAAAGTCTTTGCTACAAAAGACTCATTTTCAGCTTTGAGGTAAATCGAAGACAGCAGGTTTTTGACAGGCTGATGGTAAAATAAAACTTTCCCTTCCTCGACTTTGATAAAGCGCTGCATTTCCAAAACAGCCTCCAGAAAAGCATAGACAGGGGCGTTTTTGACAGGATAACCCATCGTCACGTTGACTTTATCGATTTGGCCGGGTAAGGTGTGTAGAATCGGAAACAGCATCTGCTCATCCGGCAAAATCACCACTGTCTCCTCCCAATTTT
Source organism: Cognataquiflexum rubidum (assembly GCF_022538115.1). GTDB lineage: Bacteria > Bacteroidota > Bacteroidia > Cytophagales > Cyclobacteriaceae > Cognataquiflexum > Cognataquiflexum rubidum. The sequence continues at coordinate 280,704 of NZ_JAKZAL010000002.1, read as the reverse complement.
CATCCTGTCCTCCTTTTTCTAAAATAGACCCAACCAAATTCGCCTGATTGGTTTTGAGCGGGGTGGCATAGGTATGGATTTTAGCTTTTCGGTTTTGGATATGGGTGGGAATTTCCTTTGGAAATGTCGGCCCAAAAATTTTGTCTTTTTGGTATTCTCTAAAGAAAAGACCGGCTTCCTGATTGGCATCATCCAAATAATATCCATCGATATCCCAAAAAATCCTGGCTCCAAACTCAGAAATGAAATGCCTGATCAATTTCTCTTCCGTACAGGTAAACGCATTGAAACCGATGAAGATAAAATGCTTTTCAGGCTTTGAAATCTCATCCAATGACTGTGCTACTTTTCGGTACAACTTTCCTGAATAAGCCAATCCTGAAACTTCCAGAGAAGCCTGGTAAGCTTGGTATAATGGACTGAGCATTTGCCAAAACTTCAGAAATTTTTCCTGATGGCTTCTGTCCTGTTTTTCAAATGAATTCCAGAATTGACGGATCAATTCAATCTGACTGTTGCTCAAAAAGCTAAGGTCAGATTCCAGTTCCTTGATTTCTGACAAATGGAGATAGAGTTTTTTGGCATCAGCCATAAACTGATCCAAGTCATTGAAGTCTTTGAGGATCATTTCTCCCCAAAAATAAAACCTGTCAAAAGTCTCCGGTTCAGGATGAAGGCTTTGGTAAACTTTATAAAGTTCAAATATCAAAGTCAGATCGTCTGAAGGCCGCTGTCCGGCATATTGGTAAAAAACATCCTCAATCGTCTTTACCTCCGGCATCCAAGTCGGCTCCTCTATCAATGCCCCCAAATGTTGTGTAAAGAACAATCCAGCCCGGCGATTGGGTAAAACGATAACCAGATTTTGGAGTTCCTGATATCCTTGAAGAATGGAAGCTGCTGTATTTCTTAAAAAACTATGCATTGATCTTGACTATTTCTCCTGTTTCCAAATAACAAATAAATCCTCTGACTGGCTTTGCAGCCAGTTTTCCTACCAAGTCCATATATTCGCGAACCTGATTTTTATATTTTTCATAAGCTTCACCTGTCTTAAAATCCACGATAAGAGCCTCAGAATCTTTGAGAATAATCCTGTCCGGCCGCTTTTGCTTTCCTCCCGGAAGGAGGATTCCCTGTTCGGCCAACAAAACACCTTCTGTATCAAACCAAGAAGCAAAAAGCGGATCCGCAAACAATCCCTGAAGTTGGCTTTCTACCTGAAGACGCTCCTCTTCTGAAATTCTTCCTTCATAGTAAAAGGCTTGTAAAATGGATTGGCATTCAGTCAATGTCCCGGATTTTTCTAAAATCTCATGAACCAACAATCCGAAATTCTGCTTTTTCCGCTGCGCTATCCCTTCAGCAGAAAAATCAACGGCATACTGTTTCACCTTCAGGAGTTCCGACCAATTTTGGTAAGCCCACCGGAGTTGTGGCATATCCTTCTCCTCCTTTTTCTTGGTTTCTGTTTTTGGCCAAGATCCATAATCAAAGACCTTGGTGTCAGGATCGAAATATTCGGAAAGGCTCAATTCTCTGTCATTGTCTATAAAACCGCTGAGAACCTTTTGAAGATGTATTTCCAAGTTGTTCAATGAAGGATCCTTTTTGATTTCTTTAAAAGGCACCAAACCCCAAATCACTTCCTCAGCCCTTGTCAAAGCCACATAAATCATGTTCAGACTGTCCAGATACGCCAAAGTAGCCTCCTCAGAATAGGTTTCATTGAAATCTGATTTGGCCAATTTGCCATTCAAAGTCAGAGGAATGATGGCAGATAAATTCCATTCAGAATCCTGAAAAGGTGACCAAACCACATTGCCCTTTCTGGTATCAAAAATTTCCCATTTCAAAAATGGCATCAAGACTACTTTGAACTGCAACCCTTTGGATTTATGGATAGTAAGGATCCTCATGGCATTATGTCCCTCGGGAATTTTGACAGTGCGCTTTTCTTTGTTTTCTTCCCACCACTCCAAAAATCCTGATAAATCAGCTCTGTTGTTAGCAGTAAAATCATAAACAGCTTCTTTGAAACCCGAGATGTAGGCTTTCTCCAAGCCATTTTGCTGAAGCTCCAATTCCCCGATCAACTCCTCCACTGCCTCCATCAAAGGCAACTGCAAAAGAATTGTCTCCTTTTCTTTGAATGACTTTTCCTTTTTGACTAAGTACTCGGGGGTTTTCTCCAAAGCAAACAAGTCATGGTTGACCGCTTCGTTTTTCAGAACGGAATAGTAGTACCACATCGTCTTGAACTGAACTTTGTCTTCAGGTTCATGGAGATAATGGAGTCCTGCCACCAAGGCCTTGACAGAAGCGGACTTCTGCAGGTACATTGACTCATCCGAGAGTACATCAAAGCTGTATGGCAATTCAGGATTGTCTGCTCCAAATCCCATCAAAGTATCTGCGATGGCTTCTCCTTCTGACTTTCTTCTAACCAAAAAAGCAATGTCTCTAAGCTCGTACCCTTTATCCTGTAACTCCATCACGATTCTTGGAAGTCGGGAAAGTGCCTGTGCGTCAAATTTTCCCTCTTCCTCACTTTCCTTGACATCGATAAATTCAAATCGAACTTTTCCTTTCGATTCCAGATTGGCTTTTCGGTCGGAGACCTTTTGGTGGACATCATGGTATGCCCGGGAAATAATACCCGCATCGCTTGCGCTATAAACTCTTTCCACCACCTCTTCAAAAGCCTTGGGAAGCTGCTTGAAAAGTGCATTGTTGAAGTTGATAATATTGGGAAGGCTTCTGAAATTGGTGTCCAAGTTTTCATTTCTGACCCTTTGGGCGCCGATTTCTGATTCCACTTGCTCAAGCAAAAGCTTCATCTCTCCTCCCCTCCACCGGTAAATCGACTGCTTGACATCTCCTACAAGCAGGTTGATATTTCCTTGGGAAAGGGAGTTTTCAAGCAATGGTTTGAAACTCGCCCATTGGAAACCTGAGGTGTCCTGAAATTCATCAATGAGGTAGTTTCGATATTGGTTGCCCACTTTTTCATAGATAAAAGGAGCATCGTTTTCTTTGGTGATTTCTTTCAAAAACTCATTGGCATCAGAGATCAACAGGATGCTTTCTTCGTCTTTGAGCAGGGTAAGTTCTTCAAGGAGGTTTCGAAAAATCCCAAAAACAAAAATATTCTTGGATATTGCCTCGAGCGTATTCCATTTGGTCAATAGGGTGTCAAACTGAGAAAGGATAAGGTTCAATCCCTGATGGTAGGCACTTTCGATCCGCTCCATATTCGGATCTTTTTTCTTGTACCAACTTTCAGGATTCCCGATTTTGTCCACCTGCGTAGGGCTGAGTTCGGGGACAGGATTGTATCGGTCGCCCAAAAGGTCAAACTTTTTAGCAAAAGAAACGGTCGCTCCGGAAAAATCAGTCCATTCCAAACCATTGTTGATTCGGATCTGATTGGCTTCTTCCTTGAGTTGACGTGTGACCTTGATGAGTTCTGCTTTCCTTTCGCGAACAAAAGCATTCAGGTTTTTGATGTTTTCTTTTTCCTTCAAAAACTCCCTGATCTCATTCCCATATTTCTTGAAATCTTCCTGAAAAATCTGCTTTCCAAGTTCTTTTATATTTTTTCGGATATCCCAGGATTTGCCGTTTTGGATTTGCTCGACAGCATAATCCACGAGCCATTTGTGCAAAAACTCATCGTCCATCACCTTTGCCACCACCCTGTCTACAACGCGGTCTAGTACTGCATCCTGATCCATTTCGACTTCAAACTTTGCATTGAGGTCCATTTCTCTGGCAAAAGACCGAACGACTTTCTGGAAAAAACTATCTATCGTACTGACAGAAAACCTCCCGTAATCATGCAGTATAGCAGTCAGGACTTTAGTTGCACGGGATTTCAATTCGTCTTCACCGATATTCAAACCGTCCAATAATTCCCGATCCATTTTTTGGTCAGGCTGTACGGTATGTTTAAGCCTTTTCAACTCTTTGAGGATTCTCTCCTTCATTTCGGCCGTTGCTTTATTGGTAAAAGTCACCGCCAAGATGGATTTGAAACTATCAGGAAATTTTAAGGCCAATTTGAGGTATTCCATTGTCAGGGTATAAGTCTTACCCGACCCTGCAGAGGATTTGTAAATGATAAAGTTTTTGTCTTCCATTTTCAAAAATCAAGATAGACAAAACAAGTAGAATTTAGGAGGATAAAAAAACGGTTGACGGAGACTGTCTGATTATAAAAAATAAAATTTACTTTGGGAGAGGGGATATAATTTTGCTATTTTCCAATAAAATATTCCAAATCCACTCAGTTTAGGTTGAATTTGCTTAATAAATTGAAATAAATAATAATATTTACTTTATAAACATTAATATTTTTATTAACCTTAAGTTCAAAATTAATAAAACAAAAGTCACTGCATAATACTATGAAAATTGAAATCAGTATAAAAGACAACAAAGTTGATTTTGTACTTGAGGTTTTGAGCAACTTCAAGTTTGTAAAAGTCTTAAATCCAAAAGAAGCTCCCGTTAGGATTCCCGCCACACAAATTGACCACGACAGCGACAGAAGGCTTTACCGATATGAAAGAATTCGGCAGATTAAAGAACCTATCCCTGTAAAACAACCGAAAGTCATTACCCTGCCTAAACCTTACGCGGAGGCTGTAGAACAGATAAAACAGTCCCAAGAAGGTAAAATAAATCTTAAATCCGCTAAAGAATTATTAAATGAGCTTTAACATAATCTGCACGGATGCCTTTACAAAAGAACTCAAAAGCTTGGTTAAAGAACATCCCTCATTCAGCCACGACTTCAAGTTATTATTGGATAAGTTAGAGGAAAACCCTGACACAGGAACTCCACTAGGAAATCAGTTTTTTAAAACAAAACTATCTTTCAGATCAATGGGAAGACAAAGTAGGGAAAAACCAAATGTTCAGGTCTATTTCTGCATCAGACAGAACAACGTTTATCTCATTGCCACCCAAAACCGACACGTTTCAAGTGACTTTCCTGAAAAGGACATGCAGTTAGTTTTGAAATCTATCAAGTAATTAGATTAAAGCTTTGCTTATTAATTGAAAATCAGGTTTTCATAAACCAGACCCTATGACTTGCTTTTGAAAAAATAAAGCGCAAAGATTATTTTCCTTGCGCTTTATTTTTTTGATATCTCATTGGTCACTTTAAGGCTTCCCAAAAAATTTCAACCGGATGTTTGGCTTTCCTGCCTGTCCCATCCGAGATCTGATGACGGCATGACGTGCCTGGAGCTGCAATGATCGTGGCAACTTCAGCATTTCTAACTGCCGGAAATAACACCATCTCCCCTATCTGCATGCTGATGTCATAATGCTCCGCCTCATAACCAAATGACCCTGCCATGCCGCAGCAACCTGAAGGAATTGTTTCTACACTGTAGTTTTTTGGCAAGGAAAGCATCTTCTGTGTCCAAGTCATGGAAGACAAGGCTTTTTGATGGCAATGTCCGTGAAGCTTGATTTTTTTGGTTTCCTCAGTAAAGGAATCAGATTTGATGTTTCCTGCTGCAATTTCCTTCCCTATAAATTCCTCTATGGTTTGGGTATGAAATTTCAGTTTCTTTGCTCCCTCGACCAATTCCTTTCCCACCAACCTTGGATATTCATCCCTGAAACTCAAAATAGCAGAAGGTTCGATTCCCAACAAAGGTGTGTTTCCATCAATGATATCCTGAAATATCCTCACATTGGCTTCTGCATGTTTCTTAGCTTTTTCGAGCAATCCCTTGGACAATGCGGAACGTCCACTTTCCTCGTGGTCCACTACCTTTACCTCATAACCCAATTTCTTAAGCAATTTGATCGCTGTGATCCCAATTTCAGTATCGTTATGGTTGGTAAATTCATCTATGAACAAGTACAGCGATTTGACCACAGGAGTTTTCCCGGGAAGTTTGCTGTAATTGTTTTTGTACCATTTTCTCAAACTCACCTTGCTGATTTCCGGCAGATTCCTTTTTGGAGCCACTCCCAAAACCGATTTCATCAATCCTCCTGTAATTCCATTTGCCAAGGTAAAATTGGCTAAACCTGGAACGATTGCCGCCAATCCATTCAGTTCATTGATATGGGCAAAAGCTTTGGAGCGCAACGGAACCCCGTGGGTTTTCTGGTATTGATATAAAAATTCCGCTTTCATCGAAGCCATGTCGACATTGGATGGACATTCTGCAGTACATCCTTTGCAGGAAAGACATAAATCCAAAGCCTCCTTGATCTCCGGATGGTCAAAGGCATTTTCCTTTTTGTCCATAGTCAAAAACTCGCGCAAAGTATTGGCACGGCCACGGGTAGTATCTTTCTCATTTCTGGTAGCCTGATAACTTGGGCACATCGTGCCACCAGAAGCCGGCAACTTGCGGCAGTCACCTGAACCGTTACATTTCTCCGCCAACCTCAAAATGCCTCCTGCGGCACTGAAATCCATCAGGGTATTTTGCTCCGGAGTCACCATTTCGGCTTCATACCTCAATGAAGTATTCATAGGGGCAGTGTCTACGATCTTGCCGGGATTGAAGATATTATCAGGATCCCAGGTGTATTTGACCCGGCGAAGCAATTGGTAATTTTCCTCGCCCACCATCATCGGGATAAACGGCGCACGGACCCGGCCATCTCCATGTTCGCCACTGAGTGAGCCATTGTATTTTTTGACCAATTTGGCAGAAGCCTCCGAGATTTTATAAAACTCCTCCTGATCTGCTTTCTTCTTCAAATCCAAAATCGGGCGCATGTGGATTTCCCCTGCGCCGGCATGGGCATAATGCACAGGATTTTGGTTGAACCCCTTCAGGATTTCATCCAATTCATCAATATAATCCGCCAGATCATCGATGTCCACCGCGGTATCTTCAATACATGCCACGGCTTTTGGGTCACCGGGAATATTCGCCAACAGTCCCAAACCTGCACTACGCAAAGCCCAAGCGGACTTGGTCAGGTCAGGCCCGATGACAGGATAGGCATATCCCAATCCTGCAGCTTTCAGGTCAGCGATCAGTTTGTCTCCTTTTTCCCTTGCTTCAGATTCTGTTTTTCCGGTGAATTCAATCATCAGCAATGCCATCGGATCGCCCTCGACGAAATAGCGGTTTTTGCTGTACTCGATGCTTTCTTTGGTACAATCCAAAATGATTTTATCCATCAGCTCCACGGCTGTGGCAGGATGTTTCATGGCAACCTGTGCAGCTTTCATGCTTTGGTGGATGGACTCAAAGTGTGCGGCCACCACGATTTCCAAAGGATCGGGAACAGGGTCCAAAAGGATTTTGATCTCTGTGGTAAAGGCCAATGTTCCTTCTGAACCGGCCAACAGCTTGCAGAAATTGAACTTCCCTCCACCTTCTGTAAATATTTCGGACTCCAAAAGAACATCTACTGCATAGCCTGTATTGCGGCGGTGAATGGTTTTCTTTGGAAATTGTTCTTCAATGTTTTTTTGGTTTTCCGGATTGGAAAGTTCCTGTCTGACCTGACGGTAAAGCTGTCCTTCCAAAGTTTCATAATGGCACTTGGCTTCAAATTCAGCTTGGGACAATTCGCCAAAAACCACCTGAGAGCCATCACTCAAAAAAACTTTCAACTCCATGACCTTATCCCTCGTGGTCCCATAGACGATCGAGGTCGTTCCGCAGGAATTGTTCCCCACCATTCCACCGATCATGGCGCGGTTGGCGGTGGAAGTGATCGGACTGAAAAACAACCCATGTGGTTTCAAAAATTGGTTGAGTTCGTCCCGGACTACGCCCGGCTGCACACGAACCCATTTTTCTTCTTTGTTGAATTCCAGGATTTTGGTAAAGTTTCTTGCCACATCTACCACGATACCGTTACCGACACACTGTCCTGCGAGTGAGGTTCCCGCTGTCCTTGGGATCAGGGAAGTTTTATTTTTACCTGCGAAAAGGATCAGTTTTTGGATGTCAGACTCTGATTTTGGAAAGGCGACAGCCAAAGGAATCTCCCGATATACGGAAGCATCGGTGGCATAAAGAGTTTTGGTAAGTGTGTCAAATTTGAGTTCCCCTTCTATTTGGGTAGCCAAATTCTCCAATAAAGGCAATAGGTTAGGTTTGGTCAAAGTCATGGTTCAAAAATAAATAAAAGAAACAGGGTATAGGAGAAATTCACGTTGGTTTGGGAAATTATTTTGGGGAAGACAGAAGACGGAAGTTTTTGAAAAAGACCGATGACCGATGACCGATGCTTTAGGTTTGGATGGGCCAAAATGGTTTTAAATAATCTTAAAGAAGATTGGGTATAAAATTGATATTTCATCTAGGTGGACGCTACATATAGTGTATCCATTAAACCTTAATCTCAAAATAGAGGGGGACAGATTATTTTAATCCTTCTTCTATTAAGTGTTTATCTATTAAATAAAATATTGGTTTGATTCTATAAGGAAGTTCCCAATCTGTTGTTGAAAAGGTTACTGTTTGATTGTCATTATAATTAATGTCAAAATTTATCAACCAACCATCCATAGCAGGAATGGCCACCCATTCAGGATCAATTTCCTTTATATTTGACCATTTAAATAGACTATCTATCTCCTTTAATAAAATATCATTCAATCTGCCTTCCTTTAATCCAGAAGTCTGAGTATTGTATTTACCATTAAATACCGCAAAGCCGTCGCTTTGTATCGTAAAATCAAACTCCCAACATAAATCCATACATCTGTAAGTGGAAATTGAGATAGAATTAAATTTCAAATCAATATCGTATTCTAATTTTCTTGAATAGTAATGGGTGATCATTCCATTTTTTTCAAGTGTTAAACTATCTTTGGTATGATTTAGAATAGTGAATTCATCAATACCATCAAAAGTATCCGCAATAATACGATCTTCAAAAATAAAATAAGGACCAATTACCACGTCCCAACGGTCACTAATTTTAAATACAGTATCATTTTCAAAATTAAGACCTGACCAATCATAAAAAAAACCAATGTCCTCAAAAACTGGAATCCACTCTCCTTCTATGGAAATAGGCAGTTCACTTTCAGTTCTTGGAAAACAAGAAATGAAAATTATCAGAATCAATGGTAGGTATTTCATTTTTTATTTTCACATAAGTTTAGCTTTCCTCTATTTTTAAATAGCCTCTCTATTATTAACTGCTTTCTCAAATATTGGATAAAGATTCCCCATAAAACTAAAAGAATTTTTAGCAATCTGATTTACATAAACCCCTATTTCCCCAAAAATACCGTCTCCCCTTTCTCTGCTGACTTTCGGGCGGCATCGAGGATTTCGGCGACAATCATATTGTTGTTGAGGGAATAAAGGCTGTAGTCCTCCACTTTGATTTTGCCCCGTATCACCTCTGCGAAATAGGAAAAAGGATCCACATACACACCGACTTCATCGGGCTGAACTTCGAAGGTTTTTTCCTCAGGAATTCCCCAAGTTCGCGTCCGCATCTTGGACTTATTTTCACTGATTACCTGACCGGTCTTTCCATAAACTTCCATGTCCTTCCTGTCAAAAGGCCAATTCCAAGAGGCTTGGATAATCGCCTGCGCATCTCCATAATCCAAAATGATCGTCGCCTCATCATCCACTTTGGGATAAATGTCCGGCTTGTAGGTGTTCGTAATAGCGGTGACGGAAATCGGCTTTCGCCCTTCCATCAGGTAGGTCATGATATTGGCACCATAGCAACCGAAATCAATCAGCGCTCCGCCGCCATTTTGAACCGGATCTGTCAGCCAATCCAGAAACTCCTTCCCCACCCCGATTTCTTTGGGACCTCGGTGTCCGTGATGGAATACAGCTTTGCGGATCGGCCCATAGGCTTCCTTGTCCTGAAGCAATTGATAGGTCTTTTCGGTGCTTGCGTACCAAGAAGTCTCAAAGTTGGTCAGGAGGTGGATGTTGTGTTTTTTGGCCAAAGCTTCCATTTTCTTGGCTTGGTCGAGTGAGTAGGTCAACGGCTTTTCCACCATGACATGAATCCCTCGAGGAGCAGCGAGTTCCACTGCTTCTAAATGGGCATAAATGGAACCAAAAGCCAAAACAGCTTCCGACTTCACCGCATCAAGCATCACTTTGACATCGGTAAAAAACAGTTTTTCATCCAAGTTGTAGCGCTTGGCATAGGCGGCTGCAAGTTCTGTATTGGGTTCATAGATCCCAACCAATTCTACATCAGTTTTGTCTTTTCTATTGAAAATCCATGGTGAATGCCCGTGCGAAAGTCCCATCATCGCCATGCGGACAGGTTGCTGACTGCTTTGCTGCGCAAATGAGTATTGGAAAAAAGAGAAACAGATGAAAAGAAAAAGGAGGAGTTTTTTCATGGTTTGGCTTGGGTTGATGGATGGAATATCTAAAATGGGAATTTTCATTCTATCTAATATCTGGCCGACAAAGTAATTCTTTTTTAGGTAGCGCACCCAACTGATGGGGTGAATTAATTACACGACAACCTTTTAACATTTTCACTCATTTCCATTTTTCACATCATATCAAATTTGCATCAATCCCGAAGGATAGCAGATGCCACTTTTGAATTGAAGGTTTTGTTCGATATTTCCGTATCGGAAAAGCCGAATACCATCTCCAAGCTGGTGAGGAATCACAGTGACAGTATCAAAGTCTAAACTAAAAAAAATAGAAAATATATTTTGACCGCCCGCGCAATCTAAGAACTGACCGATGGATTAAAACCCTTTCCTGATCGTCTCCGCGATCTCCGCCAATTCTTCCTTGGTGATTTTAAGCTTTGGTCGGGTAAAATTGATGTCATCCATCGTACGAAGCGGAACAAGGTGGATGTGAACATGGGGAACTTCCAATCCGATCACAGCCACTCCGACTCTGGTACACTTGATGGTTTTGTCAATGGCTTTGGCTACTTTTTTTGCAAAAATATGGAGACCTGATAATGTCTCGTCATCGAGGTTAAAAATATAATCTACTTCTTGCTTTGGGACCACCAAAACATGGCCTTTGACCAAAGGCATGATGTCGAGAAAAGCAATGAACCTTTCATCCTCTGCGATGATTTCTGCAGGGATTTCTTTGTTGATGATTTTGGTGAAAATTGTTGCCATGGGAGTAAAAATAAAAAATCCCGAAAGAGAATCCATCGGGAGAAAAGTTTTTTAATAAGAAATATCCAGAATTTCAAACTGCAACGTCCCCGCAGGAGCAACTATTTCGGCAATTTCCCCGATAGCTTTTCCGTTCAGACCTTTTCCAAATGGTGAAGCAAGAGAAATCTTACCTGCCTTGAGGTCAGCTTCTTCTTCCGAAACCAAAGTGTAGGAAACGGTCATGCCGTTTTTGATATTTTTGATTTTCACTGTGCTGAGAATTCCCACTTTAGAAGCATCCATTTTGGAATTGTCCATCACACGGGCATTACCGACCACAGCTTCCAATTTGGAGATTTTCAATTCAAGCAATCCCTGCGCATCTTTGGCGGCATCGTATTCTGCATTTTCGCTCAAATCCCCTTTGTCCCTTGCTTCAGCGATCTGCTTTGCAATGTCTGTCCTGCCCTTTGTTTTCAATTCCTGAAGTTCATCTTTCAGCCTTTTCAAGCCTTCTTCAGTATAATACTGTATTTGTCCCATGGTATTCTAAATTATTACTATGCCTATGAAAAATAAAAGAACGGTCTCATTGCTGAAACCGTTTCTTATATTCTATTTCTTATGTGATGTTACAAATGTAATTAAATCAGTCAGAGAAAGCAATCCTATGATAAAAAGAAAACTTGTTGGATTTTTTAGAACTGGCTTTCAAAGGAAGGATTGCCTTATCTTCTCTACCAACACCTCATTGATTTTGACATAGGACTGATGCGTCCATCCTGCAATATGGGGACTGAAAATCACATTTTCCCGAGCTGCCAGTTTTGAAAACTCCACTTTTTGTTCGGGAGAATAGGTGTTGAACTTCTCGTTTTCCAACACATCTAAGACGGCACCTTTCAAAATCCCGAGGTCCAAAGCCTGGTTTAACGTCTCAAAGGAAATGATTTCTCCTCTAGCTGTATTGATGAGGTAGATGGGTTTTCTAAACTTTTTGAGGACTACCAATGTGAAAAAATCCCTTGTTTCGGGTGTCAATGGCACATGCATGCTGACGATATCTGATTCCTCAAGGATAGACTGAAAATCGGTTTCTTCGACGAATTCATTTCCAAAACTGCTTTTGTATTTGTCATAAGCCAAAATCCTGACATCGAATCCGGTCAGCTTTTTAGCCATAGCCGAACCCATATTGCCATATCCGATGATGCCAACTGTTTTTCCCTGAAGTTCTTCCCCTCGGTTATCTTCCCTTTTCCAGATTCCTTTTCTGACTTCCTGATCTGCTTTGCCGATATGGTTAAACAATGCCAATAACATCCCAATCGCCTGTTCTCCCACTGCATCCTTATTGCCTTCGGCAGCATGAAACAGATGGATTCCCTTTTCTTCCAAATACTCCAAATCTATTTTGTCCAAACCTGCACCTGCCCTGCCGATGAACCTGAGTTTGGTAGCTTTTTGTAGCAAAGGTCTATCCATGGGTGTTTTGGACCGGATGATCAATCCCTCATACTCATGGACAATCTCCATGATCTCCTCTCTTTTGATCTCCGGATTGTAGTCCACCTCAAACCCATCCTTTTCCAACAAAGGAATAATGCTCAGGTGCATTTCATCGATGATAAGGACTTTCATTTGAAGGTTAATGTTGTTGTAATGGTTATAATTGTTATAATGGTTGCATGAGTCGAAACCTTATAGAGTTATCATGTTTTCTGAGTCTGAAAGTCTTAAGAATTCGGGAAATTTTTCTCAATTCCTTCAATTCCCTTCTTACCTCTTTGAACTGAAAACTCTCACTTACCCTCCTTGAGTCGCGGGTTCAATTTGACAGGTTTTGCGGTATCTTTTTTCCTCATTCTCATATTAATCACCTCAACCGCCAGGGAGAAGAATACCGCAAAATAGATGTAACCTTTCGGAACTTCTACATGGAAGCCTTCGACGAGCAGCATAAATCCGATCAAAATAAGGAAAGAAAGGGCCAAGATTTGTAAAGTCGGGTGCTTGTTGATAAAACTGCTGATTTTGCCTGCAAATACCATCATAATCCCAATTGAAATCGTCACTGCGATAATCATGATCAACACTTCTTTGACCAAGCCAATGGCTGTCAGAATACTGTCAAAGGAGAATACCAAGTCCAACAGGATGATCTGAAAGACTACCCTAGCAAAATTATTAGCAGAATTAGGCTTGACTTCCTCGGCCTTGCCTTCCATCTTATGGTGGATTTCAACGGTAGATTTAAAGAGTAAAAACAAACCTCCACCGGCCAGGATCAAATCCCTTCCACTCATTTCAAAATCAAAAACAGTGATCAAAGGTTGGGTAAATTGAATAATATAGGAAATCCCCAAAAGCAAGAGAATCCTAAAAACCAATGCAAAAGCCAATCCTAATGTTCTTGCTTTTCCCTGCTGTGATTCAGGAAGTTTGTTGGATACAATGGAGATAAAAATAATATTGTCTACCCCGAGGACTATTTCCAAAAAGGTCAAAGTCAATAATGCAATCCAGGTTTCGGTTTGAAGAAAGATTTCCATGTGTGGTTTAGTTGAGATTTAGCCGATAAGACGTGCGAAGGTAAATAGAGTTGTGAATATTTGATTAAGGATATTTAAGATTATCATAAATTGACAACAAATTCCATGAATTGTATAATACCCCAAAAACCGGATTCCAGGCCTTCAATTTTTTTTCTTTAGAGATTTGAGAAGTGTAATTAGGTCGAATAGTTCCTATTTGTTTCCAAAAATTATCCGGCCTTAATGGGAACCCTTGCATTTGTTTCCTCTAGCCATTTCTCTAGTTTTTTCAACAGAAAACCGGCCGTTGCCGGATCCGAATCAATCCTATTCAAGCTTTCCCCAGGATCATTTTTTAAATCAAAAAGTTCTGACTTACTGCCATCAAAATAATGTATCAACTTAAAATCCTTAGACCTGACAATGGCATAAGGAACGACATCCGCACCCCTATAATGTGGAAAATGCCAAAACAAATCTCTTGGGATAGTTTGGTCAGGATTACAAAAAGCAGAAACCAGGCTGACGCCATCCAAGGCCTCTATATTCGATTCTTCTCCCAAATATCCCAGGATGGTGGGAATCCAGTCCATAGTGATGATTGGGTTTTTATTTACCTGGCCAGCTGCTATTTTCCCAGGCCATCTCACAATCGTTGGGACCCTGATTCCCCCTTCGTAAGGATATCCCTTTTGAGAGCGCAAGGGGGAATTGTCCGTGATGGGCTGAGTTGGATTACCGATCAAACCACCATTGTCGGAGGTAAATATGACCAGGGTATTATCCCTCAAACCCAACCTATCCAGTTCCGCCATCACTTTTCCTACATTTTGATCGAGGCTTTCGACTAGGGCGGCATAGACAGGATTGCCCTGTTTGCCTTTTTCTTTCTGTTGGTATTTGGCGATGATTTCGGCTTTGCCCATGATCGGAGTATGGACCGCATAAGGCGCCCAATGAATAAAAAACTTTTTGTCCCTTTGGTTCTGAATAAAAGCTACCACCTCATCCCCTTCCCTGTCTATTAAAAATTCACCGGTTTTTCGGGCAGGAAGGTTATTTAAATGATAATTTTCTATTGGTTTTTCCGGCAGGTATGGATCAAAATAACTTGGTGGCTGACCCAAATCATTTCCGCCGATATTGATATGAAAACCTTGGTCCTCCGGAAAATGACCTTCTTCTCCCAAATGCCATTTACCAATATGAAGATTGGTGTAACCATATCGAAGCAGTCTCTCGGCCAAGGTGATTTCCTCTAGAGGCAAAAAGCCCTGATTCTTGGGTGTCCGCCATTCTTTTCCTTGATTTTCTTCATAGTCACTAGGCAAAGCCATCTCGCTTCCCCCTTGGAACTTTGCCCGAATCCAATCAGTGATGCCCGTCCGAGCCGGATATTTCCCTGTCAGCAATGCCGCTCTCGTCGGCGAACATATGGCGGCAGCAGCATAAGAGTTGGTGAACAAGATGCCTTCGGCTGCCAGCCTGTCAATATTTGGCGTTTCATAAAAATCACTCCCCAGCAAGCCGATATCTGCCCAACCCAAATCATCCACATGGATCAAAATGATATTGAATTCTTCCTTTGCTTTTTGGGCAAAGCAGACGGCCCTCATGGAAAGCACCATCACCAAAAACAAGAGAAATGCCTTTAAGTGCCTATTTTGAAAAAAAGATGAAAGCATTGTTTTATTACAGTCTTCTTGCATTAAAAGTGTCTCCCTGAGTTACATCTCCTGTGTCAAATCCGAGCTTAAACCAACGGGATCTTTGTTCAGAGGTACCATGGGTAAACGAATCGGGAACAACCCGGCCTGTTGCCTGCTTCTGAAGACGGTCATCTCCCACCGAGCTTGCCGCATTCAAAGCTTCTTCTATATCCCCGGGTTCAAGGGAATTGTTAATCTTTTGGGTATGGTGTGCCCAGACACCCGCATAAAAATCAGCCTGCAATTCCAGCATCACCATCAGCCTGTTGAATTCTGCTTCGGGTAATTGTCCACGCTTAGACTGTACCCTTTCTAGTGTTCCATCCAATCTTTGTACGTGATGTCCAACCTCATGCGCGATGACATAAGCTTGGGCAAAATCACCGTGCGCTCCCAACTTCCTCCCCATATCCTGAAAAAAGCTTAAATCGATATATACTTTCTCATCACCGGGACAATAAAAAGGTCCTGTAGCAGCCGAAGCGTTGCCACAGGCAGAACTGACCTGACCGGTAAATAAGACCAAAGCCGGTTCCCTATACCCATCCATCAATTGGTTCCAAACATCCTCTGTGTCTGCCAGGACAACAGCAGTAAATTCCGCCAATTGTTCTTCTTCGGGAGAGGCCTTGTACTCCCCTGCTGCCATTTGGGTAGTCGGACCACCTGTAAATTGGGATAATAAAGCGAGAGGATTGGTGCCTGTGAGCCACATGACAAGGATCAATCCTCCTACTATGACCAAACCTGTTTTGGAAAAAAGCATCTTTAGCAATGGAGCAAGCAACATTGGATTGATCCCCCCTCCACCACTCCCGCCAAAATTAACTCCGCCACCCGATTGACCCCTCCGGTCTTCTACATTGCTACTTTTTCGTCTTCCTTGCCATTTCATGGTCGATTGATTTATATTGTGATGAACAAAGGTTATTGTTTGCCCCTTTTGGGAGCATTAAAAATGATCTTGAATACTTTTGTTAGTAATGGTCGTTTTGCAATTAAATGACCATAATCAGGGATGGCAATTGACATGCCAATAAAACTGATTACCTGGCCCCTTCCACAAAATACATATCTACCACTCCCTTATTTTTTGCCATTATTTTACCACGGTAAGTACATACAAAATGGTCTTTGACCAGCTCATAAGTTGTTCCTGAAATATTGATCCTTCCGGATTCACTGCTGCTTTCCATGCGGGAGGCGAGATTTACAGTATCTCCCCAAATGTCATAGGCGAATTTTTTTAGCCCTACAATCCCGGCTACCACATTTCCGGTATGGACTCCGATACGGACTTCAAAAATCGGTTTGTTCTGTGCTTTCTTTTTCTTCTTGTGCTCCTCTATAAAATCCCTGATTTCCAATGCAGCCTTAATGACATCTACAGCATGGGTTTGGTTGGTGACAGGAAGACCGCCCACAGCCATGTAGGCATCCCCGATGGTCTTGATCTTTTCAATTGGATATTTTTGGATAATCCTGTCAAATTCTTTGAAGCAATAATCAATCTCCGAAACAAGCTCATCCGCACTCATATTTTCCGCGATGATGGAAAATCCCACAAAATCCGTAAATAGCACTGTGACACTTTCAAACTTTTTGGCTTGTGCAGTACCTTTTTCCTTGAGCTCACGGGCAATATCCAGCGGTAAAATATTTAGCAGCAACTCATCTGTTTTTTCCTTTTCGGATTGCAGGTCAATGGTTCTTTCGTTGACTTTAAATTCTAGATTGGCGTTGTATTCCTCCAGCCTTTTTTTATTGATTCTGAGGCTTTCCTCTACTTCTTTTCGTACTTCCACCTCTTGTTTGAGTTCCTCATTGAGATGGATGGTCTGTTCCAACAGCATCGCGTTTTGAAGAGAAATGGCTGTTTGGGTGGCCATCACCTGTAGGATTTCAATTCTTTCCTTGGTAAAAGCCCCTGAAAGCAGCCTGTTTTCCAGATACAGATAGGCAAAACCTTCGCCTGCATGTTTCAAAGGAAGACAGACCACTGATTTAATTTTGTTTCTCAAAATATACTCATCATTGGAATAAGGAAGTATTGCACTTGCATCTTCCAAAACCAAGGTCTCTCCCGTTCTGATGACATAATTGACCACCGAGTGACTGATTTCTTCAAATTGGTCAAATGGATCATCCTGCAATACCCGGATCTCATTGTTTGAAATATCCAAAGATGCCTTGATTACTTTTTTATCCTTTTCCTTGGTGACCAGAAAAGCCTTTTCGGCTCCGGCGTTTTCAGTGACCAACTTCATCAGGCCGGTAAGGATGTTTTCCAGGACCATTTCCCCTGAGATCAGGTTGATGGTTTTCAGTATGGTGTCCAAGTCAAGATTATTGGATTTCAGGCCAATTTCCTCAGGAGAAATAAATCCTGAATACGCCTCTTTCATCTGTTCAAGCTTGGCTTTGGCTCCCCATTTTGAATATGCTTTGTAGGCATTGGAAAAATAAAACTGGGCAACTTCAGATTGATTCTGGGATTGGTAGAAAATCCCAAATCGTTCCCAAGCCAATGCTTCGTCCTGTATGAATTTGTTTTTTCTTGCATACCTGATGGCATTCGAAAAATGTTTTACTACCGGATCCATATCATTTAGCAACCAATGATATTCAGCTTCCATCATTTCTAATCTGTGAATAAAGTTATCCTCATTATGTTCAAGGTATTTTTTGAACTTTTCGATATTCTTCTTGACGGTTTTTAAGAACTTTTTTTGCTCTTCGCCATTTCTTGAATGATAAATCAGGGAAATACAAATGTTTTCATAGAAGTAATAGAGATATTCTCCCATGGTACCAATTACGGAGACCAAATATGGCTTTTGCTTGACTGAATTTTCGTAGGCAAGCTCATTCTTGTTGAAAACAATGGCTACCACTTTCTTCAATTCATACAGATTTCCATAATAACTGGATGAAACCGGTCCATCAGGAAAGTCCAGCTTATCCTCATCCAAAATCTCTCCCTTGATCTTACTGTAATCAGAAACTCCATCAACCAAGGAGATTGCGACCTGTCTGAACATCTTCACTCTTTCAATCTGCAAGGATTGATTTAATGGAGTCATCTGCTTGGTCAACAATTCACCCCTCTTTATTATATTTTTCAAAGGTTCCCCTGAAAAAAACTGATTGAACATGATCATCAGTGCGTTGAGGGAATTGAATTCAAATTCACCTGTTTGCAGTCCTCTTTTGAACGAATCCTCCAAATCTGGAAGCGTTTTGGACATCGGCATCAACCAAAACGAGATGAAAATATGGAAGTTGGCTCGGACTTTGGTTCCATTTTCCTCATCCGTCAATAGTTCCGATAATTTATACCCCAATTGAGCCAAATCAAGACCCTTATCAATCTTGTTCATGAATACAATATTGATGTATCCAAATACCACAATAACAAAAGGGGAGTTTGGAGAAAGTCCATGTTTCAAGGTCAGCCTGAACATCTTAAAAATATACAGGGGCACAGACATTGGCGCAAGAAAATAGGAAGCAAAGGCCAGATAAGACAATATTTCCATGGAAAGGATGACGGACTGATCGGTATTCTTTGGAAGCTTTGCTATATCATCCAATGAAAACTTCCTCAACATGTAACTTGTAAAGAAAAACCCTGCAAGAAAATCAGCTTTTGAAGGTTTTTTCTTGGGGTGATAATCAATCTGTTTGAGGGCATCCAAGCCAATTTCAATCACCAACTGTTGGTCATTTTTAATGTTGGCATTTTTGATCTTTAGAATTGCCAGCTTGAGTTTGTTGATTTTATCAGCAACATGCCCGTCCAAGGCTTTTGTCAATTGCCCAAATCGCTCCTGATTATTGGATTGGTAGGCTGCTTCCGCTCCTTTGAAGAATACATTGAAAGAAAAATCTTGATCAGAACCCCATTCTTTATTTCCAATCAGAGCAATTGCGTTTTCAAAATACTGTAAAGCGAGGGAATATGCAGTTGCATTTTGCGACCGCTGTCCGGCAATGACATTCAGTTCCTGAAGCCTCTTTGACTCTATTGGGTCCGAAATAAGTTCTTTGGCAAAATTGAATTGGTTTACAATATCGAAAATACTTTCCCTTAGGTCTTCTTCATCGGTATTTTCCAAAAGCAGTCTACCGATTTTGAGATGATATTCTCTTTTGCCCAGTTCATCATTCAATGAATAAAATGCCTGTTGCACCCTATCATGCACAAAGTACAGGTAGCCATCACGACTTTCGATGATGAGATCGAGATCCAACGCAGGCTTCAGATCCTGGTAAACTTTATTTTTGCCGCCTTTCGTGATGATGGCTAATTCTCCCAATCCAAATTTATTTCCTATACAGGAAGCGAGTTTGAGGGCGGCGATACTTTCCGCAGGCAGTTTTTTGATGGTTTGCAAAAAGAGGTTGACGATGTCTCCCTCCACATTATAACCCATCAATTTTTCAGCATCCCATTTCCAACTTGACTCTACGCTGTCAAAATAAAGCATTTCGTTTTTGTAGATGGCTTTCAAATACTGATTGACGAACAAGGCATTTCCTCCGGATTTTTTGTCCACGATTTTGACCAATTCGTCCAATGGAGTTTTTGATTTTCCCAAGGTAGTGGTTACCAAACGGTAGATGTCTCCATATTGGAGGTTATCAAGGTGGATTTCTTCCGGTTTGATGCCCAATTCTTCAATCTCCAACTTAAACTGCAGAAACAAATGGCCGGTGGTGATTTCGTTGTCCCTGTAGGCACCGATGATCAATATGTTTTTAAGGTCTTGGCTGGAAAGGATATTCCTGATCAAATTAAACGATGAAAGATCGCTCCATTGAAGGTCATCTATGAAAATAACGAGCGGTTTATTGGAATCCGAAAACACCTGAAAGAAATTATTCAGGGCATAATTAAACCTCAATTGGGCCTCCAAACCGCTCAAAGCAGGCAGTTCCGGTTCGTTTTCCAAAAGTTTTTCCAAACCCGGGATGATGTCATACAACACCCTACCGATCGGGTGAAGAAGCCTGTGAAGCTCATGCTTCCAATGGGCAAGGTCCTTTTCATTTAGAAGCAAAATTTGATCGACCAATCTGCCCAAAGCCTGGGAAAAAGCAAAATAGGGAACATCTGTTCTGAGCTGGTCAAATTTGCCGGAAATAAAAAAACCACCTTCTTTGATTACCGGACGGTAAAGCTGTTCTACAAGAACCGACTTCCCAACCCCTGAATTTCCAAAAACAAGCATGAGGATTTTTTCATCCTCCATCACCCTTTGGAAAGCCTCATTCAGTTGCCTGACCTGATTTTCCCTGCCATAGAGTTCATCTGAGAATCTCAGGGTTCCAGAAGTATCGTTGGTGCCGAGTTCGAAACCAACCGCAACGCCTTTTCTCTGTAGTGCGTTCAGAATCAATTCCAAGTCAAATGCAACCCCGGAAGCAGAATGGTATCTGGACGGAACATCCTTTTCGAGCATTTTCAGAATCAGGTCCGAAATGATTTTGGGGATATCGACAATATCGCTTGGACTTCGGGGAGTCAATGCGATGTGCGCATGAATTTTGGAAGGACCTACTTTGGATTCGAAAGGGAGTGTTTCTGTAAACAACCAATAAAAAACCACTCCCAAAGAATAAATATCCGTGTAATAGCCAATGTCTGTACTTATCCTACCTGTTTGCTCAGGGGCTATAAAATCATAATCCGCTTCGGAAAATATCAATCTACTCTGGACACCGATTTTCCTTTGAATGCTGGTGGCCAAACCAAGGCTGATAAAATGAACCTTGTTGGTACCGGATTCTATGAGGATATGGTCAGGGTTGAGATTGAGGTGAACTAATTCCTGACGGTGAACTTCCGCAAGCCGCTTGGCGATGGCAATGCAGATTTTTAACTTATCGACAATGTTGAGAGGAACAGCATTATGTTCCCGGAGACTTTGCCCTTTGATAAATTGAAGTTTGAGATTGAGTTCGGAATCGCTGTTTTCGCTCCCCAACACTTTTCTGAAACCTTCGACCGATACTCCTGCAAATGAGGCCTCATTCACTGCCTTGAGATGCTCTATCTGTGACAGTTTGGAAAGTGGAGCCCTTTTTATTACAAAATTCTGTTCAAAAAACGATTCTGACCTCAGAATAGAGTGAATTTTATTTGCATACAAAACATGCAATTCCATTTAGATTGATTTTTGAGGGTAATAAAATAAGCGTCAATAATTCAATAACAGGGTAAAGATGACAAGCGGGAATAATAGGTTTCGTCTTAAATATAATACATTTTTTATTATCTGAACTACCTAATAATATTTTGTTATCAAGAAACTTTACCCTATTTTTAATTACTTTCAGGCTATTTCTATAGGTTATTGGATAAAATATTCAAATTTAAAAAACTTAATTTTATGTCAATTCAGGTTTCAGGTAAAAAGATAGGGCATGAATATGTCTCAGCCGATGAGGACACGATTGCCTCTCAAATGGTAAATGAATTTGAGGCCCAGGTCACGCGGATGTACAAAGACAAGAAAATGCTCCGGCAGGTACATACCAAGATGCATGGCTGTGTCAAAGCTTCTTTTGCAGTAGAACCAAACTTACCTGATGAATTTAAAGTAGGAGTTTTTGCCGGAGCACCTAGAAAATACAATGCTTGGGTACGTTTTTCTAACGGAAACACCGAAACACAAAAAGACAAGAAAAAAGACATCAGAGGGATTGCCATCAAACTGCTGGGGGTACCCGGTGAAAAAATATTAAACGACGAACATTTCCTGGAAACCCAGGATTTTTTGTTGATGAGCAGTGAGACATTTTTTGCAAAAACCATCAAAGAACTGAATACTTTATTAACTGCCCTGACATCTGCAAGCAAGATCAAAACCCTGCTTTACTTTCTGAACCCTTTGCATCTCCCTACATTGATGCGGATCAAAAAAAGTATGGTAGCCTGCGATAATCCACTCAATATCCCTTACTGGAGTACACAGCCTTACCAATTTGGTATAATAGAAAAGGCGGTCAAATATCATCTCAGACCCTCTCCTGATAATCAAATCGTTGTCGAAAACACCACAGATTACAATTACCTGCGGTATAATCTGGCCCAAACGCTCTATGACAATGAGGCAAAATTTGACTTTTATGTACAGTTCCAAACTGATGCGGAAGCCATGCCGATCGAAGACCCGACCGTGCCTTGGACTTCGCAGTATATCAAATTGGCAACACTGACCATCTATTCACAGGTTTTTGACTCCAATGCCCAAATTGAGTTTGGAGACAATTTATCTTTCAACCCATGGCATACTTTGCCGGCCCACCGACCGTTGGGAAGCTTCAACCGTGTCAGGAAAAGAGTGTATGAAGTGATGTCAAAATTTCGCCATGACAAAAACAAATTGCCAGTTATCGAACCAAAAGATTCACCTGATTTCTTGAAGGACATTGTTCATCCATATCGTAAAAATAGCATTGACCAACAGGTGCCTTCCAAAAAAATCCTCCAAACGGCTGCGGAAGTGATTGTTAATTGCAGCAAAGAAAAGGCTTACAAATATATTTCAAGTAATAAAGAATTACCTAATTGGCTATTGAAAGCCGGGCCTGTATACGGTATCATCAATGTGACTGGTTTGCAGACAGGATATGAAAAAGTGGGTGACAAAAGGTGGATCGAAAGAGGAGACAGCGGCAGGTTGAAGGAGGAATTGATTTCAGTTCACCGATATTCCCATTATGCCTATCAGATGACCGACTTCAGCGACTTTTTTAAAAATTTAACCGATAAGGCTTTTGGACAGATGTGGTTTGATACTGTCGATGACCAAACAAGAATCCGCTGGGTGTACACGTTCACTTACAAAAATATTTTGGGTAAATTATTCCTGAGCCTTTTCATACCATTTGCTCTCAAAAAATACCTCCAAAACGGCCTCAACAATGCAAAGGCTTATTTGGAGGATTGATGCAAAAATCTTTATGGTTATCCACTTTTCGGCCAGTCATCCAATATTCTTTTGCAGACTGGTTGGAAGACGGAAGTTGGAAGTCAGAAGTCGGATGAACTCCGCCTTTCGGAGGGCAGGGATATACCGGACATTTCACTCACCTCTTGTTTCTTGCCCCTTGTATCATTCATAATTTTGAATTCCCCAAGTCTCAAGTCTCAAATCTCACATCTCCCGTCTTCTCCTAAACCGTTGCCAAATACCGCAAAGTACTGATGGAAGGAAAGAAGAAATATGCGCCGCCTTTGACAGTGATGACTCTTGGCAGGTCATGGATTGTTCTGTTTACCGGAAGGTCCTGAATGGTGAAATTCTGTTCTTCTCCCTCATCCGGCTTTTCCTTTACTCCGATGATCGGATCAGGATCATTGTACAATTCTTTGACTTTGGGAAGTTTTCCCCAAGTATATTGGAGAAACTCAAACTGTCTGCTAATGTCGGCATTGAAGCAGGCAAAAAGCAATCCCACTTCCCCTTCAGGGGTTGTGTTGGTCGGTGACCCTTCAAAAATCTGTCCATACAACCTCGCTCTTCTGATGATTCGGTGCTGCTTGCTGAGTTTGTAGGATTCTTTGATCCCATGGTCATCCACGCTGTCCCGTGGGTTGCTTCGTCGCAAGTGAGATCCAAAAGGACATTTCAAACCGTCCGGATCAAATTTAGAATAACCAAAATCATTGATGTCGCTGATAACCCCGGGATCTTTGTCCGGAAAAAGGGTGATCGGCGCCCCACTCTGCCACCTTCCCATGATTTTTGCCCCCAATTTCAGGCTTTCTTCTTCATTGGGAGATCCATCAGGATTCTTTGTTTTTTCATTTATAAAAGTCCAAAACTTATGGACATCCTGTTCCAATTGCCGCATAACAAGAAAAGACCCATTCCGTCCTAAATCTTTCAGCCCACTTCCTCCTGCATCAGGGGCAAGGAGGTTCATATTCCCCTGATCTTTGACTATCAGCGGTGTGTCAGGATAAACGCCGAATTCATTTTCATACCCAAAAAGAAATTCCCCGGCCTTCACCACATCATCTTGGGGACCTACCCTTCCCGAACCTTCTATGATCGGTTGGGAAATACCATCCCTAAATCCAAAATGCTCTTTGTTGTCAGGCTGTGTCTGTCCGTCAATGGAAAAAAGTTCCTTCAAGCCACTTTCTGCAAATTGGGCTTTCAACTCCTCATAATAATTCAAACAGACGATTTTATCTTTTTCAATATCATCAACACTCTCTTTGTCATTACCAAAAATCATTAGGCAAAGGTGGATGGGATAATTACGATCCTTTGGTTCAATGAAATCATTGGTATCATCAGAATCACCGGAATCATCTGAATCATCTGAATCACCGGAATAATTGCCCCAATTCCAATGCTTTGGTGCACTGCTATCTGCATCCCCAAGCAATCTTGACCTGTGGCGAGAGACCATTCCCTGACGGAACTCCCTTGAAAAGCCATTAAGATTTTCGTCATTTAGTCCAAGAACACCCAAACCTTTATGGGTAAAAGCAATATTCAAATGCGTATCGGAAATCTTGGCTTTATCATGAATATGTACCGCTGTAGTCATGTCTACCCAAGATTTGGAGAGCCATTTTTTGGCAGCGGTGCGATCCGTTATTTGAAGGTAAACAAACCGTGAATACATCATGTGGGCGTAACCGCGGATGATATAACCTTGAATATCTTCGAGTTCTAACTTTGTCATAAGGATATCAAATGAGTTTTAGGAATTTGGCCGCCTGACGTTCGGAAAGTGATTTCATCAGCAGCACCCTGATTTTAGTGTTGTTGTTGACGTTTTTGATGGAAAGTTTCGGATAGGCGGTGTACCATACATTGGTGACCAATTGCGAATTTCGACTCCAAGCCAGGAAATGCTCCTCGTCGTAAGCACCACCTGTGAGTAAAAAATTGGTTTTGGGAAAGACCTTGGTATTGGAAAAAATACCGGTCAGTCCCCAACCGCTGTTGTCGATAAAGTCCCCGAGGTATTGCTGCCAACTGCCATCAAAATTGCTGAAAAACAAAACCCTTGAATTGTCTTCAAACATGACCCATTTGGCAAAGTGTATGGTCGGGATCCCCATCAGTTTTCCTTGTACAAAGACAAACCTGATCAGACCTTTGGACAGGGCAAACATGGCTTTGATGGTAATCAGCCTGACTTTTCCTTCCTTCATGTCTACCAATTGGGTAAACTGATTTTGGTTTTTGAAGTCCTCATACCTTTCAAGTTCGGTTAAGTAATGACTGTCCAATCCACTCCGCTTTTTGGTAAAGTTCACATCCTTTCTTTCGTAGAAAAAATGGACAATCAACAGCCAAATGATGATCAAAGGAAGTAAAGCAATCAGGATCAGACCGAGGAAAATCAGTCCCAACCAATTTATCCTTGGCATATGGACTTTTTGCTTGAGAAATAAAAATTCTTTCCTATTCAGTACATCCTCTTTGATTTTCTTGTGGATGGTATGCGCGGACACATCCTGCCAAGACCTGGAGTCTAGGTATTTCCTGATATGGTTTCTCAGTTCACTTTCATCCTTTATCTGCTGAACTGTCCGTCCTGGAGCTCCTATATATACTGCAACATCCTTCACCATGTGTTTTTTCAAAAAGGAAATCCTGCTTTCAGTATCCCTCTGTTCTTCTACCGGAAAACCCTCACAAAATGTATAGACATTGTCCAAGATGTCAGAAGAATCCTTGCAAAACCCTTTAAAAAAAGCATCCACTTCTCCATCAAAATCAACCACAAAAACAAGCTTGGGAACTCTCGGAGTCGGGTCATTGATATAGGATTTTCCGTTGTCAATCACCGCCCACCTTGCAAAATGGATAATATCCAATTTTTCGAATTCGGGAGGTCTTCCCTCGTCCAAGTCGGCTTTTATTTTGTTTAGATATTTCAATAAGTCATCAACCTTGTTTTGGATGACCGGGACTATGATGGTGACTGAGCTTTGCCTCATAAATTTTGCATTAACTTATAAGTTTATTTTTCAAGAGAAACATTTTGGTGCATTCACTTCCTGAACGGATCAAGCTATCCATGTCCGAAAGTGACAAATTGAAATCAGTAGCAGGAATCCCCAATCCATCTATCCTGATAGAACGGTTCCCTTCGGCTGTTTCAAATCCTATATCTATGTTTTGGACATTGAGAAGTGTTTCGAATAACTGCTTTAGAAAACTCAAAGGTTGGGAAAAATGCAGGTCCACCTCCTTATCGCTGTCTTTGTCATGCAGGTACAGCCCAATTGCCTCCTCGCAAATAAAATCCGGGGCCGGGGCAAAGCGCTCATTGTCAAAGAATCCCAAGGGATAGTTGAAGGCAATGCCACCGTCCACGAAGATATGGTTGTTGGGATTGGAATTTCTGAATTGCCATGACTTGAAAAAAAGAGGAATGGACATAGAAGCACGGATGGCTTCCGCGACGACGACTTCAGGGGTTTTGAATGCAGAAAATTCCTGAATTGTATGGAGATTCAGGTCGCAGGCAAAGACATATAGTTTTTTGCATCCGGCTTCTTTCATTTGTCTGAAAGTCACATTGGGAGGAAGATTTTTTGGGGATTCGATCAGATACCTATGGATGAAATCAAGAATATAACTCCCTGAGTAAAGCCCGTACTTCCTGAATATACCAAGCGGATTCCAACCTATCTTGAATTTCTTTAAGTCAAAATGATGCTTGAGGAGATTTTCGATCTGATCGACTGAATAGCCTGCACAGATCATTCCTGCCAAAAGCGAACCTACCGAAGTACCGGCCACCCTTTGGATTCCAGAAAGAAGACCTACATGATCCAATTCCCTCAAAGCACCGACATAGGCAATTCCCTTAACTCCCCCACCTTTTAATGCCAGATTTTCGATTGCCATGCGGATTATAAACAGGATTTATGTAACTAATAGAGGTAAATAGGTACTTTGAATATAAAATAAATTATTGGATTATCTAGAATTGAGGGGATTATAGGGATAATTGGACGGGGATTTTGAAAAATCTAATGAAAAATGAGTGGAAATCTAAAAGGAAAAAATCAAAATGGAAATCTTGTTCTCGGTTGGTCTAGGTCAATATCCAGGTAAATCTTAGAAGCAACTTGATGACCGTTTAACTCACCAGGTTCCCAAGATTTCATATCCTTTATAATTGTGGAAATCTGGTTTTTTAAATCACCCAAATACTTTTCGTTGGAAGGCTTTAAGTTATGAATGTCAAATTGCCACTTTTCAATCTCCCCGTTTTTGTTAATCACCATTTCCAATGAGACATGTTGTCTTTCATGTTCCATGTTTACAGAATCCCATTTTGCCGGAAATTTGATTTTGTGCTTTATGAAACTGTCCGCATATCCATAGTTTTCTGAATATTTCGGTTCCTTATCAAGATACCAAGACCTATAAATCTTAGTTTCGAATAATGCTAAAAATATGCTATCAGCTTTAACTCTTTGAAATTCAATGTAATCTTTGCCAAACTTGGCTGAAACTACACTATCCATAAAATAAGCATAGCATATTTGTCCTATCCAAAGTGGATCATAAAACAATTCAGTTTTGATACCATCCATTTCTAATAAATCATCAAATTCCTCTCTATATCTAATGATTTCCATTGATTCAAAAATAGGATGCACGATCTTACCTTTTGAAAAATCAGACCGGGCTGAGTCTAAATAAAGAAGACAATCTGGTTCATTAAAATCAATAAAATCTCTCCAAGTCATTTCTCTTTCCTCTATAACAATTTTTTCTCCCAGGAATTTTGGTTCTTGTTTTAAGATCAAGTCAACAATCATTTTTACCCTTGCAAATTTTTCTCTAAGGTTAGTTTTGAAACCCATAGAAGCATTAAGATCAACAGCATTAAACCCTATCGCATCTATTTCAAAAGCACTTGCGATAAAAATTGCTCTTTCATTATGAAATTCCTGAGAAATCACTGTAAAACTATCTTGACCAAAAATCTCCCTCATCCTGATTACCGAATCATAGGTCCTTAACCCAGCATAATCTAAATAGATATCATTTTCATAGACACCAAGCTTGATCAGCTCCTCTTTCATGTCTTGAGGTTCGTTGTAATCTTTCCGACTATTGTCTCCACTAACAACAATTCTATGGATCTTACCAGAATGATATAATTCAGCAGCGGCTTTAATTCTATTAATAAAATATGGATTTATATTTCCTGAGGAAAGAAATTTGGATGTACCCAAAAGTAAACCTGCATGGTTTTTAGGAATCAGATCGACTGAATTGAATATTTTTGGTTTTGTGGATGAATCTATATAGGAATCCAAACCGAAAACCACAGCCAGAGAAACCAAAATTCCTATTGAAATAACATAAAAACTCTTGGAATTATTTTTCATGATCAGGATCCGCGAATTTGAAAATAACATAATAAAAATCCCCTTTCAAAACCACTGCTTGAAAAGGGATTGGTATTTAATCGAATACTTAATAAATAATGTCAATAGGCGTAAAAAACAATCCCTTCATCCGCGTACCCATTTTTCAAGGCATTTTGATGTTCTGAAATATCTGCAGTGAGTAATTGATGGGTATTGTTTCCTTTGGTCTTTTTGCTGCTGAAGATAGGCTTGGTTCCTGGCGCTTCTGATTCAAAAGCATAAAAAGCGATTTTTTCAAAAACATTATCCCCACCAATAAATGGGTCTTTTATAAAACCCTGAGAAAGGTTTGGTTCCATGGTAAAAAGATGGTTCGAGCTTTCAGAATTTAAATACCTATATACCGGGCGGGTACCAGGAGCGAGATAGGTGAAAGCTTGAAAGGAAACTCCCTCATAATCATATCCCAGCAGACTTTCTTTCGCAGGTTCGGTAGTGTAAATATGGTTACTCCCCTTTTTGTCATGTAACCTATGGATATTTGCCTTCTTGTTGAAAAGTTTGACACTATTATCCGAAATATATTGGTCAACATAGGCTTTAACTTCGGCTTTTTTGACAGGATCTTGGATAAAATAGTATACCGGAATTAAACCATTTGGAAAAAATCCGAGCAAAACACTGTTATCTTCAGTAATGGTGCTTTGCCATTTTGCATGACTTATTGTTGGAGGTGTACCATCTGCCAAATAATGTTTCCCTTTCACTGCGAAAGTCGTATCTCCACCAATCGTTCTCCAAGTATAGACTTCATTAAAAGTTTCATTTGCTCCCGGATAAGATTTAAGAGGGAGTTTTTGAAAAGCCAATTCGCTTCTATTTGGCTCATTCGTTTCAGCTTGAAAATTAACCTCTAACCTTGCACCAAAACTGGCGTCTCTTATTACATGCGTCCCAAAATTTCTGACTATGCTCTGTGCATTGTTGCTTTTGATAAAATTAGCAAAATCATCTGAGAGGTAGTCCTTCTTGATATTGATTACAGTAGGAGATTCATCATTTGTAAAACCGCCAAGAACTTTTGAAAATTTGTACACTATTGACAACTCCCAAGTGCCATAGATTTTCTTACCATCAAATTCCCCTTGGGCATTTCTTTTATTTCCAAACCGGTTAAGTATAGCTCCTCCAAATACCGGTGTTGAACCATCCAAACTTGAATTTAAGGTTAATTGTAAGCTATAATTGGCCGCATCACTACTTACAAGATCAATTGTTTCTTGCCTATTAATAGAACCTGAAGAAAGGAAAGGTTGGCTAGAATTAACTATTTTTTGAATGTCAATCACTTGACCCTTGTTGGAAATGCCATCTTCGATTGCATAATCTTTGGTGACATCATATCCGTGTCCAAGAATGCCAAACTCGGCATAGGAGCCTGTTTTGAGCGGGAAAATCGATGCTTCATCTGCTTCTTCAACAGGAATAAACTCAACGTTTTCTTGAGGAATATTCTCGAGATTCGGTTCGGAAAGGCAGGATGAAAGCAATCCGGCCACCAACAAGAATGAGGGTAGGGTAAATTTTAACTTCATGGTGAATGGGGATTAAGTTAGAGCTGGGATGAATGCAAAAGTAATTTTTTTGTATTCAGATTAACAACGAAAAAGTATAATTTAGGTTAAGGATTTGAAAATTAATTTTTTGCCTAATTTTGTTTCATAGACTACCCATTACTTATATTTTTATTCTGTTTGGAGATGTTATTTTCACTTTAAAATGCAGTCAAAAAATCGACGCTCTTAACAAAAAGGCTAAAAAAAAGACTTCTCCTACGTCGAAGTGACAAGGAAAAGTCTTTTTCTCAATTATTTATTTTTTGTTTCGATTGGCTAAGGTCTTGCCTCTTGGTCCCTGAGCGAAGTCGAAGGGCTCGCTTCTAGTAAGAGATTCTTCGGTCGTTCCTCCCTCAGAATGACGGGTAAGTCTCGCCTCTTGGTCCCTGAGCGAAGTCGAAGGGTTACTTCACATCTTTCATCAATTCCTCCACGGCTTTTTCCAGCTGTTGGTCTTTGCCTTTGTCGATTTGTCCCGGCATGTTTTTTACTTGGAACTGCGGCTTGGTTTCGTTGTTTTCCATCCAATTGCCTGCTTTGTCTTTGGCAGAAATCGGAACCATTCCCCATCTACCGCCATCAGGCAACATTTCCCAACCTGCAAAAGAACAGGTTCCCGGAGTAGGCATGCCGACGGTTTTCCCTATTTTCAGGTCGGTGTACCCACAGGCAAAACAATGTCCATCGGAATAGTTGCTTTCGTTGAACATCGCTAATGTCGGCTTCGTCCAACGGAATGTCGGTTCATAACCTACTTCTCGGTCTTCAGTGGCATAGGTGATGAATTTTTCTCCGGTAAAGAACATGGCCAAATCCGCCACCAAATCTCCCCCACCATTGAATCTTGTATCCACGATGACTCCTTTTCGGTCATGGTATTTGCCCATCATTTCCTCGTAAGTGGTTCTGTATGGCCCATCAGACATGCCGGGGATATGGACATAGCCCAAAGTCCCGTTGCTCAACCTGTCCACTTCTTCCTGGTTTTTCTTTACCCAACGCTTGTATAGCAATTGGTTCTCCTCACCCAAACTGATTGGCTTCACTGTGACCTGTTGACGGGTATTTGTCTTTGGGTCCATTACTTCGATCAAGGTGAATTTACCGGATTTCCTGTTGAGGTATTGGGCAATGTCCTTGTCCAAAGCAATGGTTTCTCCGTCAATTTTCTCGATGACCATGCCGCTTTGGATGTTCATGCCAGATTTGTCCAATGGACCGCCCTTAATCACTTCAACGATTTTGATTCCGGGGTTTTTGAAAGAATAATCCATAAAAATCCCAAAAGATGCCGTGGCATCAGCCTGAGGTATGCTTCGGCCATACCGAGCTCCGGCATGCGAGACATTCAGTTCGCCGATCAATTCAGAAACCATCTCGGCAAACTCATAGCTGTTTCCGATATAAGGAAGGTATTTTTCATATTGCGCGGTCAGGGCGTCCCAATCCACCCCATGGAAATCCGGGGTGTAGAAAGCTCCTTTCGTACGGATTTTGATATGCTCAAACATCTCTGCACGCTCTGCATCGGTATCCAAGGTCATTTCCTCGGCGATTTTGATCTGCTCTCTTTTGGTGCCTTTGTCGGTGATTTTGGAGATGTTTCCATCCGCGAGGAGGTATAGGTTTTTCATTTCTTTGTCCCATTCCAACCTGCCAAATCCGGCATCGAGTTTCAGTTCCATCTTGGTATCTCTTGTGCGGAGATCGGTACTCCAAAGGTTCATCCCTTTTTCAAAACGGGCGAGGTAAAAAAGTTTCTCGCCATCCTTGTCTATGACCGCATCACCCAAAGCAGACGAATGGATCGTCAATTTGGCTTTCCTTTCCCTCAGATCTTCCCAATCGATTTTGATGTCCTCTACTTTCGGAGTTTCCTTTTTCTCCTCCTTTTTGTCTTCCTCCTTTTTTTCCTTTCCTGCTTTCTCTGTTTCTTTCAGCAAGTCAAATTCATCCTTGGTCAACCTGAACCTGTCATAGGCATCCTTGGTCAAAAACAAAGTGAATACATCATTTTGAGAACCTCCACTCGTTGCAAAACCTTTCAAACCGTCTCTGTTGCTGAACCAAATCAATTGCTTACCGCCATTGACCCACTTGGGTCTGCTGTCACCATAACCGCTTTGAGTCAGGTTTTCCATGGCTTTTTTGCCTGAAGCATCCAATAGCACCACTTCGCCATTGGCCATGGTAGGATTGAATTCTGCCAACAGCCATTTACTGTCCGGACTCCAAGTAAAATATTGGTCACCGTCTCCCATGTGGAACAACTGCTCAGGAGTCATCAAAGTCACGGAAGTTTTGGTGGCCAAATCGAGAACTTTCAAGGTCCTTCTGCCTTCGACATAGGCTAGTTTTTTTCCGTCAGGAGAAAAAATCGGCTGGTAATTGTCTACCTCCGAACTCACCAAAACTTCTTCTTTCAATAATGTACTGGCAAAGAAGAAGATCTCCTCTTTTTCCCTCAGCCTTTTGGTTTGGTATATCTGCCACTTGCCATCCCTTTCGCTTGAATACACGAGTGATTTGCCATCCGGGGCAAACTGTACAAAACGCTCCTGCTGTGGCGTATTGGTGATTCTTTTGGTCAAAGAGCCATCCACAGATGTTACAAAAACCTCTCCCCTAGCAATAAAAGCGATCTCTTTTCCGTCGGGAGAAATTGACATTTCCCGCACGCCACCATTGATACTGATATAGCTGTCAGCATTGGATATCCGCTGTGTGGTGATGGAAACCACTACTTTTTTTGGTTGCTCCCCTTCTTTCAAAGTATAAAGTTCTCCGTCATAAGAAAAACTCATCAGTCCATTCTTGGAAATACTCAAAAACCTGACAGGAAAATCCTTCAGGCTTGTCAATACTGTTTTTTGGGTAGGATTGTCCAAACTCATTTTTTGGACATTGAAGCTTCCCTTCTCTTCGGTAAGGTAGTAGACCGCTTTTTCTCCAGGAGCGAAAACAGGATTTCTATCCTCTCCGCCAAAATCTGAGATCATTTTATGGGTATTGGTTTTAGCATCATACACCCAAATATCTCTGGTGATGGCTGATTGGTGTCTTTTGCGCCATTCATTCTCGCCGCCTTTTTTGTCATGGTAGATCATCTTGCTACCATCGGCGCTGACCTGCACATATTCTGCAGGCAGTGTCCAAACCTGATCTACCCTGCCGCCTCCTATAGCTACCTGATAAAGTTCTGCCTGCGAACCTGTCGGGTATTGTCTGTGTTCGGCAAGGTCCTGACGCACACCTCCAAAGATTACATTCCTGTCATCTGCAGAAAAAGTATAGGGCATTTCATCATTGGAATGGTAAGTCAGACGCTTGGCATCTCCGCCAAGAGCACTCATGACATAGACATCAAAATTACCGTATCGGTCAGAGGCAAAAGCGATCTTGCTGCCGTCCTTGCTCCAAACAGGCATAAAATCATGTGCTTCATGGAAAGTCAATTGGGTGGCTTTTCCGCCTGAAGCGGGAATGCTGTACAAATCACCTTTGTAGGTAAAAACAATCTGTGAACCGTCAGGAGAAATGGAAGGATAACGCAGCCATTTTGGGGATTCTTGGGAAAAAGCAAAAGAAAAAACAAAGAGCATCATCATGCTCAAACTCGATTTGATGATAGACATATGGGAATTGGAATAATTTGGACGAAAATAAATAAAAAGAAACAAACTGTTCTTTCTTCTTATAGGAATGGGGCTATACTAAATTTAGAATGAAATAATCCAAACAAAAATCTTACCCGTAGCGAAGCCTTCGCATTATTTCAGGTATTTTTTCTCGTAGACAAAATTTCAACCTAGAGTCTTTAAAACCTCATTAATCAATTAAATTCCCGAAAATCTCTAGTTGGATTCATTTTAATTTGGCTCCAAGTTCATCGGCTACAAATGAATAAAATCTACACATTAAGTCCAAAATGAGGCAAAAAAAGCCTCCAAAATCAAAAAAGAATTTGGAGGCCGGTATTAGTGAGTCAATTGCTAAGTCTACTTTTTCAGGAACTTAAATACTTGTTGGTTACCGTTTGTATTGACCAAAAGGACATGGGTTCCCGGTTTCAACCTCAATTTTGAAATATCCAAAACCAAGGATCCATTTTCAGATTCGTACTCTTGATTTAACAAAAGGATTCCCTTCATATCGAAGATCCTGATCTCGATAGACTCGTTTTCCAATACCGAAAACTCAAGACTAATATGATCTATTACAGGATTTGGATACATCGTGGTAACATGTGGAATATCCCTTTGAATAGAATCTTTTTCTATCACCGAAGCATTTTCATTTGAGTCATCGGATTCGCCATTTTCTGTTTGGTTTCCATCGATCCTGAATGCAGAGCTGGTGATAGAGAAATTAACGGTTTTGGTTGTCCCCATAGTGCCTCTTCTTCCGGATTCAGAATATGCCGTTGCTGTCAGAGTGTAATTACCGGAAGGCAAAGTCCTTCCTTTATAATTGCCCCTAGTATCTCCGAACAAGGCGTAAGGTGCCACATTTTCAGTGATAGAGGCATTTACTGGACCTGATAGTGATATGTACACACTTCCTACCACAGATGGGGCGGT
This sequence comes from Cognataquiflexum rubidum, assembly GCF_022538115.1. Classification (GTDB taxonomy): domain Bacteria; phylum Bacteroidota; class Bacteroidia; order Cytophagales; family Cyclobacteriaceae; genus Cognataquiflexum; species Cognataquiflexum rubidum. The sequence goes on along the minus strand of NZ_JAKZAL010000002.1, from coordinate 245,816 downwards.
ATTTGCCCTGACATTGAGTTTTAGTCCTTGGATCTGGGCTTGCTCGATTTGCAAACCCTCAGTCAGAGTAAACAGATCTCCATTAGTATCTGAATTGATAAGGGTCAGGCTCGTGATACTCAACGGCGGAGCACTTTCGATAACGGTCACCAAAGTCGTAGCAGAGAAATTACCATCTTGGGTGGTGGTGGTGATGGTAGCATCACCTTTTGCTATTGCCGTGACCAATCCATTAGCGTTTACAATTGCAACACTTTGGTCGGAAGAAGACCAAAGTACTGTTTTGTTGGTTGCACTTGTAGGTGAAACCGTAGCTGAAACTTGAAGTGTGCCCCCAACCATCAAAATGGAATTGGATGGCGTTACAGTTATTCCTGTCACAGAAACAGGGGTAGGTACTATTGAGAACTGTAATGACTGGGTCTCTCCTGCTGTACCTCTTCTTCCGGATTCAGAATATGCCGTTGCTGTCAGAGTGTAATTACCGGAAGGCAAAGTCCTTCCTTTATAATTGCCCCTAGTATCTCCGAACAAGGCGTAAGGTGCCACATTTTCAGTGATAGAGGCATTTACTGGACCTGATAGTGATATGTACACACTTCCTACCACAGATGGGGCGGTATTTGCCCTGACATTGAGTTTTATCCCTTGGACTTGGGTTTGATCGATCTGCAAACCGTCAGTCAGGGTAAATAGATCGCCATTGGTATCTGAATTGATAAGGGTCAGGCTCGTGATACTCAATGGTGGCGCACTTTGTGTTACTGTAACATTTTGAATTACTTCATCAGCTTGATTTCCCGAAGCATCAGAAGCTCTCCATGTAACAATAGTCAATCCGACCGGAAATGGCGCGCTGAGAAGTGCGCCATCACTCCTCGAGCCATTGGCCTGAATCAGATTGTCACAATTGTCCGTTACCACAGGAGCTACGATGGCGATAATCGCTGTCGATCCCCCCACGTCGACGGACTGGGTTATAGCGCTGACAGGAGTAATCACCGGTTTTTGGTTGTCGGTTACGGTTACAATTTGTGTAGCGGTCACCCTCATATTTCCTTCCAAATCAGTTGCAGTCCAGATAACCTGAGTCTCCCCGATTGGGAAGGCCAAAGGTGCATTGTTACTGAAAAGAACTTCACCACAATTATACGATGCACTAGCTTCTCCCAATTCTACATTACTTGCTTCACAGCTTCCGATATCCGTATTGATAATAAGATCTGAGGGTACAATGATCAGTATAGGATTCTCTTTGTCTTCAACTGTCACCACCTGCTTTAATTGAGTTGTGTTTCCGGCTTCATCCATTGCAGTCCATAGTACTTCCGTTTTTCCTAATGGGAAGATGGCAGGTGCATTATTGTTGACAGAAACTCCTCCACAATTATCCGTGGCATTTGCTTCTCCCAATTCTACATTGCTTGCTTCACAACTTCCAAGATCTGCTTGGACAGTGAGATCACTCGGAATAGTGAGGTCTGGGGCTTCAATATCAAGGACAGTCACAATTTGAGATGAAGTAGCCACGTTACCATAATTATCTTTGACAGTCCAAGAAACTATTGTCTTCCCGACAGGGAATACCTCAGGCGCATCATTTGTTACATCAGCTAGGTCCACTTCTCCGGTGATTTCCGGCGTACCCAAGTCCGCGATAACCGCTTCACAAGAACCCATCAATGAACTTAATGTTATGTCTATCGGAGCCAAGATGGTTGGCAAACCTGCTGCCCTCACAGTCACTTTTTGGAGAGCCGAATTGGTATTCCCGGCAGCATCTTCAGCAGTCCAAGTAACAGTAGTCTCACCCAATGGAAATATATTTGGAGCATTATTGCCTACAACAACCTCAGAGCAATTATCACTTGTTATTGCAATTCCTAGGACGACGTCCAAAGCTTCCGTTTCTCCAGCACTCAGGTTTATAAACACATTCTCCGGGGCTGTGATAATTGGCATTTCATTATCAAAAACAGTTATGTTCTGTATTATTTCTACCGAATTTCCTGCTGCATCTGTAGCTGTCCATTTAACCTGAGTTTCTCCTATTAGGAAAGTTTCCGGTGCATTGTTACTTAGAGAAACTAATCCGCAATTGTCCGTAGCAGTAGCTTCTCCCAAAACAACGTCAGTTGCTTCGCAGCTTCCAAGATCAGTTCCGATCATGAGGTCCATTGGAACAATCAAAATTGGCCCTTCCCGGTCTTCTACTGTTATATTGAAACTTTCTTCTGATACATTGCCATTGGCATCTCTTGCAGTATAGGTGACTGAAGTGGCACCAATTGGGAAGAGTGAACCGCTAACAGGTCCGGCGGTTTGTTCTATACTGTGCCCGAGGCAGTTATCTATTGATTCAGGTGCATTCCAGGCAACAATAGCACCACAGGCTTTGGGATCATTTGCGACAACCAAATTTGTAGGCATTCCAACTATTTCAGGAGATATATTATCCACTACAGTGACGATTATCTCTTTGGAGGATTCATTGCCTGAGAAATCTTTTACTGTAAATAATACAGCCTGATCTCCGGTTTCGGCGCAACCAAAATTTGTCTGACTCAAAGTCATTCCTGCAATTCCGCATTGATCAAAAGATCCATTATCTGCCAATTCGGGTGAAATTTCCGCAAAACCATTTTCATCAAGATAAACTGTGATGTTTTGGGCATGAACAATTGGTGGCACGATATCTTTAAATTCAGCCCAAATCCAGTTATCCAAATCATCAAATTCAACCGGATCTGAGTTCTTGATTTCCACATAAACGCTATACTCAGGATTGATCACCGTCCAATTGATGGATGTTGAAATCGCACTTTGCAAATCAATTGAAACATTAACAAAATCAATCGGTATGGTATCTGATTCGGTTATGTAATAGAAGTGAACTTCGGCGTTGGAAGCCAAATCTCCTTCATTTTCGATATCTACCTTTATTTCAACTTCTTCGCCTTCTTGCGGGCAAGAGGTACTTAGGCTGATTCCTGTAAAGAATAAGTTTGGTGCTTCTCCTACCACAATTGCCCTGCTCGCCTCATTATTACCATAGTTGACATCATCAGCCTCTTGTTCGACATCGATAAAGCCTCTTACCACTTTCACCCCGGCAGAAGCGCTACTGTAAGGAACTCCAACGGGGACGGTGGTCAATTGACCGGCATTCAAACCATTAACCGGAATATCTATTCCGAGTGGCTGATCATCTACCGTAACCCTAACTTTGAAAGGAAGTGCCGCTGCTGCTCCTATATTTTCAAAAGACACAAAAAGATTGACTTCCTCATCTAAATCAGGATTAAGATTGGTCGGTGAAATGTATTCGGACAAAATCCTTAGGTCAGGCTGAGGGCCACGAACCAGAATATCTCTCGAAACCGAGTTATTAGACTCGTTACACTCTTGATAATTATCTCCCCGATCTACCACCATCTGAAGATTGAAAGTCCCTACTTCCCTGAATGTATATGGAATTGAAACTCCCACTCCCGAGGTGTTGTAACTTGGCGGAAGGACCGCTATGACTTGCGAACCGATTTCCACCCCATCCAACAGGAAGGTAACTGTTACATCAGTGGCTGTAAACAAGCCGAGATTCCTGACTCTTCCGGTAAGACTTTGTGAGGTGTTGACAAAGAAGCCACCATTCCAAACAGATCCAGATTGGACAGCCAAAAAGTCCACACAGAGCGGCATTCCGGCTTTATTGTCAAATTCCGAACTCTCGTCAATCACATCCTCAGAATCCAATTCCACCAAAACCGAGTGATTACCATTGCTTCCTAATAAAGTTTCGATTTCAACCAGTTTTTCTCCGCCATTTAGTATTTGGTCAGAAACAAGGACTGGAATTACCCTTGTTTCTGTTCCTTCAGTCACAGTAAATCTGACTTCGAAAGGTTCAGAAACCGGAGCGCTGCCATTATTTCTGACCTTGGCTTTGATCAGGAAGTTTTGACCGATACCCGGAAGAACAGGACTTACCGACAAATCCGCGATCCCTATTGCAAGATTGGGTCTCAAAACAGGAGGCGGACTGTATCGAACCATGCTGGTGAATTCATTATTGTCTTCACGATACTCAGTGATACTACCGCTGCCAAGAGGTTCGTCTACTTTGATCTTGATCACATGATCCGCTTGAGTTTCAAATTCCAGAGTAATAGGATAGCTAACATGACTGCACTTTCCGAGGTCTTCGAAGGTTCTGGAATCTTTCAAAACATCATCTACATAGACATTGACCACAAATGAACCGGTAGTAGATACTCCTCCAATATTATCTACGCGAACGGTAAACTGGAATGGAGTTTCCATTCTTGAGCTTGTTGCTACAGAACTTTGAGATGGCGTGAGATCAGGCAAAGTTGGAAGTACAGTAAGTCTTCTACTCGCAGAGTTGTTGGTTTTGGTCTGTTCGACTACTTCATTATTGACATCAGCGCTGGCCGTGAACGTACAGTTGTTTGGATTGAAGCAGCTTCCAACCTGACTGAGGGTAGTAGAGAAATTAAAGCTTCTACTTTCCCCTGGTGCTAAGGCTGTTATCAGGACTTCTGCCAAAACTCCTTCACAGGAAGAATAGCGGAACATGAAATTATTCGCAGTCAAATCTCCGAAATTGGAAACCGTGGCAGTACCTGTTACTGTTTCTCCAGCTAGCACTTCAGTTTGATCCAAAACGATGGAAGCCACCAAATCTGGCCGCTCAGGATACGGTATTACTTCTACCTGGAAGGACGGTATTTCACCGGTTAAGGTATAATCTGTGACACTTCCGGTGAAGGTGTAAATTCCAGGTACTGATGGCATTTTCACTGATCGGCTGAAAGAACCATTGGAACCCGTGGTAGCTTGGAAGGAACCTTGTTCGTAAGACATCGAAACATTCGCTCCTGCCACATCCGGATCCACTCCTTCATCAATTCCGAAATAGGATGCTTTTCCGGAAATGGTCACAAAAGAATTCACATAGACAGTCGCTGAATTTGGACTTGCCGTGGCTTCAATACCACCTGGAAGGACATAATTACCGACAATGACAGGACGGATTGCAAAATTGTTGAGCTCATTGATTTCCTCCACGACATCCGTTTCATCGATTACCACTTTGATCGGATAGAAACCGGCTTCTCCAAAACTATATTGCCAGGAAAGATCGTTATGCGATCTTGGTGATAGATTATCGATAGTAGTGGTAAAAATCCGTACATCACCATCATAGGCAGAGACCACAAAGTTTTCGGCTGGGAAATCAGAAATATTTCTGACCCGGGCGAAAATGGTGATCGCTTCATCAGTGTTCGGATTTTCTTTAGTAAAGCTGATATTGTTTGCAAAAATGGCCAAGTCCAGATTACTTGTTTGGATTACAGGCTGATTGATAAATGGTGATTCGGTAATACATCCAAAGTTGTTGACAGCGACCACTCTTGCTTTCCAATCACTTGTTTCCTTCAAACCGCTGACTCGTACCTGATACAATTTGCCATCAGTCATATTCAAATCACTTGGATCTACCTCTTCCATTGCAAAGCTCAAATCGCCTGCATCCGTCAGTACCCCGTTACCGTTTGAATCCAGTTCAAGCCTAGGGAATCCAAGGTTTAGTTGCAAATTGTTAGAATCAACATAGGAGATAGTGAAGGTAAATTCGGTTTCACTTGTACCGAGATCAGGCGTAACCTGTAGTGTTGTAAAGCTACTTTCACAAACCACCGGTAGGCATTGGCCAGCATAACAGCTTGTACCCGGAGGACAATTAATAATTTCACAAGGATCAGTACAAACACCATTGTCACAGATCTTGCCATCCGGGCATACAACGTCCTCACAACCACCAACTGGGGTCATAAATATTTCCAACACCTCAAAATCTTCCGTCACCAATGGCGAATACTCCCATTCATACCCTTCAGCTATAAACAGTATTTGCTCTCCATAAGGCACGGTAACAATGAAGTACCCATTGTAATCTACCAAAGTCGGCAATCCATTGACTACTGCAGAGGCTGGTATTGGTGCTCCTGTATTGATATCTTTTACTGTACCTAAGATGGTCAAATCAGGGACTGGGAAACAGGTTCCATTAAAACAGAATTCACCTGGCTGACAGACTATTCCGGCACATGGATCAGGCACACAATCTCCATTTTTACAAGTAAATCCAGATTCACAAGTGATACCCTCACACTGATCCGGCCCGAGAAGCACATCATACCCTGGATTATCAGCAGACACATTTGGAGACTGGAGCGAAGCATAGCCATCCTTTTCAAAGAAAATGGCATTGCCCATAATCACCTCAATCGTATAAGAGCCAGCTTCATCTGTCTGAGTCTCGGCACCGGGAGTTTTCACAAACGCACCAGAGATCGGTAGATTGGTCAGTTCATCTCTGACTGTACCGGAGACAGTGTAAAAGATGGTTTGACATCTACCGTCAATACAGACCTGTCCTGGCTGACATTCATTGAGTAAGCACCAATTTTTGTGCAACTGCACGTTGTACTGACTTCTTGAGAATGCCACCGGGGGACTGGCGAACTCAGTATAATCCCATCTGGAAAATTCAAGCACATATCCGAATGGGATTTTGACAGAATAAAATCCATTTAGATCGGTGTAGGAAATCGGGTAAATTCCAACTCCCTTATTCACTTCTACTCCAGAAAGTGGCAAACCGGTCCTGGCATCTGTCACTTGTCCTGACACGGTATAGTAGGGATCATTAGCTACTATACAAAATCCTTCCAAGCATAAAGAACCGGGAAGACAGTTGGTATCAAAGCAAGGATCATCAGGTGCAATACACCGGCCTCCCTGACAGATGCTACCTTCAGGACAATCACTGAGCAGACAAAATTCATCATATGCCAGGCAGACTCGATTTCCCATACAAATGGTACCCGGAGGACAATCCAAATCTTGAGAACAGTTTGTTTTGCACTCTCCTGCTACACAACTGGTACCTAAGGCACAATAAACATCCTTACAAGGATCTTGGGGGTTAAACTGCAAAAAGACTTCTAATGGCGCCTGGCCAATACTTATCTCAGGACTGAGATAACTATCGTAGTCAGTTAAATCAAAACCTAATTTATCCCCTTCTAAGACGGTAAATTGGAAGTTGCCATTTTCATCTGATAATATTAGTTCTAAAGTAAAATAACTTCTCACTCTAACATTTGCCAATGGCAGATTTGAGTCAATATCCCTGACAACTCCAGTAACCAGAACTTCCTCAAATGGCATACATAGGCCATTTGAGCACTTAGTGCCCGGAGGACAATCTTGATCCAAGCTGCAATTGAGGTAACATTCACCCTGGAAGCAGGATCTCCCAATAGCGCAATAAGTTCCATCACAATTGCGAGTAAGCGTAACGTTAAAATCACTTGAACTTTGAACTATTGGCTGAGAAGTAAATGAATCAAAAAATTCTCTTTCAAATTTTATTTGTTCTCCATCAAGAACGGAGATCGTATAAAACCCATTTGAATCAGTATATACAACATTGTCTCCTGATCCCTCAGGTACCGAAGAAACTTTCACATATCTAAGAGGACTTTCAGTGGAACTAATAGTGACGATACCAGATACAGTGAATACCTCACTAAACTCAAAGCAATTTCCAAGGTAACAAACTTCGCCAGGCTGACACGTGACTCCCTCACAGAGGTCTATTTTCGGTTGAAGCAGCACATCCAAACCACTTGTCTGTCCTAGAATCGGATCAGAATTGAAATTCTCATAACCTATTTTGGAAAAGGTGATGATAGCTTCATACCCCACTGTAATAGTATAGTTACCATTTGCGTCTGTCAAGACCTCCTCAAGCCCGAGTGAGGTACCAGATGATGCCAGCACACCGGAAAGAGGCTCGTTGGTTTCGGAGTCGCGGACCGTACCTGAAACAGAGTAAAATTCGTCAAAACAGCCTCCTTGGACACATCCAAATCCTGGTGGGCAGGTGACGAACTCACATAAATCAAGGACAGGAAGCAGTAAAATGTCCAAATCTGCTCTAGATTCAAGAATCGGATCAGATGTGAAATCCACATAGCCTATTTTAGAAAAGGTAATGACATCTTCATAGCCTATGCCAATGGTATAGTGACCATTTTCGTCTGTCAAGACTCCCTCAGTAACTGATGATGCCAGCACACCGGAAAGAGGCTCGTTGGTTTCTGAATCGCGAACTGTGCCTGATACTGGATAAAAAAATTCAAAACAGCCTCCTTGATAACATCCAAATCCTGGTGGGCAGGTCAAATCTTTGCAGGCAATATCCACCATAAAAATCTGTAATCCTGTTTGGGAATCAATGATAACCTCGGACTGAACTGTTTCGTATCCGCCCTTTTCGAAAATCATTCGGTCTCCCGACATCACATCTACTTGGAATTCCCCTTGTCCATTTGTCGTCCCTAAAGAAGCCCCGGTTTGTTGCGATTTGATTGCAACGCCGGAAAGCTTATCACCAAGCCCTGAACCAACCACCGTGCCATTCACTTCAAATGAAGTCGGAAAGCATGTTCCTTGAAAACAAGCTTCACCTATAGCACAAGTGACTCCTTCACAGAGATCTATAGACGGCTGAAGCAGTACATCCAAATCACTTGTCTGTCCTGGAATCGGATCAGAAGTGAAATCCTCATAGCCTATTTTGGAAAAGGTGATAATAGCTTCATACCCCACTGTAATGGTATAGTGACCATTTTCGTCTGTCAAGACTCCCTCAGTAACTGATGATGCCAGCACACCGGAAAGAGGCTCGTTGGTTTCGAAGTCGCGGACCGTACCTGAAACAGAGTAAAATTCGTCAAAACAGCCTCCCTCATAACATCCAAATCCCGGTGGGCAGGTGACGCCATCACAGATATCAGGTACAGGAAGCAGTAAAATGTCCAAATCTGCTCTAGATTCAAGAATCGGATCAGATGTAAAATCCACATAGCCTATTTTGGAAAAGGTGATGATAGCTTCATACCCCACTGTAATGGTATAGTGACCATTTTCGTCTGTCAAGACTCCCTCAGTAACTGATGATGCCAGCACACCGGAAAGAGGCTCGTTGGTTTCGAAGTCGCGGACCGTACCTGAAACAGAGTAAAATTCGTCAAAACAGCCTCCCTCATAACATCCAAATCCCGGTGGGCAGGTGACGCCATCACAGATATCAGGTACAGGAAGCAGTAAAATGTCCAAATCTGCTCTAGATTCAAGAATCGGATCAGATGTAAAATCCACATAGCCTATTTTGGAAAAGGTGATGATAGCTTCATACCCCACTGTAATGGTATAGTGACCATTTTCGTCTGTCAAGACTCCCTCAGTAACTGATGATGCCAGCACACCGGAAAGAGGCTCGTTGGTTTCGGAGTCGCGGACCGTTCCTGAAACAGAGTAAAATTCGTCAAAACAGCCTCCTTGGACACATCCAAATCCTGGAGGGCAGGTGACACCAAAGCACGGATTTGGAATCACCTCTACAAAAACAGTCCGAACAACCGAACAGCCATTTGCATCCGTGATTTCCACAGAATACGCTGTAGATTCCATAGGCTGTACCGTGATCGAGGAATTAGTTTCTTCAGTATTCCATAGGTACTCAATTCCTCCAGTCACTTCCAGAAGAATGGATTCTCCTTGTGTAATAGTTGAATTTGGCGTGATGGTAGTGACCAACTCAGGATAGTTTTCTACCGATACAGTCAGAGCATCATTAGCGGAATCGATATCTCCCGCTAAAGCCAAGGAGACAGAAACCTGATAAACTTGTTTCGCTGAGAGATCAGCTTTTTGTGTGAACGTATAGGTCAATGTCCCATTTCCAGGGATCAGATTTTCTCCAGTCAACTCCTCTACGATTGGAGTCCCGCCATTGATTGAGTAGGCCAGGCTAAAGGCACTTACTGGGGTTGAGCTCTTGTTTGTCACCTCGACTGTGATTTCCTCCAGTTGGGTTAAATCACATCCTGAAAGCGGACTGATAATACTAGAAATCCCTAAATCTAGCGGCTCATTTGTCCTCTGTGAAGACGTATAGGCAGGTGCCAAGTATAGTGCACCTTGCTCAGAAAGACTGTATTCAAAAAATGCCAAATGGTAAGTAAGCCCTGGTTCTAGTCCTTCTAAAAGGAAGTTTTCTCCAGTATCATTATAGACAACAAAATTTCCAGATCCGATCTGATCGCCTTGACCAAAACTGGAATTCGCTAAATATTTTGCAAAATCTGAAGGACCTGCATTGACCGGAGCTCCTGCACGTGCAAGCACTAGTCGACGGGTTCCATTTCCTTTTGCAAAAGCAACATCGAATGAATCAAAATCAATATTGGAATAAGAAGCATTCGAAGACTGTACGGTAGGTCTTTCTCCAAAAGTCTCTAAGGCAAAAGCGTATCCAGGTCTTAGGTAGAGCTTTGCCGAACTTCCATTGTATTCAAAAAGGGCAAAGTTATAATTCGTGCCGGATTCGAGATTGGTAATATTAACATTAGTGCCACTTCCTTGATAAAGGAGATAATTTCCCGTTCCGATTTCTCGGGTTCCATACGTTGAACTTACCGTATAATTACTCAAATCTTCAGGCGACACATTGACTGGACCGTCTTTTCTCCCAATCAGAATACGATCCGATCCATTACCTTTGGTCCAGGAAACATTGATCGAAGAACTACTTCTGCTACTGATGAAAGCATTGCTGGATTGGACAGTAGGACTGCTCAAAGTACTTCCTGCAGCAGACAGGTATTGATCTGTCTGAAAAAAAATCTCCGATCCGGTTCCGTTGTATTCGAACACCGCAAAATGATAGGTGGTTTTAGGCTCCAAACCATAAAGCCACATCGCATTGGCTGTCCCGTTGCTCACCACATATTCACCGGGTAAAATCTGAGTTCCCGAGCCAAAAACTTCATTTCCCGTATAGCTCAATCCATCTGCCGGCAAAGCGGTTACCGGACTCCCCTTCTTTGCAATCACTACCCTGCGCGTACCATTTCCCCGAGTAAACTCATAGATAAACCGATCGCCGTCAATGCTTCTGGTGGAAAAATTAGTCGCGGGAAGGGTTGGTGCTGAGGCAGTCAGTTGGCTCCCCGTTGCTCCCGGACGAAGGTAAATCTTCCCATCTCCGCCGTTGTATTCAAAAATCGAAAAATGATAGGTCTTGTTTGGAGCCAAATTTGACAGATTCATGCTCGTCCCTGTCCCGTTGTATATCACATAATTCCCCGGACTGATCTGAGTTCCTCCTCCAAACGAACTGCTCGCTCCGTAATTGGTCAGGTCCACTGGCTCTGCATTCACAGAATCATCCACCCGGGCCACGATCATCCGGGATGTACCATCTCCTTTGGTCCAGTTTAGTGTCATCGAGTTTCCGGTAATATTGGTAAAAGTCAGATTGCTCGCCTGCACCGTCGGACCCGTAAGCGTGCTGCCCGTGCCAGTCAGATAAGGATCTCTGAGGTAAAAAGTCTGCGTTCCCGTCCCATTGTATTCGAAGACCGCAAAATGATAGGTACTCCCCGGCTCCAATCCGTAAATCCACATTGCATTGGCTGTCCCGTTGCTCACTACATATTCACCGGGTAAAATCTGAGTTCCCGAGCCAAAAACATCATTGCCCGTGTAGGTCTCCCCATCCACCGGAACAGCTGTCACCGCACTCCCCTTTTTTGCAATTACAATCCTTTGGGTACCATTGCCTCGGGTAAATTCATAGATAAACCGATTCCCGTCAATGCTTCTGGTGGAAAAATTAGTCGCGGGAAGGCTTGGTGCTGAGGCAGTCAATTGGCTCCCCGTTGCTCCCGGACGAAGGTAAATCTTCCCATCTCCGCCGTTGTATTCAAAAATCGAAAAATGATAGGTCTTGTTTGGAGCCAAATTTGACAGATTCATGCTCGTCCCTGTCCCGTTGTATATCACATAATTCCCCGGACTGATCTGAGTTCCTCCTCCAAACGAACTGCTCGCTCCGTAATTGGTCAGGTCCACTGGCTCGACGTTCACCGGAGCATCTACCCGGGCCACGATCATCCTCGACGTTCCGTTTCCTTTGGTCCAATTTAGCGTCATCGAGTTTCCGGTGATATTGGTAAAAGTTAGACTACTAGCCTGCACCGCCGGGCCCGTGAGTGTGGTCATAGAACCTTCTAAAAATTGATCAGTCAAATATTCAGTAGTGAAATTTGAACCGTTGTATTCGAATATTTTTAAATAGTACGTCGTCGAATGGTTAAATCCATAGAGCCAAGTAGCATCAGCAGTACCCTTGTAAACCACAAATTGCCCCGGACTGATTTCATTTCCCAGTCCGAAATTTCCGGCCAAATAATCTGCTCCATTGACAGGCACAGCCGTAACAGGACTCTCACTGGCAATTATGATCCGATTTTGTCCGTTGCCTCTGGTAAACCTTGCTATAAACCGGTCCCCATCCAAATTCGTAAAGGTAAGGTTAGAAGAGGGTACCGTAGGCGCTTGGGCAAAACTTGGTGATTGTATTAAAACCAGGTAAAAAACAAAGAGACAATACCACACTCTTTTTTTGAAAGATTCAAAAAAATTGAGATGGTCAAAAATTTTCCGAAAACAAGACTGATTTTCAGAATTTTCTAGGAAAAGGAAGAGAATTGAATTCCCTGAATTTCTTAAAAATCGCAAAGCAGAGGCGTAAAATTTTTCCATGGCACTTTTGATTTAATTTTTATCAAAGCAAAAATCAAAAACACCTGACATTGAAGATATCAGAGTTGTACCAAAGAGTATCACTCATGTAACATCCTTAAAAAAAAAGCTCAAAAGTTTATTTCAGGCTTTTGGCATCAAATATTTTTGGACTCATCCCAGTGAGTGTCTAACCACGGAACTGTTACGAAATCATCATTATCAATTTTGCCGCAGATGTACAAATCCCTTGTCACATTATCACACGAAATAATTAAAACTTGTGCTTCAAAAAGATTAAAGGGTTTGCAATTAGTATGATCCATTGATCAAGAAATATCCATTGGCAATTTTCAATGAAAAGAAGGGTTCTCAAAAGTTGTTTTAATATTCTTCAAACTTATCAGTCAGGATCAAAACCTCACCAAAATGACACAATAGGAAATTTTTTAAACATCTTGATGAGGTAACTAAAAAAAACCTGCCCTTTTGGGGCAGGAAAAAAATCGTGTTTAAGTTCTAAAAAAGTGTTTGGTCAAAAACTCCCTGTTTCAATCGATGTCGATTGGAATCAAAATCAATAACTTTTCATTTTCATCACAATCAATAATAATTGGGATCAGAAATAACTCCCAATCCAAAGCATTTTGGAGGGGTCTTTGAGGTTGCTGATGGTTACTTTGGAAGGAAAGGAAGCCCTGATGCTGGGGTCGGTCTCATGCACTTCATGAATGGTGTACTCTACCCAATTGAAGCCCTTTTTCAATTCGATATCAAAACTGTAATGGGATTCAACTTGTTGGTTTTCGTCAACATACACACTGCTGACACAGGTCATGTTGATTGCCACATCTTCCTCCACATACATCACCTCATAAAAAGATCCTTTGACGGCATTAATATAACCTGGGTCTTCCATCCAAGGTCTCAATCCTTCATCTGAAACGCAAAAATCACTTCACCCTCACCCATATAAGATCATTTGGTAAATTTTCTAGTTTTGTTACTTTGATGACCTCTGGAAAAACACCTCCGTTTTTTGATTCAAAAACCTCTTCGATTTCGTATTGGACAATGTTCCAGCCTGGCTCAAGTTCAAGTTCATATAGCGTGAACTTATCATAATTCTCCTCCCCTAATCCCGTATAATTTGTGCCCATGCAGGTCCCCATTGCCGAAGCTTTGTCCTCGGCAAAGTAAAATATCAAATAGTACCCTAAGCCAATATTCCCTTTTTGATCATGATGCAACCAATTTGCAATGAGGGAGTTGTTGACTGCGTAAATTCTTCCGTTCTCTGCTTTTTTCTTATTGTCGGTAAGCATTAAGTCCGGCAAACCGGAAACCAAGCAACCGGGATTTTCAAATTTGACATCAGGATACCTACAAGTAAAAGAATCTTCGACGGTGGGTAATTTTAAGGTAAATCCCCTAGGTGCTTTTTTCTGTGCTTTAGCAGCCATTTTCTTGATCTCGTCCAAATAAGTGGCTGATAAAGGAACCGTAATCATACCATTGTCATCAATTGAGCCCCAAGTGTGTTTATCCCCTGTTACGATATCATACGAAATAATCAGACCATTTCCTTCCGTATAATCAGAGATAATGCCGGATAAAGTCCCTTGGGCAACAGCCACATGATGTAAGTTTAAAATCGAAAGGGATACTAGCAAATATATAGTTTTCATCATCTTTTGGTTAATATATCCAGTCATCTCCTCAGGACTGAATTCATATTTCAGTACTGAAATCTAAACTTAAACAACACCTGATCGGAAGGATATCAAAATTGTATCAAAGAGTATTACTGAGGTAACTAAAAAAAACCTGCCCTTTTGGGGCAGGAAAAAATTGTGTTTAAGTTCTAAAAAAGTGTTTGGTCAAAAACTCCCTGTTTCAATCGACGTCGATTGGAATCAAAATCAATAACTTTTCATTTTCATCACGATCAATAACAATTGGGATCAGAAATAACTCCCAATCCAAAGCATTTTGGAGGGGTCTTTCAGGTTGCTGATGGTTACTTTGGAAGGAAAGGAAGCCCTGATGCTAGGGTCGGTCTCATGCACTTCATGAATGGTGTACTCCACCCAATTGAAGCCCTTTTTCAATTCGATATCAAAACTGTAATGGGATTCAACTTGTTGGTTTTCGTCAACATACACACTGCTGACACAGGTCATGTTGATTGCCACATCTTCCTCCACATACATCACCTCATAAAAAGATCCTTTGACGGCATTAATATAACCAGGGTCTTCCATCCAGTTCTTTATTTTTTCATCGGAGACCAAAAATGCAGTACCAGACCAATCTCCGTTTTTTGTCATCCTGACAAAATCCTGTCTGGCTGCCAATTTTTCTCCATTTTCTCCAAAATCTTTGGCGTCGTCACAATTGAAGTGAAAATTGAAATATAGAGGTCCTAAAGACATTGACTTGAATTCTTCAGGTATTTGGTCGATTTTAATATCGGCAAGGTCAGCGGTAAACTGGCCGTTTTTATCCACAGTGCCAATGGAAATTGGATAATCCATCCCAAATAGCATCAAAACCAGATCCATTTCGGATTTTTCATGATTTTTGACAGTACCTGTGATTTCTTGGGCATTTGCCCAAAAGAAAGCGCACATAAAACATAGTGTTGATAACGTTTTTATATTTTTCATTAGATTATTAGTAATACTTTAAAAGTTTTAATTGTCTAATTTATTTGATCCGCTTCTTTTTGAATATCAAAAATGTATCATAAAATACTACTGATGTAACAAAGCGGAAAAATCTGGAAAAGTTTGACTTGTTGAGTCGCTCCAAATTTTTGAACAGGGATACCTATTATACATCCGGTCCATCATGCTGATCAATCCTTCAAATCATCGTCTTCAGGCCTTACCTGAAAGACCAGTCTCTCTAGGTTCAGTCTCCTGTTGCCATTGAAATTGTATAGCTTGAGTGCCTTGACTTCTCCTTTCAAAAGACCTCCTTCACGCCATACCTTGACAGAAGTATTGGTATTTTCAAAAGTGTAGAATGATATATAATCAACCCTTTCTTCACCGTTCCAGTAACTCACAATCGCATGGTCCGGATAGTTGAGCAATTGATTGATGTAAGGAGTCCTGTACTCCTTATCCAAGGTCCAGGGCTTGGAATCTTTGGATTTGATAGTGATGGAAATCACATCAGAACTGCGGGGATGATCGTCCGGAGGATAAAAATTAATGGTAATCAAAGGATCCATTTGAACCCCTGTAATGGCAACATAGGCATCAAAATCATCTGTAAGGGGCGAATTGGCAGAGGATAAACCTACGTATTTACTTTCATCATAAACCATTTCTCCCTTCAGGTCTCCTGAAAAGACGGCCTCGAATTTCTCAGGGTCATTTATGGTTGGATTCGGTTCGTCCTTATCACAGGCTATAAAAACTGAGCATACTACAAATAAACTGAATATCTTTTTCATCTTTCTATTGGTTAGCATTGTCTGACATTTGCTTTTAAGTCCATTGGTTCGTAGGCCACGCATTCCATGATGCCGCCGGTGTTGTTCTTTCTTCGACCTTTTTCTTCAGGTCCTTTAAAAACTGTGCTTCCGACTCATTGCCCATCATCATAATGATGCATACCAAAAGCAATATTTTTTTCATGGGGAGCTTATTAAAAATGTTTCTCAAATCTCCTTAGGAATACAGAAAAAGGATGAAAGAGATGTATCAAAGAATGCTACGTGTGTAACATCATCCATAAAATCAAAAGAATTATGGCCTTTTATGCCCAGTCCCCAATCTTTTTCGTGTGTTAAAACCAAAAACAGCTTTTTCCAAAACAGAAAAAATACTTTACCGAATTTTAAAAATCTTCTATCTTCTATCTTCTATCTTCTACCGGCACAACCCAAAGAAAAGAACCTAATTTCCGAGATTATCGAGATCAAGGTTATCAGCAAAAAACCACAGATCCTCATGCCGGATATGGTCTCCTTTGATCAATACCAGAAACCTCTGACCGTATATAAATTCCAGACCTGAAAAGTCCTTACCGGGATTTTGTACTTCCCATACCCGCTGTCCATTTCTTTCGTGAATTTTGGAAAAATTATTATCCTCTTTTTCTTCAAAATCCTGTTCCAATTTTTGGAGACTGCCTGCCAAAATAACGGAAGCGACCGGTCCGGCACCATCTAAAATTTCCAACAAAATCTGTTTTGTAGAATCAGAACGGTGGCCGTAAGTAGCCGTAATGGCGCTCATATCTGCAGCATCTTTATATCCTATTACTGTCTTCAGGATATGGAATTCGCCGATACGGTCCGGTAGCCAATTTTTAAAAGCTTCCCGGCTTAAGGGGATCTGAAGGGACAATTCCTGCATCGGCAATTCAGCCTTCCCCGACTTCTCATTGCCTTTCTGCCGGGAGGAATCGCTTTTTTGACAAGAAAGGCCCGGAAATACCATCGCAAAAAGCAACAGAAGTACCTTGACATGACTTTTCGCCACATTCATTTTTCCATTCATCATTTTGGCTGGGATTAATAAAAATGATGGCAAATATAAACCAGCCAAATCCGAAGGGATGTCTCCATTGTATCAGAGAATAAGAAAATTGTAACAAATCCAAAAAGAGAGAACTGTCTCGGGTCAGTCTTGGAAAAAATGTTCTTTTATCAATCTTAATTAGACAATACCTCTTTTCCTAGATAAAGAACCACCTCTGTCCCTTCTCCTCCTGATTGGGCATGATGGTCAAAAATTTCAAAATGGTATCCTACATTCTCACTTTCATTGAAGTACCTCAATCTCTCCGAGGTAAGGTTGATTCCAAGAGATTGTTTTTTGATGATCTTATTGACCATCAATTCCTCAGATTTCTTTCTTCCTACACCATTGTCCCGGATAGATATCACCAGATTGCCTTCTGATTTAAAAACTTTCAATACAATGTTTTTATCCCCTTTTTTCATCGTGAGTCCATGCCATATCGCATTTTCCAGAAAAGGCTGCAAAATCAAAGGCGGCAACTTGCTGTTTCTCAGGTCTACATCTTCCCCGATGATGATTTCAAAATTGATGCTTTTTTCAAACCTTATGGACTCCAGACTGACATATAGCTTGGCAATATCAAGTTCCTCTCCCAATTGAATGCTGAACACCCTCGAACTTTCGAGAACCATCCTGATCAATTTTGCAAATTTATTGAGGTAGGTGATTGCATTTTCTTTGTCATTTTCGATAAGATAGACCTTGATGGAATTGAGCGCATTGAATATAAAATGCGGATTCATCTGACTTCTCAGTGATTGAAGGTGAAGAAGGGTGATTTCCTTTTCATAGTCAGCCTTTAATTTTGCCATCCGTTGTTCTTTGGCATCAGCTTCGAGGGTATTGATTTTTTTCTCTTTGAGCTTTAGTTCCTCCTGAAGTTTTTCATTGAGCTGTGCCCTCAGGATTTCATTCTCTCCCAATTGGTCAAAAAGGTCTTTTTGAATGGAGATTTTCTCATTATACACCTCCCGTTGTTTGATGGCAAGGGCGAAAGTGTAGAGAAAATTTTCGATTAAAACAGGGATATAATACAGGTAATAATACTTATTGGTGAAACTGACATCCTTTCCAAAAGTCAAAAAAGCGAAGATGGACGTGAAGACCGCCAAAACCAAAAATCCTGTGAGAATAAAATATTTGACTTTTTCAGGAATCCTTATGACCAGAAATATTCCAAAAAGTGTAAATAAAAGGGTGATGGGCATAAAAATATTGATGTAAAAACCCCGCATCAAGTCATATCCATCCCACAGATACCGTCCCGCTACCAAAGTCCCAAAAACCAAACTAATGACTATGGCATACTTGGTAAAAAATGCTTTGAATTTGGGGTAATGCTTTTTGAAATTGAGGATTTCCAGAATAAAAAAGGAAAACAACAAATAGCTCGCAAACTGCACCGGGAAATTGGTATGGATAAAAAGGTCCGGCCAAGAATTGTAGATATCTTCGATAAATACCCCTTTTACCCTTTTGATCAGGTTAAAGGCATTGATAAAGGCATAAACGCTGTAGAATAAATAGAACTTCTCCTTGTTTTTGATATACAAGAAGAAATGGTAAAGTGATAGATAAAAAAGAATAGCAGTCACTGCCAAACCCAACCCGTTATAGTTGCTGTTCTCAAAGAAAGCCATCCAAAACCCTGCTTCTTCACCCTCCTTCATATCTTTTTTCGATTAAAACATGTTTAAAAATCCCGCTTTTTTTAATCTTGAAACAGGAAGGGAAATTCCAGTTGCTAAAACCACCTTTGAAGTGTTTTTTTCAAATACGCTGACTTTCTGAAGATTGATCAGATAACTGTTATGAATTCGAAAAAACTGCTCCGAAGGCAACATTTCTTCAAGGTATTTCAGTTTTTTAGAAACATACACCACCCCGTCATTTTCTGTAATTATTCGCGAATAACTCCCGTCGCTTTCACAATAAACAATGTCCGCGGGATTCAAAAAAACCATCTTGTCATCAGAATTGATTTTTAACCTTGTCCCCTGAAAGACTATCTTTTCATTTTTAAAGACCTCTCCCGAATTCCTTTTTTTCTTGTTTTCGCTTATCCTTTGGATAGCATCGGCCAACTCATCTTTTTCTATGGGTTTCAATAAATAGTCAAGGGCTCTTTCTTTGATGGCCTGAATGGCATGCTGCGCATAAGCCGTCACAAATACAACCTCAAAATCCCTGTCCTTGAAATACTCAAGAAATTGAAAACCATCTATTTCCGGCATTTCTATGTCAAGAAATACCACGTCAGGCTGCAATCCTTCAATTTTCCTAATAGCCTCGATGGCATTGGAAAAGGTTCCCACCACATGGATTTTGTCGGAAAAAAAATTCAGATCCCATTCCAAAGATTGGATCGATTTGGGCTCGTCATCGATTATTATTGCTCTTATCATGCAGATAGAAAAAAGATGCTGGATTTTGGTGCATGGGTATCTTTTTCATCTCTAAATTATAAAAATCAAGATAAATCAAACATTTAATTGTTCAGAACCCATTGCTCTGACATACTAAGTGATCTACAGGCGATACCAAAAACAGCAGATTTCAAACTGATTGCATGCCAAAACATGCCTGTTATGAACAATTGGACACATATGGCCTTAAGCCAGATTATTTTTTAGAACTTAAAGCCTTTGTTAAAAAGCATGCGACACTTTTCTAAGTCCCTAAAATTTTTAAGCCTTTTGGCAGTTTTACACTCCCTCTTTGCGGTGGGATATGGTCAGACAGACCTTTCTTTTAGACAGCTTTCTGTCAATGACGGGCTTTCCCAAAATTCGGTTGTCTCGGTGGCACAGGACATTGATGGCTTTTTGTGGATTGCGACCCAAGAAGGCCTCAACAGGTTTGACGGCAAAGAATTTGTCATCTATAACAGGAAATTTTTAGATGTCACCGAAAACGATAGGCTTTTGTTGGGAAAGGTCTTTGCAGATAGCAAAAACAGGATCTGGATCATTCCCGAATCTTCTGTACCTGAGCTGCTTGACAGGGAGGTCAACGACTTTGTGGCTATTGAAGGAATCCAGGCTGCCAACTGTATTTTTGAAGACAAAAAGGGAAACGTGTGGTTCGGAACACTTTCAGGTCAATTATATAGGTGGAATGATTCGATCCAAAAAGCAGAAATGATCTGGTCAGACCCCGCAATGGAGTTTGCTGCCATATCAGATTATGACGGACAGCAAATGCTCATCACTTTCAGCCACCACCTGGCACTTTGGAATCCTGAATCTTACAAGTTGACGCAGATCTGGGAAACCAACAAAAACATCAAACTATCCTCGGCAAAAACAGATCAGGAAGGTAAAATCTGGATCGGAACATTGAAAAACGGAGCTTGGATTATAAAAAGTCCCGGAGAAAAGGCAATTCCCCTATCTGATTACTTTTCTGATCCCACCGACCAAAACGAAATGATTTTAGACATCTTCATAGACTCTAAAAAAAAGGTTTGGTTCGCTACCTATGGTGAAGGTGCTGCCATCGTCGATGAGGAGAAAAAGACAGTTCAGAAATTCAGATATTCCAAGCAAAACCCCCGGTCAATTTACTACAATGATATTCTTTGTGTTTTTGAGGACTATACCGGGACATTATGGTTTGGCTCAGATGGAGCCGGCTTGAGTTTTTATGATGCTTATTTGGAAAAATTCAATTTTTACCATAACGCGCAGGTACCTGAAGATATCAATATTGATGTCGTCAGGGCTATTTTTGTGGAAAACAACAACCAAGTTTGGCTGGGAACCTCCGGAAAAGGACTGACAAGATTCAATCCTACTACAAAATCATGGAAGACTTTTCAGCATCAGCCATCCAATCTCCAAACCATCTCAAGTGACCGGGTGATGAGCCTCCTAGGCGATGGAGAAGACAAACTATGGATCGGCTATCAGGATGAAGGATTGAGTATTTTGGATCTGAAAACAAATACCTTTCGCCACTTCAATGAGAGGACTGCCGTCAAATTACCAAATACGAGCGTGTGGAAAATCCATAAAGACAAAGAAAACAGGTTTTGGCTTTGCACCCGAAATGAAGGATTGATCTGGTTTGATCCTCAAAAGGGAGTGATCAAAAAGTTTACCCACGACCCCTCGGATCCAAACAGCATTCCCGATAACAATATCAGGACCATCACTGATGGTGATGATGGTGAATTGTGGATCGGTACAGAAAACCATGGCATTGCAAAATTTGACCTTAAAACCGAAAAATTCTACCCGATCCAAAAACAAGAAGGAAGCCAGCAAGCTATCAGCAGCAACAGCATCAAGTCGCTGTATTTTGCCAAAAGGAATGTCTTATGGATCGGAACCAATGGTGCCGGGCTCAACCGACTTGACCTTAATTCCATGGAGTTATCGGTTTTTAGCACAAAAAACGGCCTTCCAAATGACGTCATTTATGGGATAATGCCAGATCAGAATGGGAACCTCTGGATGAGTTCAAACAAAGGAATCACCAAAGTGGCCGGAAAAAGCTCGGTATCTCCTGAGTTTGATATCACCAATTACAGCAACTACGATGGTTTGGCCACAGAATTTAATACAGGCGCTTATTTCAGGCAAACGGATGGAACCCTCTATTTTGGAAGCTTGGAAGGCTTTTACTGGTTCAATGCCAAAGATATCTTCCTCAATGAAATCGAGCCAAAAACCGCCGTCACAGATATTTTTGTTTTCGACAAAAAAATTCCGATCAAGAATGGGCTTAAACTTGGCCATGATGAAAACACCCTGACAATCAACATGGCCAGTTTGGTTTTTTCCTCTCCAAGAAAAAATGAATTCCGGTATAAGCTGGAAAACCATGACGAGAACTGGGTGCAGGCAGGCAATAACAATCAGGCAAGATATACGGACCTTTCTCCCGGTGAGTATACTTTTTTGGTAAAATCCAGCAACTACGACGGCATTTGGTCCACAGATCCTGTTTCTCTCCAATTCACCGTTCTCCCACCATGGTATTTGACCATTTGGGCCAAATTGATTTATTTTTTGTTTTTCACCCTTTCTTTAATCTGGCTATACCTCTATCTAAAATGGAGATGGAAAATAAAATTTCTCATCAAAATGAAAGTCGATGAAGCCAATAGGCTGTTGGAAATAGACAGGTTCAAGACCAATCTTTTTACCAATATCTCCCATGAGTTCAGGACGCCACTTACGCTGATCGCGGGACCTGTCGAAAGGCTGATGAGTCAGTCCGAAAACCCTGTCTTCAGATCCCAGCTCAACCTCATCAAACAGAATTCCAATCGGTTATTGAATCTTGTCGATCAGCTGTTGGAAGTTTCCAAAATAAAATCAGGAAAGCTCCAACTGAAAATCCAAAAGGGCAATATGGGCCTTTTGCTTCAGTCAATAGTTTCCAATTTCTTCTATTTTGCCGCCGAAAAAGACATCCGCATCAGTCCCGATATCCCGTTGATGACTGAGGTTTGGTTTGACCCGGACAAAATCGAAAAGATTGTTAGCAACCTTCTACAGAATGCCATCAAATACGGAAAACCCGGCACAGTCGTGCGCCTCAGCTCAAAAATCCACGATGGCCAATTGCATTTACATGTCAGCAACCACAGTCAGGTTACTTATACCAAAGAGGAAATTTCCCGTCTTTTTGACAAATTTTATAAACCGGACACCAAAACCGAGGGCTTTGGAATTGGCCTTCCTCTGGTCAAAGACCTTGTCGAACTCCATAAAGGTCAAATCACCCTCGATCTGGAAGATAAAGAGGCATTTAAAGTGTCCATCACCATCCCTGTTGAAAAGTATTCCTTCCGTCCCGAACAGGTAGTGGAAGAGGAAGATTATGAGCAAACCAATGGATATAGGCCACAGGAAATATTAGCAGGAGAAGATGCCCCAATGGTCCTTGTAGTGGAAGACAACCACAAAGTGAGGTCATTTATCATCGGCGAACTCAGTCCCTATTACAAAATACTGGAAGCAGAAAATGGACGCGAAGGTCTTTTCTTAGCCTTAAAGAAAATCCCGGACTTGGTCATATCTGACGTAATGATGCCGGAGATGGATGGAATTGAACTTTGTCAAAAACTCAAAAATGACGAAAAGACATCACATATCCCGATCATCCTCCTGACTGCCAAAACTCAAGAAGAAAACATACTTAAAGGACTCGAAGTAGGTGCGGATGACTACATGTTGAAGCCCTTCGGGATCAAACAGCTTTTGGTTAGGATAGAAAAATTGATTGAATTGCGGCGAAATCTAAGAATACGTTATTCGGGAAAAACAAGTATTTCGCCAAATGACATCGCTATAACCTCCACAGATGAAAAATTCCTGGCAAAATTACAAAGCATTGTAGATGAAGACCTTGGAGATTCAAACTTCACTGTTGATGAGTTTTGCAAAAAACTAGGCATGAGCAGGATGCAGCTGCATAGAAAACTGACAGCCCTTACGGGCCTTTCTACCTCAGCATTTATCCGGGACCAAAGACTCCGGATGGCGGTACAAAGACTTGAAAAATCCGGAGAGTCTATCTCTGAAATAGCCTATGCTGTGGGTTTCAGCTCCCCTTCCTACTTTATCAAATGCTTTAAAGAAACCTATCAGATGACGCCAAATGAATACCTTGAAAAAAGAAATTGAGAATAAGTCAGAAGGAAAATTTTAATAGGATTTTGCTTAGTATTGAAATATGAAAATATCCCAAATCCTATGATATCCCGGACACCTTCCCCGCCTTACTATGCAGTTATTTTTACCAGCATCCGAACAAAAGTGGATGAGGGTTATGGAGAAATGGCGGATCAAATGGTCGAACTTGCAAAAAAGCAACCAGGTTACCTCGGGCACGAATCGGCTAGAGAAGGACTTGGCATCACGGTCAGTTATTGGGAAAGCCTTGATGCCATCCACAATTGGAAAATGGTCAGCGAACACATCTTTGCACAGCGGATGGGAAGGGAAAAATGGTATACCTCCTACAAGACAAGGATTTGTTTGGTAGAGAGGGATTATGGGTTTGGATTGGAAGATTGAAAATTAAAAAGTTGGAAAATTGGAAGATTGAAAAATTGTAAAATTAAAAGGTGGAAGGTTTCAAGGATGCAGACATTTGGAGAAACATTCTTGGAAACAACTTACCTGAAAATTTTCTTATCATCATTTCACCAATTCCCGCTCTCCATTCAGTTCATAGGGTTGGATGAGGACTTCCAAAGGCAGTCCGAGTAATTCTTTGAGGTTTCTGATCATATCTACAGTCATTGCCCTTTTGCGATTGAGTACAAGACTAACAGTAGTTTTGCTGCCTATTGCAGGAATTAGGTCTTTTTCTTTTAAACCCTTCATTTCAATCGCTTCTCTAATCGCAATAATTGGGTCGGGTAAATTAATTGGGTAGTATTCTTTTTCATACTTTTCAATCAGTGTAACCAACAATTCCGCTTCCATTCCCTCAGGGCTATCCGGGTGAGCGTCAAAGACCACAGCCAATCTATTCAAGGCCGTTTCATATTCCTTTTCGGTAGTGATGATTTTATCCCATTTCATTTTTTTAAATTGTTTTTAAAGGTTAAAACTGATCAATTGTGTTCGCGTCAACCTTATTGTATTCGGCATGTGTTCCAATAAATTTGATAAAGACCCATTGCCTAACATAACTTATTTGAACAATCAACCTGTACTTGTTTCCCGCAATGTTGAATACCACTCTGTTATTTTTCACAGGATCAGCATCAGGAAAATCTCTGACAACATCTGAAGACTTCTGCCAAACAGCACTTTTCGTGATCGCAAGCCAAGTTTCAATACTTGCTTTTGCATCAGGATGCCTATTGTAAAACCTGACCAGATTCCTTAAAGCGATAATGTTTTTCAAAGACTTATTTTTTCAACATTTAAATCTAACATAAAGTTTTCAAAATGAAAACAAAAAAATCCAATTCATGCGACTGAAAACTGAGACTGACCACTGCAAACTGTGACTGAAAACTCCCTTTAGCATTCAAAACCACAATTAAGAGATTCTTCGCTTCACTACCAATGACGTGAATCTCTTGGTCGTCACCCTGAGTGAAGCGAAGGGTCTCTTTTTTCTGAGATCTTTCATCCTCGTACCTCGGATTCAAGATGACGCAACACCATACGTCATTTCTTTTCTGAACATTTTAAAATGTTGGGGACTCCGAATGACGATCCCCCTCCCCAAATTCAATCCAAAGCTGCTTTCCTACATATAGACTCTCTTCTTCGACATTGAGGTTGGAGATGCCGATGCCGAAGAGGCGGACAGGGGATTTGAGTTCTTCTTGGTGGAGGAGTTCCAAGGTGGTTTCCCATATTTTTTCGGGTTCGGTAAATTGCTCAAAAGTCTTGCTTCTCGTCTGAACAGTGAAATCGTGGTATTTGATCTTTAGCGTGACAGTTCTTCCTTTGATCCCGCTTCGGCTGATGCGTCGTTTGAGTTCTTCGAAAATCTCCTCCAATTCTACCAGCCACTCTTCCATTTTAGCCAAATCAGTTTCAAAAGTATTTTCAGCACTCAGCGATTTCCGGATGCGGTTAGGTTGGACTTCGCTCAGGTGGATACCGCGGACGATGTTGTAAAAGTGAAGCCCTGATTTGCCAAAACGCTTGCTGAGGTATTGCAGGGAAAATTGCTTCAGGTCAAAACCATTGTGGATGCCGAGTTCTTTCATCTTGTCAGCAGTCACTTTTCCGATTCCAAAAAACCGCTCTATCGGCAACTTCTCCAAAAATGCTTCCGCATCCTTGGGCAAGATGACGGCCTGACCATTGGGTTTGTTGATGTCAGAGGCAGTTTTTGCCAAAAACTTGTTGTAGGAGATTCCCGCTGAGGCATTCAATCCGACTTCTTCTTTGATGCGTTTTCGGATCTCAAGAGCGATTCTTGTCGCAGATGGGTTGTTCACCTTGTTTTCTGTCACATCCAAAAAAGCTTCATCCAAAGAAAGTGGCTCGACCAAATCGGTATAAGCATAAAAAATCTCTCTGATCTGATTGGAAATCTCTTTGTACCGCTCAAATCTAGGAGGAACAAAAATCAGGTGAGGACATTTCAGGGCAGCCATTTTGCCGGACATGGCCGAGCGGACACCGTATTTTCTGGCTTCATAGGAAGCTGCAGCTACCACTCCCCTTTCCCTGTTTCCGCCTACTGCAAGGGGCTTTCCACGCAAGTCGGGATTGTCCATCTGCTCCACAGACGCATAAAAAGCGTCCATGTCGACATGTATGATTTTCCTGACGATTTCCATAAACTATTTTCTTTCCAAAACCTCCATGATCGCAGAAGCCTTGAGCAGACACTCTATATATTCGTAGGCTGCATCCGCATCATAGGTGATCGCCGAACCTACCGCAAAGTATCCTTTGCCTTCATTTTGATCAAAAATAATACTTCGGATAACCACATTGAAATCGAAATCCCCATTCGCTTGAATATGTCCCAAAGTTCCTGAAAACCATCCTCTCTGGAAATTTTCATACTTCTCGATCAATTCCATGCACTTGATTTTTGGAGCGCCTGTCATACTGCCCATCGGAAATGTGGCATGGAAAATTTCCTTAAGACCCACCTCTTTTTTAATAGTGGAACTCACCGTCGAGATCATCTGATGAACTTTGGCAAAGGGATAGACACCAAAAAGTTCCTCCACATCCACAGAACCTGTTTCGGAGATTTTGGAAAGGTCATTCCGCATCAGGTCGACAATCATGAGGTTTTCGGCCCGTTCCTTTTCCGAGTGCAGCAATTGGTTTTTAAGAATTTCATCTTCGACAGCATCCTTCCCTCTTTTGATGGTGCCTTTGATCGGTTGGGAGATAAGTTGATTTCCTTCTTTTTTGAGAAATCTCTCTGGAGAAGCTCCGATAAGATATTTCTCTTTTGCTTTGAATAAAGAGGAAAAAGGCATGGGAGACTTTTCCATCAATTCTTTAAAACCGATAATCGGATTCCAATTTTGACTTTCAAAGGTAAAAGCCATGCAAAAATTTAGCTCATACATGTCTCCTTCCTCGATGTGGTTTTGAATGGCTTTGATGGCAGAGAAATAGTCCTTTCTGGTAGTCAAAGGATTCACTTTTACTGTGGGATTAAACAAAAAAAGTTGGAATGACTCCCTGATTTCTTCCCCTATTCTTTTTCCTTCAGGATGAAATACAACAAAACTTTCTTCACTGAATTCCATCCTGATTTCAGGAATAAAAAATAAGGATTCAGGACAATCGACCGGTATAGAATTGTTGCTCCTGAGTTTTTCAACCTTGTTTTTGTAATCGTAACTGACTATTCCTACCAACTCATTTTTTCCATAAAACCGGTCTGCCTCAGCCAAATCCAAGCATTGATGGGCTGCAAAAATAACATTTGGAAATCCATCATGCGGATAGATGATCCCGTTGTTATGAAAAAATGAAAAATACGGATACTGATTGTCAAACCATTGTAGCAAATGGCTTTTCCAATCAGGATGATCAGGAATCGAAAACACAAACTTTTCTGACATGTTGCAAAAGTAACGTAATGGCTCAAAAAAAAGAGGAAACCTTGCGGCCTCCTCTTTTGGATTTATATACTATGTTGGTTTAGTTTGCTTTGATGTCAAAACCTACAGAAACTGTATTGTAGATGAATTGATCTTTTGCTTTGTCAACTGCAGAGCTTTCGTCATTGTAAGCCAAGCCCCAAGCTGTTCTGTCGATATTGAAACCTGCAGAAGCAGAAACCGCTCCATCCACAATAGACACAGAAGCCGGGAATTTGATGTTTTTGGTAGTACCTCTCATAGTCAGGTTACCTGAAATCCAATGGGTTGGATTGGCAGGAGCAACTTCAGAGTCCTTCTTTGGTGTATTTTCAGAAGCGAATTCTTCTTTGTCTGCAATCGCACCTGCTGCATAAGGCTCTACAGAAGTCAATTCAAAAGTAGCCTGTGGGTGGTTAGCCGCATCAAAGAAATCAGGAGACTGAAGGTGTCCCCAAAGTTTTCCATAAAACTCGTTTGATTCTTCCATATCCTGGATTTTCAAACCGGTGACGTCAAATACAAACTTTGCGCCTGTAAGTTCTTCACCTTGAACAGTCACTTCTCCTGTAGTCACAGGAATAAGTCCAAAATGTTGACCTGTTGGCTTATAGCCTCTCCAATTAACTTGGCTCGTAGATGGATTGATGGCCAAAGTTTTGCCCGTAGCCTCAGCTACTTCAGCTGCTTCTGTTGCATCTACGGTGTCAGATGGTTTGCCACAGGCAACCACAATAAAGGCAAGTGCAATGACCAAACCTGTTTTTTGTAATAGTTTCATAATGTTGAGTGTTGTTGTTTGAATTGAATGTACATACATATGTGTATATACATGTAAAACTATTTTTGGTAAAAAAAGTTCAGATGGTTTAAAAAAAAATAAATTTGACCTTCATGTATTTGTACACAATCAGACTATAGACCGAAAAAAATGGCTTTAATTAAAAGTGTAAGGGGTTTTAGCCCAGTTTTTGGGGACAACTGCTGGATGGCAGAAAACGCGACAATAGTCGGAGATGTGATCATGGGCAAAAACTGTACGGTGTGGTTCAATGCCGTGGTCCGCGGGGATGTACACCACATTCGCATCGGTGATGACACCAACATTCAGGACGGCGCAGTGATTCATTGCACCTATCAAAAATCGGGAACTGTCATAGGGAATAAAGTTTCTATCGCCCACAACGCTGTGGTACATGGCTGCACGATCCATGACAACGTGCTGATCGGCATGGGTGCTATCATAATGGACAATGCCGTGGTCCACTCCGGCGCGGTCATTGCTGCAGGCGCGGTGGTTTTGGCAGGAACAATCGTAGAGGCCAATTCAATTTATGCAGGAATGCCTGCCAAAAAAGTGAAAGAAACAGGCCCCGAAATGATAGAAGTCATAGAGAGGACAGCACGCAACTATCCGATGTATGCAGAATGGTTTAAAGAAAGCGATGCAAAATGAAGGAATTCTTAACCAAATTCAGCACCAACAGAAACATTGCCCTACTTTTTGTCCTGTTTCTGGGATTTAATCTTTGGATCTTACCGGGTATGATGCCGGGAGAAAAACCGCTTGATTTGGAGATTTTTTATACTGCAGACGAAGCCTTTGACAGGATTAACGGATTCACTCCTGAAATCAGGAAAAGCTACCGGATAGGTTTGATGGTTTCGGACATGCTCTATCCATTGGTTTACGGCGCTCTGTTTTCATTCCTTATTTTCAGGCTTTGGCAAAATGAAAAGTTGGTCATTTTTCCCCTTGCCATCCTGTTGTTTGATGTCATCGAAAACATCAGCATCATCAATGTTTTAATTCTATTTCCTGAAAAAAGCCACTTTTGGGGATCATTGGCCGGTATTTCAACAGCTATAAAATGGACCTTTTCCGTGCTAACCATCTTCATTGTCTTGACAGGGGTAGGCAAAAAGATATCGTTGAAAAAATAATATGTATATCCACCTTCTTACCAGTATAGGATTACTTACAGAACGGTCTCGTCCACGATAATTATCGGGATCGACCACCGGAATTTATTGATATTGAAGGGGGGTGGTAGAAATGCGGCAAAGCCGCATTTCTACCACCCCCCTCTGATCTCACGATAACTGTTCACCGAGCTTGCCGAGGTGTGGAAAATTGATATTTGGCTACTGGTATAAAAGCGGATAATCATATAGAATAATTTCAAGACCAATTTTTTTATGATGATTGAAAGGAGTAAGCATTTAAAATAATCAAGGTATCAGTTTCCTGCAATGCCAAAATTTACCGGAATTGATATCTCCAAAAATAATTACGCTTACCATTTTTTAAAAATCTATTCTTTTTTGACCTCTTTTTTCTCCTTAACCAATTTGATAAAATATAAATTATGCAGGGTAAAATATTTATTTGAATCAGGTCCCGAAAACTTTAACCATATTTTTTTGTGAATCCCCAAAAGCGGACTATTTTTATTCAGATAAGAAAATTTTGTGTTATGAAAGAGGAATATTTTAAGTGGTACTCACCCCACCTGCATAGAGAAGTACAAATGCTATCGTTTGGTCATGCGGGTTATCCAGTTGTATTGTACCCGACCTCAATGGGATCATTCCACGAAAACAGGGACATGGGTTTGATAGGATCGGCAAGTTGGTTTATCCAACAAGGTTTGGTGCAGATATTCTGCCCGGAAAGCAATGACAGGGACAGTTTTTACAACAAGCAAATCCATCCCCATCAGCGGATCCAAAATCACATTGCCTATGACCACATGATCCGCCATGAAATAGTCGAAAAAATCAGGCATAACACTTCGGTCGGCAAGGTCGTCGTGGCAGGTTGCAGCTTTGGAGGATACCACGCGGCCAATTTTGCTTTCCGATATCCCGGTTATGTCAGTCACATGTTTTCATTGTCCGGGGCGTTTGAAATCAGAAACTTCATGGATGGGTATAACCATGGCGATATCTTTTACAATTCCCCATTGGAATTTTTGCCGGGCAACCATGACGGTGATTTGTGGAAAATGGACATCGTCCTTGGGACTTCCAATTGGGACATCTGTTTTGATGCCAATATCAAGCTAAGTGATACCTTGGAAGGAAAAAGCGTCCGTCATTGGCTTGATGTGCGCAAGGACAAGCACCATGATTGGCCTATCTGGAAGGAAATGTTCCCCCACTATTTATCAAGAATCAAGTTCAATTAACCAAATACCAACCATATATGAAAAAGATAGGAATTCTGTTTGGCATGGAAGACACTTTTCCCCATGCATTTGTCGAAAGAGTCAATGAAAAAAAAGAAAAAGGAATTATTGCAGAACCTGTTTTGATCGATAAGGTAATCCAAAACCAACTTTCTGAGTATGATGTCATCATAGACAGGATCTCACAGGATGTTCCGTTTTACCGTGCTTATCTGAAAAACGCCGCTTTGGCAGGCACCGCCGTGATCAACAACCCCTTTTGGTGGAGTGCAGATGACAAGTTTTTTAACAATGCCCTCGCCGATCAATTGGGTGTACCGCTGCCAAATACCGTGATTTTGCCCTCTGCACAGCATCCCACTGACACCACGCCGAAGTCATTCAGAAATTTGAAAATGCCGTTGGATTGGCAGGGGATTTTTGACTATGTAGGGTTTCCAGCCTATATGAAACCCTATGCGGGCGGGGGTTGGAAAAACGTATACCGTTTGGAAAACAAAGAAGAATTTTTCCAAAAGCACCAAGAGACAGGCCAATTGGTTATGTTGCTTCAAGAAGAAATCGTATTTCAGGAATATTTCAGGGTGTATTGCCTTGGGGGAAAAGCGGTCCGCATCATGCAGTATGAACCGCGTAATCCACACCATCTCCGCTACGTGGTAGATGGACCTCCTGCCAGTAAAAAGCTATTGGCAACAGTGAAGGATTACACCATCAAACTTTGTGAAGGGTTGGGATATGATTTCAATACAGTAGAATTTGCTGTAAAAGACGGTGTCCCTTATGCCATCGACTTTGGCAATCCCGCGCCGGATGCAGACATCAACTCGGTAGGTCAGGCAAATTTTGATTGGGTGGTGGAAGAAGCCGCAAAAATGGCGATTGCCTATGCCAAATCACATAAACCAGGTCAGGTTAACCTCACTTGGGGCACTTTTATGAAAAATGCTGTCAGCTCCGCAAAAAGATTCTGATATATGAGAAAGTTACCTGTATTTACTTTAGGGGTCGAAGAAGAATATCAAATCATCGACCCCAACACCAGGGACCTGAGATCCCATATGTCCAAAATTGTGGATGGTGCCAAAATCATCCTGAAAGAGCAGGTAAAGGCAGAAATGCACCAATCTGTGGTGGAAGTTGGAACCAATATCTGCCAAAACATCGCCGATGCACGACAGGAAGTCTCTTATTTGAGAAGAAAAATAGTGGACTTGGCCGATGAGCAAAAATTAATTGTCGGTGCATCGGGAACCCATCCGTTTTCTAAATGGCAGGAACAACCCATCACCGATGATCCGAGGTACCACATGATTGTCAATGAACTTCAGGATACCGCAAGGTCCAATTTGATTTTTGGCCTACATGTCCACGTAGGCATCGAAAACAGGGAGCTTGCGCTTCAGATCATGAATCAGGCTTGCTATTTCCTTCCGCATATTTATGCGCTTTCGACCAACTCCCCTTTTTGGGAAGGAAGAAACACAGGCTTTAAAGCATTCAGAGCTCACGTTTTCGCAAAGTTCCCGAGAACAGGACTTCCGGAATATTTTGATTCGGTGCAGTCTTATGACAATTTCCTCGAGACTTTGGTCAAGACAAACTGTATCGACAATCCGAAAAAAATCTGGTGGGACCTGAGGATGCATCCTTTCTTCAGCACGATCGAATTTAGGATTTGCGATATGTGTCTGACCGTGGACGAAACGATCTGCATCACGGCATTGATCCAGGCGGTTGTCGCCAAGCTCTACAAAATGAGCATGATGAATACCAGCTTCAACATATACCGGATAGCCTTGATCAGGGAAAATAAATTCCGTGCTGCAAGGTATGGGACAGATGGGTTGATGATTGACTTTGGTCAGAAAAAAGAAGTCGCTTACAAGGAATTGATGGTGGAGCTGTTGGAGTTTATCGATGATGTGGTGGATGAATTGGGTAGCAGGGAAGAAATCAATTATGTCTATGAAATCCTCAAAAACGGCACCGGTGCAGACAAGCAATTGGCTGTATTTGAAGAGAAAAACCATGATTTGTCCAAAGTCGTGGACTTCATCGTGGGAGAGTTTACCAAAGGAATCTGATGAGAACGGGATTTTGAATGTAGGTTGGGAAATACTTTTCACCGATCTACATTCAATATTCTTTAACTTTCGGCCCGAAAAATCAAACAATCACCATGCAAGAAAAAATCAAAGTTGCTGTTTTGGACATGTACAACGGCAAAGCCAATCAGGGCATGCGTTGTATCCATGATATTGTAGGAAGATTTGGCGGCGAACTGAGTCTTGAGGTTTTTGATGTCAGACAAAATGCGGCTGTCCCCAATGTAGAAGACTTCAATCTCTACATTTCGTCAGGTGGACCCGGAAATCCCCTCGAAGGTGATGGTATTTGGGATGCAAAATATTACCAACTGATCGATGATATCTCGGTTTGGAATCAGACCAATGAAAGAAAAAAATATATCCTTTTCATTTGCCATTCTTTTCAGATGGCAGTACAGCATTTTGGCCTCGCAGAAGTGACCAGGAGAAAATCCACCTCTTTTGGGGTAATGACCATCCACAAAATCGAATCCGGAATGACTGATCCGCTTTTTGAGGGATTGGACAATCCCTTTTGGGCGATTGATTCCAGAGATTATCAGGTAGTGAAACCCCATCTGAAAAAATTCAAAGAAATGAATGCGCATATCATCGCTCTTGAAAAATACCGAAACCATGTAGAATATGAAAGAGCAATCATGGCCATCAGGTTTTCACCGGAAATGGTAGGAACCCAATTCCACCCCGAAGCTGATCCTGTCGGTTTTTTGAGCCACCTCAAAAAGCACGAAGTCAGGGATGAAATCATTGCCCTGAGGGGAAAGTCCCGGTACCTAGCCATGCTCGAGCACATTGTCGAAGAGCACACCATCTACAAAACCAACGAAACGCTGATACCAAACTTCCTTTCCCAATCCATCCAATTTATCAAAGAGCAACAGGCCATCCTTCACTAATTAATGAAATATGATTCAGCAGCATCGGGAATTTTTCAACAACGGATTCAGCAAAGAAAAATATCAGGCTTTCCTAAATGACCTAGCCTCAGATTTTGACTACTTACCGACATTTAGGGTTGCAGAGACCCCTTTTTTTATTCCAAATCAATTGAAAGACCAACTGTTGGAAGGTTGTCAGCATGTCATTGATTTCATCAAAAGAAAGGATTTCAACCAACTCACCGAACCTTCATTAGGTTTCAATTTCAATGTCCCAAACCAAAACAGCAATACTGAATTCTTGGCTATCGACTTTGGAATCTGTGAGGAAGATGGCAAGATCATTCCCAAGTTGATCGAAGTACAGGGCTTCCCATCCGTATTCAATTTTCAGTATAACCTTTTTGAGAAAATCAAAAAAGCCTATCCCTATCTTTCCCAATTCACTCCCTACTTCAATGACCTAGACGCCGATGGATACCTGAATATTTTCAAAGAAACTGTCCTAAACGGGCACAAACCCGAAGAAGTCATTTTGCTCGAAATCGAACCTGAAAAACAAAATACGAAGATTGACTTTTACTATTGCCAAAGGGATCTCGGAGTTCCTTTTGTCTGCGTCACCGAGGTGATCAAAAAAGGGAAACAGCTTTTCTATACCAACAAAGAAGGTAGAGAAATCAGAATCAAAAGGATTTATAACAGGGTGATTTTCGATGAATTGGAGGCAAGAAAAGACCTCAACATGCAATTTTCTTTTTTGGAGGAACTGGATGTGGAATGGGCAGGCCACCCAAATTGGTTTTATCGCATCAGTAAATTTATCCTGCCATATTTAAATGGCCCCTATTTCATAGAGACAACTTTATTGAGCGAGTTGAAGGAAATACCTGAGGATTTGGAAAATTACGTTTTGAAGCCTTTGTTTTCCTTTTCAGGAAGCGGGGTGATTTTTAATGTCAAAAAATCCGATGTTGAAGCGGTAAAAGACAAAGACCTTTACATCCTTCAGAAAAAAGCCAAGTACGTCCCTGTTCTCCAAGCCATTGAAGGAAAGGTTAAAGCCGAGGTGCGGATTTTGGCTGTTTGGCCGGAGAAAGACGAAAACCCTACCCTGATCGGGAATCTTGTAAGGTTAAGCCGTGGAGAAATGATCGGAGTCAAATTCAACAAAGACAAAGATTGGGTAGGCGGCACTTTGGGATTGTTTGAAAAATAGTTGGCTCAAATATTTTCGAGCAATTCATCCAAACCCACTATTTCGTATCCGGATTTTTGCAAAATTTTGATCAAATCCGGAAGGAGTTTATAAAATTTATCTGTTCGCTTTTCCCCTACCCCAATGTGCAGAAGTATCATATAACCATTGAGTCCACTCGGGTCTTTGAATTCAGCCTGCCGGATAGTTTGCATGATTTCTTCCGAACTGATATAATTCTCCATTCCCGGATCGGTGTAATCAGCATTGGTTCTCGGGCCCGGTGTAAAATTGATGAGCTGAAAACCCAGCTTGCCGGTCCATTCACTGATGTTCTGATTGTACCATTCGTAGGGAGGTAAAAAATATTTGGCATCTTCCTGTTCAATCCCAAACCTCTTCATCTCGGAATAATTGTCCAACAGGTCTTTTGAAAAAGTATACCTGTCAATCAATAACTGTGACCTGTCCTCCCAAGAACAATAGAGAAGGTGCTTGTCCGAATGGGCACCAAGATAATGGCCTTTGTTTTTAAGGGCTTTGATCAACGGTTCAAACTCATGATTCCTATAAAAATCCCCCGTAAAGAAAAATGAAGCTTTGAGATTACTCCGCTCCAAAGTTTCCAAAATTTCCCAACCCCCTTCAGCGTATTCATGACCTGTCAATACGAGAGAAACCTGTTTTTTGGAGATGTCCCCTCTGATAATTCCGTCCAACAAACATTGGTTTTGACAAAAGGATTCCTGATAAAAAAATAGAAAAAAAGCCATTAACAGGCTAAATCGGACTAGGTTGGTTTTCATGAGATAGATATAAATAATTACTGAGGGCTGATTCCACCATCACATTGCCTACCTAATTTTAATAGGATGGAATTTAACAGTGGATTGATTTTGCTTAAATAACTGCTTGTCCCTGACAAAAAGGTTCTATTTGGACTAAAAACAGCTGACGTTTAAGGGAATTGGTTTGGGGTGATACTTACTATACCTGCGAGATTTTGCACAATATTCCAAAAAAATCACTCAAATCAAAATAAACCAATACCGCCTGATTAAAATCACTTTATTTTTACAATCTTTTTGATAGTTTCATGACTTCAAATCTTTTGAGCATATATTTATCGCCATCACATTTTCAACCAATGATAATAGGGATTTTAAAAGAACCCCAAGACGAGTCCAGGGTAGCACTTTTGCCGGAAGCGGTCAAAACTCTCCTCAGCTGGAAGGTCTCGGTTTGGGTAGAAACACATGCAGGCGCCAGAGCCTATGCATCGGATGAACTCTACAAAGAAGCCGGAGCAGAAATCCACAGCAGACAGGAAATACTAACACAATCAGATTTGGTCATCGGTATCCAGCCAATCTCCCAAGCGGAAATTGCCGGATTGAAACCAGAGGCAGTGCTGATGGGACAAATGGGTGCCTTGTTCAATCCTGAACTTACCAAATACCTGATCCAAGAAAAAAAGACTGCATTCAGCATGGAGTTGGTTCCGAGGACCACCCGCGCGCAATCCATGGATGTGCTTTCTTCCATGGCTACAGTCACAGGTTATAAGGCAGTGCTCATGGCGGCAAATCTCCTTCCGAGATTTTTTCCGATGTTTATGACTGCTGCAGGAAGTATCACTCCTGCAAGGGTCTTGATTTTGGGTGCCGGTGTAGCGGGATTACAAGCCATTGCTACTTCAAGGAGACTTGGAGCCTCTGTTTTTGCATTTGATGTCAGACAGGCAGCCAAGGAAGAAGTACTTTCTTTGGGGGCAAAATTTGTCGATGTCGAAGGCGCCAAGGAGGACAAAGGAGCCGGTGGCTATGCTGTCGAACAAACTCCGGAGTACATCCAAAAACAAAAAGACACCATCCATGAGCATGCCACCAAGGCAGATATCATCATCACTACCGCCCAGATTCCTGGACGAAAAGCACCACAGCTCGTAGAGGAAAGAACTGTCAGGGCTATGAAACCGGGTTCAGTGATCATTGACCTTGCCGCTTCCTCAGGCGGAAACTGTGCACTCTCCCAACCGGATCAAACTGTGGAAGTCAACGGCGTGCGCATTGTCGGAGTCGGAAACCTCGCTTCAAGCATGCCTCAGGATGCCAGCAAAATGTACGGCAAAAACTACCTTAATTTCCTCAAACTGATTATCAAAGACGGGAATCTCAACCTGAATTTTGAAGATGACATCGTCACCGGCACTTGTGTCTGTCATGCCGGCAATCCGATCAGTCCAAGAATCATACAAATGCAAAGCAACTGACCATGGAACAAGTATTAAGTTATATAGGCGAAAACATGGAGATGGTATATTTCCTGTTGTTGGCCATCCTTTTGGGCGTGGAAGTGATTTCCAACGTCCCTGCTATCCTCCATACACCTTTGATGTCCGGTGCCAATGCGATCCACGGAGTGGTGGTCGTAGGTGCCATCATCGTCATGCTGCAGGCTTCTCCTGACAATTACCTTGCCTTGTCAGTCGGCTTTTTGGCCGTATTGGTGGGCACATTGAATGTCATAGGAGGATTTGTAGTGACGGACAGAATGTTGGAGATGTTTAAGAAAAAACCTAAGAAATCATGAGCCTGAACATATTAGAAATCTGTTATCTCATTGCATCCCTGACTTTTATTCTGGGATTGAAAATGCTCAGTAACCCTGATTCGGCAAGAAAAGGAAACCTCATCGCAGCTGCAGGTATGCTGATCGCCATCATTGCGACCATCACCCTATATCAGGATTATGATTCGGGAAAATTGATCAATTACGGGTTGATCTTCCTGGGATTGATCATCGGAACCGTCATCGGAACCATCATGGCAAAAAAAGTCCAAATGACTTCCATGCCCCAAATGGTGTCTTTCTTCAACGGGATGGGCGGTGCCTGTGCGGCTTTGATCGCCATCATCGAATTCCAACACCATCAGCACAGCACGGTTACCGGTTTTGATGGTGAACTGTTGGTGATGCTTTTGGGCCTTTTGATCGGTTCGGTTTCATTCTCCGGCTCTATCATTGCCTACGGCAAATTGGAAGGAAAAATCCAGGATAAAGTATTGCCGATGAACCAAGTCATCAACATGGTCATGTTGGGAACAATAGTCGTATTGATCATCTACCAAATGGTCAGCGGTTCTGACCCTCTCCTATTCTATGTGCTTCTTGGAATTGCTTTGATCTACGGAGTGCTGTTTGTGATGCCGATCGGGGGTGCAGATATGCCGGTGGTGATCTCCCTGCTTAATTCATTTACAGGTATGGCAGCGGCTTTTGGTGGTTTTCTTTATGGCAACAAAGCCATGTTGACAGGAGGTATTCTGGTCGGTTCAGCAGGAACAATCTTAACTATCCTGATGTGTAAAGCGATGAACAGGTCGTTGACCAATGTATTATTGGGTGCATTTGGTAGCGCTGCCCCCGGAGGTGCAAAATCCGCAAGCGGAGACCAATCCGTCCGTGAGATCAGCATCTCCGATACTGCCGTTTTGCTTTCCTATTCACAAAGTGTAGTCATCGTTCCCGGTTACGGATTGGCTGTGGCACAGGCGCAGCATATTTGCCATGAACTCGAAAAATTATTGGAGGAAAAGGGAGTCGAGGTCAATTATGCCATCCATCCGGTGGCAGGGCGTATGCCGGGACACATGAACGTCCTATTGGCGGAAGCTGATGTACCTTATGAAAGGATGCAGGAAATGGAAGAGATCAATTCCAAGTTTGCCAACACAGACGTCGTAGTCGTGATCGGGGCCAATGACGTGGTCAATCCTGCTGCCAAGAATGACCCTTCCTCTCCGATATATGGCATGCCAATCCTCGAAGTCGACCAAGCCAAAAATGTAATCATCCTCAAAAGAGGTATGGCGGCAGGTTATGCCGGTATAGAAAATGAACTCTTCTTCTATCCTAAAACCAGAATGCTTTTTGGAGATGCAAAAGCTACACTACAAAAGCTGACTGCTGAGGTGAAAGAAGTGTAAAAAAATTGTCCGATGAAGGATGACAGATGTTTCGTATCCTTGAATTATTCTTGTTTAATTTAATGAATTGTTAAAAAATATATTCTTTCCTGATTAAAGTCAAAAAAGCCCTCGCTAACAAGCTTGGGCTTTTTGCTTTTCGACTAATCAGACAATCGCATCAATAGTGGCTAAAATTTCAAAAGAAACTCCTGATAACCTATCGATTCTCAATACTCCAAAAAATAAAACTGCTTTCTCTGCGAAGATACATCAGCGAAGAAAAAGCAGTTTAGATGATTTGATCTAATTCTACTAAAATATGCATCTATGCATTGATTTCAGTAAAATGATTTCCCAATTTAAATCATGGCCGGAAACCATAATGAACGGTACATCCCTGCCCGACGGCAGGCGGGGGTCTTCCGACTTCCGTCTTCAAACCCGTTTGTAGAAGATTATTGGCCTCCTGGCAAAGTAGCGGACAACCAAAATAAATAGATCTACCTTACTCCAAAAACATATTCGATCTTATGGCTATAAGTTTCTCCGGGATTCAACCTTGCTGTTGGGAAATCAGGGCGGTTTGGTGAATCGGGAAAAAACTGAGGCTCCAGGCAAAATCCATAGTTTTTGGTGTAGGTCACTCCGTTGGTAGTCTGCTTGCCATCCAAAAAATTCCCGGTATAAAACTGCACTCCGGGCATATTGGAATACATCGTAAAAACCCTTCCGGTACCTGCATGATAGGCTTCCGCCATTTTTGCAAGTTGGCCATCGTGTTCTTTTTTCACCACAAAATTATGGTCATAGCCACTACCGGTATCGGCGATTCTTTCACCGATCTGATGTGGGGTAGTGAAATCAAATGGGGTACCGGCTACAGGAGCAATCTCTCCTGTCGGTATCAGACCGGCATCCACCGGTGTATAGTGCTCGGCAAAAATGGTCATCTCGTGTCCAAGAATATCCTCTTTCATGTCGCTCAGGTTGAAATATCCATGTTGGGTGATATTGACGACAGTCGGCTTGTCCGTCTTTGCCTCGATGTCGATGGAAAGTTTGTTATCTTTTGCCAGTATAAAAGTCATCGTCGTGGTCAAAGTACCGGGATAACCTTCCTCTCCGTCAGGGCTCACATAGGTCATTTTGACTCCGACGGCATCTTCCAATTCCAGCATTTCGGCATCCCATATTTTTTGGTTGAACCCGACTTCTCCTCCATGCAGGTGGTTTTCCCCGTTATTTGTAGCCAATGCATAGGGCTGACCGTCTAATTCAAATTTACCTTTGGCGATCCGGTTGGCATATCTTCCCGCAGTCGCACCAAAAAAGTACCTGTCTGTGACGAAATCCTCCACTTTATTGTAAGTAAGCATGACATTCCCTGAATTGCCATCACGGTCAGGCACGAGTATCCTTGAAATCGTCGCCCCGTAGTTGGTCAGTTCCACTTCCATGCCATTCCCGTTTTTCAGGTTAAATACCTTGGCATCTTTGCCATTCATTTGGATATTTTTTATCATGACTTCAAATTTGATCTGTTCCTCTACCTTTTCCTCTTTAGGAGCTTGGCAGGAAGCCAGTGAATAGTACAATATTAATGTTAGTAAATAGGTTAAGTTTTTCATTTCAATGGGTTTATCAGGTAAATTAAAACTAAATACTAGAAAACGAGGCCTAATTTAAGTGAATATCAATTTTAGTATTTTCAATGGCTTCATTTTTGGAAGTAAGGTAGAAAAACTGTTCTATCTATGAAAAAAATTATCGTATT
This sequence comes from Cognataquiflexum rubidum, assembly GCF_022538115.1. GTDB lineage: Bacteria > Bacteroidota > Bacteroidia > Cytophagales > Cyclobacteriaceae > Cognataquiflexum > Cognataquiflexum rubidum. The sequence continues at coordinate 204,925 of NZ_JAKZAL010000002.1, read as the reverse complement.
ATCTCTCGCAATCGCTACCATAAGCGTTTCGTGCGTTTCCAAAAAGAAATATGTCCAACTTCAGAATGACAAGTTCCAAACTGAAGCCGCCCTTGCCGAAACACGCCAGGAAAAAGAAGCCTTAGAAGCTGAAAAACAAGTTTTAGAAGATAAAATGGGAAAAATTGAAGCCCGGGTAGCGGAATTCAACAGCAGGATCAATTCCTTGAAAGAAGAAAACGATTCCAAATTCACTTTGAATGGAAAAACTCCGATGTCAAACGACACTAGAGGAAAACTCAATGCAACATTAGCCAATGTCTCTGCCGCCCAACTTGAGGGTGCCAAAAACCTGGAAGATTCTATCAATGTGGCGGTTTCCCATAACCTGATGAAGTCAATCACTGACGGTTCAGCCGAGCAAAATGACGACATCCAGATCACGGTTGACAAAACCGTCGTGATGATCAATGTTTCTGACAGATTACTTTTCAATACCGGTAGCTACCAGGTATCCAAAAATGCTGACAACCTGCTTAAGAAATTAGCCGAAGTCATCAATTCAGAGCCTTCTCTTGAGGTGATGATCGAAGGTCATACTGACCCTAGAACAATCCAGACCGGTGTTCTTCAGGACAATTGGGACCTGAGTGTAAAAAGAGCAACTTCTATCGTAAGGATACTTGAAACCAAATACAATGTATCTCCAGAAAAGTTGATCGCTGCAGGTAGAGCTAGCTACATTCCTTTGGTGGAAAACGACAGTAAAGAAAACATGGCCAAAAACAGAAGAACTAGAATCGTCCTCATCCCTGATATGGATGAGTTTTTTGCCATGATCGAAAATTGAGTTGACTTAATATCCAAACGAAAAAATTTTATTCGAATACAAAAAGCCGGGAAAACTCCCGGCTTTATTTGTTTTGGGCAGATAGGTGGCTAGGCCGAAGGCTTATTTGCTGCCTTTTGGCTCTTTGGATACATAGGGTTCGAATGGATAAACCCTTGGCAAAACTTCTACTCCTGTTGTGACCTTGATCGGCGCTTCACCCGGATAGGAGATTTCCACAAAATAGCCTTTGTATCCTTTTTCTGGTTCTTTGATATCTACCTCATACCTTCCGCTTTCATTGACAAGGATTTCTGAAGAAGTCCATTTTGGTCCCAACGCATCGATCCTGAAATCACGGGATTCCTCATTTTGGGCAGACCAAAGCTTGATGGAGGCAGGTTTCTCATTGGGATCGGTGGTGATCAATATTTTTTCTCCGTCTATCTTCCAATCATATTTAGGTCTATCCTTTCCATTCAATACAGAAGAATAAAACGCAATCATATTGGGCAAGGCATCAGACTCGCTGAGGTCATGTCCAAAGTTAGGGACGTATTGGACGTGCTTTTCTCCAGGCAGGCTGTCCCAATAAAACTTCCAGCTATCCGGCAAGAAGAATTGATCTCCGGTAGCATTGATCAGCAGCTTGGGCATGTCGTAATTCTCCCGGAAAGAATAGGGCTCGGTGATTTCCAGAAGCCTGTCATATTCTTTGGAGCCCTGCCATTCCATAATCCCCTCTCTCACATAATCATCCACAGCAGGCGCCCAAAAACCATAATTTCTCCAGTGATGCTGAAAGGAAGGCACCACGTTGAGTAGGTCGATCACGATGGGAACTATCGCCACCACCCTATCATCTACAGCAGCAGTGGTCCAGGTAGTCCATCCCCTTTTTGAAGCACCGGCTACCACATATTTATCCACTTTTTTACTGTGTTGTTTTTGGGCTACTTCCGTAACCACGTCCATGGCCAGTTTGACAGCTTTGGTCATGGGCAAGCGGGCAAGCCAAAAGGCATCTTCATCCTTTGCTCCCCCTTCCATGAATTTTCTCCATCCGTAAGCGATGATGGCGTCTTCATACCTTTCACCAAAAGTATCATTTGCAAATACGATAGGCTGAAAAGGAATATTGTGAACCTGTGCCACAATGGAATTGGTTTGGGTGGCAGCAGCCAAAATCAAAGCGTCAGGTTCGGTGGGTAACTTGGAGTTTTTACTCCCTCCGCCTATCCACATCATGCCGGTCTGGAAGGGTGTGTCTTTAGGAATCACCACCGAGACATAGTGCCACCATTCTGTGTCATCCACGATTTCTTTGGTAAGCCAATGTTGGGAATACATCTTCATGACATGATAATCGTACCCATCCCCTTCCGAGCTATGGATGATTTCATACCTGAAAGTAGAATCAACGGCATGCACATAATCATGGAGAAGGGTATCGGATTTTTCTGAAGAGGTGATAATTTCTTCCTGTTTGGGCTGACAGCTCCAGCAAGCGAAAAGAAGTACTGCAAGGGAAAATACCCTAAAAATCAATGGATTGAAATGTCGTTTCATAGAGGTGGTTTTATTTGTTTAGCATTTCAAAAGTTACTGAAAAAAAAGCCAACTCTCCAATTTTAAAATATCAGAAGTCCTTAAAATACAAACTAAAAAAAAGCCAGGTTTCAAAGAAAACCCGGCTTTCGAAAATCCATTCAACCTTTATTTATTATCTGCTGGAACGAGAACTTTGTCTATAACGTGGATAATGCCATTGGAGGCTGGAACTGTTGCGATTATTTTACCTCCATTGATCAAAATGGTACCGTCAGCACCGACTTCTACCTCTAGAGACCTTCCATCAGCTGTTCCCAGTTTTCTACCGCTTACAAAAGCATCAGCCTTATACACACCCAACACCACATGGTATTCAAGGATGTCCCTCAGTTTCCTTTGATTTTCGGGTTTGGTGAGTGTCTCCAACGTTCCCGCCGGCAGCGCATCAAATGCGGCATTGGTGGGGGCAAAAACTGTAAACGGACCCACATTGGTCAGCGCATCTACATATTGGGCAGCCTGCAAGGCGGCCACAAGGGTGGTGTGGTCAGGGGAACCAACTGCTACCTGCACGACATTGGGATTGGAATCGTCATCGACAACGCCCGACTGTCCGACAGCTTGGGGAGAGGCATTGTTTTCAGTACTTTGTTGCTGTTCTCCGGAACTGCCACAACTCATTGTTATCAGCAATAAGGCCAATAATGGAAAATATTTGACTAGTGATTTCATATTGTTTTGGGGTTTTGAATGTAGGACAAAAATAATAAAGGATACTTTTATCCTTTATGATAAAAGTCATGCTTTTCCAGATAATTAAAACCAGCCGCAAATATTTTATAAAAAGGTTATTCCCTTTATGAGAAAAAAATCAGGCCAACCTTGCCAAAACCGTCGACCCGTCTCCTACTTCCTCAGCAAGCTGTTTCAGACTTTTGGAAGTCAGCATATAATGAATATTGGAGCGGACTTTGACAATTTCAAAATGCAACGGACAGGGATTTTGTTCTGAGCATTGATTCAGCCCCAAGCTACAACCCTGAAAAAGTTGATCACCATCAATGGCCAAAACAACGTCTTTCAAGGTTTTGAATTCATGACTTTTATCTACATAAAAACCACCGGTGGGACCCTTGAATGAACCGACCACATGCTGTCTCACCAACACCTGAAGAATTTTAGCCGTAAATGCATCCGGCGCATCTATTTCCTGACCGATCTCCTTCGCCCCTACTTTTTTTCCCTCCAAAGATTGCTTATGGATATAAATAACCGCTTTGATTGCGTATTGACAGGTTTTTGAAAACATATGAATAAGTTGTTTGACTCGACTGACAAGATTAGGAAAAGAATCCCAAATAAAAGATATTTTCATCTTATTATCGGTAATTTTTATTACAAAACAGAAAATGGTTTTTTCAGACTTTTGAATAATTTATTTAGTCAGAAAAAATTCAAATTCCGATATCCAATCATGGCAAATATTGACAAAGAGCAGCATTGGGAGAAAATCTACGAAACAAAAAATTTTACCGAAGTGGGTTGGTATCAGAAAACACCTACTGTTTCCCTATCCTTCATTGAAGAATCGAAAATCCCAAAAACCGCCAAAATCCTTGACGTGGGCGGTGGGGACAGCTATTTGGTTGACCACCTTTTGGATTTGGGGTTTGTGCATATCCATGTCCTCGATCTCAGCCGCAAAGCCATAGGAAAAGCCAAGAACAGGTTGGGTGAAAATGCTACAAAAGTAACTTGGATCAATTCCGATATCCTGATGTTTGAGCCCAAAGAAAAATTTGATGTATGGCATGACAGGGCAGCGTTCCACTTTTTGCTTGACCCAAAAGAAACACAAAAATATGTTCGAATAGCCAATGAGTCCATTTCCGAAGACGGATTGATGCTTATCGGGACTTTCTCTGGCCAAGGCCCTACACATTGCAGCGGACTGCCAGTCAGACAATATTCGATAGATAAATTAACAGAAGTTTTCAGCCCATATTTCCAGAAAACCAAATGTTTCCAAACCGACCATATCACCCCCGGCGGCGCAAGGCAACATTATACTTTTTGCGGTTTTAAAAAGATTGGAAAATAGAAAAACCGGTTCCCATCGAGAACCGGCTTTTCAAACCAAACAACAATCAACACTATGTATTAAGGAAATTTGAAACTTAACATCAGGAAGAAATTTCTTCCCGGAGCAAAAAGCGGCAAACCGGTGGAGGGAATCGGTCTGTTCAAATGCTCATAATAAGTTTCATTCAACAAGTTTTGTGCACCGCCCTTGATAGCGACAACGGAGGAAACCGCATAACTTACGTCAATGTCCAAAAGCGTAAACCTTGGACTTGCCTTTTCACCAAAGCTTCCGGAAACACGGTTTTGCCCAACGACATGCCTCAGCCTGATGGCGGAATGCAACTTATTATCCAAATGGCTGCCCAATATAGAATACCTGATATCCATCGGGGCGATCTCGGGCAAAGCCTCCGAAATCACCAGATTTTGCCCATAGGTATATGCCACCATCAATTGATGGCTGATTCCGTAAAATAATGCCTGACTGAATGCCGCCTCAAATCCCGTTTTGACAGCCCGGTCCACATTGACATATTGCCTTACACCTGGACTTGTCGGGATTCTTGGCTTCAGTTCAGTTTTTTCAGCGGTGATATAATTGGTAAGGTAAGCCGCAAACAAGTTGACTTCGGCTGTAATTTTTGATTTGCTAAATCCAAAAACCAAATCGACTTGGTTGTTGGTTTCCGGTGCCAAATCCGGATTCCCCAGCATTTCATAAGGATCAACTCCCACAGGGAAATAATTGATAAACCGCTCGGTGATGCCGGCACTACGCCTGACACTGGCCAACCACAGTCCTGCATTGAAATTCTCTCCCAAATCCCGCTTGATTCCTGCGGAAATCCCCGGATTGAGTTGGGTGATGGATTGGGTAGGATTGACTTGGACAAATTCCTCCGCATTGTCTGAGGCTTGTGCATGGTTCACATCCAACCTTCCCGCAAGACTGACCACATAATAACCGACCGGTGCATGATAGGAAGCAAAAGCACCGGTTTTGGAAATTCTGGAATCCTGCCATGCATTGTCATATAAAATCTTCCCTGCATTTGGCCCCATCAAAAATTCTCTTTCTCTAGTTCCTTGGGCCGCCTCCGACCTAAAGTCCGCTCCTGCGTACAATTTAGCTTTTTCCAATTGCCAAAGACCTTCTGTTCTGGCGCCAAGATTTTGGGTGTTGGCCGGGGTTTTTGCATTCATCATGCGGGGATTGAGTTCTCTCAACCCATTGTCCATCAAGTGGTCCACAAAAGTGAAAAATCCTGAGGTGTTCCAATTTTGTAGTTTTCTACCTTGAAAGGTTTTGGAATGTCTTAAGCTCCCCATCCATGTATCGTCTGACCGGAGGTCCATCGCCAAAGTCGGAAAATCCACATCCCTAGCAAAATTCCTATTGACTGTCACCTGCAAAAGATCAGAATTTGAAATCTTAAAATCTCCAAACATCCCGACAGTTCCTCTTTGGAAATTTGCTGGAACAATATTCCCATCTCCGTCAACGTAATCAGTTCCTTTTGACCAAGAACCAAGTACACCGATATCATATTTTTGACCGTTGAAACCGACCCTTCCCTCGTTTCGGAATACATTTCCATTGGATTCATACATGGTCGAAAACCTTGCGTTTGCACCTCCTTGGGAGGTGAAAAATGGATCTTCCTGAATGAAGTTGATCGTACCTCCCAAACCGATACCATATCGGAGTGCATGTGGCCCTTTTAGGATTTCAATCTGCTTGATTCTGTTTAGCGCAATCTGCGAAGTCGGGGGATCCATCCGATTGGGACAGGCAGCATTCGCAGACTGCAATCCATCTATGACAATATTGAGTTGGTCGTATTTGAATCCTCTCATCACTGGGTCAAAAGCAAATGCGCCGCTTTTCCTGATGGAGGAAACTACTGGATTGAGATTGAGAATGGCTCCGGCGTCATGGTGAAGCCTTTCCTGATCTGAAATCAGGATTTTCTGATCTTTTTCTTCTGTCATTTTAAGAGAAATGACTGACACCGGCTGGAGGTTGAGGATATTTTCTTGACGAAAGAGAATTCCCGTTTCTAATACTTTTAATAGCGAGCTTTCCTCCAAGGTCCATTTCCCATAATTAATGTGGCTAAAATGGATAGAAGTTCCTGCCTCATACTCCAATTGGATAAATCCTTTTTCGTCAGAAAGTCCCTTTTGGGAGGCATAATGGTAAATAAGTCCGATGATCGGTTCTTGGGTTTGCTGATCCAGAACCTGAAATTTTTTAAGGTTTTGGGACAATGAACTATTGATGGACAAGGCAAGAAAAAACATCGCCAACAAAATGGATTTTTGGAATTGTATATAAGATTTCATGATTGAAAATTCTTTTGGATTGAAATATTTTGAACAGACAGACCCTGGCCAACTCTGTTCTGAGGTAGTTTCAGTATTGACCGCATCGTGAAAGCTTTCCTCTAAAAGCAATGACTTTTGGGACTAGAATTTCTGATGTGGTTGTAGAAAATCAGGAGGTCAACCTTGCGGTGGGTGAAAAAAATCGTCGATGTTCAAAAGCTGGTTTTGATTTTCATCTAAATCTCCAAAAACCAGATCAATAGACTTCCAAATCGGTAGGATGTTAAAAGCAGTAACGGGCATGCTATAGATGAGCAGGAACCCCTCAAAAGCAACTTTTTGTTGGTTTTCCTCTTGGTCTTGCGCCTGATCGAGTCTCTTGGCTAGTTCACACTTGCCGTTACATTCGAGTTCAGGCCGGTCCTGATTGATGCAAAAAAGGGCAGAAATTTCCTCCCTGTTCATGTGAAAATTTGCCTGAATCACTGAATACGCCATGCCGTTGAGCAGGAAAATCAGAGAGAAGACGATATGTAAGGTACTTTTCAACATGACAGGCAATTTGTGCTATTAATCTACTTCATTGTGTGATTTTGGTCACAGGATTTGGTGTTTCTATATACTCATTGCATACACTTTACTTGAAACTTTTGACGGTACCCAATTCTCTTTGGCTGAAAATCATTTTGACCACAGTGATGACCGCCATTAGTGCAAACATGCCCAAAATGGCCCATCCAATGAGCATGCCAAAGAAAGTCCTCCACTCCGGCAAGCCCATCAAACTGAATGCAATCCTTCCCAGCAAACTCAATTGGAATACTGCCCACCCTATCCAAAGGATGGGATGAAAGGGGTTTTGCCTGATATTCAGGACCATCGGGAGTATGGTCGGCGCATGTGCCCAGATCATTGAGAATGTAAATCCCAAGAAGAATGTATGGATATACAGGTCGTAATACAAAGCATGAGACTCAAAGAAACAAAGCACAATCCCGTGTAAAGTCAGCCAAACATAGCCCACTTGGAGACCGATGCCGATGTATTTGAATTGATCGGCTTTCTTTGAAGCGATCTTTGCCATGTCAAAATAAAGCAGCCAATAAGAAATCAGAATGGCCGAAGCTCCCATGAGGATATTTCCATACCGGTGAAAAGGAAGCCATATTCCAAGAAAAAACAGGGCCAATAATACAAGTAGGCCATTTTTAGCAGACTTCGGAGTGGGAAGGAATTTGCTGAGCTCCAGTCTTTCCCCAACAATCGTAAACAAAATAAACCCCATCCACCAAGGAACTGCTGCGGGTACAAATCCTGAATAAAGCAAAACAAAATTTCCTATCATCCAAAGTACAGCCCCCATTGTCATCACATATTGGTAGATAACAGGATGTCTGACTGACTGCAAATACATGATGGCCATCAATCCCAAGCTTGCGCCCAATAACAGTCCATGACCAAAAGCGGGCCATCCCGGCACCAACAACAAAGCCGGGATGGAAAGCCCACTTAGGAGGGGAATAAGCAACCATATTCTGTTTTTCATGACCATGGCCCGCTCTAGGGATATGAGCGTTCCCAAAAATCCACCTACCATCAAAATCCCGTGATTAGCCGCAGTACCAGGGACCATCATCCCGAGGTACCCAATCCTGACCCATCCTCCTGCGACGCCCAAAACCAGGGCCAACACAATGAGGGGAAAAAGATAAATGCGTTTGAGCAGTTGCATGTCCGGATCTTATTGATGATAGGATTGGGATTTGGTCAATTTGTCGAGGTGAAATATTTTGATTTTTTGATCAGGAAAGGTCTTGGACGATAGCCTCAGCCATGTAGTCCAAAATCACTTCAGGGCTGATATGCTTCTTCTTGCAAACCTCCTTCAGGGTTTTTTCCTGACAATTAGTATAATCAATCCCAAGCTTTTCAAAAACCCCGATTGCCCTGAAGTCGGTGTCGACTATCTCGCTCATTTTAAATTCTTGGAAATTTTTCATCTGCAAATCGTTTAGAGGATGTTATTATCTTTTATTTTATCAAACTTTAGGGAGCTTTCGCTCCCCTTCATTTCTATACAAATATAATAGAAAAATATTATCGGATAATAATATCCTTTATTATTTTTTTTAGGCTTTCACAATTTCAAGACCAGCGATTTTTTCTTTTAACTCCAAGAGCTGAGCCTTCATAGTCTCTATCACTTCCTCCGTATCTATTGGGAAAGAAGCAACCAAATCTTGGTAGTATGCAATTCCCTGAGAAAGGTTGGTTTTGAATTTTTCAATATACGTTTCAAACTTCTGCGTTTTTTCAGGAATAGATTTACTGAGCTCATGTTGGAGATGTTGGACATAGAGTTGCAGTTCTTTCACAAAAACCTGAGGCCTTTCGGGATCGAGAACAATGGCAGCTTTTCCATAAATATGGTCTAACATTTCCTTCAGGCTGAAAATTCCTTTGAAATAGGCAAGGTTAGGTCCTGGACAGATGGTGACTGCCTTCAGGTTTCTCCTTGGCTCTTCTCCCTGATTCAAAATCACTGCAGCACTCAAACCTTCACAGAGGCAGTCTTTTACCAAAACTTCATCTATTTCATATTGGGTCGTTTTGCCTTCAGCATAATCTTTCAATTTGAGATTTTGGTATTCGCGCGAAGCGGTACAGATGGGTTTGGCTGAAAACTCCGTGCTGAAAGACAGGAATTTCTTATAGCAGGGACTTCCGGGTTTGTTTTTCTCAATCCTTGAAAGCCGCTGTTCTTCCCCGCTGCTTGTCCGGAGATTATTGAAAGGGATACCCAATGGAGAGGCATGACTCAGGTAATAGTCTGATTTTCGGGATTGAACCAACCTGTCCAAGGTATCCTTGTCCACGCTTGTAGCCTCGGGAACGAGCAAAAACGGACTGCCCCACCCTGTTCCGTCAAGTTGGTAATGGTCTATCAGAAACTTGTCTTCTGCTGCAGAGCCGATCCCACCCTGATAGGTGATTTTCGGTATGGTATCTTCCGGAAGCAGGTTGTTTCCTTTATCAGTCAGGGCCTTTTGGCAGGTATCAAACAATACCTGTCTCAATTCCGCCCTGTTGTTTTTGAACTCTTCCAAAATCGGACCGATCAGCAAACCGTCCGTGGCAAAGGCATGACCTCCACAGTTGAGGCCTGATTCGATCCTGAATTCCGATACCCACAATCCTTTTTTGGCCAAATATCTACCCTGGATCAAAGCTGAGCGATAGTCGCTAACTTTGAGGATGATTCCTTTTTTGATTTTCCCATTTGCATCAGGAAAAAAATCAGCAAACTGCTCTGCATAGCCGTAGAGCGCAGGATTCATCCCGGCAGAAAACACAACAGAGGATTCTAGGTCACTTTCTGCAAATCCCCTAAGGGCGGAGAGTGCATCGGAATATTCCCTTGGCAATTCATTTCCTTCTTTGTCAAAGTTGATTTTGTCTACTTTTGTCATGATGTTGACATCAATTTTCCCGGGGGAAATGGCGACTTTCAACCTGTTTTGGATGGCCTCTTTGGCTTCTCCCACTTCTTGCTTCATTTTTTCATAAAGCAATTTCATGCCATGACTGTCGGGCAATAAATTGAAGTATTCATTGATGGCAATGCCGTATTCAAAAGATTGGGATTTGAGGTCCTCCATTTGCTTATTGACCGCATTGTGCAAGAGATTGAGGTAGGCTTTGATCCGGTTGGCACGGGAATCCTCTGTCTTGTCTGCAATCGGCAGGTAAGGAATCTCCAGCTTTCTGCTGTAAATGCGCCTCAGGTCTTCCAGCATGTGGTCATCCATGATGGAGACTACAGAGGATATTCCGTATTTGGCAACTTTGATCGGGGTGTCAGCGGTAAAACCCAATCCCATGACCGGGATATGGAAACTATGTGCGGTTGTCGGGGAATTGAACATATGCGAGAGCTTGATCGGTTTTTTTATACTTAGGACAAATATGAAGCAGGCAAAGCTAAAGGCATTGGGAAGCCAATTAGGAAACCTCCATCATTAGAGAATATGATTTTGGTCAGGAAAAATGAAAATCGGGGCCTCGTAAATCACGAGGCTTTTCCCAAAAACTGGTGTGATAACCATAAGTTGACTGAAAAAAAAGCACACCACATCCTAAAACCTAAGGAGTAAGACCTGCGTAACAATTTTTGGCAATTATTTAATTTCAGTTGTTTATTCTATTCAATTGTCCTTTTCTTTGATTCTCTTTATCCAACTTTATAATACTCTATGAAACCCAACTACTATTTCTCCATTTTCCTCTTTTTCCTTGCCTTTGCCCTTAATACCCAAATGAATGCGCAGGGAATCTATACCGCAAGGGGATATTGGGAAGAATCAAACAAAGAAACATACCGGATCATCAAGCAGAAAAGCAATACCGGCATCGCCCTGACAGCAGATGAAACTTCCTATTTACAGGATTTCGAGACTTACCTTTCCAATTATTACCAGCGTCTTTCAGAAGATGAAAAAGCCTTTTATTCCAAAATGAAAGAGCAATGGGACAGGGAACTCATGGGGCCCGAACAAAGAATTATCGTTGAAGAAGAATTTGAATGGAGGGGAAGAGATTATGCGACCAATATCTTATATGGGGCATATTACGGGGCAAGTTTGGTAGGCATCGCAGAAATCAGCAGTGCAGCCGTTGTGGGAATCCCCTTATTGACAGGTGGGCTTTGGGCATTGGGACCGGTCATGGTACCAAAAAAATATGAAAACATCAACCGCTCTGTCATCCGGGCAAGCAATACAGGAAAATTTCTCGGCCTAATCTATGGTGGATCTTTGGCATTGATGATAGGTGGAGGTCAAGACTATACAGACCAATTGGCACTTGGACTTTCTACATTGGGAAGCATTGCATTGGGTGAAGTGGGTTTCAAATTGCAGAAGAATAGAAACTTTTCAGAAGGACATATCGAGCTTGTCAGGCATTACGGCATCATAGGACCTTGGATTGGTGCAGCGGCTTTGATTACGGCAGAATCCGAAAACTCAAATCTATATGGCGCCGCACTCTTGGCAGGTGGGGTCGGTGGAATCCTTGTCGCTAATAAGGTGTCCAAAAAATATGATTACACCAAAGGAGATATAGACAATGTATCCGCCATGACCCTTGCTGCTACAGGTATTGGTTTTGCAATTGCTGCAGAAACCTTAAACGATGATGCTTCAGGTGCTGCAGTATTAATTCCTGTGGCAGGTACTGTAATCGGTACCATTCTTGCCCAGAAAGCAGTCAAAGGAGTCTACCTCAACAAAAGACAAGGAAGTACCATCGCACTTTCTACAGGCGGTGCGGCACTCGTAGGGCTTGGGATGGCAGCGATTTTTGAGGCGGAATCCGCTGCTGTGTGGATTGGAGTTCCTTCAGTTCTTGCCTTAGCGACACAACAAATCCTTTTCAATAAATATAAAAAAGAAAACCTTGCGGGAAATCTCCTAAGCAAAATCAACAAGGACAAGCCCTACAAATTCACCATGAAGGTCACTCCTGAAAATTACTTTGTCAACCAAAGAATGGCTGTTCCTTCAGGAATCATCGGGATCAATTCCAATGTTTCCAATCCATTGGTCAACCTGAAACTGGCATTTTAAAAGTTATTCTTCTCATCCTGAGATTCTAAAAAGTAATCTCCAAAATCCAAAAAAGCCGGAATCTTTAGAAATTTTCAAGAAATCAATTGAGAATTTCCAACGGTTGCGGCTTATTTTTATTATTAAAAAAATCCCCAAACCCAAATTCCAAAAAATTTGTTTCGTGCCAATAGTCACACCAAATGGGCTAACTTGTCCGTAAACTTGTACTTTATTAAAAGATGGACCTGTCCCAAAAACAGTTTTCACCTTCTTTCATTTAAAAAATTTAAAACAAAAAATAATAAGAATTATGTTCTTCGAATTAGTTTATGACAAAAGTCTGGCGCAAGCGAGTTACGTGATCGGTTGTCAGGCAAGCGGCATTGCAGCTGTAATTGACCCAAAAAGAGACGTGGACACTTACCTCAACATTGCCAAAGCAAATAATTTTAAAATCACCCATATCCTGGAAACACACATCCACGCCGATTTCCTTAGCGGTTCGAGAGAACTTGCTGCATTAACAGGGGCTGAGATGTACCTATCGGATGAAGGTGACAAGGACTGGAAATATGAATTTCCACACAACAAAATCAAGCACGGAGATATCATCAAATTGGGCAATATTACCTTCGAAGTGCTCCATACACCGGGTCATACCCCGGAATCCGTCAGCTTCCTGTTGACCGACAGACCGGCCACCACCGAACCTGCGATGCTCTTTACCGGAGATTTCGTGTTTGTGGGAGACGTGGGAAGACCGGATCTATTGGAACAGGCTGCCGGAATAAAAGGCACCCAGGATATCGGAGCTGCACAGATGTATGATTCTCTCCAATCTTTTGCCAAACTCCAAGAGTACATTCAGGTTTGGCCGGGTCACGGTGCAGGTTCTGCCTGTGGCAAAGCATTGGGAGCAGTGCCGATGACGACTGTCGGTTATGAAAAAATCAGAAACTGGGCATTGAACCTGCTCGATGACAAAGCGGCATTTGCCAAAGAACTCCTTGCTGACCAGCCTGAGCCACCAAAGTACTTCGCGATGATGAAGAAACTGAACAAGGTGGACAGAAAGCTGCTGACTGAAGTACCAAAAATCAAAAACCTGTCAAAGGATGAATTTGCGAAAGCCAAGAAAGAAGGCCTAAAAATCATCGATGCCAGACCATGGGAGGAATATGCCAAAGGTTTCCTAAAAGGCACGCTTAGCGTCAGCAACAACAACTCTTTCTCCACTTGGATGGGTTGGTACCTGAACTACGAAGAGTCTTTCGTATTGATAGCCGCAGAATCTGAAATCGAAGACCTGACCAGAAAATTGATGCGAATCGGTTTGGACAACATCCATGGATTTATCACTCCGGATCAGTTGGCTTCGTTCGAAGCAGGTCATCTCGAAAGCTACAATCCTATCGACAAAGAAACTGTCAAAGCAAAACTTGAAAAAGGAAACGTGCAGGTAGTCGATGTCAGGGGTGTGGCGGAATACAAAAAAGGAAAAATAGATTCATCGGACAACCTCTTTGTGGGTAAACTTCAATTGAACCTTGACAAAGTATCCAAAGACAAACCTGTCATCATCCACTGCCAAGGCGGTGCAAGGGCTGCTATCGCCTACTCTATATTGAGAGCCAATGGATTTGACAATATCCTGAACTACTCCGGCGGCTACAACGACTGGACAGCTTAAGCATATTTGATTCCCAAAACCAACTAAGGAGGACTGAAAAGTCCTCTTTTTTTTTGTGGTGTTTTTTCTATCAAAGTCACAAAGCCGCAAAGGAAAACGCTTAACCTTTCAATAAAGCACACGTTGCGCCACTTTGCGAAACCTTTGTGTCCATTGCGGTTAAAAGAGGAATATCACCCACCAAAGGACACCACTCCCTCCTATTAAAACCCTCCGGCTTACAGGATTCAAAACCAAATTAGGCTTCAAAATTGAATGATGTTTTCTATGATTATTAAAAATAAAAATATTTTTTTTATTTTTAATTTCTTTATTATTTTTGACTCACAATAGACGGAGAAAAGCACCAAAATTCTTCCTGCAAAGCTCTTGAACAACCTCCTTATTCTTTTCAAGTATGAAACAACAAGGAATTAATCCTGTATCCCCTGATGCTTTTTTCCCAAATAGGCTAAAGGAAAAAGTTTTATTCATCACCGGTGTTGCCAAAGGAAGTATAGGGGGAGCTACTGCTATCCGGGCCGGCAGGGAAGGTGCCAAGGTTTTTTGCGTAGATCTCAAAGAAAAAGAACTGCAGGAAACCTGTGATCAAATAAAGGTGGAAGGAGGAGATGCATTTCCATTTTTGGCAGATGTCCGTGACCCTCTTCAGGTAGAAATTGCGGTAAAAAAATGCGTCGAAGTTTACGGTAAAATAAATCTAGTCTTAAATGCTGCAGGTGTAATGGATGGAAATGATCCGTCAAAACCTCAGGATTTTGAAAACAACCTAAACCTTCTCCCCTCTCCTATTCACAAAGCCACAGACGAATACTGGAAAAATGTGATGGATGCAAATATCAACGGACTTTTTTATTGTTTGAGAGCGCAGTTAAATCAGATGGTTAATCAAGGAGAGGGAGGAAGCATTGTCAATATCAGCTCCATCGCAGGGATCATCGGATTACCCGGAAATTGCGCCTATTCAGCCAGCAAACATGCCGTCACAGGATTGACCAGAAATGCCTCCATCGATTATGCCCCATACGGAATCCGGATCAACTCTGTGAATATGGCTCAAACTGACACCCCAATGGTTTTTCGTGCCATGGAATTTGTGAAATGGGCAGTAAGTCAAGGAAAGGGAAGCGGAATGGCCGGATTGAAGTCCGCCAGCCTTCTTTCAGCAAATGATCCACAGCATAGGGGATCGACTCCCTGGGAGCAAGCCGCCACCATTTTATTTCTTCTTTCAGACGACGCAAGCAATATCACAGGATCATGCATAGCGACAGATGGTGGATGGACAACTTATTGATTCGATCCTCCGGATTTATCAGAACGTCTAAAAAAACTTTAAAAAATGAAAATCATCTCACAATTGACCCTTTTGACAATTAGGATTTTGATCTTTTTCCTAATCATTATTTTGATTGTGAGCTTATTGGAATTGGGAGGAATCATAGTAAAAGCGATTCTGGCAAGTGACGAAATCTTCATTTTCCGCGATAGCCCCTTGGTTAAAGAAGGACTTTTTCTTGCAAAAGTCCAGGGTTTGATCTCTGCAGTACTGCTTATCACCATCCTCATTGAACTCATCGGTTCCTTGGTAGAATACATCAAAGAAGGAAACGCAAACTACATAAAAATCATAGTTGAAATTGCACTCATTGCATTGCTCAGGCACCTTTTAGGACTTGATGTAGAGCATGTTGCAACAGGCACATTGTTAGGAATTTCTGCACTCCTACTAGTTCTCGGAGGGTTTTACTACCTCTTGAAAAAAATGCCTGCTGAGGCACCGGCAGGTGAACTTACAAAAGAATAAATAACCATTCACGACTATTCAGCTAACTCTACTAAAAACCAATTATTTATGGAAATCAATCAATTATTCAACCTTAAAGGAAAAGTAGCCATTGTTACCGGGGGCGGCAATGGAATCGGAAAAGCCTGTGCGATCATGCTTTCAAAAGCAGGCGCGTCAGTAGCTGTCAGTGACCTCAAAATAGCCGATGCCCAATCCGCCGCGGACGAAATAGTAGCCCTGGGCGGGAAGGCCATTGCCGTGGAATGCAACGTAACGGAAGATGCACACTTGGTCACTTTGGTAGAGAGAACTAAAAAGGAATTGGGTGGTGTCCATATTCTTGTCAACAACGCCGGTGGCGGTGGAGGAGGCAGAGAAAGCCCATACAAAATCTCTGTTGATGACTTTGCCTGGAGGTTCAAACTCAATGTGTATTCCGCGTGGAGACTCTCCCAACTTTGTGCGCCGCTTATGAAAGAAGGTGGATACGGATCCATCATCAACATCACCTCTATGGCAAGTATCAACAAAAGTCCAAACATGAGTGCATATGCTTCTTCCAAAGCTGCGATGAACCACATGACTGCCAACCTCGCCTTGGATTATGGAGTTGACGGCATCCGTGTCAATGCAGTCGGCCCGGGAGCTACCAAAACAGCAGCATTGGCCTCCGTCCTGACACCGGAAATAGAAGCCAAAATGCTGGCACATACGCCAATCAAACGCCTTGGAGAAGTCGAAGATATCGCCGGAGCGGTACTTTACTTTGCAGCCCCTGTTTCCGAATGGATAAGCGGTCAGGTACTTTTTGCCAATGGAGGTGGAAATCAGACTTTGGATTAATTCAAAACCTTAAAAAATAAACCAATATGTCAGCCATAGAAAAACTTTTTTCCTTTGAAGGAAAAGTAATCATCATCACAGGCGCTGCAGGAGCTATCGGAAGCACCGCAGGCCATCTTTTTGCTTCCTTGGGTGCCAATGTCGTCATCTCAGATCTCAATGGAGAAGGCGCCATAAAAGTAGCGGCGGAAATCGAAAAGAAATCCGGTAAAAAGACCTTGGGAATCAAAACAGATGCTACAAACGAAGCAGACCTTGAAAACCTGGTCAAAACAACCATAGACAAATTCGGAAAGATTTCAGGTTTGATCAACAACGTCGGTTGGGGAGCCAATACCCCTATTTGGGAATCGAATTCTGAAAAAATGGTCAAGTCCTATTTGCTCAACACCGTAGGCTCCTATAACCTCACCAAGATGTGCATGCCTTACCTTGAAAAAGAACCCAATGCCTCTGTGGTATTTTCAGGATCAATGGTGGGCGTATCCCCTTCTCCTGAATTCATTGAATACAGCACCGCAAAAGCTGGATTGATGAATATGGTCCGCAGTATGGCGGTTGTTTCGGGTCCAAAAGTAAGGTTCAATACCGTTTTGATCGGTTCGGTGGACAATGGAGACAGCACATTGGCAGCCGGATACACTCCGGAAATGCTAAAGGCACTTTCAGATATGTTTGTAATGAAGCGCCGTGGGGCTCCTATTGAGATTGCTTATGGAATGATGTTTTTGATGAGTGATGCTGCACAATGGATTACAGGAATTGACCTGAGGATTGATGGCGGAGGATCTTATAAAAGTAAAATGCCTACCAACAAAGACTAATAACTGCTACAAATGGTACGGATTGAACCCTCCATCCGTACCGTTTTTTTCTAAAACCACATGAAAAACCTTTACACAAGTTTCACTCTGTTTTTGCTTTTTACTTTGTTAAGAATCCCGGCATTTGGACAGATAGACCAAATATTTGGGGTTGAAGTAGTGCCTAACACCGTGGAGGGAAGCCCTATCCGGGCTGTTGTGATTCTTTTGGAAAAAGACGGGAAAGAATACCTGGCAGATTCCCTTGAGATCCAGGCATTTTACGATGCTTTCAATATCAAACCAGGCAGTGTTTTTAGACAATTTTCTGTGGATTTGGCGATCTCTGTTTTCTTGAAGCAAGAAGAAATCAAATCCGCCGGCTACAAAGTATACACTCCCGAAATTTCCGGTCCTGTAGTATTGGTGATCCGATCATCTTTTTGGAGTGAGGGAGAGAAAAAGGAAAAAGAATCCAAAAAGGATCTTCCTTTTCCTACCCTTATTGAGACCGAAAGGACTAAATTGACCTTGATCCTCAACGGTGCAGTTGGTTTTTACCATGACCAAAATGCGTTTTTTTCGAAAGGTGCTGAATTTACCCAAGGCAATACCGTAGCAAACAATCCTGCAGGTCGGGGACCGAGATTTTGGGGGGAGACATTTTTAGAGCCGGGTATTGCAGGTATCACCCAATTGGGCAAAAGCAAAATATATCCCTATGGGGCAGTGACATTTTTGGTTTCCGGAAGAAATTCCAGCGACATCTATTCAGAAGGGATCGCCGGAAAAGGAACAATAGAAAGGCTTTATGGAGGAGTCCTTCTTCCTCAATTGGGCAAAAGCCAACAACTCCATATTGACCTATCGGCCGGGAGGCAATTCTTTCAACTCAATGACGGCTTCTTATTCTCGAGATTTTCGGGGTCGGCAAATGCCGGCGAGAGGGGAAGTGTGTATCTGAATTCAAGGACAGCTTTTCAAATGACCGCTTGGGCAAAAGTCCATTGGAAAAAATTCAATTTCTCGGCATACTATGTTGAGCCACAGGAATTATTCAAAGATAGACAGAGCGATACCCGGTACCTTGGCGGGGGTGTATCCTACAATGACAACAAGCATCTGGACCTGGCACTTCATTACATCACCATCAATTCTTCAAAGGCCACCTACGCCACTCCGGACGGGAGGATTTCTTTAGAGGGATTGCAAACCATCAATCCGAAAGTCTGGGTCAATAACATTGCAGGAACGGGGATTTTTGTCAAATCAGAATACGCCTTCCAAAGGAACCGCAATGCGGATATGGTGGCAAACGGCTGGTATTTGGGAGGAGGAATAGTGAAGCAGGCTTGGAAAAAAAGCCCTTCCCTGTACTATAGGTTTGCTTTTATGCAGGGAGACGATCCTGAGACAACAAGATTTGAACGCTTTGATATCCTCCAGGGAGGCGGTTTGGGCAACTGGATCCAAGGGATCAACTTTAAGAAAATACTTGGGGACGGGAATCTCTTGACCCATAGGATCGAAATGAAAGCTTTCTTAGCCAAAAACATGGACCTGAGCTTTGACTATTTTATCCTGATGGCCGATTCCAAAAGTAACTTGGGTTCCCTCGCCCCTATTGCTACTCTTCAGGATAAAAATTTCGGACAGGAATTTACCACTACTTACCGCTACTTCTTCAAAAGAAATTATCTGTTTCTTGGCTTATTTTCTTGGGCAAACCCCGGAAAAGCAATTTCATCCAGCTTTGAATCCAATGTATATGATTGGTTTACATTCCAAGCCTCCACATTCATGTTTTTCTAAAATCAAAAAAAACACACTGTATGACAACTACATCAACTTCACTTTCGGAATTGAAAAAATCAGCTTTCATAGCCGGAGGATTTAACGCCGTTATCAATGGAATCATCAACTGGTTTTCGGTCAAAGACCTGGACAAAGTTTTGGTAAGCGACAACCTCATCTCCTCCACGGAACATACCCTCCTGTCAGGCGCTGTCCCCTTGGCTGTTTCCCTGGCATTTATCCTTAGCGGAGTAGCCTATCTGACCACGAAAATCCCAAACAAACCCTCCTATTTTCCAAAAATATTCTGGCTATCCATGAAACATACTTTCATGGCATTTGGTATAGCGGTCACTTTTGGGGTGATGTGGCAAAGATGGATGGGGTCCATTGAGATTTCTCCAATATTGGCTACTGTCTGTACCGGATTGATTGCAGGGATTGTGGCCGGAATAGTGAATTATTTGACAGTCAAAGAAATCCTAAAAAAATGAAGAATTCTATAACCTTAATTTTAGTTGTGACCCTCATTTTTTGTGGATTACAGAAGGGATATACCCAAACCAATAGCACCCAATCCACAGGGATTCCCATTAAAAAAGGCATGTGGTTTAGCAGCTTAAGTTTGTCTGCTTCCAGTAAACAGGCGGAAAACGAACGGCAGCTTTTTGCCACTTACCTCAATGAGTCAAGAAGCTCGTTTTTAATCAGGCTTGACCCAGGGTATGTGATCAAAGACAACTTGGGAATAGGCCTTGGTTTGCTCTACGGAAGTACCGAAGATATCAGCACCCAACAGGCTAGCGACGGCGTCATTTCAGATGTCAAACTTGCCGAAAGAAGGATGGCATTCCGACCCTATATCAAAAACTTCATCCCATTGGGCACGAGCAACAGGTTTTATATCATCATCCCCACCGAACTCCAAATCGGGTATGGAAGCCAACTGAAAGAAGTCACTGCCAACCAAGTCCTTACCAGAACCCATTCCAATACTATCTATTATGGATTGGAAATGAGACCAGGCATGTTGGTTTTTGTCCACAAGAACTTCGGTTTTGAAGTCAATGTAGGCGCATTCGGAATAAGTAATTCAGTCTCGCGGGGCACGGCTACCAACCTACCTGACTCCAAGGTGGTTAACAATGACCTGAGTTTGAAAATAAATCTATTGGAACTAGCACTCGGATTTTCTATTTACATATGAAACAATTAGAATCTTTCTACGGACTATTCATCGCCATATTGATGATATTAATTTGCAATGCCTGTCTGGATGAGCATCACTTTGGCAAATCCTCCCTGAACCAGATCTTGCACTTTTCTGTGGCGGGCCAGGTTGGAAACACTCAGATAGTATCTGACAGCCTTTTGATCAGGGTGACTGTAGGTTCCCAAGTCAATACAGCCAATCTTTTTGCAGACTCCATCAGGGTAAGTTCTTATGCCAACGTCAATCCAGGAAAAGGTGATTTGGTCGATTTTACCAAACCAACATTTTACGAAGTGACTGCTGAGGATGGCAGCGTGGCCAAGTATCGGGTGATCGTCACCAAAGAAACGGCTACTCCCCAACTTGAAAACTCAGGCTTTGACGATTGGCATACCCCTGCAGGAAAAAATTACCAGGAACCGGGTAAAGATGAAAATACCATTTGGGCTTCAGGCAATGCAGGAGTGGTCACTTTGGGTCAGGCCAATGTGGAGAAAACCGAAATCGCACCGGGTGACTTTGGAGCCAAGCTGATCACAAGGGACTTGGGACCGCTTGCCCAATTGGTAAAACAGGGAATTGCGGCGGGGTCCATGTTTACAGGAAAATTTCAGTTGAATATATCAAACCCCCTTAGTTCGGCAAAGTTTGGAACACCGTTTTCTGCAAGGCCAAAAAGCTTCAGCATCACCTACACGTATGTTCCGGGTTTGGTATATAAAAATGGCCAAGGTCAGGTTTTGGATAAAAAAGACCAGGCAGACATCTATCTTCTTTTGGAAAACAGGAGCGGAGAAACAATAAAAAGGATCGGGACTGCTTGGTTTAGATCCGGAGACAAGGTGGATAACCCCAAGGAAATCACCATTCCCATTATCTACGGCAATTTACCCCAAGGTTCTCCGGAATTTTGGTTTCCTACCAATGGCACTATTGGCAATGCCACAGATGAAATCACACACATCAGTTTTGTCCTGGCCTCAAGTGCCGCCGGAGCCAACTTTGAGGGAGGCGTCAACAGTACTTTGATTGTCAATAATTTCAAGTTGAACTATTAAATTCCAATGGTAAAGCAGAAAAGGTCATGCTAAAAAACAAAACGCAAGAAATTATCAAAACCTTCTGGGTAGGTATATCCTTTATTCTGCCATTCTTTTTTGTTGGTTTTATAATATGGAAAATTGCTGAGCTGATATTCAGCCCTTTGCTTCCGGTAATTGATAAATTAGGAACTTGGCTTGGCGTAACAGATTTTGCAGAAGTATTCGGTGTGATCATTTTGATTGCTTTTATTTTCTTGGTTGGGTTGGCACTTCGTCTCCGAATCCTCAAAAAGTATTTGACCGAATTCGAAAATAAGCTGCTCTTCTACATTCCGGGGTATAAATTTTATCAGGCCTTAGTAACCACCCCATCAGATGCGGAAGACAAAATATTAAAACCTTGTTTGTTGAAGGAGGATGGTCTGCTGAAAGTATGCTTTTTGGTCGAAAAAAATGCGGAATGGGCCACCCTAATGGTACCTGAAGCCCCCACTTTCACTACCGGTGAACTCATGGTAGTTCCTCTTTCCAAGATAACCCCTCTCACTGTCTCCAATTTTAAAATGACAGGCATCATCCGAAACTACGGCGAGGGAATTTTAGACGTCCTCAAAAAAAATGAGCTGAAACTCTGAAATTTTCTAGGCTAAGCTAACCGCTGACATTTGCGCCATGCCTTTTTCAGTCAGGTGTTTTTCAAAAACACGGAAAATCCCTTCCAAATAGATCGGTTTCATGGATTGAAAACTTTTTCTGGAATCATATAAAGAATAGGATACCATCCAGGTGGTAAACAGGTTGACATACTGAAACCGAAAAACTGCAAATTCTTTGGGTTCAAGAATGTTTTTTTCCAACAAACCAATGCTCACCAATGTATTTGCCAAGTTTTCCAACCTGGTTTGACGATTGAGCCAAGTTTTCAGCACCTGTCCCATCATGATTGTTTGGGACTGATGCATCACTGAGAAAAACAGGATTACTGAACGATGTTTGTATTGAATATCCATCACCTCCGAAAAAAAAGACGTCAATTTGCTGAAATCCAATTCAGGACCAAATTGAAATCTGGAAGTCAATTCATTCAATTCATTCTCATACTGTTCGGATAGGCCAACAAACAAATGTTCTTTGGTAGGAAAGTGGTTGGTGATTCCGCCTGAGGTGATTCCTATTTTCTTTGATATCGCACTTAGGGTTAAAAAAATACCTTCTTCATTAAAGATTTTTATTGCCTCATCCAGTATAGATTCTTTTGTTTTTTTCCCTTTGGTAACCTTTCGTCCCATCTTAAGATTTTTCAATGTGGAAGCAAAAATATAACAAATTGCCAACCTTATCCTCAAATCCTTTCATTACAATTTTTTAGTTTTTTTGAGCGGAGTAATTAAGCAAACCCAATTCAGATTCTCGGGGTGGACTGTTCTAATTTAGGAATTTTCGGCTTTTCCGGCAAATAATTTTCAAACAAAAAAAACCTTTTTTTTCAATACAAACCCCTAAAATCCGGATTATAAAAGAAAGAAAAATGAGCATTTTTTAAACGCTGATTTTGACGGTATACCCCGTCCCTGTGGTTTATCATTTCTTTGAGTCCATCAAAGTCCGAATTCAAAGAAAAAAAGAAAAAGTCCCGGCGCTGTCTTGACACATGAAATTTACGGCTTCCGTAAAGTTTGGTACAGACAAGGAAAGCCGTCCCTACAGCCTAGACTTGTTTTAATGGTAAACATCTGCCAATTGAGTCTGACCAATTATTAATGCTGAATTCATAATTCTGAATTAATATTTCTCTGCGCCCTCTGTGAGCTCAGTGGTGAAATTTTAATCTCCATTGCGACCCATTGCGAAATCATAGCGTCCATTGCGGTAAAAGGAAAATTATCTCATGCAGAGGATAAGAATGTTTGTGAAGACACAAACATGGGCAGTTAAAATGTTTGAGGAGGCACGAATATGGGAGGAGGGGCCTTCTGCGTCAATCTGCGATATCCGCCGGAGAAAAGGAAACCTACTATTCTCTGCGCTCCCTGTAAGCCTTGTGGTAAAATCATTATATCCAGCTTCTGGAGAATCAGGTTAACGGAATCGGTTTGCCTTTGGGATCTTTTCTCTGCGCCCTCAGTGCGCTCTGCGCTAAAATCAGTTAATCCCCATTGCGACCCATTGCGATACCTTCGTTTCCATTGCGGTAAAAGAAAAAATACCTCACGCGGAGACGCAGAGAAATAAATCAGGAAGATGTTTGTGGAGACACAAACATTGGCGGTGAGAAAAATGATGTTTGAGGAGGCACGAATATGGGCGGAGGGGCCTTCTGCGTCAATCTGCAATATCCGCCGGAGAAAATGAAACCTACTATTCTCTGCGCCCTCAGTGAGCT
This sequence comes from Cognataquiflexum rubidum, assembly GCF_022538115.1. Classification (GTDB taxonomy): domain Bacteria; phylum Bacteroidota; class Bacteroidia; order Cytophagales; family Cyclobacteriaceae; genus Cognataquiflexum; species Cognataquiflexum rubidum. The sequence goes on along the minus strand of NZ_JAKZAL010000002.1, from coordinate 180,986 downwards.
CAATGATGAAATTTTTATAATAGATATAATCTATTGGGTGATAAAAGTCATAAAATGCCGGAGATGGTTTTTGTAGCTTTAATAGTTGGGTTAAAGCAAACTTATTGCAAAAATACCATGGTAAAAATCAAGAAAAACATCGCCATCAGTGATTCCGGATTTGTTTTTGATCCTGGTTCGGGAGACTCCTATTCACTGAATCCCAGCGGTTTGGAAATTGTCCAAATGATCAAATTGGGAAAAGACTTTAGCGCAATTTTGGAGGCTGTCACCGAGAAGTATGAGGTGGACAGCGGCAGTTTTGAAAGGTACTATTACGACTTTATAGCCACTTTGGCCCAGCTTCACCTCACCGAACCCGATGGAAAAGATTAAGTTGACCATCGCCCTCTCCGGACTCAACAACATCGACAGCCCGGGTCCCGGGATTCCTGTTGTGAGAGGCTTGAGAGATTCGAAGGAAATCGATGCGAGAATCATCGGCTTGGTTTACGACAACCTCGAGCCAGGTCCCTATATGCACGACTTGGTGGACAAATCCTACAAAGTCCCTTATCCTTCTGATGGAGTAGAGCCATTTTTGGAAAGGATTCGCTACATCCATCAAGTAGAAAAAATCGATGTCCTGATCCCCAATTTTGATTCGGAGCTATTCACTTTTATGAAATCTGAAAAAATCCTGCGGGAAATGGGCATACGCACTTTTCTCCCAACCCTGCAGCAATTCGAAGAAAGACACAAATCCAATCTTCCGGAATACGGCAAAAAGTATGGCGTCAATGTTCCCTACAGCGCCCCGATCACAAGTGTCGAGGACTTTAGGAACATGCAGGACAAGTTTGAGTTCCCCGTCGTAGTCAAAGGAAAATTTTATGATGCCTACATCGCCTATGACATGGATCAGGTGGCGTTGTATTTCAATAAAATTGCTGCCAAATGGGGTCTTCCCATCGTCATCCAGGAATTCGTCCGGGGTACGGAAGTGAACGTGATCGCCTTGGGGGATGGCAAGGGCAATACCATTGGCGCCGTTCCCATGCGGAAAACCTATATCACCGACAAAGGAAAAGCTTGGGGAGGAATCACTTTGGAAGACCCAACCATGATGGACCTCACCTACAAAATCATCTCCCAAACCAAGTGGCGTGGCGGCATGGAACTCGAGCTTATCCGTACCACCAAGAACGAACTCTACATGATAGAAATCAACCCGAGACTTCCGGCTTGGGTTTACCTCGCCGTGGCAGCGGGCCAAAATCTCCCTGAGGCTTTGGTCAAATTGGCCATGGACATTCCTGTCACCCCTTTTACCAAATACGATATCGGCAAAATGTTTATCCGCTACTCATTTGACCTGATTGTTGAATTAAATGAATTTGAAAAGTTGTCCACCAAAGGAGAACTCTGAATCAATAAGACTTAAAAACCCATGACAAAGCTAGCTTTTGAAAGACCGATTATACAGCGGATCAATGCCGGTTTGCCAAGCAAATACGGCATGTCGCACCGCTTGGAACCTCTCAGCCACATCGATGGCACACCGATCAAAGACCTGATCGGGGAGTTTGGTTCTCCGCTATTTGTCCTCTCTGAATCCACAATCCGCAAAACCTACAAGGAAGCCCACCGTGCCTTCAGCAGCCGATACCCCAATGTGCAGTTTGCCTGGTCTTACAAAACCAATTACCTCAATGCCGTCTGCAATGTCTTCCATCAGGAAGGCGCATGGGCGGAGGTGGTCTCTGGATTTGAATATGACAAAGCAATCGCCAACGGTGTTCCGGGTGAACTTATCCTCTTCAATGGTCCGGACAAAAGTACCGAAGACCTCCAAAAAGCCATCCGTAACAATTCCCTGATCCATTTAGACCACTTTGATGAGCTGTATGAAATCATCCACCTCAGCAAGGAAATGACCGAGCGGCCCAAAGTCGCCATCCGTGTCAACATGGACACGGGCATCTATCCCAAATGGGATAGGTTTGGATTCAATTATGAAAACGGCGAGGCTTGGGATGCACTCAACAGGATCATGGCCAACAAAAACCTTGACCTGATGGGACTGCATACCCACATCGGTACCTACATGATGAGTGTCGACGCTTACAGGATTGCCGCAGGCAAATTGGCAGACCTTGCCATCAAACTGGAGCGGAAGCATGGCCATGTTCTCAAATACATCGACATGGGCGGGGGCTTTGCTTCCAAAAACACACTCCGGGGCGCTTACTATCCCGGAACAGATACGGCACCTTCTTTTGATGACTTTGCTGAGGCCATCACCTCCGTCCTCATGAGCTCCGACATCAAGCCCGACCATCTTCCGATGCTGATCCTCGAAACGGGCAGGGCCATGATCGATGATGCAGGCTACCTTGTCGGTACTGTCATCGCCAACAAGAGACTGGCGGACGGAAGAAGGGCCACCATCCTGGATGCAGGGGTAAACCTGCTCTTTACCGCTTTTTGGTATGAGCATGATGTCAGGCCAGTGCAGCCGGTATCCGACCAAACTGAAGACACGACCCTGTACGGTCCATTATGTATGAACATCGATGTCATCCGTGGCAATGTGATGTTTCCCCTTCTAAAAAAAGGTGACCAATATGTGATCAAAAGGGTGGGAGCATACAACAATACCCAATGGATGCAATTCATCACCCTCCGGCCAAATGTGGTCATGCTCGACAGCAAAGGGAATCCCCACCTGATCCGAAAAAGAGAAGTGCTCGAGACCATCAATTCTCAGGAAGTGATGCCCGAGCACCTGAAGCAATTCAAACTCTAAAAGTTTCCTTAAAAAGCCAAATCAGCTTCCATGAAAAAGTTTGAATGGTTAGGTCAGTCCGTATTCAACAGTTATGCGCAGGTATTTTTCTCCAACAACAAATGGTTTGGGATCATCCTGCTATTCATCACTTTCGTGGATGTTTATGTCGGTTTTTTTGGGTTGACAGCGGTCTTGGCGGCTTTGTTGACTGCCTATTTTATCGGACTGTACGAGCCAAACATCCGTCAGGGATATTATGGATTCAATGCCCTCCTTGTCGGAGTGGGACTTGGAATTTACTTTGAGCCCGGAGTCTTACTCTTTGTTCTAGTATTGATAGCAGGGATTTTGACTGTCTTTATTGCTGTGACGATGGAAGGGGTTTTGGGCAAATATGGCCTCCCCTACCTCAGTATCCCTTTTATCCTTGTTTTTTGGATGGTCAGGCTCGCCACGCGGGAGTTTGGGGAATTGGGACTGAGTGAAAGAGGAGTTTATGTCTTGAATGACCTCTATCTCTTAGGCGGGAGATCACTCGTCAATATGTACGAATGGTGGAACCAACTCCCCATGCCGCTTTCCCTCAAAGCCTATTTCCTTTCCCTGGGAGCCATATTTTTCCAGAGCAATGTCTTTGCGGGAGTCTTGGCAGCCTTGGGAACCCTGATCTATTCCCGGATCGCATTTACACTTTCACTTTGGGGATTTTACATCGCCTATGTCTTTTACCTGCTTTTGGGAATTCCTTTCTCCGAAGTTTCATTCAGCTATATCGGATTCAATTACATCCTTACCGCCATTGCCCTCGGGGGATATTTCATCATCCCCAGCCGCAGTTCTTACCTTGGCCTCATTGCCATCATCCCCGTGGTCACGATCTTGGGCATTGCCCTGCAGCAGGTTTTCAACTTGATCTACCTCCCGATCCACTCTTTTCCTTTCAACCTCGCAACTTTGACTTTCCTCTATGCGCTGAAGTTCCGGGTGGACAACAGGATCGGTCTCAGCACGATCTTTTGGCAGCAAAACTCCCCCGAAAAAAACCTTTACAGCTTCAGCAATTTTCATAAAAGGTTTGGGGAAGACAGCCCTGTGCCCATTTACCTTCCCTTCTTTGGCGAATGGACAGTCACCCAAGGACACAACGGCGCCTATACCCACAAAGATGCCTGGCGATATGCATGGGATTTTGAAATCAAGGACGAACAAAACAAGACTTTCAAAGACGAAGGGGATTTCCCTACAGACTATTACTGCTTTGACAAAAACATCCTCGCTCCTGCCGATGGGACCGTGGAAGCTGTGGTCAACGACATTCCCGACAATTCCATTGGGGAAAATAACCTGGAGAAAAACTGGGGAAACACCATCATCATCAAGCACGCGGACTTCCTATACAGCAAACTGAGCCACCTCAAACAGGGTTCCATCCAACACAAACCCGGGGACAAGGTCAAAAAAGGAGAAGTTATCGGGAAGTGCGGCAACTCCGGAAATTCACCCTATCCCCACCTCCACTTTCAGATCCAGACGACCCCCTATATCGGGTCAAAGACGATCGACTACCGGATTACCGATGTTTGGATGAGGGTCAGCAGCGAAGAAAAACTGATGTCCGCCGCCAATCCACCGATGGATGCTGTAGTCAGTTCGCTTATGCCTGAAAATGACCTGAAGAAAGCTTTTTCTTTTGTCGTAGGCAACAAACTCCACTTTGAAACCGTGGATGGAAAGCGGCATGAATGGGAAGTCAAAAGGGACTATAGCCTCAACAAATACCTCGAATGCCAACAGACAGGATCCAAAGCCTACTTCAAATTAGATGAGGCGATGCTTCACTTCACACACTTTGAGGGAGATAGGAAATCCCTCCTCTATGCCTTCTATCTCTCCGCCTTCAAGGTAAGTTTCGGCTTTACAGACGGACTCAAACTAAAGGACCGCTTTCCGGTCCATATGGTTTTCCATATCAACACCATCTTCCTTCAGGATTTTATCGCCCCTTTTTACCAATACCTCAAAGGGGAATTTACCCTGATCTATCCCGAAAAAAACAAAGGCTTTTCCACCAAACCACTTTCTCTCAAAGGCCAGATCCTCAAAAAATCATGGGGAAAAACCTTGGCTGTTTCGGAGTTCGAATTTGTATTGGATGGCGGAGGACTCAAGACATTCAAATTTAAAAACAACAAAAACCAAATTCTGGCAAAATGTATTTACGACAGTTAATGCCCGGAATCATTTTGCTTTTGGTCTGCACTTCTTTGGCTCAGGCCCAACAGCAAAAAAGCCTCTCCCAAGTGGATGCTGATACCTATTCCCTTTTCCAAAAAAAGGAATGGCAAACGCTGATCAAGGAAGGCAATGAAGCGCTTCAGGACGGCATCGACTATTACTACTTGCGGGTGAGGATGGGGATTGCTTATTATGAAACCGGCAATTACCACTTGGCTTCGACACATTTTGAAAAAGCAATCAAAATGAACAGCAGTGAAGAGTACCTTCAGGAATACCTTTTCTATGCTTACCTCTTTGGGGGAAGGTCCGCTGAAGCAAAAGTCGTTGCAGCAGATTTTTCTCCTGCTATGAAACAAAAGATAAAAATCGGTACTGTCAAATTCATCGAAAAACCCGATCTCGCCTACAACTATACAGGCCTTACCGACCAAAATGTGACTGATGGATTTACCGCTTCTCTCAGCCCAGATTTGGAAGGAAGTCAGTTTATCCCAAACCGGCACCACTATTTATTCGCAGGTCTGCAGCATGGATTCAGCCCAAGGCTGACTCTGTATCATGGCTTTTCGGCATTGCAGGTCAGCCACCTTCTCTACAGCCAATCAGCAAGGGAAATCCTGCTCGACAGGGATTATCAATCCAGTCTGTTTCAATACTACGCCGCTGCCAATATCCTTTTGGCAAAAGGCCTCAGCCTGATGGGTGGACTTCATTTCATCAATATCAACTACTCCCTGCCGGTCCAAAGTCAGGTGGGTCAAGGTCCCAATGTGATTACCAGGGAAATAAACCAAACCGACACCGACATGGTATACTTTGGCTCGCTGTACAAGAGATGGTCTTATGTTACACTTGGAGCATCCTATTTTTACGGCACCCTCGCCAATGCACGGCAGGACCAAAAGGACCTCAAACTCATCCTCTATCCCAAGGGAAACCTGAACCTCTACACGGTTTCCGTTTTGTCCCACCAAAGACAGCAAACCGACAGGCAGCCGACAACCAACCGACTTGTCTTTGAACAGCAGATCGGCACCAAGTTCAACAACCACTTATGGCTTGAAGCCTATGGCAGTTTTGGTGAAATGGAAAATTTCCTGCTCAATGACGGCATAGTCGTCTTCAACAGGCTGGACAAAATCAAGCAAAGAATCGGTGCGAGGGCCATTATCCTCCCAAATCCCCGATGGAGCATTACCCTGGATTATACCCTCTTCACCAACCAAAGTGAATTCAACACAGGCGGGTCCGAAGCCGAACCCCTCAACTTAAAGGAATACAACATTCAATCCCTAACCGGCATCTTATCATGGAGATTCTAGCAAAACAACCAAGACCCAAAACCAATTGGATCATTACCACCGAAATCCTGGTTTTGGCATTTCTGATCGGCCTGATCACCGCATTCACTGCGCAGGCACAGGACAAGGTCACCGAGGCATTTCGCGAGAGCTACTCCCTCGAAAAATCCCAAAACTTCAAGGCTGCCATTGACCAATTGATGGCAGTTTATCAGGCGGATTCCTATGAACTCAACCTCAGGTTGGGTTGGCTGCACTACCAAGCTTCCAAGCTTGACCAGGCCACAGGATATTACAACAAGGCAGTGGCCCTGAAACCTTACGCCATCGAACCCAAGCTTGGCTTGGTCCTCCCACTCTCTGTGCAGGGAAAATGGGATGAAATCTTGGATATCTACCGCCAAATCCTACAGACTGATCCCCAAAACAGCCTCGTCAATTACCGCGTAGGATTGATCTACTATAACCGCGGGGAATTTTCCAAGGCTGATCCCCATCTCGAGAAAGTCGTCAATCTCTATCCCTTCGACTATGACGGACTGCTGCTCTTGGCCTGGAACAAATTCAGCTTGCAGAAATCAAGGGAAGCAAAGGTGCTGTTCCAAAAAGTATTGCTGAACAATCCCGGTGACGAATCCGCCTTGGAAGGACTAAAGCTGATCAAATAACAGATCTTACTTCGACATCTATTTTCCATGTAAATGATAGACACTATGACCAAGAGACTTATCATTCTCTCTTTGCTGCCCGCCTTGTTGTGGATCGGGATCCTTTTGTACCTGCAACAGAATAAAAAGAACGAAGTCCCTATACAACTTCAAAAGAGTGAACAAAACTTAGATGGCATGGTATTGATGGACAGGTATTGCTTTGCCTGTCACCATCCCGGAATGGGTGGAGGTCCGTCCGGACGAACAGGTCCGCCGATGTTCAGGGTAAGGGAACATTACTTTAGGGAAGGGATGGGAAGGGAGGAGTTTGTCGAACCCATTATTGCCTATGTGCAGCGTCCCAGTCAGGACAAATCCAAAATGCCCGGAGCCATCCGAAACTTTGGGCTGATGCCGCCGCTGCCCATTGATCAAAAGGACCTGGACAGCATCGTCAATTACATTTATGACCATGACCTTGCATCCGAAGAATGGATTAATGAATGGACTGAATTTAAAAAGCAGGAAAATCCACCTCTCTAAAAGAAACAAATTACCGATATCATTGCCATGAAATACCTGATCTTTCTCTTATTCTTTCTGCTCCCGCAAACAGACCCCTACAAAGCTATGAGAGAACAGATGGTCAAAAACCAGATCGAAGCCAGGGGGATAACCGACCAGGAAATTCTTAGGGCCATGAGAAAAGTACCCCGGCATCTATTGGTTCCCGAAGACCAAAGGGTATATGCCTATGAAGACCGCCCGCTTCCCATCGGTGAGGGACAGACCATTTCTCAGCCATACATTGTCGCTTACATGACGGACCTGATCGCTCCAAAAAAATACATGAAAGTCTTGGAGATTGGGACGGGTTCCGGGTATCAGGCAGCAGTTTTGGCCGAAATGGTAGAGGAAGTCTATACCATTGAGATCGTCGAAAACCTCGGGAAACGTGCAAAAAAGGATTTAGACAACTTAGGCTACACCAATATCAATTTCCGGATCGGAGACGGTTATCAGGGTTGGAAGGAAAACAGTCCCTTTGATGCGATCATCGTCACTGCGGCGGCAGAGAAAGTGCCCCAACCGCTGATCGACCAACTCAAAGAGGGTGGCAAAATGGTCATTCCCGTCGGACCGGAAGGAAAAGTGCAGGACCTACTATTGCTCGAAAAATCCAAAGACCAAATCAAAACCACCAACCTTGGCCCCGTGAGGTTTGTACCCTTTACAAGAAAGTAAAGAGAGCGGATGAATCAGGCAGAATGACCGATGCAAGATGACCGATGTATCAGGCAATTCAATCATTAACCGGAATATCAATTGATTCCCAATACCTTAAAGAGTGGAATAAACGGTTTTTTTGGATCAATATCCCTTAATTACCAATATCAATCAATATCCGTAATCAAAATTAAAAACTTTAAAACAGTCCCTAAACAAATAACCAATTAACCTTTAACCCAATAACCCAATCAATCCGGCCTATACTTCATCTGAATCCCCCTCAAAAAATTCCTTAAAATCTGATCCTTGCAGGGGCGGTATTGGTCTTGGGTTGGTTTGCGGAAAAAGGCACTCAGTTCATGTTTGCTGATATTGATATTCACTTTGGCCAAGATTTCCAGGATCTCATCATCCTTCATGTTAAGGGCGATTTTGAGTTTTTGGAAGATCATGTTATTGGTCAGGGTCTTCTCCGCCACAGGTACATCCCCTTCCCGCTTGCCGCGGCGGTCGATAATCAGGCCATTGAGGAAGTAAGCCAGGTCCTTGTCATAAATTCCCTTATACTCCAGATCTTCTTCCCGCTTCAGCCAATCACTCACCTCAGACCTTGTGACCGTCTTGCCCCCCAACCCAAAAAGCGCGATCATCTTGTCATCACCAAAATCAAAAGTATAGCGCAGGCTGCGGAGGATATCGTTGTTGGTCATTTTTTAAAGGATGAAGGAGGAAGGTTGAAATCTGAATTCGACGGAACGTAAAGATGTCGGATTGGGGTAAGTTTTCCAAATAAGAAGATTAAAGCCGGAAAAGGAAATCTCCCTTTGTGACTCCTTGCCATCCCTTCGTTTCCTTTGCAGTTTAAGAAAATTTATCTCACGCGGAGCCGCAGAGGAAAAGGAAAAATATTGATGGATGATGGATCTTTTCTCTGCGCCCTCAGTGCGCTCAGTGGTAAATTAATTTATTTGACTTTGGGACTCTTCGCGAAAACTTTGGGTCCATTGCGGTAAATGAAAAATAATCTCACGCAGAGCCGCAGAGGAAAAGGAAAAATACTGATGGATGATGGATCTTTTCTCTGCGCCCTCAGTACGCTACGGGGTAAATTAATCCCCTCAATCATAATTTAACCAATCACACGCAGGCTGTGGATCGGGCATACCTAACTTGACCAATTCCCGGACAGGACTGAGACCATTCTGACTGTTGGTGAAGTAAACCACTGCATTTCCGGTTTCTATATTGGCAGTAAAAAAACCCCGAAATGTGAAATTATCTCCCCATTGAAAAATCTGTCTTCCTTCAGTTGTCTCTTGTATTCCCACACCCATACCCCAATAGACTTGCTGCCCTTTGCCTTCCTTCAGATTGACTTGAACTTGGGGAGTAAACATCAATTGCTGGAAACCCGGGCTCATCTTTTTACCCTCCAATAAGGCTTCTAGAAACAAGGCATAGTCATACGCGGTTGTCTGCAGGGAAGCCGCTGCATTGGGATTTTTTACTTTACTTTTCCCCATTTGCTTTCCGTTTTTCTTGAAGGAAAGACTATGGTTAGCATCAAATTCCTCTAAGAAAACAAAACTGCTTCTCTCCATACCCAAAGGTTCAAATACATATTCTTTAGCCAGTTCTTCGAGATTATTTCCCTTCAAGTGTTCAACCACCTTTTGTAGCCAAACAAATCCCTCTCCTGAATATCGAAACCGCTCTCCAGGCTCATATTGAAATTGCAATTTCCCTTTTCTCCAATTTGGCAATCCGCTTGTATGGCTGAGTACCATTTTGGATGTTACAAGTTTGTGCCTTGGGTCATGCGCAATATCCGGATAATCAAAATAAGTATATAAAGGCATATCCAGATCCAAAATCCCTTCAGCTACCATCTGCAGGACAAGGTAGGCAAAGATAGGTTTGCTGAGCGAAGCCGCAGAAAACACCGTCTCCTGGTCCACTGGTTGGTTTTTGTTGTTAGCTCTCCCGATAGCAAAACTTTCTTTCAATTTCCCTTCCTCCAACCAAGAATAAGAAAGCCCTGGAATTTCTTTTTCATCCATAATCTTGGAAATAGAAGAGATGTCCACTTTATCTTGAAAAAACAATACATCAGCAAGCAATCCGGATAGACAAAAGAGGATTGAAAAGTATTTCATAAGGAAAAAGGTTTACATGTAAAAATACTGAAATCCTCTTGCAATACCTTTGAGTCCATTGCGGTAAAATAAAAATGGTCTCACGCAGAGCCGCAGAGAAAAAGGAAAAAAAGAGGTGAATGAATAATTCAGTATAAATAATGTTTGTGGAGACACAAACATTGGCGACGGCGACCGACCACGTAGTGGTCAAATATGGGTAGCCCCGAGTAAGGAAATCAACTCGGGGATATAGACAAACAAGACGATTCAGGTTTTTGGCTGAGAAATCGGAAATAGTGAATTAGAGTTTCCTCCAAAAACAGGAACGTTCAAAATCCTTTGCGTCCATTGCGGTAAAAAATTTATCTCACGCGGAGCCGCAGAGGAAAAGGAAATATATTGAAGGATGATGAATCTTTTCTCTGCGCCCTCAGTGAGCTCTGTGGTAAACTAACTAACCCCTTGGCGTCCATTGCGAAACCTTTGCGTCCATTGCGGTAAATGAAATATTACCACGCTATCCATTTACTAAAATTTCCACTCAAATTTCAAACATTAACCTGCTCAATTCTCTTCTCATGGTATGTGGCAGCCAATGTTATTTTTGTTCCTTTTGTTTTATATAAATCCCCTTTTGATGAAAGATCCCTTGCTGTTTGATTTTGGAGTTGGTAAAAATTTTGGAAGTTGGACCATAGTCAACGACGGTGTCATGGGTGGGCTTTCCCAATCCAAAGCGAGTCTGGATGCGGATGCGTTGCTTTTTGCAGGAAATGTTTCCCTGAAAAACAATGGCGGATTCGTTTCCCTTCGCAGTCCATTGGGTAGCTACGACCTTTCGTCTTACAGGCATTGTGAAATCCGTTTCAAATCAGATACCCAAAGGAAGTTTGAAGTATTGATTGAAAAAGAAACTCCATTTTACCTCCCCAAATTCAGGGTAAAGTTTGCCGCCAAAGGCAAAGATTGGGAAACCGTCACCATTCCGCTTCGGGATTTTGAAGTCAGCAGAATGGGTGCCACCATCCAAAAGGGAATTGACCCGGAGGTCTTAAAAGAAATTCAGCGGATTGGGTTTATTTTGGCTGATAAGCAAGAAGGTACTTTCAATTTGTGGATAGATTACCTTAAGTTCTATTGATTTTTTTCCCTTCAGGCAGGTTCCCTTTGCTCAAAAGAAAAATTATCTCACGTAAAGCCGCAGGGAAAAAGGATTTAAGGATTGATAAGGAAAAAAACAATCTGCGTTTTCTGCGCAGTCTGCGGGAAAATAAATTACTCTTTGCGAAACCTTCGTATCCCTTGCGGTAAAAGAAAAATTACCCCTACCATTTCGGTATTGAAGATTCTTCTGCTTAGAAGATTCATGACCGAAATAAAACCAACGGCATTCATATTCACCTTGGGCTGCGGTGCATTGGAATTCCTGTATGTATTAAGATTGTTTTAGCACCTTTCCCATGGCTTCTATATTTCGCCACTATGTGGCTGCTTGTTTGTAGACCTTCTGCGTCAATCTGCGATATCTGCGGGAGAAAATTAAACCTACTTTTCTTTGTGCCCTCTGTGTCCTCAGTGGTAAATCAAAATACCCCCTACCATTTCGGTAATGAAGATTCTTCTGCTTAGAAGATTCATGACCGAAACAAAACCAACGGCATTCAAATTCACCATGGGCTGCGGTGCATTGGAATTCCTGTATGTATTAAGATTGTTTTAGCACCTTTCCCATGGCTACCAATATTTCGCCACTATGTGGCTGCTTGTTTGTAGACCTTCTGCGTCAATCTGCGATATCTGCGGGAGAAAGTTAAACCTACTTTTCTCTGTGCCCTCTGTGTGCTCAGTGGTAAATCAAAATACCTCCTACCATTTCGGTAATGAAGATTCTTCTGCTTAGAAGATTCATGACCGAAATAAAACCAACGGCATTCATATTCACCATGGGCTGCGGTGCAATGGAATTCCTGTATGTATTAAGATTGTTTTAGCACCTTTCCCATGGCTACCAATATTTCGCCACTATGTGGCTTTTATCTCAAACAATCCAAATATCACTATTGTGGAAACATAAACATCGGCTTAGGTGTCGTCTGGGTAAATCTGCGATATCTGCGGGAGAAAATTTACCTTTTTTCTCTGTGCCCTCTGTGTGCTCAGTGGTAAAGTTAAAGACCCTTGGCGACCATTGCGAAACCTTGGCTATCATTGCGGTAAAAGTGAAATCAAATCCAGCTTCTGGAGAAGCAGGATAGCAGAAACATAAAAATCGGCTTAGATGTCGTCTGCTTAAATCTGCGATATCTGCGGGAGAAAATTTAACCTTTTTTCTCTGTGCTTTCCGGGAGCTCTGTGGTAAAGTTAAAGAACCTTTGCGACCCTTTGCGAAACCTCCGCGTCCATTGCGGTAATTAAACATTCATTTGGAAAAACACCCCATTTGGGACATATTTACTCTTTCAAACTACTTCCATTCCAAACCATTACTTTGAAAAAATGACCAATATTGATTTCAAAAAATATGCAGTCCTCCTAGGCTGTATATTCCTGACTGGATTTTTTGGCAATACTGCCCTTTTTGCCCAGCAGACTGTAATGCTAAAAGACCTCTCAGCTTTCAAACCCAACAGCGGCACCTGGCAGATGGCATCTGAGGTCTCGGGAGATCCGGACCAGGCCAACTTCCTCAAAGCCACTAAAGGCGATGGCATCATCGTCAACCTCCCCACCAAAAAGAACAACGGACAAGATCTTGTCTCTGTCGAAGAATTTGGCGACATCGACCTAGAGCTTGAAGTGATGGTGGCTTCCCATTCCAACTCAGGCGTCTACCTCATGGGCCAATACGAAATCCAGGTCCTTGACAGCTGGACCAAAACCACCGTCAAGCCAGGAGACATGGGTGGCGTCTACGAGCGTTGGGATGACACCAAACCCGATGGGCAAAAAGGATATGAAGGTTACGCTCCAAGGCAGAATGTCTCCCGAGCACCGGGAGTATGGCAGCAGCTGCGAGTTTCCTTCCAGGCTCCAAGGTTCAATGCGCAGGGAGAGAAAATCGAAAATGCAAAGTTCCTTTACATCGAGCTTAACGGTGTATTGATTCACGAAAATCTTGAAATGAGTGGACCTACCAGAGGCTCATTGATGCCAAACGATATCGCCAAAGGACCGCTCCGAATCCAGGGCGACCATGGTGCGGTGGCTTTCCGCAATATCATGATCACGAGATTTGATACAGCGGTACCGACACTCACAGACCTGAAGTACATGACTTACAAAGGATTCTTCAACCAAGAACCTGAGTTTTCCAAATTGGACGCGGCCACTCTAGGCATCATTGCCAATATCCAAGACCCGATTTCAACACCAGCCGGACAAAACCTGACCCGATACATGGGAAATTTAAGTATCCCGGAAAACGGCGAATACAACATCCACATGCTTGTTTCTTCAGGCACTGGACAGCTAAAAATAGACGGAAAGAAAGTTACTGAGATGGGTGAAGAGTACCAAAGGGCAACTGTCACCCTCACCAAAGGAACAGTTCCTGTTGAAATCCTTGTTTCCAAAACCAAAGATTGGTCCGACACAGGACTTGACCTGTATGTCTCCGGACCAGGTCTGCGCGAGATGCCATTGTCAAAAAGTCCGACGAGACAGATATGGGCCACTGACCCGATCCTCGTCGACCAACAGGATGTACCGATGTTGCGAAGTTTTATGGATTTGCCTGACGGCAAAAGAATCACCCATGCCCTGTCGGTATCAAGTCCTCAGCAGGTGCATTATTCCTATGACCTGAGCAAAGGCAACCTATTTCAGGTCTGGAGAGGTGGATTCCTAGATGCCACGCCGATGTGGAATGACCGAGGGAATGGCGCCTCTGTTCCCCTCGGTGCGGTGGTTTTCCTCGGCAATCCTGAAAAGAACCTTCAGGGAATAGAATTCCAGTCAAACAAGCAGAACTTTGATTCCCAAGGATATCAGACCAAAAATGGAGGCGTAGAATTCAGCTATGATTTGCAAGGAATCGCATTCAAAGACTTTATCATCAGCAGAGTAGATGGCAAAGGCCTCGACAGAACACTTTCCGCCACAGGAGGCACCGCCAATAAGCAATATGCCATCGCCGAAGGTGCCGCCATCAAGCTGATCAAAGACGGATTGTATTGGGTAGCAGACAAGGGTTTCTACATTCAGGTAGACCCCAAATCGGCCAACAAGCCGGTAATCCAAAGCAGTGGAGACAAACAGCAGCTCTTGGTATCCCTCAATTCACAAATCCAATACGCCATCTTGTTTTAACTTATTGACAATTAGAATATGAAGACCTTTTATTCAACATATATTACCGTCTTGGCACTTGGACTTTTGGGATTGTTTTCCCGTCCGGCCATGGCACAGGAGTCTCCATTAGAGGAGGATTATTACAAAATCATGAAGGTAAGCAGTCCGGAAGGAACGCTCCTTGAAGTAGGCGGATTGGCTTTGATGCCAAATGGCAACCTTGGGGTGGCGACTAGGCGGGGGGATATTTTCATCGTAGAAAATCCCACAAGCCCAAGACCTTTCTTCCGAAAATTTGCTTCAGGACTCCACGAAATCCTCGGATTGACCTATCAGGACGGTTCATGGATCTGTGCCCAAAGGGGTGAACTCACCAAAGTCACCGACACAGACAAGGACGGCTACGCAGACAAATACGAGACGATCTATGCATGGGACATTTCCGGCCATTACCATGAATATAGCTTTGGACCCAAAGTCAGCAAGGATGGGAATTACTTTGTTTCTGGCAATGTGGCCTTTGGAAATGAAGAATGGTGGAGAGGCGAAAGCCGCGTGCCGTACAGAGGTTGGGTGATGAAAATCACCCCTGACGGCAAAATGGAGCCTTGGGCCACCGGCATGCGCTCCCCTGCCGGACTCGGCATCATAGACGGAGAACTGTTTTACACCGACAATCAAGGAGATTACATGGCTTCGGGTGGATTGTGGCATTTGGAAAAGGGAGATTTCACCGGACACCCTGCAGGCTTGGCCTGGACAGGAATGGCCGGTCCTCCCTTCAAGCTGACCTCTGAACAATTTGACGCAGTAGTCGATCCAAGGAAAATCAAAAACACTTACGGCCGCTATATCAAGCCCGAAAATATAGTCGATGAGGAATTTATCACACTTTTTGAGGCCAAAGAAAAAATCCCATCCATCAAGCTTCCGGCAGTTTGGTTGCCTCATGGCATCCACGGCATCTCGAATTCTGAGCCTTTGCAGATTCCAAAAGGACATTTGGGGCCATTCGAAGGTCAGGTCCTTGTAGGGGATCAGGGTCAGAGCAAGATCATGCGGGTCATGCTGGAGAAAGTCAACGGACAGTACCAAGGTGCATCCATTGACTTTAGAGGAGGATTCCAATCCGGTGTGATGCGGATAGCCTTCGGTGCGGACAAGTCGCTTTTTGTAGGCGAGACCAACAGGGGTTGGGGTTCGGCAGGCGAAGCCAATGAAGGCTTGCAGCGTATGGTTTGGAACAATGAAATCCCTTTTGAAATGAGAACCGTCAAAGCCATGCCTGATGGATTTGAGATAGAATTCACCAAGCCAATCAATATCAATTCTGCAGAGGACTTGGCTTCCTATGCCGTTCAGAGCTTTACCTACAAATACCATCCGGTCTACGGCAGTCCTCCTGTGAATATTCAGGAAAATGTTATCTCAGGAGTTAAGGTATCGGCTGACCGCATGAAAGTAAGGATCGTAGTCGATGGCTTGAGGAGGTACCACATCCATAAAATATCCTTGGATGGCCTCAGGGACAGTTTCGAATCCCATTCTTTGGTACATGGTACGGCGTATTATACACTGAACAATATTCCCGAAGGGGCAAAGTTGACCGTGGATGAACTCATTCAGTACAACTCCGTAGCCGAAAAAGCAAAACAGGAAGCCGAAGCAGCGAAAAAAGCCGCTACTTCTCCGAAGAAAGCCCCGGTTGCAGTTGCTGTACAACCCGTGGCTGCCGCCAATGAAGTCCCTTCACTCGAAGTTATCAATGCACTGCTCGCCAAGAACACCTGTACTGCTTGTCATAACGCTACCAAGCGACAAGTCGGTCCTGCCTATGCAGAAATCGCCAAAAGGAAATATTCCAATGAGAAAATCGTGGACTTGATCTACAATCCAAAACCTGAGAATTGGCCGGATTATGCCACACCGATGGCCGCAATGCCACAGGTTCCAAGGGATGAAGCTTTGAAGATTGCTGCTTGGATTAATTCTTTGGCGAAATAAAACTTCAACTTAGGTTGAATTCGGAGTGAATAGATATTGATTGATATTGGATATTGATTGATATTGTGTGTGAATCAAACCTTAATTTGAAAATCAATCATTATACCCCAAACATAAACCTGATTTGGTTTTTGTTTGGGGTTTTTTGTTCATGTTTCGGTTATAATTGTTCTAGTGGATGTCATTGTTGTCATTGTTGTCTGCTTTGGAATTATCGGGTTTTAGAGTCCGCCAACCTGAGGCACGAAAGGTCTCTTGGTTAATGGTTCTAATTGTTCTAGTTGTTGAAACGGTTGTCTGCTTCGCGTTTTGGGGTTCTAGCATCATGATCGGATGAAAAAAGAAAATTAAGACTTTAAAAAACCTCCCCTTGTCATTTCGAACGTAGAGAGAAATCTTTTTAAAAGAATCAAAACTTGCGATTAAGTAGACCTCTCCTTCGTCCCTGCCTGCGGTAGGCAGGGAGGTGACAAGGTAAAGTGCCTGCTTCTTCAACCCTTAATTGTAACTTAATCATTATCTAAATAAAGTTCCAAAACTTTGGTTTCTTCAAGAATAAAGATAAACTCACCTTGTCATTTCGAACGTAGAGAGAAATCTTTAATTTAATTGAACAAATAGACCCCTCCTTCGTCCCTGCCTGCGGTAGGCAGGGAGGTGACAAGGATAAGTTTTCTCCAATTTCATAGTTGTGAGTGATATTTAACTTTTCGCGGATAAAACAAAAACAATTGATTGATCACTGGTATCTCGGCTCTCGCCTCTAGTCTCTCTCTTCTTGATACTTGATACTTACTTCTCCTTTCTTTACATCCGTCATCGGACATCTGACATCCTACCCTTTACAAAATTCCCCTTTTAATTCTTAATCTTTCTTGGCAAATTTGATCTTGATACAATTGGGAAATTTACCCGCTTCAAATGCTCATTGACCAACATAACAGGATCCACAATTACCTCCGGATATCGCTGACAGATAGCTGCAACTTCCGTTGTGCCTACTGCATGCCCAATGAGGAAATTGAGTGCCTGCCCAATTCCAAACTCATGTCCACCGGAGAGATTGAGCAGATTGCCAAGACTTTTGTGGACCTCGGAGTTAAGAAAATCAGGTTGACCGGTGGCGAACCTTTGGTCAGAAAGGAGTTTCCCGACATTGTGCAGCGGTTGTCAAAGTTACTGGTCGAACTTACGCTGACCACCAACGGGGTTTTGATTCACAAGCATCTCCAACTTTTGAAAGACGCAGGCATCCGTTCCCTCAATGTCAGTCTTGACACCCTGAATCCGGAGACATTTTTCAAACTCACCAAAAGAAACCAATTCCAACAGGTTTGGGACAATATTCTCCTGCTCCTTGACCATGGCTTTCGGGTCAAAATCAATGCAGTGGCACTGAATGGCATCATCGAGGAGGAACTGCTTGACTTTGTCAAAATCACTGAAAAACTTCCGCTTCATGTCCGATTCATAGAGTTTATGCCTTTTTCGGGCAACCATTGGAAAAGTGAAAAGGTCATCACTGCAAAGCAGATGCTCGGGATGGTCCAAGCTGAAATGGATGTGGTCAAACTTCAGGATCAGGTCCATGATACCGCCAAAAAATATAAAGTGGTCGGCAATGAAGGTACTTTTGCATTCATCACGACGATGAGCGAGCACTTCTGTGGGGACTGCAACAGGATGCGGATCACAGCTGACGGCAAGATGAAAAATTGCCTTTTTGGCAAAGAGGAAATGGACCTGCTCGGCACTCTGCGCAAAGGTGAAGACATCCTTCCTTTGATCCACCTATCCATCTATAGAAAACACGCCATGCTCGGGGGACAGTTTTCACCTGATTACCTCAAAGCCGAAGCAGATAAAATCGAAAACCGCAGCATGATCAAAATCGGCGGTTAGCCAACCCATATGATTTCAGTTAGCGAAGCAAAAAAAACACTTCAGGATAACCTCATTTCAGGCAAGACTATTTTGCTCGACATGGATAAAGCTTCCGGGTTGGTCCTTTCCAAGGATATTTTCTCCCCCATCGATATTCCTTTTTTCAATAATTCTGCCATGGATGGTTATGCCATTTGCTGGCAAAAAGACAATAACCTAAGAAGGCTTTTAAGCCAATCCAAGAGCAAAGCCGGAGACATGCAGGAGTTGGTTTTGGGAGAAAATGAAGCCATCCGGATCTTTACAGGTGCGCCTGTTCCCTCAGGCGCAGACACAATCATTCCTCAAGAGTATGTCAAAATAGAAGAAGGACAGCTGATTTTTGATTCAGAAAAGTTCCGAAAGGGAGCCAACTTCCGTGGCAAGGGAGCCCAAAACAAAGCCGGCGACCTGATCGCCAAGAAAGGCAGTTCAATCAGTCCCGGGATGATCGGTTTGCTTGCTTCTGTAGGGATCAGCCAGGTTCCCGTCCATGCAGCTCCGACTGTCGGGATCATCCTGACGGGCGATGAACTCGAAGAAGCAGGGAATCCTTTGGGTTTTGGAAAAGTCTATGATGCCAATGGTCCGGTGATGAAGTCTTACCTGCAAAATCTTGGAGTGAAAGAAATCCAGATCGGGAAGGCGATAGATGAACCGGAGAAATTGCAGGAGAAAATCAACGAATACCTCGACAACTACGATATCCTGATTCTTTCCGGAGGTATTTCTGTGGGAGATTATGACTACGTCAAAGAAGGATTGCGGCAAGCTGGAGTGCAGGAACTTTTCTACAAAGTGAAGCAAAAGCCCGGAAAACCACTTTTTGTCGGGCAGAAGAAAAACCAATGGATTTTTGCCTTGCCGGGAAATCCCGCCTCTACCCTCACCTGCTTCAACCAATATGTCAAACCCTGCATCGAAGCTTGGATGGGAAGGACAGAAGTTTGGAATCCAACCGGTTCATATCCTTTGGCTAATAAATTTGAAAAGAATGGCGCACTCACCTTTTTCCTGAAGGCCAAACTGGAAAACGGTGAAGTCACCGTACTCCCCGGTCAGGAATCCTTTAATTTGATCTCTTATGGCACTGCCAATTGCATCGCGGAGATCGGTGAGGAAGTGGATTTTTTGGAAGCAGGTACCAAAGTCAATATCTACGAATGGTAAAATATGACTGAAGGACTAAATGAATTCTTCCTCTATCTGATGCTGCCTTTGGTGGCTTTTTTGTACGCCTCTGTGGGTCATGGTGGTGCAAGCAGCTATTTGATGGTGTTGGCTTTGTTGAATTTCGCCCCGGAACAAATCCGTCCCACAGCGCTGATCATGAACATGTTTGTGTCTTTGATGGCGTTCTTTTCCTTTAGAAAGGCAAGCACTTTTCCCACGCAGCTGTTTATTTCGTTGACCTTATTCTCCATTCCTGCAGCATATCTTGGGGGCAGTATTCTGGTGGATACAGTCCTGTATAAAAGGATCTTGGGCATTTTGCTTTTCTTTCCCATTCTCCGATTTATGAATGTTTTTCCGGTATCTGACCGTCCTGCCATGGAAAGGCAGTGGTGGATGGGACCTGTATTGGGATTGCTGATCGGATTCTTTTCCGGACTGATCGGCATCGGGGGCGGGATCATCCTATCGCCGATATTGCTGATGTTGGGTTGGACCAATATGAAAGAAACCGCCGCCGTCAGTGCGCTGTTCATCTTTTTCAACTCCGTATCGGGGTTTCTTGGTGCAGACGGGTTTCAGGTGGATATCGACCGGCAACTTTGGATCGTCATGCCGTTGACGATCGCAGGAGGAGCTTTGGGCGCGTATCTCGGTGCAAAGAAATTCAATCCCGTCATGATCAAATACCTCTTGACTGTTGTTCTCTTTATTGCAGCGGTGAAGCTGATCTGGTCTGGGTGAAAGTCAAATTATTCCAATTCTAATGCCTAACTTCGAACCTATGACACTTACAAGTATCCACATAATAGCCTTCGGTATGATTGCCGAAAAGATAAAAACCAAAGAGTTGGTGTTGGAATACATGCCGGACACAGAGGTTTTATTAGGCTATCTCTACCAACAATACCCCGACCTTCAGCATACCAAGTTTAGCCTTGCAATCAATAAAAAAATGGCAGTCGGAAAGACAGCCATTCCTGTAGGTGCTGAAGTTGCCTTGCTACCTCCTTTTTCCGGAGGTTAATAAAAAGATGATATGGACCGCTTTGAAAGACAATATATATTGCCTGGATTTGGAAAAGAAGCGCAGCACAAGCTGAAGCAGGCAAAGGTATTGGTCATCGGTGCGGGCGGTTTGGGTTGCCCCGTTCTACTATACCTCTCTGCCGCAGGTGTCGGAACAATTGGCATTGTGGATGGAGATATGGTATCATTATCCAACCTCAACAGACAAGTACTCTTTGGAGAGGGAGATTTGGGCCTAAACAAAGCTGAAACTGCCGCCCATTTTCTCAAAGCAAAATACCACGATATCAAGATCAATTGCATCCCGGAATTCATCACCACGCAAAACATCAAGGCGATATTTTCCAAATACGACCTGATCATTGACGGTTCGGACAATTTCCCCACAAGGTATTTGGTCAATGACGCCTGCGTGCTTTTGGGTAAACCATTGGTTTTTGGAGCTGTGTATCAAAATGAAGGTCAGGTTGCTATCTTGAATGGAAAGGGCCATAACAGCATCAATTACCGAGATATTTTCCCTGATCCTCCTACTGCCTACGAAATTCCCAATTGCAATGAAACCGGAGTCTTGGGGGTTTTGCCTGGAATAATTGGGACCTTACAGGCAGCAGAAGCTTTAAAATATCTGACAGGATACGGCGAAGCTTTGGTGGACAAGATGCTGTTTTACAACCTTCTCAGCCATCAATGCTACACAATGGAGCTTAGCAAAAATCCGGATTCAAAGAAGGGGATTCCTTCCTCGATGGAAGCTTTGGAGACAACAGATTATGCCGTAGTTTGTGGAGATGGTGACTCTATTGATTGGGAAGAAGCTTTTGCCTTATTGAATAAATTCCCCGGAGGAACACTCATTGATGTCAGGGAAGCGGATGAATTCCCAAAACTGAAAGGACATCCATATCAATCTGTACCCTTGGACCTGATAGATGAAAAGCACCAAGAATGGCTCAATTCGGAATTGATCTTGTTGTTTTGCCAAAGCGGAGTCCGGAGTTTGAAGGCAGTAAAAATGTTGGAAAAGCATTTTCCTGGAAAAAAGATACATTCAATATCAGGAGGCATTGAAGCCCCTGATTCACCGATTTATTGATAAATACATGGAAACCAAAAGAAGCCCAAAAAACATCTTTGTTCAGGGACCTATTTCACCTGAATCCATCGCCAAGTCCATCGCCAACCACAGTTCCAAAACGGATATTGGAGGACATAGCATCTTTCTCGGTCAGGTGAGGGCCGATGAAAAAGAAAGCGGAAAAGTCACTGCGATCGAATACACAGCCTACGAAGAAATGGCGTTGGAAAAGGCCTTTGAGATCAGGGAAGCTATATTTGTCAAATACCCTTTGAGCTGTATGCATATCTACCACAGTCTCGGAGAGGTGAAAGTCGGTGAAATCTGCCTCTTTGTATTCACTTCTTCCAAGCACCGCAAAGCAGCAATCGATGCCTGCGAAGAATTGGTAGAAAGGATCAAAAAGGAAGTTCCTGTCTGGGGAAAAGAACTGATAGACAACGACGGCTCGGTCTGGAAGGAGAATTTGTGAGGGGTTGAGTGAAGGGTTGTAATTGTTGTAGTTGTTGTAATGGTTGTCGGGTTGTCTGCTTCGCGTTGTCGGGTTGTTATGCGTCACCCTGAGGTACGAAGGGTCTCTTGGTTATTGCATCTTGGCTCCCGCTTTTCGCTATTTGATTCTTACCACATAACCACTGCCAACTGCTACTGCCAACTGAGCTCTGAGAGACTCTCGCCTCTTGATACTTGATACTAATTTCTTGATACTCTAAAAAAATGGTCGACATTACCCACAAATCACCCTCTCTCCGCAAAGCCATTGCCCAGGCAATTGTCTCAGTGAGTTCACAGGAAACCATCGATGCCATCGTACAGCGGAAGGTACCAAAAGGTGATGTCTTTGAAATGGCGAAGACAGCGGGACTTTTTGCTGCCAAGCGCACTTCGGACATGATACCGGATTGTCATCCTCTCCCGATCGAGTTCACTTCCATCAGCTATAAAATCGAAGGTTTGGATATACACATCCATGCAGAGATCCATACAATCTACAAAACCGGCGTGGAAGTCGAAGCCATGCACGCTGCCTCAGTTGTGGCGCTGACGATGTATGACATGCTCAAGCCTATCGACAAGGGCATCAGCATCAATCAGATAAAATTGTTGGAAAAGAAAGGCGGCAAGACAGATTTTGCCAGAAAGGAAACTCAAGGACTCAAAGCTGCCGTGGTGGTCTGTTCGGATTCTATATCAAAGGGAACCAAAGAGGACATGGCAGGAAAGGCCATTATCGAAAAGTTGGAAAAACAAGGTGTCATCATTGGAGACTATATGGTGATTCCTGACGAAACTGCTATCATTCAGGAAAAATTAAAGCAGTATTGTACCGGAGGAATGGACTTGGTGATTTTCACAGGGGGAACAGGTTTGTCTCCAAGGGATGTCACTCCGGAAGCGATCAAGCCGCTTTTGGAAAAGGAAGTACCCGGAATCGAAGAGGTCATCCGTGCGTATGGACAGCAGCGGACACCCTATTCTATGTTGTCGAGAAGTGTAGCGGGTCTGATCGGAGAAACATTGGTATTGGCTTTACCCGGTTCGACAAAAGGCGCCGCCGAATCCATGGATGCGATTTTCCCTGCAGTGTTACATATTTTCAAAGTGATGGAGGGAACGAGACATGATTGATAAAAAATAAGGTAAAAAAAATGGGGAATCAATCTTCCCCATTTTTTTATCGAATAAGTCTGAAAATATATATCAATGGCTGACCACCAAATGATCCACTTTCTGGGTCTCTTGAGGCTGAAACTCAATATCAATTTTTGCGTCAATTTTTAGGCTATATCCGTTTGCTTCAGCTTCTTCCATTATTTCAAGCATTTTCTGCATGCTTGCCTTCAATTCTATGATTCTTGCTTGGGAACGAGCATCTTTTTCACCAAATTTTAATTCAGAGTTGAAACTTTTGATCTGATGAAACTTGATCTTGAAATCAATCAGGTTTCTCAAAATATCTTTTGCTTCTTCGGTTTCAAATTCCCCTTTGATCAAAGTGATGTTGTTTTGCCTGTTCATATGTGTAGCCTTTAGTGTCTGATTCTTTTGACATTACAAAATTGCAAAGGTCTACTCATTAGTTTTTATTTATATTAATAATTATATGTATAAAAAATATTTATAATTAATAAATCCTTCAATTCAAAAAATAGAGAGGAGAAAGGCACTAACTATCGCCCACATTTATCGCAACCGGGACCGGATTGGGATTGTTTTGGTTTTCGTATAAAAGTCCTGAAAACCCAAGTTCCCAAAACCAAGGCAAACAATCCGAAAACAACAAGTTCCTGCCACATAATTATGAGAAAATCTGATAGGTGATAAAGGCTGCCAAATACGCAATCCCGGTCATGACAACGGTCTGCAGGATAGGCCATTTCCAGCTTTTAGTTTCGCGGTACACTACCGCCAAGGTACTCATACATTGCATCGCAAAGGCATAAAAGACCATGAGGGAAAACCCTGTGGCTTTGTCAAAAACCTTCTCTCCGGTATCAGAATGGACCTCTTTTGCTAGTTTTTCACGGATGGTCAGTTCGTTTTCGACATCTCCGCCAATGCTGTAAATCGTAGCAATGGTCCCGACAAAGACTTCCCTGGCTGCAAAAGAAGTCAAGAGTGCAATACCGATTTTCCAGTCATAACCCAAGGGCCTGATGGCGGGCTCGATGGCCTTGCCCATGATACCGATAAATGATGCCTCAAGCTTTTTGGAGGCATATAACTCCTCCACAGAAGACCATTCTGCCTCAGGAGTAGTTTGTAAAATGGTTGTTTTTTCATCTTCAATCGCCTGCATTTTGCCACTCGGACCATAACTCGCCAAAACCCAAAGGACAATGGAAATCGAAAGAATGACCTTGCCGGCTTCCAAAACAAAGATTTTGGATTTGTTGAACATCGTCAATAGGACGGTCTTCCATCTTGGTAACCTATAAATGGGAAGCTCGGTCAGGAGGTAACTTTTCTCTTTGGTTTTTAGGATAAATTTCAGGGCCAAAGCCCCCAAGAGTGTAAACAAGACTCCCAACAGGTACATCGCCAAAAGACCGAGGGCCTGAAAACTGATTCCCATCCAAAGGGTGTCCGGAACAGTCAATCCGATCAGAATAATATAGACCGGCAACCTTGCCGAACAACTCATCCAAGGAGTCACCAAAATCGTGATCAGTCTTTCTTTGGAGTTGCTGATATTTCTGGCCGCCATGATACCGGGGATGGCACAGGCCATACCTGAGATCAGCGGAACGACACTTTTGCCATGGAGTCCAAAAGGACGCATCAACCTATCCATCAAAAACACCACCCTGGACAAATATCCGGTATCCTCCAAAATCGCCAAAAAACCAAACAGCATGGCGATCTGCGGTATAAAGATGACAACTCCGCCGATCCCGGGAACAATCCCTTCTGCAAGCAAATCAGTCAATACACCAGGAGGAAGATTCTCATAAATCCAACCACTCAGGCCTGCAAATCCCACATCAATCAAATCCATCGGGAAGGCTGCCCAAGCAAAAATTGCCTGGAATATCAACAGCATGATTCCCAGAAAAACCACAAACCCAAAGACAGGATTCAAGAAAACATTGTCCAAGCTAATGGTTACATTGCTTGATTCGATTTTAACCCTATCGACAGATTTTTTGAGTATTGAAGCTATTTTGACATACCGCGCTTCGGTTTCACGTACCTGTTGCCTTTTTCTGTCAAATCCAAAAACAAGGGATTTTTCCTTCAGCCATTGCTTGTCCGCTATTGGTAGGGTTTTGTCAAATTCTCCGAACACCAACATCTGGAAAGCCTGATAGGGATTTATAAACCCAAATCTCGCTATGACTTCCTCTACCAATGCCTTGTCGGCGAATGCGTAGGAGTCAAGAAGCGGTTTGGGTGATTCAAACTTTTCGGTTGCCATCAATTGACGGATGGCATCTATTCCTTCGTTGTTTCTTGCATCGGTAAGAACCAAAGGCACGCCAAGCAATTTGTACAATTCAAAAGTCTTGATCTGAATGCCTTTTTTAATGGCGAGGTCCTTCATATTGACTACAAAAGCCATTGGAATACCCAAATCCATCACCTGGGTACCAAGCAACAGACTTCTCTCCAGGTTGCAGGCATCGAGGATTACCAAAGCGAAATCCGGCTTTTCCTGTCCCAATCCATTCAGGACACGATGGGCGATGACTTCATCTTCAGACTTGGGGTAAAGGCTGTAAGTTCCCGGCAGGTCGATCAGGTTAATTTCCTTTTCACCAATCCGAAGAAAACCCACTGTTTTGTCAACGG
Organism: Cognataquiflexum rubidum; assembly: GCF_022538115.1. Lineage (GTDB taxonomy): Bacteria > Bacteroidota > Bacteroidia > Cytophagales > Cyclobacteriaceae > Cognataquiflexum > Cognataquiflexum rubidum. The sequence continues at coordinate 154,869 of NZ_JAKZAL010000002.1, read as the reverse complement.
TAACTCCGGGGTAATTTCCGATTTTTTGATTGAGGCCTGTCAGTTGGTTGAAAATACTGGATTTGCCTACATTGGGATTGCCGATAATGGCAACAGTTTTGGTCTGGAGGGCAGTGGCAGTTTCCATGCTAATCAGGATTTTAAATTGATCATAATGGCCTCCTGCTGTCTGAGGGCGATAATATTTTCTTCAATCAAAAAAGCCATTGGCCCTCCAAAAGGTGCTTTCTTCAATAATTTGATTTCTTTCCCGGGCAAAATCCCCAACTCTAAAAAATTAATGGAAATATCAGATTCTCTTATACTTTCTATGATTGAAGATTGCTGTAACGAAAGTTCTGCTGCTGTCATTATTGATACTTTCTAAGGGTCTCGAAAATTAATAGATTTTTCTCAAACAACGCCATATATTATTTTTAATCAATCTAAATAATTGTGTTTAAGTTCCAAAGTTGAGAGAAAAGGTACTTGACTTTTTTTGTTCAGTATGCTCATTGAGATGACGGAAAAGACAAGATTCAAACATTTATGAAAGATGAAACGGTTTGACTCACCATCAAACAAATGGCAGAGTTTTTCCAAAAAGGAAAATCAACCAATAGCCAAAATTTAACTTTGTTTTTTGGTTGACTAATCTCGTTCTAAAAAACCTTTTTCCCCGTCCCTTGAACAGGGTATTTTCAAGAAAATTGTTCAGATCTGATGAGAATAATCACGACAATATTTTTATTTCTACAATTTATCTTTACCTTTGTTAGTGAATACTAACTTACATTATGAAAGAGATTTCAGAAAGACAAAAAGAGATTATTGAAGCTGCGGGAAAACTCCTTTCCAACTCCGGTGTAAGCGGCTTGACTACCAAAAAGCTGGCACAAGAAATGGGCTTTTCTGAGGCAGCCATTTATAGACACTTTGAAAACAAAGAAGCGATTATAGTCGGATTATTGGAATTTTTGAATGCTGATATGGATCAGAGACTTGCAGCAGCCATCAAGGAAAATAATACTCCTGAATCAAAATTCAAGGCAATTTTCAAAAGTCAGTTCGATTTCTTCAGCGAAAATCCACACTTTGTTGTTGCTGTATTTTCCGATGGACTATTGGAAGCAAGCGAAAAAATCAACCAGGCTATCCTCCATCTCATGCAAACCAAAATCAGTTACCTCATGCCGGTCATCCTGGACGGTCAGCAAAAAGGAATATTTACCCAATCCATCACTTCTGAGGAATTGGTGCACATCATTATCGGGTCATTTCGGTTGCAGATGTTCAAATGGAAAATCGCCAATTTCCAATTTGATCTCAGAAGAAATGGTCAAAATATCATTGAGAGCCTTTTGACGATCATTAAACCTTAAAAAAATTTGACATATTATGTTAGTAAATACTCACATACTAAAACTAGGGTTAGTATTACCGCTCATGGTCTTGACCTTTTCAGCAAAAGCCCAAAACAGAGAATGGGAACTTGAGGCCTGCATCGACACGGCATTTGTCCATAACAAGAACATCCTGATGGCCAAAAACCAGACGGACATAGCCGGTCTCAAAAATCAGGAAGCAAAAGCGCAGTTGATTCCCAAGCTTTTCCTTCAGGGAGACTACCGGTACTACACAGACCTTCCTTATCAGCTCCTCCCACAGGCTGCCTTTGGTGGTCAGGAGGGCGTATTCAGACCGATTCAATTTGGCGTTCCCAATAATATTTCGGCAAACCTGTCTTTCAAAATGCCCATTTACGATCCCCAGATCATGGGTGGAATCAAAGTTTCTGAAAGTTACGAAGCCCTTTCATCCTTGCAGGAAAGCAAATCAAGGGAACAGATTTACTTCGAAATATCAAACCTCTACTACAATGCCCAAATCCTGAAAAACAAATTGGCATTCATAGAACAAAACCTCGAGAACAGCCAAAAACTTCAAAAAAACATTCAGTTACTCTATGAACAGACCATGGTTCAAAAAACAGAATTGGACAAGGTGGTCCTTCAAAACCAACAGCTCCAGACGCAGCGGTCACAAATCATGAGACAATATGAGTCTGTGTTGAACCTGCTGAAATTTTCTATGGGTATAGAAACAGACAGGGATTTTGATGTTCTTTCCACCATACACAAACCTGAGGAGGAATATTTGGAGAGTAAAAATATCCTCGACATCCTCATTCAGGAAAGTAAATACAAGATCGTCCAACAGGAACTCAAAACATTACACAACAGCCGCATTCCGCAATTGTCGCTTTATGGCAATTATGGAACCACAGGTTTTGGTTTCAATGGCGAACCCGAAGCTTTTCTTGATTTCTACAGGGTGAGTTTTGTAGGAATTCAATTGAACTATCCCCTATTCAGTGGCACAGTCACGCAGAAAAAAATCCGGGTCAAAAAATATGAATTGGCAAACAGCCAACTTCAAAAAGACTTTGTCAATGAACAGACCCTTGTCCTCAGCCAAAATGCCCAACTAAAACAGGACCAGGCAGAACAGCAACTCCAAACCAATCTTTCGCAGATCGCATTAGCCGAGTCAGTCTATCAGCGGACCTTGCTCCATCAGCGTGAGGGAATCGCAAGCCTGACAGAAGTACTATTGGCAGACAATGCCCTCAGAGACAGTCAGCAGCAATATCTCTCGGCCATGGTCGAATACCTCACTGCCACCCTTGAAATCAAAAAACTTAACGGAACACTCCTCAACTGAAAGAGAAACCATGAAAAAGCTACTCTATATTCTCATCCCTTTGGTTATCGTTGCGGCGATAGCATTCAAGCTTTTTTCCAACAAGCAAATAGCCACGGAAAGGGTCTTTCACTACAATAAGGATCAAAACATCAATGTGATGGCCCAAAAGCTGACCAAAGAATCTGTGCAGCAGGAGTCTGCTTTCACGGGTGCATTTGTGGCCCAAAAAGAATCCAACCTCAGTGCAGAATTGCAGGGAAAAGTCAATGCCGTCATGGTAGAAAACGGCGACCCTGTCCGTAAAGGTCAAGTATTGGTACAGCTGGACAACACCATGCTGGTATGGCAACAAAAAGCAATTGAAGTCCAGATAGAAGGGCTTGAATCGGATTTGAAACGCTATAAAATATTGGTAGAAAATGACGCCATCCAGGGAATCCAACTTGAAAAAACCGAAATGGCCCTCAAATCCGCCACAGTCCAACACCAATCCCTTCAAGAGCAAATCAAAAAAACAAGCATCCGAGCGCCTTTTGATGGGATTGTCACTGCAAAAATGACCGAAGTGGGAGACTTTGCGGCACCCGGCAAACCTTTGGTTCAGGTATCCAATCTAAAAGACCTGAGTCTCTTGATACAGGTTTCGGAACAAGACCTAAGCCTGTTCCAAAATGGTCAGACTGTCGACATCTTGGTCCCAGTGATCAATATGAAGACCACTGGAAAAGTATCCATGGTGGGCTTCAAAAGCAATCCGGGAAATAGTTTTCCTGTCGAACTCAAGGTCAGCAACAGCAACGACCTCAAGATCAAAGCAGGATTTTTGGGGGAAGTATCTATATCAGACCCGAGCATGCAAAACGGAATCCTGATACCCTCATCGGCCATCGTAGGGTCAGACCTCGAACCCAAAGTATATCTGATCAAAAACGGAAAAGCACAGCTCACTACGATCTCCATCAGCAAAAGAATCCAGGACAAAATCCTGGTAGATTCCGGACTTCAGGAAGGTGATACCCTCGTCATCGGTGGTGTGATCAATGTCTTTGAAGGTGCCAACCTCACTCCTATCTTTTAACCACTCCGCCATGAATATCACATCCATATCCATCAACAGGCCTTCTTTGATCATTGTCCTGTTCAGTGTTTTCATCCTCTTGGGATATATCGGCTTCACCAATCTTTCTTACGAATTGATGCCAGACTTCAACCAGCCTGTTGTCGTCATCAAGACAGTCTATCCCGGTGCCGAACCTGAGGAGGTCGAAAATTCGGTTTCGAAAAAAATCGAAGATGCACTTTCAAATCTGGAAGGAGTAGACTATTTGGTTACCAAATCTCTCCCCAATGCCTCTGTGGTCATCGCCAACATGAAATACGGCGTCAACTTGGACCAAACCATGATGGACGCACAGCGGTACATTGATAATATTTCGCAGGATCTTCCCAAGGAGGTGCTTTCCCCCGAAATGAGCAAGGTCTCCCCAAATGACCTGCCCATCATGTCCATCACCGCGACAAGCCAAATCAACGGTCCTGAGTTTTACCAAAAGATGATCGATGATTTTATCCCGCAGATACAGCAACTCAAAGGGGTCGCCGAGATCACCATCCTCGGCGGTGAACAGCGAGAAGTCCTGGTCAACGTGGACCAAAACAAACTCAGACAGTACAAAATCTCACTGCTTCAAATTGTAGAAGCCATCAACAGATCCGGACTCGATGTCCCTGCGGGAAAAGTCCAGACTGTCACCGAACAGAGCGCTGTCAGACTTTTGGGGAAATTCAATTCGCTGGAGGATATTGGATCGGTGCAGGTCGCCATGCCGGTGAAGGGCAGTCCGGTCTATGTCAGGGATGTCGCTGTAGTGAAAAACGGAATTAGAGAAATCAGCTCCATCAGCCGTTACAATGGCAAGGAAGGTATTGGCCTGATGCTCAAAAAGCAGGGTGATGCCAATGCCGTCGAGGTCTCCCGAGCAGTAAGAGACCGTTTGGCACTGATAGAGGAAATAAATTCAAGTGCCGGTATAAAATTCATTATCGCTGACGACAGTACTGACAATACCATCGCTGCTGTCAATTCAGTGGTTTTTGACCTTATCCTCGCAGTTATTCTCGTGTCTCTTGTCATGCTTATTTTCCTGAGAAGCTTCAGAAATTCACTGATAGTATTGGTCGCCATCCCAACCTCCCTTGTTACAGCATTCGCTGTCATGTGGTTATTGGGATATACCCTGAATCTGATGACGTTGCTGGCCATGTCTCTCATCATTGGTATCCTTGTGGATGATGCCACGGTGGTTTTGGAAAACATACAGCGCCATTTGGATCGGGGAAAAGACAAAAGGACTGCAGCCATGGACGGACGTCTTGAAATCGGCTTTTCAGCGCTTTCCATCACCTTGGTGGACGTGGTGGTGTTTTTGCCGATCCTCTTCCTGCAGGTTTTTGTGGCGGATATGTTAAAGCAGTTTTCTGTAGTCGTGATTACCTCCACGATGACGAGTTTGCTGGTTGGATTTACACTTACGCCTTGGATGGCTTCACGGATCGGCAAGTCAGAAGACCTTCAACCAACCAATTTCTTTAACAAATTCCTGATCTGGTTTGAGCATCAGTTGGACACCTTCATCGCTTGGTATGGCAGACAGTTGGATTGGGTATTGGACCATAAGCTTGTATTTATGGGCATCATTTTAGCGCTTTTTGCCATGACCGGACTTATCCTGAAGCAGGGGATCATCGGCAAGGAACTGATTGCCACCGGAGATCAGGGAAAGTTCAGTCTTTACCTAGAATTTGACAAATCCACCGGAATCAAGCAGAACAACCTCAAAAGCCAAGAGATAGAAAATTTCCTCTTGGAGCAACCTGAAGTGGCCACCATCTTCAGCAACATCGGCGGCCCAACCACCGGAATCGGAAGCCTTGGCGTGGGTTCACCCAATAAATCCGAACTCACCATCCAGCTAAAACCCGCAAAGGAAAGAGGCAATATCCCAACAGAAACTTATATGAAAGAAGTCAGGGAGGAGTTGCAAAAAGAATTTCCCGGAGTAAGTTATTCCATGACCGCATTGGGACTGATCCCAAGATCCGCACCGATAGAAATAACCCTCAGCGGCCCGACTACCGAAAGTGTCATGGCTGCGGCAAATGACCTAAAGACCATTGTCGAAAATATCCCCGGATCAGACTTTGTGAAATTGTCCGTGGAAGAAGGAAGCCCTGAGTTCCAGGTCATCCCCGACCAATACAGACTGCAGCTATTTGGTCTGAACAATGCCTTTGTGGGACAAAATCTCCGTTATGCCCTGACCGGAAATGACGATGCCTCCCTGACCGAAGGGGGTACCGAATATCCTGTCCGTATCCAATTGGATAATTTTAACCGCCAAAATTACGAAGACATCAGACGGATTTTGATCACCAATCCTATGGGGTTCCCGATCGAACTCGCTCAGGTAGCCAACATTTCCCAGAACAAATCACCTTCCTTACTTGAAAGAAAAGACCGTCAACCTGCAGTCACTTTGACAGCCAATGCCCTTGGAAGACCTTCCGGCACTGTGGCCGACGAAGTTGTCGCCAAACTCAAAACAAACCCGCTTCCTGCAGACATCAGCATGGTATGGGGTAGTGATATCAAAAGGCAAAATGACAGTTTTGGAGCTTTGGGATCGGTTTTGCTGATTTCCTTTTTGCTGATCTACCTGATCATGGTGGCACTTTATGACAGTTTTATCTATCCCTTCGTCGTCCTTTTCTCCATTCCGGTTGCTGTCATTGGGGCGTTTTTAGCGCTCAACCTTTCAATGAACAACCTCAGCCTCTTTGCCTTGCTTGGTCTGATCATGTTGATGGGATTGGTAACCAAAAATGCCATCCTGATTGTGGATTTTACCAACCAACTCCGGGCAGAGGGAATGGAGGTAAGAAAAGCGCTGATCACTGCCGGCAAAGGCAGAATGCGTCCGATCCTGATGACTACCATATCGATGGTCGTTGGGATGCTGCCCATAGCCCTGGCGAGTGGAACGGCGAGTGAGTGGAAAAACGGATTGGCTTGGGTGATTATTGGTGGCTTGATGTCGTCTCTGATATTGACGGTCTACCTCGTCCCTGTGGTTTATTATTTCTTTGAATCAATAAAAGTCCGAATCCAAAGAAAAAAAGAAAAAGTCCCGGCATTGTCTTGACACATGAAATTTACGGCTTTCCTAAAGTTTGGCACAAACAAGGAAAGCCGTTTTTCCAGTCTTCCCTTATTTCATTGGTACGTATCTGCCAACTGAAAAAAAATGTGAAAATGGGAGATGGCAGATAGCCCTTTTCATAGGTGTAGTTTTAGGAGCCATTGTTTGGCTTTACCTTCATGTTCCCCTACCCCTCCGGTATAGTCCCGCCCACCATGTCCTATACTCCCCCTACCCATACTCCGCCTCTCAGTTAGGGATACTCCGTGTCCTAGCTATAGATACTCCGCCTCTGGGTTACCCTTGGGCTACTTCCCAACTACCCCAAACCTTAGATTCCCATACCCCCTCTCCTTACTATCCCTATAGCAGTCCTACCTCAAACCTACTCCCTAGTACACGCTCCACCACAGTTCCCCTACCCATTGACCAATGCTTGACCAATCCATGTCCAATGCAAGCCCAATCCTTATTCAATATCCAAGTTGGCACAGGAGTATACAAGGCTGATACCTTTTACCTCCGCGATTTTTTAAAAAATGGATTATAAGTGGCTGATAATCTGTCATGATTCGTATCTCAAAAAATCTTTCGACATAAAATCCCCAAAAGGTGTGATATATAAAAGTATCTATTCTATACCTATAACATGATTGTTTATCAAAAGACTTGCTTTAACACTCAAAAGAAGCCAAGATATTTTGATAAAAAAATAGAGGATATTTTTATCTTTTAATATAAAAGGATATATTTGTCCTGTATTAAAAACGGATATGTTTTCCAAAGCCTGCAAATATGCCATCAACGCCATGATCTATGTGGCCACGCTACCGGAAGGTCAGGAGCGTGCAGGGTTGAAGGAAATCTCCAAGGCCGTCAATTCTCCGGAGGCATTTACAGGTAAAATTTTGCAAGAGCTTGTTAAGCATGACTTGCTCCATTCTGTAAAAGGGCCAAATGGAGGATTTCACATTCAGGGTGATACAAGCAAAATCGTCCTCTCCGAAATCGTCGAGGCCATTGATGGGGACATGCTATTTACAGGATGCGCTTTGGGATTGGAAAAATGCTCCGAAGACCACCCCTGCCCTGTTCACCATAAGTTCCAAGCGATCCGCGAACACCTGACCGGTATGCTGATGACGACAAGCCTGAAAGATGTGGCGGATAGGGTAAACATCGGGATCAGCTTTCTGAAGTATTAAAAAATTGAAATCTAACGGCTACAAGGCTCTAACAAATAAGAAAAATGGAAAATCTATCACAAAGAAAAGTAGGCGGAATCGTTGCGGAAAACTTCCGGGCGGCCAAAGTATTCACCGAGTACGGCATTGATTTTTGCTGCAAAGGCGGCGTCACCCTTGAGAAAGCCTGTGAGGTCAACGATGTCCCCATGGAAAGCATCCTAAAGGACCTCGAAAACGCAGTCATCATACCTGAAGAGGTTCATTTTACAGATTTTGGACTGACCGACCTGATCAACCATATCACGACTACGCATCACCGCTACGTAGAAAACAGCATTCCTCCCTTGAAGGCTTATTTACAGAAACTTGTCCAAGTTCACGGGGAAAGACATCCCGAACTCGAACAAATCAAAGAACAATTTTTCCAAGCTGCAGATGCTTTGACTACCCATATGAAAAAGGAAGAGCTGATCCTTTTCCCCTACGTCAAAGCCATGGAGGAAGCCAAATCAAGTCATTTCAGCCTTTCAAAACCACATTTTGGAGCAATCGAGAATCCCATCAACATGATGCAAGACGAGCATGAGACTGAAGGTGAAAGGTTCCGCTTAATATCCGAACTGAGTGACGGCTATAGGACACCTTCCGATGGCTGTCAGACTTACAAAGTGGCTTTTGCCATGCTTCAGGAATTTGAAGAAGACCTTCACAAGCATATCCATTTGGAAAACAACATCCTTTTTCCGAAGGCAACCGAACTGTACCACCAATTGAATCCATAAGAAATGAAAACCGCCCCGGAACTTTTAAGCCAAAAACCAAGTGTCTCTCTGCTGGAGAGACACTTGGCAAAACCGTGGATGTTCTGGGCGGTGTTCTTCTTTTTGATGGCTTCGTTATTTGGGCTTTTGATGAGATATTTTCTTGTCGGGGAAGTCAGTTTCTTCGAATACAAGCATATTCTTCATGCACACTCCCATTTGGCCTTGTTGGGTTGGGGATATTTATTGGTAACAGGGGCTTTGGTTTTTACCTATGTAAAAGATGCCAAAAGGCTCCAAACCTATAAAGTACTTCTCGGCATATCGGTTTTTACCACGCTAGGTATGATGCTGAGTTTTCCCTTTCAGGGTTATGGCCTTTACAGCATCACATTTTCATCCCTGCACCTGATTTCAAGTTATTTCTTTGCTTACTTCTTCCTTCAGGACCTATGCCGTCACAAGGAATCAACTGCTACCCGATTGGTGAGATTTTCCATCATTTGGTTGCTTGTTTCAAGCCTTGGACTATGGGCAATCGGTCCTGTCGGCGCAACATTGGGCAGGCTCCACCCCTTGTATTTCATGAGTGTGCAGTGGTTTTTGCACTTTCAGCTCAATGGCTGGTTTGTCTATGGATTTTTGGGATTGTTGGTGTGCTACCTGCAAAAAAACGGATGGAGCATTCCTGTTTCCAAAAAAAGCGAATGGATCCTCCATATCTCCCTTTTCTTGACCTATGCCTTGGCCGTTTCTTGGAGTACACCGATCAAAGCCTTGTTTTTCATCAATGCTGCGGGTGTCATCCTCCAAGTCATCGCCTATTACCGGATACTGAATCCTGCTTTCAACCAACTGTTCGAGGGACTGAAATTTCCCAAAAACTGGATAGACAGGATGCTTTACATCGGAATGATGAGTTTGGTGGCCAAAGCCCTGATTCAGGCCGCCCTCATCATCCCGGATGTGGCCACCATCGCCTATACCATCCGCATGTATGTCATCGGTTTTGTCCATTTGGTAATGCTTGGTTCCATCACCTTTGGCATTGGAGCATTTGCTTTGAAAAACAATTGGCTTGGCACAGGCAGATTTTCAGGTTTGGGTTGGCAATTCTTGGCTTTGGCCTTCTTGGCATCGGAGATTCTACTCCTCGGGCAGGGTACTTTACTTTGGGCCAAACTGGGTTTTATCCCCCAATTCCACCTGATTTTATTTCTTGCCTCTACCCTATTTCCCCTCGGACTTATCCTGATATGGTTGGGACTGTGGCACAAACCGGCTTTCTATGAGGCTGAACTTACAATTGAAAATAATATCAAAACCCAATTTTATAAAAACAGAAAAACTATGAAAAGTACGATGATCATGACCATGGGGGTAACATTGCTCCTGATGGCGAGTTGTGGCGGTGGCGGTGAAAACCAAAGTACTACTACCCCTCCCACCACCGAAGAAACAGTAAAAGAGGCCGATCCACAAGGTGTCGGTGAGTTCAAAAACGTAGAAGTCTCAGCCACTGTCGAGGATGCATTGGCGGAGAAAGGCAAGGCTATCGTGGACATGAAATGTACCGCTTGTCATCAGCTCAACGACAAGAGATTGGTAGGTCCCGGCTTCCAAGGCGTGACCAACAGAAGACGTCCGGAATGGATCATGAATATGATCACCAATGTGGACGTGATGCTCGACGAGGATCCTGTGGCACAGGCACTATTCGAAGAATGTCTTACCCGTATGCCAAACCAAAACATCTCTTCGGATGAAGCAAGACAGATTTTGGAATTTATGAGAAAAAATGACTTAGAAAAAGCCGGCAGCATGGATGGTGCTGCGAAATAAACAAATCAAAACCCCAAGAAAATGAAAACAAGATTATGGTTGATGGCAGGAGCAGCAGTTGCTGTAGCTTTTGCCTCTGGTTGCAAACCCAAAGGCGCCCAAACCGCCATTTCGGGAGACGCTGCCTCTAAAGTATACGTAGCCCCAGGACAGCATGATGAATTTTACAATATAGTATCGGGTGGCTTCAATGGACAGATCTCAGTTGTAGGACTTCCTTCAGGAAGAGTACTCAAAATCCTCCCTGTTTTCTCTGTGCACCCTGAAAATGGATGGGGATTCTCAGAAGAAACCAAACCAATGCTAAACACCACGCATGGGTTCGTTCCCTGGGATGATTTGCACCACATTGCCATCTCTACGACCAATGCGGAGCATGATGCAAGATGGGCATTTGCAAATGCAAACAATACCCCAAGGATTGCAAGAATAGACTTGACTACCTTTAAAACAGTTGAGATCATCGAAATCCCAAATTCTTCAGGCAATCACTCTTCGCCTTTTATCACAGAAAACACAGAGTATGTGGTGGCCGGAACGAGATTTTCTATACCTACCGGCGATGACACAGACAGGGATGTGGCAATCGATACTTACAAGGATAACTTCCGTGGGACAATTTCCTTTATCAGTGTGGACAAAGACCATGGAGACATGGACATTGCCTTCCAGATAGAGGCACCGCCTTTCAATTTTGACCTTGCAAGAGCAGGAAAGAAAAAATCACATGGTTGGTTTTTCTTCTCTACCTACAACACCGAAATGGCCCACACGCTGTTGGAAGTGAATGCTTCCCAAAAAGACAAGGACTTTATCATGGCTGTCAATTGGAAAAAAGCAGAAGAGTATATCGCTGCAGGAAAAGGCAAAAAAGTCCCTGTAAATTATGTCCATAACAAATGGGATGAAAGTACACATACCGCAATTTCCACAATTAGGAATGAAGTTCTGTCCCTTGATCCAAAAGTATTGAAGGACATGGTTTACTTTATCCCTTGTCCAAAATCCCCACACGGAACAGACACTGACCCTACCGGTGAGTACATCATTGGCAGTGGAAAGTTGGCAGCAATCATCCCGGTATTCTCTTTTACCAAAATGCTTGCGGCAATCGAAAATCAGGATTTCGAAGGAGATATTAATGGAATGCCTGTCCTGAAATACGAATCTGTTTTGCACGGAGAAGTTGAAAAACCAGGGCTTGGACCTTTACACACCGAATTTGACGGAAAAGGATTTGCCTATACTTCCATGTTTGTTTCTTCGGAAATCGTAAAGTGGAATATCGAAACGCTTGAAGTTGTCGATAGAATCCCTACTTACTATTCAATAGGTCACTTGAGTATCCCCGGTGGACCGACCGGCAAGCCACATGGCAAGTACATGGTAGCTTACAACAAAATCACCAAAGACAGATACTTGCCTACAGGTCCGGAATTGGCACACTCTGCCCAGCTTTATGATATCTCTGGAGACAAAATGCAGCTGCTCCTTGACTTCCCGACCATCGGTGAACCCCATTATGCAGAAGCATTTCCGGCTTCCCTGATCAAGGACAAGCAGGTGAAATTCTACAAACTGGAAGAAAACAACCACCCGCATGCACTCAAAGGGATCAATGATGCTCGAGTTGAACGGAAAGGCAATGAAGTCCACATCTACCTGACGAGTATCAGGTCTAATTTCAGGCCTGACAACATTGAAGGCATCAGAGTTGGCGATGAAGTGTATTTCCACATGACCAACCTCGAGCAGGATTGGGATGTACCGCACGGATTGGCTATCAAAGGCGCCAACACCGCTGAACTGCTTGTCATGCCTGGAGAAACCTCCACCTTGAAATGGACACCTGACCGAGTAGGCATATTTCCATTCTATTGCACAGATTTCTGTTCGGCATTGCACCAGGAAATGCAGGGCTACATCAGGGTATCTCCGGCAGGAAGCAATACGCCGCTCAAGTTTTCTACAGGAGTGGCAGAATAATTTCCCTTTAACCTCACCGCCGGGATCAAAACCGGCGGTGATTAAAACCTAAAAAGATGAACAATATCAGCCCATCAAACCGCATTCTGGCATTTATTGCCGCTGTCCTGATGGTTTCCGCGTACTTTACCCCTCTGTGGCAGATCAGCCTTTGGGCTCCCCAATATCCCGAGGGACTGAATATGAAAATATGGATCGACCGCCTCAGCGGAGATGTCGACATCATCAACGGTGTCAACCACTATATTGGCATGAAGCATATCGGTGTTGAGATGTTTCCTGAATTTACCTACCTGATCTATGTCTTTGGTTTCATTATCGGCTTTGGGATTCTTACTGCGGTCATTGCAAAGAGATGGGCACTTTATACCTTCTTGGGGATGATCGTTCTCCTTGGAATCGGGGTTTTGACCGACATGTACCTTTGGGGATATGATTATGGCCACAACTTGGATCAGACTGCTGCGATCAAAGTGCCGGGTATGGCTTACCAGCCTCCACTTATTGGATACAAAGAACTCCTCAATTTCATTGCCTATTCGGGACCCGATACCGGTGGATGGATTCTTGGGGTATCGGCTTTACTCTTGACCTTTGCTGTTTTTACAGAATGGAGAAAGAAAAAGAAAGTGGCTTCCCTCTGAAAACCAAATACGATAAACCACACCATCAATGAAAAATATAATCAAAATATTCCTGGTCTCTCTACTGATGCTTTCCTGCAAGGCAGAACCGAGACCCATCAGTTACGGAAATGACAACTGCCACCATTGCAAAATGAAGCTAATGGACCCTGTCTACGGCGCGGAGGTCGTTACCCAAAAAGGAAAAATCTTCATCTTCGACGATGTCAACTGCCTGATGTCATTCTTAGAATCTGATGAAGTCAGTCAGGAAGATATCAAGCATATCCTCGTCGTTGACTATACCAAACCCGAAAGTCTGACGGATGCTTCGGTTGCTTTTTACCTGAAGTCTGACAAATTCAAAACCCCCATGGCAAGCAACATCATCGCATTCTCCGATTATGAAACCCTTGAATCCTACAAATCCCAACATGGAGGAGTATATCTGGCTTGGGGTGAATTAGTGACCCAATTCAAATAAAAAATTGCTCGGAACTAAATCCAACAAGATGAAAACTTTAAAACTCCTTTTCCTGTCCTTTTTCATTCTGATGACAGTTTCCTTGGAGGCTGCTACCATCAGGGTCAAAAACGGTCAATCCATCCAAAAAGCAATCACACTGGCAGCTGTTGGAGATACTTTGATCATCGAAAAAGGAACTTACGCTGAAAATGAAATCACCATCAGGAAGCCCCTGACCCTCATCGGCGAGTCCTACCCTATTGTTGATGGAAGAGAAAAAGGAAACGTTTTTTTGGTAGCATCAGAAAATGTGCATATCCGGGGCTTTAAAATCATCAATACCGGAATGTCCAACATGGATGATTCGGCAGGGATCAAATTTTTTGATTCCAAAAACTGCACTGTGGAGGACAACATTCTGGAAGAAACATTCTTCGGCTTACACTTTTCCAATTCCTCTAACCTTACCATCAAAAACAACAGGCTTTCCTCCCATGCCGAGCGGGAATACCAAACCGGCAACGGCATCCATCTCTGGAAATGCCGGGATTCATTCATTCAGGGAAATACTGTGAGCGGCCATCGGGATGGCATTTACTTGGAGTTTGTCACCAATACAGTCAGCACCGGCAACATGATCGAGGCAAACAAAAGATATGGGCTGCACTTCATGTTTTCCCATGACAACAGTTATATCCGAAATACTTTCCGAAAAAACGGCGCCGGTGTTGCGGTCATGTACACCCGAAATGTCCTGATGAAGGAAAACATCTTTGAAGAAAGCGAAGGGGCAAGCTCTTATGGGATTTTGCTCAAAGACATTACCGACAGCGAAGTAGTCGGCAACATTTTTAGGAACAACACCATCGGGATTTACATGGAAGGATGCAGCCGAAGTACATTCAAAAGCAACTCATTTACACATAATGGCTGGGCCATCAAACTCATGGCTAGTTGTGACCAAAACACATTCGAAGAGAATAATTTCATAGCCAACACCTTTGACATCAGCACCAACGGAAATGTGGTCCTGAACACCTTACAGCATAATTATTGGGACAAATACGAAGGCTATGACCTGGATAAAAACCGGACAGGCGACATTCCCTACCGTCCCATCAGTTTGTTCAGCGTCATCGTAGAAAAAATCCCCGCCGCAGTGATTCTTTGGAGGAGTTTTCTGGTGACGCTCCTTGACAGGATGGAAAAAGTACTCCCATCCATCACCCCCGAAAATATGATCGACAACTCCCCAAAAATGAGACCTTATGATATCCGTACAGCAAATACATAAAAAGTTTGGCAAGCTTGAAGTTCTGAAGGATTTCAATCTTGAATTTAAATCGGGAAAAAGCTACGCCCTTATGGGTCCCAACGGCTCCGGAAAAACCACCTTGATCAAAATCATCCTCGGCATGGTCATCCCAAATGCCGGAGACATCCTCGTCAAAGGCAAATCCATCAAAGGAAGCTATTCTTATCGCTCTGATATCGGCTACATGCCGCAGATCGGCAGGTATCCTGACAATATCAAAATCGGTCAGCTATTCTCCATGATGCAGGACATGAGACCTGAAATCAAAAAATATGACATGGCTTTGGCTACAGAATTTGGCTTGATGGACTTGCTGGACAAACCCATGCATACCCTCAGCGGTGGGACGCGCCAAAAAGTGAGTGCCTCCTTGGCGTTTATGTTTTGTCCGGATATTCTGATCCTCGATGAACCTACAGCCGGCCTTGATCCCATTGCAGTCGAAATCCTGAAAAACAAAATCATCCAAGAAAGGGAAAAAGGGAAACTCATCCTGATCACTTCCCATATCCTGAGTGAATTGGATGAACTGACCAACCATGCGATCTATATCCATGAAGGGAAGGTATTCTTCAATGACACGACTGAAAGCCTGAAGGATATCACAGGAGAATCCAAGTTTACCACCGCCATCGCGAGGTTGATGGAATGGAGTTTAAAAAAAAAGCAAATTAAAACTGAATTGAGCCATGTTTAAGTTATTGAAATACGCCTTGTATGATATTGTAAAGTCTAGGTTTGCTTTACTTTACACCCTTTTTATGGTATTGGTAGCGATCTCCATTTACCAGGTTTCGGAAGACATGAGCAAGGTTTCCCTCAGTCTGCTCAACATCATGCTGATGATCGTTCCTTTGATTTCAGCCATCTTTGCTACGACCCATTTTTTCAATAACTTGGAGTTTACCGAGCTTATGCTCGCCCAACCTGTCAAAAGAAGGGATGTTTTTTTAAGTCAGATCTTAGCGGTAATGTTTGTATTGAGCTTGGCGATTGTAATAGGTTTTGGTGTGCCCATGATCCTGTGGGGTGCGGATTCTTCAGTCTTGATCTTATTGGGAATCGGCATCGGTCTGAGTGTAGTTTTTGCGGGATTGGCATTTTTGGCTTCCGTTATGACCAGAGACAAAGCCAAAGCCATCGGCATCAGCCTTTCTTTTTGGATCTATTTCTCTTTGGTCTATGACGGATTTGTCCTGTACCTGATTTATAGTTTGGCTGACTATCCTTTGGAAAAACCCACTTTGGCCCTGGTGTTTTTGAATCCAGTGGATTTGGGAAGAATCATCATGCTGATGCAGTTGGACATCTCCGCTCTGATGGGTTATACCGGAGCCTTCTTTCAGGATTTCTTCGGTTCGGCAAAGGGAATTCTCCTTTCCTCCGCAGTGATGTTTATTTGGATGATTTTGCCTGTTTCCGCCGCCATGAGGGTATTTAAAAGAAAGGATTTTTAAGTGGAAAAAGGTTTCTTATGATTGGAAATTTGAAAAATAAAGCGATGAAAGTTTAAAAAGAAATAGGCTGAAATCAGCATTAAACAAATTTTTCCAAAAATTCGGTAGGAGTTAAAATAGGTATTCCTTCAAAAGGATGAAGTACCAATAAATCAGGGTCACCAGTTACTATACATTTTGCTTTTGCATCCACCGCCAAGTGTAAAAACATATCATCTTTTGGATCTCTGCAGGCTTTGAAAGTACTATGGGTTTCAAAGAAAACAAACTTTTTATCTAATAATGCCAATATTTCATTTCGCTGTTCGACTGTAAAATACCTATCAAACTTATTTCTAAAAATAACACTCTTGAATTCTTTCCAAGTTTCTTGGGACAACATAACATCTCCAATTTTTAACGCAGATTTCAAGGCAGAAGCATTTGTTGATAGGGGTGATAAAACTGAGCTTATGAGTGAATTAGTATCAAAAATAAAACTATTTTTCATTTAGGATTTGATTTAGAATTTCATCTGAAAAACCCTTTTTCTCCGCCTCTTCTCTGATTTTTTCCAAGACAGGCCAAAAGTCCTCCACCTCCTTTTCCATCAAAATATTTAAGAATTTATCAAAAGCATCCGAAATTCTTTGCTTTGTAACAGCATCGCTTTCTTCCCATTTCTTTGCTGTATCTTTATCCACCTCAATCATTATCTTTTCCATATCCGCTTCATTTAGAAACTCCAATTTACAAAATTACTTTTTAGAATAAACGAAATTTTGAGACTTGGAGATTCCCGGATTTAGCAAGCACAATTTTTTTGGGGTTATTGAACCCAACCTAAACCTGCACCAACTTCCACTTGCCTCTATTAAATACCAAAGTACTCACGACAGCATGCAGTGAATGGCTGACCGCAATGGCGATAAAAACCCCCGTTGCGCCCAATCCGAAAGTCTTGGCAAGCAGGTAAGCAAAGGGAATCTGAAAACCCCAAAGTATGGCCAAATTGATGATTGTCGGGGTTTTGGTATCGCCAGCACCGTTGAGCGATTGACTCATCACCATCCCATAGCCAAAGAAAACATAACCCAAGCAAATGATCGTCAAACCCATTGTTCCGACAGCGATAACTCCTTCTTCTTGATTAAAAATCCCGATAAAGAATCCAGCTTCGGCAATGAAAATAATGGCGCAGAAACCAAGAAATATGGCAGTCAGATGTGCCGCCAACCAAGCGGATTTTTCAGCCCTGCCCGGTTGCAAGGCTCCAAGGTTTTGTCCTACCAATGTCGCTGCAGCATTGGAAAGACCAAAAGCAGGCAAGAGCGCAAAGATAATGATCCGCACTGCAATCGTATACCCGGCCAAAGCCACGGAACCTGATTCGGAGATAATCCTCATCAAAAAGATCCAGGAAGCGGATTCGATCAGAAACTGCCCCATGCCCCCTGAAGCCACTTTCACAATGGTAAGGACGGTTTTCCAATTCATCTTGAGGCTGTCCCAATAGAACTTGATGATGGATTTGCCATTGAACAGGATATAAAACTGGTAAATCACACCGATTCCCCTGCCTGTTGTAGTTGCCCAAGCCGCCCCTTCCAATCCCATAGCCGGAATCGGTCCCAATCCAAAGATCAAAATGGGATCCAAGACCATATTTATGGCATTGGCGATCCATAGTGTCCGCATGGCTACCGCGGCATTACCGGCTCCTCTGAAGATTCCATTGATCAGAAAAAGCAACATCACACAGACATTTCCTCCAAAAATTATCTGGGTATAACGGTAGCCTTGCTCGATCACTTCCGGTTCTCCCCCCATCAAGGAAAGCATTTGCTTGGCATACACTACCCCGAGAACTGCCACTGCTACCGCAAAAAGCGAACAAACCAAAATAGCCTGAAAAGCTGCTGCGGATGCTTCCTTCGGTTTCTTCTCTCCTATCCTACGGGCTACAATCGCCGTTGCGGCCATACTGAGACCGATAGCAATGGAGTAAATTATCGTCAAAACCGATTCAGTCAGGCCAACCGTTGCGACTGCGTGCACGCCCAGTTTTCCTACAAAAAAGATATCTACTACTGCGAACAACGATTCCATCACCATCTCCAAAATCATGGGGATAGAAAGGTAGAAAATCGCTTTTTTGATACTGATATTGGTGAAATCCTCTTCAAGTCCACTTACGGCCTGTTTGAAATGTTGGATGAAGTTCTTGATTGTCATATATGAATTAGCTTTCCTGTTGGGAGGTGAAGAAAATAGGCCGCTGTCCCTTATGGGATTGGGCCAAAATAAACCGGAGAAAAATCAAGCCTTCATAATGACACAAAAATGCTAAAAAAATCAAAGAACCCAAATGGGAATTTGATTAGTAACATAAATAATGGTTATCCACCTTTTTGCCAGTAACCCAAGATTCTACAGCAAACGGGACGGAAGACCAAAGTCGGAATCCCGATGGCTATCAGGACGATGGACCGGACAATTCAAATCTCCTAACAAGTCCTATTTTGAATTAACATTCTACCGGCACCATTGAGTACATAGATAATCTATTAACGGTCTGAATAGCCAAAAGAAAATCCGATGGAGAAATAAAACCTGAGGTTTTCATCTGAATTGTTTTTTCCAACTCCTGCTATAATGGGTCCCAAAATCGATTTGTAAGTAATGTCCACTCCGTACCCAAATAGGTTGTTGGATTCCATTTCAGAAATGATGGAACCTTCTCCGTTTTTCAAAGGAACATGTTCGCTGTATCCGACAAAATTTGCACCCGTCCGGAGAAAAATATTGTTGACAGGAATATACTGAAACTCCAAGCCCAATTTGGCAAAATTGGGAACGACTAATTCCCTGTAATTCAATCCCCAAATCCTGGTATCATTGAACCTCACCCGCTGATGCCCGCCCGCTATAAATCCATCAAAAACCTTAAAAGCATTTTCATTGGAGAATGTCAGACCTGTAGCTGCTGTCGGCATGATCTGAAGGTTTCTTGCCAAAGGAAAGTATTTGATGTATTTGAAATAAAAAGCAAAATATCCCTTTGGTGTCAATAAGTCCGTAATGAAAGGGATATCTTCTTTCGGAATTCCCACCTGACTGTCGCCTTCCCCGATAAACAAAGTATCCACTCCATCATTGAGGTTGATTTTAAAATTGTTATTGAATAAATAAACAGGTTCGACGATCGCCTCTGCACCTCTCGTGGCGTAGTTTCGGTCGTTGAGAGAATTGCGGTAATACATAAACCGCAGACCCATAAAATTCCTGACGGCGTTTCTGACGTCAGAAGGTGAACTGATATTGAATTTGGATTTGGCTTGGTTGTTTTCATAAAAACCACCGACAACAAATGTTTCCTTCAAGGATTGGGTGGACATAATATGGGCACCGACCCTGCTTTCCTTATTGACATTGATGTCTGTCTCTTTGCCATCTTCATAGACGGGTGCCTGTTGGTTGAGGTAATTGACCTTAAAGTTGAAGGCATACTTTTTTTGAGGTCCGATGTATTTGTAATAGTCAAACCGAAACTTGGGATTTTGGGAAATATCCGCGAGGATGATGGATCGGGAGGATTTCCCCAATACATCCCTCATGGTAAGGTTGAGAAGGATGCCTGCAGAAAATTGGTTGTCATAATGGACGGAGGCGAAAAGAAGACTTTTAGGTTTTTCATTGGCACGAATCACCAATTGATAATTGTCCTCACCTGTTTTGATCAGAGAATAATCCACATTGTAAAATCCATTGATCCCAAACACCCGCGACATCCCTTCCCTGAGTTCCTGCCTGGTGACTGTTTCTCCCGCCTTGATATTCAGCTTGGATTTGATCAATACATCAGAAAACAGGGAGTTTCCTTTTACCTCGATGTCACTGATGACTATCGGGGCGACATCAAGCCCGATTCCGGTAGTGGGAACAAATACATCTAAGCTGTCCGCTAGGTTTTTGAATTTTTGGGCATGCTTTTGTCCGGCCAAATCCCCCAATTCCAGGATTTCGCGAAACTTGCTAAAGCTCCCTGTAGAGTAGTTTTTCAGGTCCGGCTTGATGTAAATATCCGTATCCTGAATATTTTGCCTCAGCCTGCTGTAGGATTTGGACATAGCTATCTGCATCAGGATACCGGAAAACGAACCGATATCTTTGGGGTTTACAAAATCTTCATCTCCGACATTGACACCGATGATGATATCGGCACCCATCTCTTTGACCACATCGACAGGAAAATTATTGACCACCCCACCATCTACTACCAAGGTGCTGTCCATATCAAAGGGCGTAAAAAATGTCGGTATGGCTATACTCGCCCTCAATGCATCATGGAGGTATCCATCTTTCAGCACGATGCCTTCTCCGGTTTTCACATCGGTGGTGATGCAGCGAAAAGGTATTGGGAAATCATCAAAACTCTCAATGTTATTGGCAGGCCAGGTGTAATAATGCAAGGTCTCGGAGAGCATTTGACCATGAATCAAACCCGAGGGAAGTGAAACTTTCCCTTCAATCACCGGTAATTCAACAAGATACCTGTTATAATATTCCTTTTCTTCAAATGAAATGTCATTGAATCCCACTCGGTTGGTGATCAATATATCCCAATCGATATTGAGAATAATTTGCTCCAGTTCATCCGCACTGTACCCCAAAGCATACAAGCCTCCCACCACTGACCCCATCGAAGTCCCGACGATAAAATCAGGACGGATGCCGGCCTTTTCCATATAGCGCAAAATCCCCACATGGGCCATTCCTTTGGCACCACCACCACTGAGTACAAGTCCGATCTTGGGTCTGTCGGCATTCTCTTTTTCCTGGGCCTGAAGGAAAAAAACGATGAAAATTAATAAGGAGGAAAGTAAAAGTTTCTTCATAAAGGTCTATTTGGGTAGCCAAAATCAGGAAAACCAAATATAAAATTTTAATCAATAATTTATTGAACGGGAAGGTTCAAAACCACCAAAAACAAGTTCGGAGAAAGAAAGACAAGTCATAAGATAAAGAAGAATCCAATCAGCCCTGAAAGGGCAAAATATCTCAGGGGTGGGTGCAGCCCATCCATCATATAAATGTCCGATTCAGGTTAGCCCTGAAAGGGCGAAATACCCACACCATCGGGACACAAAAATTTCCTAATTCCCAAAACCATAATTTCTGCTATTTTTTAAAAATCTCCTATTGACTTCATTTTGGATAAACAATACCTTTAAGAAATGAGGCATTTAATTTTTTTTCACCATTAGACGTCAATCGGAAAAATATGGACAATGAAAAGCAACTTTTAAAATTCTCTGTTTATGGAGCTTTGTTTTTTGCTTTGCTTGCCATCATTTGGGGTGTCATCGAAAACTCCAAAATCATCCTTTTTGACGGGATTTATTCCCTGATCAGCGTCGGGCTTTCGATGATTTCCCTCTTTACAGCCTCCTTTATGGCCAAGCAGGATTTTGACCGCTTTCCTTATGGGAAAGAGATGATCGAACCCATCATTATCCTTGGCAAATTCCTCGTCATTACTATCCTCTGTCTTTTTGCCTTTTTCTCAGGAGTTTCGACTTTGCTTTCCGGGGGGCAGGAAGTCAATGCCGGTTCAGGCTTGGCATATGCATTCATTGCGACAGTTGGTTGTTATTTAGTTCATATATTTTTGGTAAAAAAACAAAAAGTAAACGGTTCCGGACTTGTAGAAGCAGAATCCCAACAGTGGCTGATGGATACTTTCCTTAGCTTGGCGGTATTGCTTGGGTTTTTATTGTCTCTTGGTTTGGGATATACACAATACAGCCACCTGATGCCCTACATGGATCCGCTGATGGTCATTTTGGTATCGGGCTATTTTCTCAAAGTTCCGATTACCAACATGGGTTTGCAGATCAGAGAAGTACTCGACATGAAAGCCGACACCAAATACCTGGATCTTTGTCAGGAGATCGTCGCAGAAATCGAAAAAGAGTACCAATTCCAAGAATCTTTTTTGAGGGTTTCGAAGTCAGGCCCAAAGCTTTTTATTGAAATAGATTTTGTTGTTGCTCCCGAAGGATGGCAACCGAACCTTGGCGAACAGGATAATATCCGTGAAGAAATCCTGTCCAAAATGAAGCCTATCTCCCTCAAAAAATGGCTAAACGTCGCCTTTACCAATGACAGAAAGTGGGCCGTGTAGGTGGAACCGTCACCCTGGGGAACGAAGGGTCTCTTGGAGGAAAGTTGTAGTGGTTGGAAATGCTGTAATGGTTGTAGTAGTTGTAATTGTTGTATGCTTCGCGTTGTCATTTGTCAAGCGTCACCCTGACTCCCCAACATTTTTAAGTGCTCAGAAAAGGAATGACGGTGGTTCGTCCGTCATTCTGAGTCCCCGACATTTTAAAATGTTCAAAAAAGGAATGACTTTGAGATTTTTCTAATTTGGCCTCGGCAAGCTCGGCCACCGAGTTTTTTTAGGTTAAGGGGTGGGGAGGAAAAAGCGGCTGCGCCGCTTTTTCCTCCCCACCCTCAAAGGCCCAATATTCCGTTCCCCGAGCATGCCGAGGGGTAATTTAGATTTACTTCATTGGTGGTGCCCAAAATTTTTAAGTGCTCAGAAAAGGAATGACGGTTGGTGTTGCGTCATCTTGAATCCGAGGTACGAGGATGAAAGATCTCAGAAAAAAGAGACTCTGATCCGCCGCAGCGGATCAGAGTGACGACTCGGATTTTCACGTCATTGGTAACCGCAGCTTGGGAAGGTGAAGAATTTCCCAAAACTGGCACACTTCACTGCGTTCAGTGTCACGATACAAATATTCACCTCATTGGAAGGAAAACTTCCTTATTGATTCTTCATCCAGGGTTCTTTTAATTGCCATTATACCTTCCAATTTCAAAACTCGGCATCAGTCCTATTTGGTCAATCATCAGAGCACCTTTTTCTGATTGGTCAAAAATGAACCGAATTTGTTGGAGACCTTCTACTCTGAATTTGGGGTTTTTGGAGGCCAATTTTTTCAGGTCAAACTGATAAAGTTGAAATATGGGTTCGGAGTCATCCTTTTCGTCCAAAAACTGGATTTTTAGCACACGGGATTTGATAAGGCGTTGGACGGGAGAGAATTCACTTGCAAGAAAGGCAACCTCTTCGCCTTGATGGTCCACAAGCTCCAGCGTGAAATCCAGGACAGGTAAGGGTATTTCATCCTCGTTTACTTCTTCTTTTTTGTTTATGGCTTCTAATTTGGTTTCGGAATTCTCATCGTCTTTTTCATTACTTTTTGCAATCTTTTTCCTTTTGCCCCTTGGTTTGGTGGATTCTCCAGATTCGGATAAAGAAAAAATAAGGACTGAGCTGGAATCCGGCACAAACGTATCCGAACCAAGCATTACTGTATAGCTGGCAAGAATGGAATCAGGGAGAATTGGCTTATTCGGAGCATCCCAATCGAGACTTTCGGTTCCAAATTCTTCATAATTCCATCCCAAATACAGTGCTCTCGTTCCTCTTGAACCGTATCTTTGCCAGACTTCTCCTTCTCGCCAGACAGTAAGATTTTTTCCCTGAGCTGATTCTGCATTGGACAGCGTCTGGACATCAAAGTCCTCCTCAAATCCAGCCCAAAACTGACTCTTTGAATCCTGAAACTGACTGAGATAAATAGTTTCCGGCAGCCAGTTTCGACCCTTTCTTGGATCTGAAAAAAGCGGGAGATAGCTGTCATTTTGGTGAAGGGTGGTTTCTAAAAATGCAATGATATAGACTTTGGCGATGGTTTCTTGATCTTTGGCTTCCATGAGTTGCTTTTTGTTCAGCAAACCTGAAAACGAAGCATGAGCATCGTTGTCTCCCCAACTGGAATTGAATTGGCCATGATTGGCACCGGAAATATAGAGTCCTGCTTTGAACCGATATACAGAATCCGTGAAGGAAGTGCGCTCAAATTGCTTGAGGCCTTCATAGGAAAAAACATCCTGATCCTGTGCTCCGTGCATTGTAAGATAGTTCACATTTTCAATTTTGGTGAGACTTCCTCCAGGCTTGTACTGCCCGTCTACAGGTGCAATGGCTACAATCGACTGAATATTGAAATGATATCCCAACGGGATCGTGGCATCGTCAGGATAGAAATCCAGCCGATTCAGCATGGCTGCATGCGCCACAGCCTCCCCTCCCCGGGAGTGTCCGACTAGGGCCAGTTTGTTAAAGTCAACTTGCCCAAAAAGAGGATGTGCCGGATCCTCATTCCATTCCTTCCACTGCCTCAGGTGCTCCAAGAGCATCCATCCCCTAGCATCATTTTCTTTTTCCAGTACCTTCCTCCCACGAATTAGGGAGAAGAAATTGAGAAAATTTTCATCCACTGATGCAACAATAAAACCTCGGGAAGCCAAAAGTTCCCCGAGATATTCGTAACCAATATCTGAAAAATCAAGCATGGGATGATTGCCGTGGACAATCAGGACCAAAGGAAATGGACCTTCCCCTTTGGGTTTCCAAACGCGGCCGTTGATGGGCAATTCTTTAAAATCAAAACCCCATTTATGGGTTCTATACTTGCCTAAAATCCCATTCCAGTTTTCCAAAAACGCAGTTCCATCCACAGACTTGGTCTCAAATTTCACTCCCTCCCTAAATTCCTCTCTGAGGCGATCTTTGCCTGATCCGTAGGTGAAAAATTCTACTTCATGTTGTCCCGGGGTCGCAGGAGATTCAAAAGGAAGCGGGGTGATTTTGTCCTCAGTAAGTTTTGCAGCATTGAGGATTGGCTTCAAATCCAAGCCCCTGATCATCAAAAAATATAGAGCTGCCCCGGCCCCAATCAATCCAATTCCAAAACCCAATAGAGCAATCGTCTTTTTAGGTAAAGTTAATTTTCGGAAATGGGCAATATTGAAAATAGAGACTCCTGCCCCCAATAGTGAAAAGGCGATCATCAAAAACAGCGCAATTCTCTTTTCCAATAGTCCAACCATCATCAAAAGCGGAATGGAAATGAAAAGGGCTATTTTGTATCCCTTTGGTATTTCATTGAATTGCTCGATCAGCCATACACTCAGATAGGCCGCCAAGACAGAACCCAACAAAATAAGCGCACCAAGGGCCAAAAGCCATGGATCCCTGAAGTTGATTGTCAAGCCTATTACCTCGAGCATGAATACTAAAAAAGATCCGATTAAAAGACCAACTGCAGCTCCATTAAAGGCTTTGAATCCCGGAATTACCTTTGTTTTTAGATTTTTAAGCAAGGAATTTAATCGGGTGAAATAGTACTTTAGGGACATATTTTGGAGTTTGATTTCTGAAAATATAAAATATTTTTGGAAATAGCATTTGAATACAATCCCCATTTTTTTCCGGTCTGATTTGCCGGCAGAGATGTGGCGAATCCGGGAATATAGGGTAATTGGTTAATTGATTGACTGATTTCTTCCAGAAAGTCTTTCCTGTTCCCTAAAACCTAAATCTTTGGAGAATCAAGTCTCGTTTCTCGCATCTCGCCTCTCTTTTCTTGCCTGTTAGTTCCCTGAGCGAAGTCGAAGGGCTCGCTTCCCAGTTCTAAAAAATTCCCTACTTTCACCCATGCTTAAAACCCAATATTTCCTCCTACTCGTCCTTTTTCTTTTTTTATCCGCAATTCCGTCTCCTGCACAGACCGAACCCAAGTGGTACCCGGTTTCTAAAATTGTGGACGGGGATACTTTTTGGATCATCAATGGGAAAAACGAAAATGAGAAGATCCGGTTGATCGGCGTGGATGCGCCTGAATCCAGGAAGTCAGGAAAAAAAGAAATAGGATACTATGGCAAGGAATCAAAAATCTACCTTGAGCAACTTTTGACCGGTAAAAAAGTAAGGCTGGAATACGATGTCGGCAAGTACGACAGGTACAAAAGAACTTTGGCATATGTGTATCTCGAGAACGGCATTTTTCTCAACGCCCATCTGATCAAAAACGGCTATGCTTCTGTCATGACGGTGCCTCCCAATGTCAGACATGCGGACCAATTTGTCCAGCTCCAAAAAGAAGCTAGAGAGAAAAAGCGCGGATTATGGAAGTGATCGATATTCTGTTGACGGCGGCTGAAAGCTACTTACCAACCCTATTAATTCATCCAAATCCTGCTTTTTCCCTTTAGCTATAAACTTTATGGCTAAAAATTAGGCCATACTTTTGTGCAAATCTCTCATTTTTTTGATCAGGTCGTGGTCAGTTTTGATGGATGATTTTTGGTCCATCAAAGTCTTTCTGACATCGGCGCTCATTTCTGCATCAGAAGCAAGGGCCAAATCATAAGCTTTCAAAGCAGCATCTTCGCCTGATTCACAGGATTCCAAGACGCTTGTCCTGTCATCCATCGAAAAAACAGATTTTACATCCATCCAGATGCGGAAGATTTTGCCGGAAGTCGTCGTTCCTTTATCCACTTCTCCGCCTGCTTCGGATATCATATCGCCAAGGACAGCCACATGGTCTCTGCTGTTTGAAATCAGTTTGGCAAAGAGCATCTTCAAATCAGCGTCTTGGATCTCTACTGATTCGATTGCATTTTGGTAGCCTTCGATCCTGTCATTGTTAATCAATACAAGGTCATTGAGTGCAGTGGTCAATTCTTCTGAATGTGTCATGGTGAGTTATTTTTAAATGTTATAAACTTATTTATCAGATAAAACAAGCCCAACATTCACACCACGTTTTCGGAATTCTCCCAAATCAAAAAATCCTGTAATTATTGGTGGTAACTATATAAAAAACCCCACGATATGCTGACAGATGGTCTGCCTTTGGCAAAAAATGTTTTCTTCAAAAATCAAACTCAAACAAGCATATTTTTTCTCATTTCTCTCATTTGCTTGAAAAATGAAGGGGTCAATCCCGTTACTTTCTTAAATTGGTTGGAAAGATGGGACACACTGCTGTAATCAAGTTGGTAAGAAATCTCCGTCAAGTTGAGTTCATTGTACAGCAGGAGCTCTTTTACTTTTTCGATTTTATTGAAAATGATAAACTGCTGAATAGTGATGCCCTGTACCTCCGAAAAAATATTTGATAAATACGTATAGTCGTACCCCAATTTTTCACTCATATGGTCGGAATAATTGACCTTAGGCAAGGACTCTGAGTGATGGATCATTTTGATCACTTCATTCTTGATTTTATCGATCAGAATGCTTTTCTTATCATCAAGAAGTTCGAGTCCGATTTTTTTTAAATTGATACTCAAAGATTCTCTTTGGGAATTGCTGATTTTTTCCAAAATCTCCACTTCGCCCAGATTGACATTGGCATAGGATATCCCCAGACTCTTGAGTTCTTCTTTGACTACCATGATACAGCGATAGCTGACCATGTATTTGATATGTATTTTTTGATATTCCACTTTATTTTAAATCTAGCAATTTATTCTGCCATTAACAGAAAATTTTCTTTATTAAAGGGTGGATTCTGGTACATATTTGCATATGTGATCGCTTTTTCCAGAACTTTCTTTAATTTTTGAAAATCATTTGGCTTGTGGATATAGACATTTGCGCCATGAAGAAAAGTCTCTTGCATGTCGTTTTCGGAAGAAGAAGTCGAATAGATGGCTACTGAAACCTCCTTGTATTTTTGGTTGGATCTGATTTCCTTCAGGCATTCCAAACCGTTCTTTCTGGGCATGTTGATGTCGAGAAACAAAATATGAGGGAGGTTTTCGTTATCAGTATTATGCATAAGGGTCATCAGTTCTTCTCCATCATTGACGGTGTCTACCGATGTACCAATATTCAATTCATCAAAAGCCTCCTTAAACAACAGTCTATCTGCTTCATCATCATCTGCTAACAGGATTTTAATGGATTTTACATTCATTTTTTGGCTGGTAAATAAATATCAAAGATAGTCCCTTTATTTAATTCACTTGTAGCGTATATAAAACCATTGTGGTTTTCTACAATCTTTTTGACAATGGCAAGTCCGATCCCTGTTCCCGGGTATTCATCTTTGCTATGCAATTTTTCAAATACTTCAAAAATTCTTTGGCTGTACTCTTGGTCAAATCCAATGCCGTTATCGGCAAACCTGATATGGCAATAGGATTCTTGGCTCAGTTTTTCAATTGTTTTGATTTTTTCCTTCTTCACGATCTCAGAGAAAATATTGATTTTGATCGGGATTCCGGGTTTGGAAAATTTCAATGAATTACTGATCAAGTTATTAATTAATTGCCTGAATTGAAAGGGAATAACGCTGACTTTACACATTTTCTCGATGGTAATGACCGCATGTTTCGCTTCCAATTCTTCTTTTATTTCCATCTGTACGTCATGGACAATATCTTCAAGCGGAAGTTCCTCAAATTTTCTTTCGGCAGAATTGAGACTGGTAAAAGTCAACAGCTCCTCAATCAGCTTTTGCATCCTGTTGGCTGATTTTTGCATGTGTTGAAAATATACCTTGCCAGAATCCGATAAGTTTACTAATTCTTTCTCTAATATCCTATCGGCAAATGTTTGGATCTTTCTCAGCGGCTCTTGTAAATCATGACTGGAGACGTAGGCAAAGGCCTCAAGCTCTTTGTTCATCCTTCCGAGTTCGTTGTTTTTTTCTGACAGTGCCTTGTTGGATAGGTCAAGTTGTTTGGTCCTCTCCAAAACCGCCTTTTCTAGCTTGGTATTGTAGATCTTTGTTTCCTTGATGTCTTTGGTATATTCTTCCAATTCATTTTTTTGCGTTTGCATGGCTGCTGTGATATCATTGAAAGAAAGTAAGATCAACTGGTCCCCATGACTTTTTTGGATTAGGCGGCTTGCATTGAGTAAAAAAACTTTTTCACCAATCCTGGGAAATGTGTGTGTTATCTTAAAGTTGCTAAAAGAGGAATTTTTGGGAATGATATGTTCAAGCAATTCCCGAAGGCTTTCAATATTCCATTGCTTTTCTTCCATTTCAAACAACTTCTTGCCATCGACCTGATCCTCTTTCAGTTGAAAAATCCTGAAAAAAGATTTGTTGGCAGTCTTGATCCGAAGGTTTTTGTCCAGGACAATCATAGGCTCATGGAGCGTGGCAATGATGGCATTGGAATAATCGTAGGATTCATTAAGCAGGTCATTTCGTGTCTGGAGCTCCTGATTGGTTGTGACGAGCTCCTCGTTGGAGGATTCGAGTTCTTCCTTAGACGTTTCGAGTTCTTCATTGACCGTCTGCAATTCCTCATTGCTGGAAACTACCTCTTCATTGGCGCTTTGTAACTCTTCTATAAATCCCTCCTGCTCTTGGGACATTTCCATGGCATCATCCTGAGCAGAAGCCAAATCCTCCTCGAGCTGTTTTATTTTTTGTTCTTTGATATATAAAATCGAATTAAGGCTTTCATCTTTTCCTTTTATCTTATGCGAACCGGCAATCTGATCGTGTTTGGAAAAAACCACCAGCAATAATAAATCTTCCGTGTCTGCTTGAAGCGGTGCCACCTCTATGCTGATGACAACAAGGGCATCGTCAATATAAACTTCAATTCCACCTTTTCTCAACCTCTTATTGGTTTTGATGGATTTGGAAATCAGATTTCTCAGGTGAAAAGCTATCTCTTTACGGACAAGCTTCAGGATATTCAAAGAGGCCTTGCCGGAATCGTGACTGAGGTAAAGGTCGGTTTTTCCCCGGAACTGAAGGATTTCCATATGCCTGTTGATCACGACACTGGCCGGTAAAAAATCTGCAATAATCAACTCATTGATAGCCTGATCCAAGTTTTTGCTGGTCTGTAAGGCATTGGTTTTGATCCTATCTGATTTGAAATCGGCATCTACTGCGGGTTGTTTTGAATAGCTATCTGCTTTTGGCATTCTGGTAGTCGGTAAAGGTAATTTGCGCGAGTCGGCACTGTTGTTTTTTGAATAGATCCGAAACTTTTTGTTGACCTCCGAGAAAAGATTTGGAGAGGAACTGATGGTCTCTGCTTTGCCCAACATCAAGTATCCGGTATCATTGAGTGCATAATGAAAAGTTGACAGCACTCTTTTTTGGGCAGCTGTATCCAGATAAATGAACAGGTTCCTGCAGCTTATAAAATCTATTCTTGAAAAGGGCGGATCCCTCAGCACATTGTGGGGGGCATAAATACAGATATCTCTGATGGTTTTGGAAATCCTATAATTACTGCCTGTTTTGGTAAAAAACCGCTGCAACCTTTGAGGGGAAACTGAATCCAATTCTTCCTTGGAATACACCCCGCTTCTCGCTTTTTGTATGGCTTTTTCACTCAGGTCTGTAGCAAACATCTGAAAAGGGATATGGGTCCCCGTATTTTCCTGGATTTCCAGAATCATGATAGCGATGGACAATGCCTCCTCACCGGAAGAACAAGCAGGGACCCATACCCGGAAGGAACTTTCTCCTTTTTTTGACTTCAGAAGGTTTGGTAAAATGGTTTCTTTCAAATATCTGTAAGTATCAGAATCCCTAAAAAAACTGGTCACATTGATCAGGAGATCCTGGTAGAGAATGGCCATCTCTTCATTGTTCTCCTTTATCAAAAGCAAATAGGCTTGGAGATTACTTACTTTGTTGAGTAGCATTCTCCTGAGGATTCTTCTTTTGATAGTCCTCATTTTGTACACCGAAAAATCTACCCCGGTGAGTTTCAGGAGGCTTTGGATAATGGCTATCAGGTCAGGATTATCATCGTCAATCAAGTCTTCTTCCCGTGTTTTCTTGCCCGAAAACCTGATCAAAGGATGTTGGCTAATCCTATTCAGCTCGAGTGCTATTTCTTTTGGGGAAAGTATAAAATCAACCAAACCGGCAGAAATAGCGGATTTGGGCATGCTGTCAAATTTTGCAGAACCATCTTGGGCAAAGGTAAGTCCGCCTTCTTCCTTGATTGATCTCATTCCCATCGTACCGTCGGTGGCACTTCCACTCAGGATGATCCCGATCACATTTTCCCTGTGGGTCTTTGATAGAGAGGTAAAAAGGATGTCAATGGGAAAATTGAATTTGGGACTTTCCGGCCTTGGTGATAAGATAATTTGGTCTTTTTCTACAGAGATTTCTTTGTCAGGGGGAATGATGTAAAATGTATCGGGCTTAATCACCACTTTGTTTTCAACCTCCCCTACATCCATGGAAGTGATTTTGGCCAAAAGTGGGGTAAGCATACTCTTGTGATCAGGACTCAGGTGCTGTACATAAATGAGAGCCATACCCGTGTCAGGAGCGAGGTATTTCAAAAATTCAGAAATAGCTTCCAATCCGCCTGCAGAAGCGCCGATCGCCACGATAGGAAAATCAGCTTTATGCGTAGGTTCCGCGGTTGAGTCCTTTTCTTTTTTTTCTGCTTTGGATTGTTCCATGCCGGTTATTCGATTTTAATACGGAAGCTTTTTTCAGCAACAGCAAGAACGTGTGAGTGGCAGGTAATTCCTACTTTTCTCAAGCTACCATATTTATGCCTCAATTCCGCACCGCTGATACAATAAATGCAACATCATTCTTTTTATTTTTGAAATTTTAGTTTCTAAAAAGGGAGAAGTAATGAATGGTCTATTTATCGGATCAAAATGATCCCCCCAAACGCCGGAAGACCCACCAAAATTGAATGAGGCTTACCTTCAAAAGGTCCGTCGGCCTCCACGGCTAGAATCTCCGTCCCGGCAAAATCCTCATCATATCCCTGCCAACCGCTGTTGAATTTCACATGCCATCTTCCCCCATGCGGAACTCCGAATTTATAATCGTTGTAATTCTGATGAGAAAAATTGAGCACTACGACGACAGGACGGTCTCGATGGTCCCTATGACCACGGCTATATGCTAAAACCAAAGTTTCTTGGTTGAAGTGCAAGGTTTCCGTAAGTTGACCTGTAAGTCCGATTAAGGCTTGATCCCGACCATTTCGCATCCTGATCAGGTCTTGGTACATCCTCGAAATACCATTGAAAACAGACTGCCTCTCCCAATCCAAGGGTTCGGTATCGGTAAAAGTTCCATGCGTAATGAATTCCTGACCCTGAAATATCATGGGTATTCCTGGAGCAGTCATTAAGGTAATGGCTCCCAAGGTGGATTTCTTTTTGGCATATTCTCCGTCAGCTTCACCAGGCTGTATTTCCTCTGGCAGACGAGCTGCGCCGTTGGCCACCTCGTCATGGGATTCGGTAAATATCACCCTTTGGAAAACGTCATTGTTGAAGGAGAAAAACAGGGATTCCACCACCAATTGGAGGTTTCGGTGTTTGTCTTCAATTTCGAGGAGCACCCGTCTGAGGTGGTTGACAAATCCCAAACCCCATTGGGAATGAAAGCCTAGTCCATTTAATTTAATATCCGAAGTCACTATTGGATCCGCTTTGAGGTCTTCTGCAATCAAAATTTTACCTGGAAATTTGGACCTGATTTCACCATTCAGTTGCTGTAAAAACTGATAACCTTCTTCCAATATGGCATGGTTGTGTGGGTTTTCATTTTCCAAAAACCTGATCACCGCTGTGGCGTCTAACCTTAGCCCATCACATTGATAGGCTCCCAGCCACATCATGGCATTGTCCCGGAGGAAATTCCTTACTTCTTTCCTGCCATAGTCCGGGCGGTTTTCACCCCAGGGAGTCTTTGCCTTGTGGTCATTGTAAAAGTAAATTCCGCCAAGGTCGTTTTCCTTCCATCCGTCAAATTGCCATAAGTCAATATCCGAAGGTCCAAAATGATTGTAAACCACATCCATAATCACGGCAATTCCTCTGCTGTGTGCTTCGAAGATAAAATGCTTCAAACCCTCCGGTCCGCCATAGGCTGATTCTACTGCAAAAGGATGTGCAGGATTATATCCCCAAGATTGGTCTCCGGCAAATTCCATCACCGGCATGATTTCTATGGCATTGATCCCAAGGTCACGGAGATAATCCAGCCTTTGGGCTGCAGTATAAAAATTGCCTACTTCCCCTTCATTCAATCCTTGTCTGTTGAAGGTACCGATGTGGAGCTCATAGATTACCAGGTTATTGAAAGAAGGGAGGCGATACTGATGGTCGTTCCAATCTTTGTAAAGGTCAATGACCACAGAATTGCCCACACTGTTGGTCACTTTCCGGGCAAAAGGATCGTTTTTGGTGATTTTCATCTCTCCATTGTAGATGACAAATTTGTATTCGTCCCCTTCCGATGCCGACTCTACATGCACTGCCCAATAGCCCTCATTTTCATGCTCCAATTCAAATTCATCCTCATTCCAGCCATTGAAACTACCCATTACAAAAATCTTGTTGGCATTGGGTGCCCATACCCTAAAAGTCACCCCATTGGACCCAACAATGGCCCCCATTCCCATATTGCCTATCGTTTCCATACTTTGATTTGTTTTGTAAAATATTTATAAAAAATGTTCCTACATGACGAAAAGAACAAAATAAGATAATTTATCTCATTTAATTATATATTTCAATGGCTTATTCAATCATTTATCTTCTGTCGGAATATTTTCATTTCCCTTCTCTACAATGATTTCCTTTTCGACAACCTTCATGGCAAAATCAGAAGGATGAACCTTATGTTCATATTTCTCCGCATAGACCCTTGTAAATGCTGCCCCATAGAACAATATCAGACAGGAATAAGATACCCAAAGTAAAATCAACACGACAGAACCTGCAGCACCATAGGTAGAACCCGGATCAGCAGCTCCAAAATATATGTTGAGCAAGAACTTACCCAGGTTGAATAATACAGCTGTCATAAATCCCCCCAACCAAACTGATCTCCATTTGATCTTCATATCGGGCATAAACCTGAATATCAATACAAACAAAAGTCCAATAACAAATGTGGACAAAGCAAACTCGAAAAACTGGGCGATGTACACGTATGCCGGCTCCCATAGTCTGGATAGAAATCTACTCAAAACGGTTAATGCGGTAGACACCACGAAGCTGATCAACAGCAAAAACGCAATGACCATCACAAAAGCCAAACTCAAAGCCCTGTCTTTGACAATTTTCCACCAACCTGCATCTGGGTCTACTTTGACACTCCATATCTCATTCATAGAAATCTGAAGCTGGTAAAACACGCCCGTAGCACCGAATAACAACACTGACACCCCCATCACGGTAGCAAAAACTGTCCTGTTATCCTTACTCGAATTTTCGATGATGGAGACGATAGACTCCGCAGCACTCGGACCGATGGCCTCCGAAATCTGCCCTGTAATCTCCCCCTGCACGATCTCCTGTCCCCAAAATGCCCCAACGGCACTAATGACGACAACGAGCAATCCCGGCAGGGACAACACCGCATAATAGGCCACGACGGCGCCTAATCTCCAAGGATTATTCTTATTCCAAAGCTTCCCCGCCTCCCACAACAGCCCGGGCAGGTCTTTTATCTTGAATCTATTTTCTTTACCCATTTTGTCATGTTGATTTGGGCCAAAAACTATATCCCGGCCTCCGGCTTTGAATAGCCGCAGTAAACAAGTGCATTAACCGTGCCTTATTGGAAAATTGGGCGGGAATAGTCGTGGAAGTTGCGCCCAAAAGAAAATACTTGATTTAGGAAATAAGGTTATCCACTCCTTTGCCAGTTACCGATATTCTCCTACAGAAATGATATCTGTGATCTGCTTCTCATGCGCAGGTTGTTGGTTACCTTAGTCTTCCAATGTTGTAGGAATATAAATGTCAAATGTGGTGCCTTTATTTAGTTTACTGGTGGCTATTATTATTCCGCTATGATTTTCTACAATATTCTTAACGATGGCAAGTCCGATGCCAGTACCATTATAATCTGTTTGTTGATGAAGGCGGTAGAATATTTCAAATATTTTCTCACTGTATTCCTGTTCAAAGCCGATGCCGTTATCAGAAACAGAAATGTGACAATATTCTTTTTGAGGTGTAAGCTTGACATGGTCAAATGCAATGCCCTTTGCTATTTCACTTTTAATCAAGATGTATGGTCTGATCGTTGGATTAGAAAATTTTAATGCGTTGACAATCAAATTGTGCATAAGTTGACGAAACTGGAAAGGGATAATATTGACACTATTCAGTGCTGTTACCTCCACGATTGCTTTTTTGTCTTCCAGTTCTTCTTTTAGTTCATCCTTCACTTCATCGATAATCTGATTTAGTTCGGTGTATTCCAATTTCCCTACTACCGTATTAGTACGTGAGTATTCAAGTAAATCCTGAACGAGTACCTGCATTGAATTTGCGGCGTATTGCACCCTGTTCAAAAAATCTTTACCCTTTTCAGAAAGTTTAATTCTTTCATTATCGATAATGTGGGAAATCAAAATTTGAATTTTGCGGAGCGGTCCCTGTAGATCGTGACTGGTAATGTAAGCGAATGCTTGAAGTTGATTGTTCAATTTTATTAATTCAGCGTTTTTACTTTTCAATATTTCTTCTTCCTTCTTTTTTTCGGTCAAGTCGGTTATAATCATACCGACCGTCGGGATCGTGGGAAACAAGGAGGTGAGAGAGATATAAACCGGAACTTTGTTATTGGCAAGTGATAAATATATTTCGCCTTTTATTTGCGAGGTCAAGGCTTTTTGAAAAAGTTTGCTGAATGTTTCTCTGGATTCAGGATGTACATATTGATAAATAGAATTTCCTATAACATCCTCATAGGAAAGGTTTAAAAGCCGGGGAAAATAATTGTTGGTGTACACAATCAAGCCCTCTTCTGTTAAGTTGAGAGCACCTTCGCCAAAATTTTCAACCAACAATCTATAGGCATAATCCACGGTTCGAAGTGTGAAAATTTCGGATTGGTTATTGGTCTTCAAGGCAAAGGCATCTACTTCACCTCCCTTAATGGCCTCAATTACCTGCTCGTATTCATCCAATCGGCTTTGCAACTCTTCGATTTTTAATGCTGATTGCCTCGCAGATAACTTCATTTCTAAAGAATTATTTATCGATTGTAATGCCTAATGATTTCAATACTTTTTTGGTATCCGATAATGTTCCTACCAAAGTTTTTTTTGGCAGCGGATATCTTTTCAATAGTGAGGGACTAAAAACAATATGTTGTTCTGAGGCAAGCTTGGGGTTTTTGTAAATATCTATTATCTCCAGATCAAAAGAATCTTTTAAATATTTGTCGCACATCCACTTAAGATTTTCAATAGCCTCCATTGATTTTTGGGACATACCTGAAATATAGAGTGTCAGCACCAACTTGTCTTCAACGTTTAATTCATCCATTGTAGGTTTTTTCATGATAAAAAAATTAAAGTTTTACAGGACGGATATTTAAGCCAACCAAAACCTTTTCCTCATTGGAAAGGTCTCCTATTATCTTTCTTAAGGGCACAGGGACTTTTCGCACCAAAGTGGGGATGGCAAATATCTGATCTCCTTCAGCCAACTGGGGATTTTTCAAGAGGTCAATCACTTCAATGGTATATTTACCTTCTAAATGATTCTCGCAATACTTGGTGATATTCTTCAAGGCAAGTACTGAATTAGGTGTCTGACCGGCAATGTATAATCGCAATTCCCATTTTTCTTCTTTTGCCATGTGGTTTTTATTTTTTGTTTGAGGAAGTAAATTGGAATCCTTTACCTGTAATAAGAAAATCGTGTTGGTTGTTTGAGTGACCCATGCCACGTGATTTTACGATGAGGAGGCTACGTGCCCTTTCATTGTTACGTGCTTCGTTCTTCAGATCTATCCATGTGTCTGCAAGGGAAGAAACTGCATCTACGGTAGAATTATTGTATTCTGATTGACCATCATAGGTGAGCGATGTGAAGAGTGCGTTGATCTGCTTTTTTTTGAGTGTATCCATTAATCTTACCAACATGGCCCGTACTTCATTGGTATTACCGATCGTGATTAGACTGCTGATAGGGTCAATGATTACGGTACGTGGTTTTAGCTCGTCCAATAATTTATTCAAAACCATCAGGTGCAATTCCAAACCTTGAAGGGAAGGCCGTGACGCCTGAATGTGGAGCAGTTTCGATTTGATGGCCTGCTCAAAATCAATCCCGATTGTAGCCATATTCCGTACCAATTGCTCGGGAGATTCTTCAAAGGAAAAAAAGAGCGTGGGTTCGTTGCGCTTGCAACTGCTCATCGCAAAGTGACTGGCGAGAATTGTCTTGGAAGTACCCGCATTGCCTGTAATGAGTGTACTGCTCGCACGATAAATTCCCCCTGTCGAAAACAAATTGTCCAATCCGGGTAATCCCGTGGAAATAATTTCTGTCGGTGATTTGTAATCCAACATCAATGATGTAACCGGGAGAACTGAAATTCCATTTTCGCCTATGAGAAAGGGGTATTCATTTGTGCCGTGTGTGCTGCCGCGAAATTTTACGATACGCAATCTGCGCGTGGCGATTTGTTCTATCACCCGAAAATCAAGAAGTATCACGCAATCGGACACATATTCTTCCAAGCCCTGTCTCGTCAAAGAATTTTCACCCCTTTCGCCGGTGATCACAGTTGTTACACCTTTTTCTTTGAGCCAGGTAAATAATCTGCGGATTTCAGAACGGAGCAATGCCATGTTTTGCATGCCCGAAAACAGCGATTCGATGGTGTCAAGCACGACTCTTTTGGCTCCGATAGAATCAATGGCATAATTTAGCCGGATAAATATCCCTTCCAAATCATACTCGCCTGTCTCTTCTATCTCTGATCGCTCGATGTGCACATGGTCAATTTGCAGTTTTTTTTCTGCTTTTAATTTTTCAAAATCAAAACCCAATGACTCAAAATTCTGTGTGAGGTCTTTTGCGGTTTCTTCAAAACTCATGAAAACGCCCGGCTCGTTATAATCTGTAATTCCTTTTACCAGAAACTGCGCAGCAAACAACGTTTTGCCGCAACCGGCACTCCCGCAGATAAGAACAGGGCGACCTTTAGGAAATCCTCCGTTTGTGATTTCATCCAATCCTCCTATTCCTGTGGGAGTTTTAAGCAAGGTTTCCATTTTGTATATATCTATGAGAAAATAATATGCTGCACTGTATATGAAAAAGATTCCCAGAAAGATAATATAAAAAGGTGAGAATAAGTGAAACCTATATTTTAATTCTGAAGCTTAATGTTTTCTTTATCAATAAGTTGCAGATAGGTGACGATTTCATTCTGGCATTCAAAAAAAAGCGGGTGAGTTTTGGAAAGTAAGTATTCACGGTATCCATAGAGGAATCCTTTCCAAAATCAAAAATTAGGATTATCCGCTACTTTGCCATTAGCTCAAAATTAAAGATAAAAACTGCGGATAATCGGTAAACGATTAGCGGTTCTGTGGACAGTGGACCGTCGTCCGTGGACAAGTATCCGCACCCGATAAAGTCCTTTCAAGCCCAAGGTGCAACATTGCGGATACTCATATCAAAAATTTACTGCAATTATATCGATCCTTAACTTTCGAGGATTTTCTTTTTTTCTATTTCAAATTCTTCTTGGGTGATCACACCCTCATCTAGTAATTTTTTCAGTTCTCTCAGTTTATCGGCTTTGGTTTTATCCAAACCACTTGGGATGGAATAGTAGTTGGTATCAAGTCCTCCGACAGCCGGCTGAAGCTCATAGGTTCTGAATGACTTGTACTTCATGATCCAAAGGAATGGAACCAACAAAAATATCCCTCCGATCAAAGCGCCGACATCCAACTCCTCATCCCTTGAAAAAGAAGTATTGAAAGGGTTGTACCCTTCTTTTTCCAATCTGACCAAAGTGGTGCTGCCTACTACTTTGGTATCCCTGTAGGCATAAGGCGTATTTCCCATGTACTCGCCGTTCATATACAGCTTGGCATCAGAGGGATTAGATTGGATCATGGTCGTGCTGCCACAACTCGCAAAGAAAATAGCAACAGCCAAGAATAGGGCAATGGATTTGAGATAGATGGATTTCATTAAAAATTTGAGATTTAGTTTTACAATATTAAGGCCTATTGTCAAAACTACAAGGAAAGGAGGAGAAAAATTTGGGCATGTTGGACTTCAGTCTGCCTATTTCACAGTAAAGCATGTAGATAGTTTGCAGAATCAATCAAACCATTTTTTCGCAATCTGTCCAATATTTCAAATTCATCAAGATTCGGGTTTGTTCTATTTAATACCATAGCTCTAAAAGCTTCCAAAGCAAGATTATTGTTAAGATCAATAGTATCTGATATAAAGTCATCAGCAGTCTTTGCTGCTATACCAAAGCTAGCCAAATAGCCTGAGGGGAAGTCCTTTATGTTATTCGTCACAATGATGTTGGCATTTGTTTTTATGGCTGCGGCTAATACATGTCTGTCTTTTTCGTCAGGCAATTCCAAAGAGTTAACCAGAGGTTCATAATTATCGACCAATGCATCCGGAAAAGCAAGTTGCGCTTTTTTCAATCTCTTTTTGATCTCTTCGTCAGGAATCCCCTTTCGAATCATTACATTTTCCCATTCATTAAAAATATGTTTACTCCATTTTGGTGTAAAAAGGTCATAAGAAGCAAACCAAAACAGAAGATCCCTAATATCAATAGGGTAAATCACATTGGTATCAAGAACACAAGTGAATCGGACACTATGAATCATATATCCCTGCTTCTTCGTCAGCCTTCATTATTTCTATAAGCAACTGTCTTTGTTCAGCTTTCATTTTTCTCTTATAATCAAGGATATCTTGATATTTGATTCTTCGATGTCTGCCAATTTTCGTAAAGTTGATTTCTCCGTTTTCAAGTAGCTTAACCAAATGTGGCCTCGAACATCCAATCATTTCGGCTGCTGCCTGGGTAGTAATTTCAGTTGCAATTGGGACGATGGAAACCGGTCTTCCCTGACTGGTTTCTTTTAGGATTTTAGCAAGCAATTGCAATGCTTTCAGAGGAATCTTAATTCTCTGGCTATTTTCTTCAATTTCAATCTCAAGGTAATCAGAATGGATTTGATCCAATAAAGGGGCAAGAGAGCCATAGGATTCCAAGGCTACTTTTTGCTCTTCTTTAGAAGGTCTTTCTATGTTATAAATTTCGTTCATGGCATTTGCTTTAATGCATTGAATATACGAAATATTCGAAACCATGTTCGTTTGTTTTGAATAATTAAATAAAAGAGAACGTTTTTCCGTATTCTGTTGTGCGGGATTTCGGAGCACAAAGCTGTCAAAACATCTCAAAAGTTGATGCGAGATAGCAAGTTCAATTAACCACGTCACCCGCCTTTGAGCCAAACGCCTGTTACCACATGTTTTTTATTTTTCTTTTATAGCTTCTTCTATTAATTCTCCATTTTCATAAACGGCCATTTTTTCGACTTTCCCTCTATTTTTTATAAACTTGATTTGAACATTATTCTGGTTTAAATAGAATGTATCCTCAGTTTCTGCTAGCATATCATTGCTCCATACTTCTTTTTCATCCACCAAATCCATCATTTTAAGAGTTTTTCCTTCTTGTTTGATGTTAATCATTCTGTCAGAGGCTTGATAGTTTCCCTCGTATTGTTCAAGAATTTCATCATCAAGCTGAATTTTACCGTATGGAATATGATTATAACTTATTGTTCTTGCCAGTTTCCATTCATTATTGTCAAAGCTCCAAATACTTGTGAATTTAGCTTTTGAAACAGGTTTACTGGTATTCTCATCTATTACGAGGTGAAAAATATGTTCTCCATTTTCAATAGCTCCATAATTTGCAATAGGATATACTTCAAGACTTTCTTTTATAAGCTCCCTTTTAATTTGCTGTCTTTCTCTTTGTTCTCCACAAAACAAGCTCATTGACTCCATTTCGCTTGCTTTAGAAACTGTTAAGCCTTGTTTGTCGTGATAGAATTCATAGTCAAAGGCTAAAAAAGATTCGTACTTCTTAAGGTCACATTCATTCAGGGCTTTAAAAAAGGTATAGTCAAGCTTTGAAATAGTATCATATAATTCTCCACTTTTTTGAGCAAAGCTTTCTACGCAAATTATGAAGGTGAATATTGCTTTTAGTCTTAATCGCATCATTTTTCAAATGTGTGGTAACGTTTTACGTATTGGCGATGGTGGGGCATTTGAAAAACGCCAGCCCAACATTTGTACAAATGCTCAATAGAATTACAAATATTGAGTTTACAACAGTCAGCCCCACTATTGCCAATACGATGTTAGCTGATGTTGTTATTCTGTTGTTAGAGTAAAACATCTATTTTGACTCGTCAATTAAAGTTCCTTGAAAGGCTGAGCGTTTCCATTGTCCATTATTCTTTATCCAAACTTGTGTGAATCGAAGTTCAGTACGCTTGGTACTTTTGCTTGATTGGTGACTGTTTTTGCCAGTTACCAAAGCAAGATTATTGTTGTATAAAACAATGTCAACATCATCAGTTTTATAGTCTGTAACAGACCTGGGTTTAGCTGCGTAGTTTAGCCATTCTTGGCGAGTAAGAATTTTACCATAAATGTCGCTGTGTCTGTACTCTGGTGCAAGAAGTTTGCTTAAAGTTAGAGTGTCACTATCACCCCAAGCAACAATAGAGTTTTGCATTATTTGAATAATTTCTTGTCGAACGGTTTCACTTGGTTTTGTCGCCTGAATATTTGGATTTTTTTGTGCAAAAGACTGCAAACAGAACGTTGTAAGAATGATAGTAACTATTATTTTCATATAATTATTGGTTTAAATATTTTAAGTTCAATTTCAGCTAAAGATTGTATATCAACAAGACTTGTTGATATCTACCCAAATCCGGCTGCTATAAACAATATTGTTGTTATTATTCGATTACTTAAACTTAATTGCTTTTAGTTGGATATCCAAAAGATCATGTTCGGGAAAAGGTCGGAATATATACCTTTACCCCAATCCTCCACTTGCTTACCTTACCCTCATCTTCGTCCAAAGCGACGCACCAATCAAACCTATCATAAAAGCTGAAATTCCTGTGATAAGCCGGTCTATCTTATGAACGTTTTGCCGCTTTGCGAAGGGGACGATTCTACCGCCAAACTTCATACGAAGCCACGAACTTCAAACTTAATAAAAACTGTCATTCGAAGCACTGAACCTCCACTTTTGCAAAGCCCGCGTCGGTGGATGGTGTTCCTGTCATTCACTTATTTTTAGTACAACATTTCCTTTCTTTCTCCCCGTGTCGACATACCTGTGGGCAGCTACAACTTCATCTATGGAATATGTTCTGTCAATAGTTGCTTTATATCTTCCCTTTTCAAATAGCTCCCGTAAAAAATTCAGTTGTTCAATTTCTTCAGATGCCATTTCAAAACTTTCAACAGACTTAAAAATCCCTCCATGGTTTAACAAATGTCCACATTGCTTTTTGGTGATTTTGCCCACTGCATCAAAAACAATATCGAACTTTTCAGCAGTTTTTGTATAATCTTCTTTGTTGTAAAGGATGATTTTATCAGCACCAAGTTCTTTGACAAGTTCTTTACCGTGTTCGCTGCAAACGGCGGTAACTTCGGCATTATGGTATTTTGCTATTTGTATAGCCGCTGTTCCTACAGCCCCGGTTGCCCCGTAAACCAATATTTTTAAGTTTGCTTTTTTTGAAACTTTAGCTTTTTCTAAAAAGTAATAGGCAGTCTGACCTCCAAAACAAATTGCTGCTGCCTCTTCAAATGTGGCGTTGGATGGCTTTTTGACAACAACACTTTTATCTGACACCGCTAAATATGCTGCATAGGTGCCAAAATTAAAACCTGTGATACCATACACTTCATCACCAATTTTAAAATTGCTTACATTTTTTCCTACTTGCTCTACTATGCCGGAAAACACCGT
This sequence comes from Cognataquiflexum rubidum, assembly GCF_022538115.1. GTDB lineage: Bacteria > Bacteroidota > Bacteroidia > Cytophagales > Cyclobacteriaceae > Cognataquiflexum > Cognataquiflexum rubidum. The sequence continues at coordinate 111,646 of NZ_JAKZAL010000002.1, read as the reverse complement.
CCCCAAAATAGGTTTACGTGGTTTAGAAAAACCAAGAACAAAACGCATGACTGTTTTCATAAAGCCTTTGACATCAAGCGCTCTAACCCTTACATCTCCGGAGTTGACCGCAGTAGCCACTATTTTGACAAGAATTTGATTGTCTTTGGCTATTGGTTTAGGGACATCCTGAATTTGCAAAACTTCAGGGGGTCCGTATTTGGTGCAAATAACTGCTTTCATTTTATTGTAGTTTTAAAGATTATGTATGTACGCAATTATGCCATAAGATTTGAAAACCATGATAATTCTCGTCTAAGGACTGAAATGCCCGGTACATCGGTCTTCGGTCTTCCCTGCCTACCGGCAGGCAGGCGTCCCGATTGAAGAAGAATAATGGGTTACTGGCAAAGAAGCGTAAATTCATATTCCTCAGTCAGGGAAATGTATTTTGATATAAAGTCAAATAGAATGTCGTGCATATAGTATGATGTTGTTATTGTCGCCTGTCACACTTGCTATCAACGGGATTCAGCTTGGCGAAGTGGCGGGATTTTTACAAAAAATGTTGATGCGAAGCACAAAACTTTCGGCTACTACGAAACTGTTTGCGGAGCACGAAACCCCGCCTGTTGCAAATGTATTGTTAGCGCTAGGCATACTATCTGGTCGGATTGGTGTCATTTTAAGTTAACTCAAATGTCCTTTAAATGTGTTGCACATGTTTTGCAAATGTAATACAAGTATTATGCAAATGTTGGAACGGTGGTTGTTAATTGTCTATATTTGCCATATACTTTTAAAGTATTGATAAACAGGGTAAATGATAGTCAATTCGTTAATTCTTGATTGCAAAGATGTTAAATCAAATAAGAACCAAATTCAAATGTCAGAAGCCACATTTTTACATTTCGATTTAAAACTGATAGAGCCGTCATTCGACTCTGCACTAACCGATTTAATTATTGAGTTGGATTATCTCCGTAAGAAACCTCTTGGCGGCTCCACACATCCAAAAGTTTTTTTTCAGTTGAAGCATATTTTTCATACGCTTGAAAGTATTGGTTCAGCAAGAATTGAAGGTAACAATACAACCGTTGCAGAATACATTGAAACAAAACTGGCTGAAACTAAAAATGTTCCACCAAGCATAAAGGAAATTCAGAACATTGAAAAGGCAATGGCCTTCATTGAAGAGAATGTAAAGAATTATCCAATCAACAGAGCATTTTTAAGTGAGATGCACAAAATGATTGTAGATGGGTTGCTACCTCCGCCAAACGGAGAAGGTGATGGAACTCCTGGTGAATACAGAAAAATGAATTTGAAAATTAATAAGTCCTCACACAAACCACCTGAATGGTTGAGGATAGAAGATTATATGACGGAGTTGCTTGATTTTGTCAATAGAGAAGATAGTCCAAAATACGATTTGCTGAAAGCCGCAATTGCTCATCACAGATTTGTTTGGATTCACCCATTTGGAAATGGTAACGGACGAACTGTTCGTCTTTTTACTTATGCAATGCTTGTCAAAACTGGGTTCAATGTTAATGTCGGTAGAATTATAAACCCTACCGCTGTGTTTTGTAGCAATCGAAATGATTACTATACAAATTTGTCCGAAGCCGATAAAGGAACAGACGAAGGAATAATCGCTTGGATTGAATATGTTTTAAAAGGTCTGAAAGAAGAAATAGAAAAAATTGATAAGCTTTTGGATTATAATTTTTTGAGAAAAGAAATTCTAATTCCTACAATTAGCCATTCTTTGGAACGGAAATATATTACAGATGTAGAAGGAAAAGTTTTGAAAAAAGCCGTTGATATGCAAGTAATTCAAGCAGCCGATGTCAAGGAGTTTTTTGCTGGCAAAGTTGATGCTGAAGTGTCAAGACAAATTAGAAAACTGATTGATAAAAAAATGCTTGCCCCCGAAAAAGAAGGAGCAAGAAAATATGTCATGCGTTTTGACAATAGCTACTTGTTGAGAAGTGTTATGAAGTCGTTAGGCGAAAAAGGTTTTCTTCCTGTCCGTGATGAAGTATGATAGTAGCATTGTCGGTCGGAGTGGCGAAGTGCTTACCGCCAACGAGTTGCATATGGCTTGTGGCGGTTTCGAAGCACTTTCCCGTCCACCGAAACCAAGGCTGGCAACGGAGCGAAAACCTTGCTGGCAGCCGTTAACCCGCCATAAGCTATATGCTGTGTTGCCGCACGTTTTTTTATTTTTCAATTCGGTTGTTCATATTCGATTATTGATGAAAGTCTGTTGGGCATTGGCTCAGGTTGTTTTAAGTCAATCTCCCCAAATGGTGTTGTCAAAGGGTTATCAAAGTCGATGAAGTGCAGAAAAAAAGCAAGTCTGGTGGTTTCTGTAGTTTCTTTAGGAACTTCAAGCCAGTCGCCCGTAATTTCTGTTCCTTCCGTATTTAGGTATTTTTCATCCCAAGGTGTCTGCCAGTCGAGTCGGTCAACACCGTTTTGTCGTTGGGTAAATTCGCCAATTTCAATGTCGATATGTTTTGCTTTTATGTCGAGCTCAATTAGATGAACATTTGTTTGTCCTTCTACCATGTAAACACCAATTACATTTGTTTCTGTCTTCATATTTTAAATGTGCGGCAACGATTGTACATCAACTTGACTTGTTGATATCTACCCAATTCCGGCTGCTATCAACAATTTTATTGCAATTCTTCCATCACCTAAACTTAATTGCTTTTAGTTGGATATCCAAAGGATCATGTTCGGGAAAAAATTCGACTATCCGCCTTTACCCCTATCCGCCACTTACTGACCTTTTGCCCATCTTCGTCCAAAGCGACGCACCAATCAGACCTATCATAAAAGCTGAAATGGTCGTGATGATCAATTCCCATTTATCCACTGAAGCGTCAAGTGAAATCCGCAAAAACACCACCGTCCCCCCTACCAAGACGCAAACAGACCAAAAGACCACCTTATTGAAAATGCTTTGGCCGGGTACGCTTACCTTCGGTAGCCGCAGCACAAAATAATAAACCAACATCAATCCTATCACCCCACTCAACACCTCGATAATCAGCGCAAAAGACAAATAAATAGCATCGCTTAGGTGGATGCCGTTTCCGGTCAGGGGAGAATACCTGACTAACCTTTCATGGTCTTTGGTAATGCCATCCAAAACAATATGGGAAAATGCTCCTATCATGATGGAAATACAAATGAGGAGGTAATGCTTTTTGAAATGAGAAAGCCAATTGACACCTTTATACACATGAAGCCTTTTTCTGATATGCTCCGGGAGGTTGTCAATCAAGGGATCTCTGACCAAGAGGTGAAAGATAAAACAGAGCAATAAACCTACCGGAAGACTGAACCAAAAAATACCTTCCCAAGTGTGGCTGATGGTATTTCCCGGTCTCATGTTGATGAATTTTTCGAAGTCAGGAACCATGCTGCCTATGATCAGGCCGGTCATGGAAGTCCATTTTTTGAAACCCCAATTGATGGGAAAGACAAGCGCTGCATGGGAAAAGGTAAATGGCATTGATTAAGGATTTAATGTAAAAATAGGTGATTATCCGCAAATTGCCAGTAGCCCAAATTTAAAGCTAAAAGCTGCGGAAAATAAGACCATAGACCATAGTCGATAGTCCATTTGCCCCTGTATCTTCAGAACTCAATCCCTCTTCTCTTCATTTCCTCGGCGAGCTTCCCGTCAATTTTCCTGCAGCTGCAATTTTTGGAATGGGCGAGATGCCATGCCATCCGCTGTTCGATGGTAGGGTTTTTTGGCATTTTGTGTTGTTCATGCCACTCCTTGTTAATATTTCCGCTCATCACAATTCAAATCTTTTCATGATGGAAGGTGTCAAAGTGAAAATAACAATCAGCAGACCGGTGAAAATCATGACCGGCTGCAACCAAAAATACCGGGTCATGACCAGCTGAACAGTAATCCAGGTAATCACAATAATGCCCGAATACAGGGAATATGTCCAGGCCTAATGCCTGTTTGGGTAGACATTGAGTGCATTGGCCCATCGACATTCAGGTTTGAGGAGTAATCCAAGAAAGGAAAACAATGGAAGCAAACCGCTAAAAATAAAGAGTAACAAACCGGGTATGAGGTAGGAACTGAATGGCGATTGAGCAAGCCATCCCGGTTCCATACCGAGTAAGGAACCATCCGGTTGGAGGACCAGCATTCCACCTCCGGACAATGCACCCAAACCCAGAAAAAGATGAAGCACAAGTAGCAAGTAAAGAAAAAGCCGAACCTTCATATTCTCAAATTTAAACCTTGTGATTGACAACAAATTAAATTTAGGAATATCATTCCGAAAATCACATTGGAAGCCATGAAATGGGTTTTTTATTCAGACTCAAAAGCCTTATCAGGCTGATTTAAAACCCTCCTACAGGACATGATCTAACGAATTTCAGATGATTTCCCTCAGTCCCAAACCTAGGGATTTCCAACAGTAAATCCCTAGACCCGTGATGATTCCCCCCACCTTCCCCTAGGGATACTCCGTGTCTCTCCCACCCATACTCCGCCTCTGGGCTACCATTCAGCTATCTAACCTCTCACTTCTCCCTCATCTCGGCTCTCGCATCTCGTCTCTCGTATCTCGTGTCTACTTCCCACCTCGTACTTCGTAACTGGTACTTCCCGTTTCCCACTTCCCCTACCATTCCTCCAATCCCAATAACCTCTTCCCTAAATCTGTCAATTCCGCTACAGGATGCTGTTTTTCCCTTTGCAAAGGATCGCCTGGAAAGGCATAGCCTTTCAGCGCTTCGCGGCTTTGCCAACTGTGGGTGCGCCACTGACGGAGGGATTCATTTTCGGGTTCGGCAGGCATCATGGAGAGGTATTGGGCGATGCGGACTTTGTCCTTGCTCCTGTTGGCACGGATTCCATGTGGCAAAAGTGAATTGAAGATCAGCAAGTCACCTGCTTCCAATTTGACTTTGGTCAGTTCAAATCCGGTAGTGTCGGGTTGGAAATAATTGCGGTCGGCAGGTTGGGCAAGTTTCCAGGTATCGTAAGTCCGGTAAAGTTCGGGGATACATTGGAAGCCTCCCATATCTTCATCGGTTTGGTCAGCGAGGGCAAGGACACCTTGCACATTTTGGGGTTTGGTCTCGGGGTCATAGTCCCAATGGATAAAACCCTTGTACTCAAATCCGGGCCGGATGGGAAAGTTCAGGTTGGCCCGGTCGATGGTCACCCACAGTTTTTCGGTACCCCAGATATCCGAAAAAGCCTGATGGACTTTGGGCGTCTGCCTGTTGTCCCACAGGAATTGGTGGTGGTAGATTTCGACCATCCCGGTATTGACCAATTCCTTCATCTCCATATCGGGATTGGTTTTTCGGTACCAGGACTCCGGGTTTTCCGGGTCTTTCCCTTCGTATTCCCATAGGAAATCCACCAACTTTTTTGCCTGAGATTTTGGAACGGCATTTTTGATAATCACATAGCCATTATGGACCCAAAAATCCCAATCCGCTTCAGACATTGCCTGTAATGGTTTTCCGTTGCTACGGTCATTGAGCTTGGTAGTAGCGGTCTTGGAGACCGAATAATTGGATTTGGGATCATTTGTCATGCTGTTAATTTAATCGAAAAACTGCGATATTTAGAGAAAAATTTTCCCTCAAATGATCTCATTTTTATCCACTTTGGAAGATTTCCATACCAACCTTTGGAGGTTTCACCTGCCTGTTCCGGAGGATATTGCGGCGCAGTTTATCGATGGCGACAACAGGCGGGTTAGGGTTCACTTGGAAGGAATCCCCGTCTTCCCTGCTGCCTTGATGAAGACCAAGGAATATTGGTATATCCTGCTCAATAAGCCCAACCGGGAAAAGCTCAAAATCGCGGAGGGGGACAAAATCACCATGACCTTGGAAAAGGACAACTCCGAATATGGCCATGATATGCCCGAAGAAATGCAGGTACTCCTAGATCAGGATGAGGTGGGAAGCGGGTATTTCTATGCCCTGACCAAAGGAAAGCAGCGGGGACTGATATACATCGTTACCAAAGTCAAGAACACCAACTCACGGCTCAATAAGTCGCTTGCCATCATCGAACACCTGAAGGATTTGAAAGGCAAATTGGATTACAAACTCCTCAATGAAAAAATTAAGTACTACAATAATCTGCATAAGGGGTGGTGAGTGGTTGGTTATTTGGTGATTGGTTATTTGGTTAATGGTTAATCGGTTAGTGGTTATTTGATTATATGGTTAACTGTTTAATTGTTTAACTGAAGTGTGATAAGAAACTCATCTTAACAAAAAATGTCCTTCTCAGAGAATTTGATTATTGGTAAATGGGTATATTGTTGATTCCCACGTTTTCAGCCCTGAAGGGGCGAAATACCATAGCGATGGGTGAAGCCCATCGGGATAAGACAATATCCAAACCAAAGCCCTGAAGGGGCGAAATATTCTTATATTCCTCTATTAAAAACTACTCTCCCGCTCTTTTCACAATAATTTTCTTTTGAAAACTTTGAATCATTAAATTCGTCAATTCAAACCTGCTAACCCTAGTTTTGGATTAATCTTTTTCCCAAAAACCCATCCGCATGTTCTTCTACCTTTCCCAGTTCCTGAGTTTTTTGGCCATGCCGCTGACGATCATCCTGATTTTACTGATTTCAGGTTTTTGGCTCCGCAAAAAGAAGTACAGCAAGAAATTGATGTTAGGTGGAATCATTCTAATCCTCTTTTTTTCCAATCAGTTTTTGGCAAACCTCGCCATGAAAACTTGGGAACCGGATTTCAAAGCCTTCGATACGCTACCCAATTACGAAGTCGGCATTGTCCTGACCGGCGTGACCAACCTGAACAAAACAGCCTCGGACCGTACTTTTTTCAATAAGGGCGCTGACCGCGCCACCCATGCAGTGCAACTCTATAAATTGGGCAAAATCAAAAAAATCCTCATCACCGGTGGACAGGGTCTTGACCCCTCCAATTCCAACACTGAAGCTGAAATGCTAAGGGATTTTATGGTCATGACCGGTGTTCCAAATGAGGATATTTTGGTAGAAAACAAAGCAAAAAATACGAGAGAAAACGCAGCATTTTCCAAAGAGGTTCTTACTCAAAACGGATTCGACCTTGACCAAAGATTTTTACTGATCACCTCCGCCTTTCACATGTACCGCTCCAAAGGTTGCTTTGACAAAGTAGGTTTGCAGACAGATACTTTTCCGGTGGATTATTATTCTGAAGATATCCGCTTCAGCATCCCACAATTGCTCCAACCTGAACCTTATTCCATTTTCATGTGGCATAGACTTTTCAAAGAATGGATTGGGATTACGGTCTATTGGGTGGTGGGGTATATTTAACATGTCCGTCACCCTGAGGAACGAAGGGTCTCTCATGTCATTCTGAGTGAAGCGAAGAATCTGTCTTAGGGTTGGTTGTAATTGTTGTAGTGGTTGTAATTGTTGTCTGCTTCGCGTTGTCGGGCTGTCTGCTTCGCGTTATCGAGTTTTCGGGTTTTCGAATTCGTCACCCTGAGGAATGAAGGGTCTCTCTCTGATTGGTTGTAATTGTTCTAGTTGTTGTAATTTTTGTCTGCTTCTCGTAATCGAGTTTTCGGGTTTTCGAATTCGTCATTCTGAGTCTTTAACATTTTGCCAATTTTCAGAAATGGTAATGACGGTTGCTCCTCCGTCATTCTGAACCGCAGCTTGCGAAGGTGAAGAATCTCTTAAATGAGACACTTCTCCGCCGCGGCGGATCAGTGTGACGACCCAGAAATTCGCGTCATTGTTAATGATAGTAGTTGAATCCCAAAATTCTTCATTATTCATTCAGCATTCTAAATTTCCCATGTCTCACATCTCAAGTCTCAAATCTCGCATCTTTTCCTACAATTCTTGGGTAAAAATCGCCAACGCCGTCTTGATACCTTCTTTGTAATTCCCCAAACGGATGTTCTCATTGGGGCCATGTTGGTTGTTGTCGGAGTTGACAGTCACCACAGTTACTGCCGGAATTTGCAACGCATCGACAAAAGGAGCAATCGGAAGTGAACCGCCACTGATGCGGATTTTGATCGGGTCTTTGCCAAAAGCCCTGACCATGGCTTTGTTCAGAAAAATACCCGGTTCGGAATCAAAAGGTGTTCGGAAGGCTTTGTAGGAAATGGTTCCTTCCCACCTGACCAATTTTGGGTATTTCAACCTCTCCTCATCTGTGGGCGTATGGTCCAGAATGTGGTAACCCTGGCCTTCGATATGCTTCCTGACCAAGGCAAAAAGCCTCTCGGGATCACTTTCGGGCACCAATCGGATGTCAATCTCTGCAATGGCTTCGGCAGGCACGATGGTCGTTGCCATTTCCCTGACACCTCCCGCGGCCAATCCACGGATGTTGAGCGAGGGATACTGCAATGATTCCTGATAGGTACTGGCAACTTTGTCTGTGGAACCAATTCCAAGTTTTTTCTTAATCGCCTCTTCATTATCGGGAACCTTTGTCAGAATGGCTTTTTCTGTTTCGGTTAGTTTGATCCCGTCATAAAATCCAGGGATGGTCACCCGCCCTTCATCATCTTTCATAGAAGCCAATAATTGAGACAAACGGAATGCTGGGTTGGGTGCATAATTGCCATAATGTCCACTGTGTTGGGCTGCCCTTGGTCCAAAGACCGTCAAGGTAATTTCAGAAATTCCCCTTGCCCCAAAACTCAAAGTCGGTTCATTGCTCAGGTGTCTTGGCCCGTCCATAATCAGCATCATGTCGGCGGCCAACTTTTCTTTGTGTATGAGGACGGCAGCCGGCAGATTCGGTGAACCTATTTCTTCTTCGAAATCGAGAATGACTTTGATATTGTAATTGGGGGAGTTTCCTTCTTGAGTCAAGGCATCCCAAGCTGTCAAAAACATCGCCAAAGGACCTTTGTCATCAGAGGAAGACCGGGCAAAAATTCTCCATTCAGCATCATACGAAGAGTCCAATGTTTCCATTGGGATGGTTTCCCACTTGCCGTTTTCCATTTTCTTCAACACCGGTTTGAATGGATCCTCCTGATCCCAGCGCTTCTTTTCTACAGGCTGACCATCCACATGAAAGTAAAACAAAACTGTCTTTTGGGCTTTTGGGAATGTTTTTTCTGCCAAAAGCATAGGAAAACCTTTCGTCTCCAAGCGTTCTATTTTCCAACCTCTTTTCTCAAAGTTTTCCTCGCACCACTCTATATTTGGAACCAGCTCTTCCTTGTTATTGGAGTTGTTGGGGATGGAAACCAGGTCATTGAGAATTCCGATACCGGAGAGAAAATGTTTTTCAGTGACAGCATCGAGATCGATCGCTTTCTTTCCCTGTGCCAAAAGGATTGTTGGTAAGGTCAAAAGAAGAACGAATAAGGGAAAGGATTTTTTCATAGTGGATAGGATCAATGAAGACTATTTTCAAAAGGTAAAACAAAGAAGGAATATAAAAAAGTGGTTTTTTGTCAATGAATTTTTACTCTTGAGGGTTTTTGGTAAGCTGCGAATTGGAGGATTTTTAGTGATTGGAGTTGTAATGGTTATATTTGGTTGTAATGGTTGTAATTGTTCTAGTAGTTATATTGGTTATAATAGTTGTCATGGTTGTCTGCTTCGCGTTGTCGGGTTTTCAGCTTCGCGTTGTCAAGTTGTCGAATTGTCGAATTAGTAAGCTTGCAACTTGGTACATAATACTTTGTTCCTCTCACCTTTTACTTTTTACTTCTTAAACTAATTCCCGCTTCGTATTTCCCGACTTCCCAACCTCTTACCTTTTACTTTTTACTTCTTAAACTAATTCCAACTTCGTACTTCCCACTTCCCGACTTCATTACTTCCTTACTTCCCAACCTCCCACTTCCCGACTTCCTTACTTCCTTACTTCCCAACTTCCCACCCCCCTCAAACCGAAATCGACCCTTTCCTAAAGTCTGTCTTCCCGATTATGGCATTGATCAAATAGGATTTACCTTGTTGATTTGAAGTTATGGCCTGCTTCACTGCCGATACAAAAGCTTCCAAACTCTCGGTTTTTTGACCTTCCACGCCGAAGGACAAAGGTATCTTTTCATAATCTGAAGCATCCAATGTCACAGCGCAGTCCGAACCCAAAAACTCCACCTGATCTCTGGCAATCTGCGTCCAACAGGCATCATTTCCGATGAGGGCAGTGATAGCCAATCCATGTCTTTGGAAAGTATCGAATTCCATCAGGCTGTATCCTGCACTCCCATCTCCATACAAGATCCAAACAGGCCGGTCCGGATAGACCAAAGCCGCCGCGATGGCAAAACCTGCTCCGACTCCCAAGGTCCCATAAGCTCCCGGATCAAGCCATGACAAAGGTTGTCTTGCCCGCAAAGTATAGGAAGCAGTCGCCACAAAATCGCCTCCATCTGCCACGAGAACCGCTTTTTCGGGCAATTGATGCTCCAATTCGCAAAGCAACTTCAAAGGATTTAAACCATTAATGTTTTCTTCAGACTGTTTGCCAATCTCCTCATCCCTCATCGAATCCCTCTTCCGCAAAGTATCCTGCCATTCATGCAAGTTGACTTTCAAATGATCAGAAAGGGCTACCAAAAAACTACAGGGATCAGCTTGGACAGCGAGTGTGGGTTTTTTGTTGAGAAAAAGTTCTGACTCGCTCCTGTTGATGGAAATGAATTTTCGGCTGCCGATATGGCTTCCATAATCAAGACGGAAATCATTGGGCACCCCTGCCAAAATAATCAAGTCGGCTTCTTTGATGGCTTCCTTTCTTTTGTGCCGGACATGAAGCCTGCCTGAGCTCCCGAGCAAACCTCTTCCCATACCACTGAGGAAAACAGGTATCCCTATTTGTTCTATCGCTATGGCCAGTTGCCCGGCCAACTCGGGTTGGAGCATGGCACCGCTTCCCAAAATCATCAGCGGACGTTTGGCTTTCTGGATCAGGGAAGCAGCTTTCGCCAATTGTGAATCAGAATGCAGCGGAAATTTTGACTTTTCGGGATGGGTATTGAAAATAGTCTTGTCGTTGTCCTCAAAAAGCTTCTTGGCATGTCTCTCAATGTACCATTGTAAAGCCTTGTCCTTCAGGGATGGGGTTCCTGATTTGCTTTTGGCACCATACCACTCTCTGACCATGGCCTCGGGGTAGAGTGTGTCGATGGGGCATTCTATAAAAACCGGTCCGGGGACGCCTTCAGCTGCAATCTGAAAGGCTTTTTCCATAGTCGGCCCAATATCCTTCACTTTCTTGATAATGGCTGCCCACTTGACGATGGGTTTGATAATACTGATCTGATCAATGTCCTGCAGCGCTCCCCTGCCTTTGAGCAAAGTAGCGGCTGCACCTCCCAACAATATCACAGGCGATTGGGCCATTTGGGCATTTTTGATGGCTGTGATGGTATTGGTCAGGCCTGGTCCCGCAGTGACCGCAACAACTCCGGGAATTCCCGTCAATCTTCCCACAGCATCTGCTGCAAAAACTGCCGTGGCTTCATGTCGTGTATCGATGACCCTGATTCCCGCTTTCTCAGCACCAACAAAAATCGGTGAAATATGTCCACCACATAGCGTAAACAGGAATTTGACTCCGTGGTTTAGGAGTACTTGGGCGATGATTTCTCCTCCGTTCATAGGAAGGAAGTTAATAAAAATAAGGGGTAAAGTGAAGAAATCGAAACAGCAAAAAATACATATAGCCGAAAATCAATTTCCGATAAATCTTAATCAAAGAATGACCTTCTTCTAGAAACTTTCAAATCCTGAAGAATGGACGATTTGACACGGATATCGAGGTTGTAGGAAGTGAATCGGCCAAAAGGAATCCAACTGACATTCATCTGCCAGCAGTGAAGGTCTCTCGCCAAACCTATCATGGATTGGGTAAGCTGCGCTGTCATAAAATCATAGCCGCCGCTGTAAGTGATTTTCCACTTTTCGGAGATACTCAGGTCACCGTTGATATTGACCGCTGAAGTGATGTTGGACTTTCTGCCAGGCTCTTGAGAGTAGGCTACATTAAAACCAAAACCAAAAGACCAAGGAATATTCCATTCGATATATTGTGAGGGGTCATTGATGATTTGGTTGATTTCGTTTTCCACAAACTCATTCAGCTGTCCTCCCTGTTGCAGAAAGTCGTCAGTCATTTGGTCCCTCATTTCGCCGGCTTGGCCTCCCTGTTTGGCAGGATTGAGGTTTCCGTTGATATTCATGGTGACATTCCTGAATTTACCGATTCCCTGACCGCTTCTCCAGGCAAATTGGTTGACCCGACGTCCTGTCACCGCTCCGGTTTCAGAATCTTTTTTGACCAATTCCGCATATGGATCCAAGGTAGCTGCGATGTTGAGCGACAATTTATTGTCAAAAAATGAAGTTCTGGTATCCATTCTAATCGGTGCCAATTGGAAGGAATCAGCCTCAAAATTGTAACTCGTACCGATATTCAAAGTTTGAAGCAATGGGATTTTCTTGGTCTCTGCTTCTCCTGATTCACTGAATTTTTTCAATTTAGCTTCAAGCGTATTCCTGATATTGAGGTTTAAAGATTTGGATGAACCCAAAGGCGCACCCCCAAAAACAAAACCCTGATGTCTTGAGAAGAATTGGGACCTTCCCATGGAGTCAGTTTGCACAATTTGGTAAAACCCAAATGATGGATCAGAAAAATCAGGATTGAATGTAAATCCAAAAGAAGGCTGCATGTGGTGCCGGATGGTTTCTATTTTTTTGCTTCCTTTAAAATTATAAAAACCATAGACGTTGGTATTCATGGCAAAGGAGGTGTTGTAATAAGTTACCCTGTTGAAGCCTGGTTCCAAAATTTTATCCACCCTTTGTTCCACAGGATTGTAGAAGAAATTTGTTTTTTCCAAGTACCAAAGTTCGGTCAGGTTTGCTGAAGCTGTTCCTGTAAAGTATTTGAAAAGGCGGAAATTGGAGGAAATCGGAATGGTGTTTTTGGCACCATTGCTGGCATTTTTGAGCAATAAAGGTAGGTTTTCCAGATTGAATGGAATGATGTTCTGGTCAGGACTGATCCCCTGTCCCTGATCCACTACCTCGCTTGATACGCCCAAAGGTGGGGTTATCCTGTTTGTGATGGTATTCTGAAGGTTGAAATTCCAGGCAACGTTTAATGTCTTGATCGGTTCAAACTTGGCATTTTGAAAGGGGTTTTGTCGGTTCATGTTGACCGCTATGTCCGGCAGGATCAGATTGACTTCGTCTGATTGGATGTTTTGGGAATGCCTCAGGTTGGCAGACATACTGAAAGGTGTTCCTGAAAAAGTCTTGCTGTAAGAAATGTTGGACGAAAATTCAGACTTTACATTCTGAACAAAGTTGTTGGGGTTGACCACTACGTTATTGTAGTTGGAGGTACCGGCATTTACCGAAGCAGAAAACCGTGAATTGCCCCTTGATTCGGGGGAATGGTTCCAATTGACCCAGATCGTATTGTAATCGACCGGGTTCAGTTCTGTTTCGGGGCTTTTGAATTTTTGGTAATCTATATTGAAGGCTCCACTGTAGCGGTATCTTTTTTTGTACATGGTAGATGCTTTGGCACCCCAACCGCCATTGGAGAAAATATCGCCTGTAACCCTCGTGTGTACATAGTCATTGAAAGCAAAATAGTAGCCGAAGTTTCTCAGAAAAAATCCCCTGACCTGTTCCTGTCCATAGGAGGGAAACACAATTCCTGATGCTTTTTCTTCCGGGGTGTCGGGAATTATCCCAAAAGGAAGGCCAAAGGGTGTTGGAATACCATTGAAATAGAGGTTGAAAGGTCCCGTGACGACCTGCTTGCCCCGGATCGATTTGATCTTGCTGGAGTTGATGTGCCAATGGGGTTCGGCGAGAGTACAAGTAGTATAGAACCCATGGTCAAGGTAAATACTGCCGTCTTTGTCTTTTTTGATGGTCTCTCCCCGGAGCAATCCATCCTGCTGTTCCGTAACGACATCTTTGATAATGGCTTTTTGGCTTTTGAAATTGTACCGCATTTCCTTACGGATTTCATAGGATGTCGCCCCTTCTTTAAAAATGGGATTTCCCTCAATGGCCCCCAAGGAATCGGTCACCCCCGAAGCAAATATTTCGCTTTTTTCCCAATCAATGATGATCAGGTCAGCATCCAACCTGATGAGACCATACTCAAACCAGGCCCCTTTGTGGAGGAAAACTTTTTTGGATTGAAAATCTGTGATGATACTATCTTCTGCGTAATACTTGATTTCCGTTTGGATATCCCCTTGGGGTGCTATCTTTGTGCTGTCGGTAATGGGAATGGTGTCATTTTTTATTTCCGGCAAAGTATCCAAAGCAGAAGGATTCCTCGTTGGAGTAGTAAGGATAGAATCGGGGGCAATGATCCTCTTCTCTAGATTTCTTTGGCTTCTTTTTTGTGAATAGCCCATTTGGGGCAATGCCCACAAAACCAAAAATAGAAGCCAAAGGAACCGGTTATTCCGCACTTAGTGATTTTAATTTATTTAAAAATTTGTAAAATTTGCCTTAGCAAAGTTAATAGTATTAACACGCATGAAACGCCCCAAAGTTAAAAATATTCTTATTATTTCGGTCCTGACGATTTCTTTCTTGCTCTCAGGATTTAATGCTACAGGCCCAAAAGCACCTGAATTTAAACTCAAACGCATCGTCATCGACGCGGGTCACGGTGGAAAAGACCCCGGAACTGTCGGGTCTATGTCCAAAGAAAAAGACATTGCCTTAAAGGTAGCCCTTCAGGTAGGCCAGTACATCAAAGAAAATCTGCCTGAGGTGGAAGTCATCTACACCAGAAAAACAGACACTTTTATCGAGCTAAAAGAGCGGTCCAATATCGCGAATAGAAATAAAGCGGATCTTTTCATCTCCATCCATTGCAATGCGGCACCGAGCAGGGCTGCCTACGGTACAGAGACTTTTGTGATGGGTACCAAAAACTTTGAGGCAAACTTTGATATCGTAAAAAGGGAAAACTCAGTAATCCTTTTGGAAGAAAATTTTGAAGAGCAATACGAGGGTTTTGACCCTTCGTCGCCGGAATCCTACATGATGTTCAACCTGATGCAAAAAGCTTTTTTGTCGAATAGCCTCTCCTTAGCTTCCAAAGTTGAGGAGGATTTCAGCACCCGTGTCAACAGGTATTCAAGAGGGGTTAAACAGGCACCGCTATACGTACTTTGGACGACAAGTATGCCAAGCGTCCTTATCGAATTGGGTTTCCTTTCCAATGCCAACGAGGAAAAATATCTCAACACCAAAGACGGACAGACCTACCTTTCCTCAGCGATTTATAGGTCAGTGAAGGCGTATAAGGAGGAAATTGAGGAGTTGTAAAATTGGTTATTGGGTTATTGGTTATTTGATTATTTGGTTATTTGGGGATTGAAAATGGGAAATAATCCAAGCTTATTTGACAATTATCCTTCAGTGGTTTAAAAAATAAATTCAAAACCGAGCACTTTTTTACCCAGGCATTTGGATTTATTTCTTTACAAGAAAGACTTTTTTTAATTCTCTTCGAAAAAGGAAATACCAAATCCAATTTGATTCTTGTGGGTTAATTAAGTTATTTTAGCATCACAAGAAAACTAAACCCAAGTGCCTTTATGGACAGTGAATTCAAAAAAAACGAAGATCAGGTCAAACAGCTGCTTTTTCATCTTCAAAGTAAAATAGAAACTGTCAAGCTTGGCGGTGGCAAGTCCCGGATAGCGAAAGAACACGAAAAAGGAAAGCTAACGGCAAGAGAGAGAATCGATTACCTGATGGATACCAATTCAGAATTTCTGGAAATCGGCGCTTTGGCTGCGGATGGCATGTATCAGGAAGAAGGGGGCTGTCCCTCGGCAGGGGTTGTTACCGGGATTGGATATGTTAGCGGAAGGATGTGCGTGATCGTCGCCAATGACGCCACGGTGAAAGCAGGCGCATGGTTCCCCATGACTGCCAAAAAGAACCTCCGTGCCCAGGAAATCGCCATGGAAAACCGGCTTCCCATCATTTACCTTGTCGATAGTGCCGGGGTTTTTCTACCCCTGCAAAATGAAATATTCCCTGACAAAGAACACTTCGGACGTCAGTTCCGCAACAATGCCCGGATGTCCTCCATGGGAATCATACAGGTAGCAGCCATCATGGGAAGCTGTGTCGCCGGTGGTGCATATCTCCCCATCATGTCGGATGAGGCGATGATTGTGGACAAAACAGGTTCCATATTCTTAGCGGGATCTTATCTCGTCAAAGCTGCCATCGGAGAAAATGTTGACAATGAAACCTTGGGCGGTGCAAGTACCCACTGTGAGATTTCGGGAGTCACGGACAACAAATACGCCAATGACCAAGAATGCCTGGATGCCATCCGAAATATCTTTTCTAAAATAGGTTCATTCGAAAAAGCAGGTTTTGACAGGATAGAAGCACAAAAACCTGCTAAACCTGAACCTGAAATTTATGGAATATTGCCTGCAGACAGGGCCAAACCATATGATATGATCGATATCATATCGAGAATTGTGGACAATTCAGAAATAGAAGAATACAAAAAAGACTACGGCAAAACACTGATCTGCGCCACTGCTCGGATCGATGGATGGGCTGTCGGCATCGTCGCAAACCAACGCAAAATAGTCAAAACCAAAAAAGGAGAAATGCAGATGGGCGGCGTGATTTATTCCGATTCTGCTGACAAGGCAGCGAGGTTCATCATGAACTGCAACCAACGCAAAATTCCTTTGGTGTTTCTTCAGGATGTCAGCGGATTTATGGTGGGTAGCAAGGCCGAGCACGGCGGCATCATCAAGGACGGCGCCAAGATGGTCAATGCCATGGCCAATTCGGTTGTTCCAAAATTCACCTTTATTATTGGGAATTCTTATGGTGCAGGCAACTATGCCATGTGCGGCAAAGCATATGATCCGAGGTTGATCTATTCTTGGCCGACAGCGCAGATGGCTGTCATGAGCGGTGCTTCGGCTGCCAAAACCTTGCTTCAGATCAAAATTTCGACCCTCCAAAAATCAGGCAAAGAAATCAAGCCTGAAGATGAGGCCAGATTGTTGCAAGAGATCACCGACAAATACAATGAAGAATTAAGCCCCTATTATGCTTCAGCTAGACTTTGGGTGGATGGTGTCATTGATCCTTTGGAAACAAGAAAAGTCATCAGCATGGGGATTGAAGCTGCCAACCATGCACCGATTACCGAGCGGTATAATGTTGGGGTGATACAGACGTAAGTCTTTTGAGAAGCTAGAAACGAGATGCGAGAGACGAGAAGCGAGAGAAAAGACATGAGATTTGAGATTTGAGATTTGAGATTTTTTTGGCATGTATAGAAAAGTCATAATTGAAAAGAGGCTAAAATGTAAATACGCAATTATGCCAGTTGATTGGATATCCATTTTAATTCTTGGCTCCGGACTAAAATGCACGGTACATCGGTCTTCCGACTTCGGTCTTCCGTCCTGACTGAAAAGGATTATTGGGTTACTGGCAAAGAAGCGCGTATCGATCAAGTCTTAATTTTAAAACAACCGATTCTATTATCCATTCATTGTAAATTTTATTAAATTGGATATCAATTTTGCCCATGGAAAAACTCAGTGAAAAAGAACTTCATGCCCTGGTTTCCCTGCTCGACGATACAGACCGCGAGGTGAAAAGCCTTGTATTGGACAAGCTGATTTCCATAGGACATCCTGTAATCCCGTTTTTGGAAAAAAAGTGGGAAGAAAGTTTCAATCCTGCCATCCAAAAAGAGATTGAAGACTTAGTACACAGACTCCAGTTTTTGCAATTAAAGGAAAGGCTTATTGATTGGAAAAATTCCCCTGACCAAGATCTCCTGACCGGATTATGGATCATCAATACCTACCAATACCCCGATCTGGAATTTGAGAAACTGAATGCAGATATGCATCAGATTTATTTTGAAGTATGGACTGCTTTCAAAAATGACCTTCTTCCATACGAACAGGTCAGAATCATCAACGGAGTTCTATTCAACTCCCTACGATTTTCGGCCAATACCAAGAATTTTCATTCCCCCGGCAACAGCATGCTGAGCAATGTCCTTGAAACCAAAAAGGGCAATCCAATCAGCCTATGTTCCATCTACCTCTTGGTGGCCAAAAAACTCGGTCTTCCCATTTATGGTGTCAATCTGCCCAATTTGTTTGTCTTAACCTACAAATCTTCCGATGCTTCATTTTACATCAATGCTTTTAATAAAGGCCTGATTTTTTCAAGAAAAGACATTGTCAATTACCTTGAGCACCTCCATATCGAATCAAGGGAAGTTTTCTTTGAACCTTGCTCCAACAAAGATATCATCACCCGAGTCCTGAGAAATCTGATTGTCGCCTTTGAAAAACTGGGGGAAGTAGAAAAGTCCGGAGAGATCAAAGAACTCCTGGAGATTAGCGAAAGTTAACGCAGCTTGACATTACAGCCCACGGCACGGCTGGAGGAGGGACTTGGAGACCTCCTGTTTTGGATAGCGGTCAAGGCACTTTCCAGGTATTTGATATTTGCATTTTCTGCCATTTGGGGATTATTGTCGATAGCACCTCTATAGACGACCGCAAATCCCGTTGGACCGGGGGTGATGACCACAACCTCGGGCAATTTGGTGATTCCAAACTGTTTGGTAACAACCTGATTCCCATCATCAAGAAATGGAATCGACATCTTTTTTTCGGCAACCCTAGCTTTCATTCCGGCGGAGGTTTCTTCTTCCTCGATTCCTACATGGGGGTTGATCATAGCAAAAACGAACCCTTCACCGGCAAACTGACTATTCAGGCTGGAAATTCTTTCTTCATACAATTTGGAAAATGGGCAATTGAGGCTTGTAAAAACCAATACAACGGCTTTGGCCTCCCCGTGTGAAGCCAAAGAAAATTCTTGGCCTGATACTGCATCTACCAATTGGAAGTTTTCCACCCTTTGGGAAAAGGAGTATGAAACCAAAATAAACGATAGAAAGAATAGAAATATCTTTTTCATTTTCAGGTATGAATTGCGTGATACAATAAAGATACATACAAAGATACTACCAGATCGTATAAGTCAGGACAATATCATTTTGCCATTCGATTTTGACCTGGTAATGGTGGTCTGAAAATTCGGTATTTTCAATTCTTCCGTAGATGACTTTATCCTGAAGGGTGAAAGGAGAAAGGCGGATGTTATTTTTGAGGCTTACCCCCCTCCTTCCCTGACATTTGAAGATGGATTCTTTGGCTGACCAGGCAATGGTATTGATAAGAGGATCATTGCCGAGGAATTCTATTTCATGAATATTGAGAAATTTGGGGCCTAACCTGACCACCTTTTCCCGAACATAATCCAAGTCAATCCCTACAGGCATTTCTTTGTGAAAGATCGCCGCAGCCAGGCCTTTGGTGTGCGTCATAGACACATGCCCAAAGCCATCCATAGAATGTGATTTTCCATTTTCATCCTTGTAAAATCCGGGATAAGGCAATGCTATACAGTCCAATGCTTCTTTGATGGCAATTCTCGCACCTTTCCACTCCATTCTTTTTTCAGGATGAGAAATATTGGCGAATGAAAGTTTTTCCCTAAAGCTTAAAAAATCAGTTCCATTTTGGGAGACTTCCTCAATATTCTTTACCGCCAAAGCAGATAAAGGACTTATTTTTTCTATTTTTGTTTGCATAGACCCATTATGGGAAGAAGTGCTAATCACAGCAAAATATGGTAAAAATCCAAGTAAATAAATTGCATACATTGACCGGCCACAACGATTGTATTTATGCCTTGGCAGAAGCTCCTGACCCAAGGTATTTTTTTACAGGTTCGGGAGATGGAATGGTTGTTTTATGGGATTTGGAGGATCCGAAGGACGGAAAGCTTATAGCCAAAGTCAACCATTCTGTCTATGCATTGGAAGTGGACCGAAACAGAAACCAGTTGATTTTAGGGCACAATTTTGAAGGAATCCATGTGATTGACCTATTGGACCAAAAGGAACTTTGGTCTTTGAATATTACAAACCAATCCATTTTTGACATCAAAGTGGCGGGCAATAATATTTTTGTGGGAACTGCAGATGGCATGGTCATCGTCATTGACACAGAAACTAGGGCCGTCAAAAAACATTTGAAAATCTCCGAAAAAAGTGTCCGTGTATTGGCTATCAATCCTGCCGGAACCAAGATTGCGGCGGGCCTGAGTGACCACAGTATCAAGGTTTTTGACCTTAATTCTCTGGAACCCATCCACAACCTCAGTTCCCATACCAATTCAGTCTTTGCCCTGGCCTTTGATCCGAATAATTCAATCTTGATCAGCGGCGGCCGGGACGCAAGTCTTAAGATTTGGGATACAGGGGATTATGAATTAAAACAGACCATAATTGCCCACCTTTATGCTATAAATTATTTGGCCTTCCGTGAAGATGGCAGATATTTTGTAACTTGTAGTATGGACAAATCCATCAAAGTATGGGATGCCGAATCCTATAAACTCCTCAAAGTCATCGACAAAGCAAGGTATGCAGGTCATGGCACCTCCATCAACAAAGTAGCCTGGAGCCGTTACAACCAAAACATCATCTCAATCAGCGACGATAGAAAAATCTCCATCTGGAACCTAGAATTTTGAAAAACATGAACATAACCTCTAAAGAAATTAGCCAAAAGTCCTTCGAAAAAAACTTCCGGGGATACGACAAAGATGAAGTAACCGCTTTTTTGGGCGTGTTGGCAGACGAATGGGATAAATTGCAGGGAGAGAAAAAAGACCTTGAAAGGGCCCTTGAAACCAGTCAACGGGAGGCAAAAAAACTCAAAGACGTGGAAGAATCTCTTTTCAGAACCCTAAAAACAGCTGAAGATACCGGTGCCAGCATCATCGAAGAGGCTAGTGTCGCGGCTTCAGAAATCATGGCTGATGCGCACCACAATGCAGATTCAATGGTCAATGAGGCGAAAAGAAATTCCCAAAATCTGATCGAAACTGCTGAAACAAAGGCAAAACAGATCATGGAGGAGCTCAAGGAAAATGTAAAAAGCCTTGTTGAAAGCTATGAGAAACTGATCAAAGAAAGGGAACTTATCCTCAAAAACATGAAGCGGTTGTCCGAAGATCTGGATGACAAAATCACGACTTCAAACGATTCCTTCAAAAAGGTAAACGTGCAGGTTCATGCCAAGATAGTCGATGAACTCAGTAGGGCCAAGGCATTTACCCTGGCAAACATATCCTCAGTACAAATGGATGAGGCCCCGATTACCAAGCAGGTATTGCCCGAGGAACCAAAAGAAATCCCCCCTATTCAATCACAGGAAAAAGTCGCCGAGACCATAGAGGAAGAATCCGTTGAAACCATCCAATCTGAAGCAGAGGAAGTTGAAACAGCTGTAGAAGAACCAAAATCCGAAGCCGCACCCGAAGTGGAAAATTCCAAAGATGATGAAGCTGATGAAGAGAAAGAGGATGAAAAATCAACCGAGCCCAAAGCAAAGCCTGACAAAGGTAGTTCATTTTTTGACCAGTTTGATTGATGGGAAAAGTATCGCTTGAAGGTATCGAATTTCATGCTTACCATGGTGTCTTTTCCGAAGAGACCAAATTGGGCAACAGGTTTACGGTGGACATTCATGTGCAGACTGATTTCCGCAAGGCAATGTTGGATGACGACCTACGTTCCACGGTAGATTATGCCAAACTGTACAAGATCGCCAAAGCACATATGCTTGAGCCTGTCAAATTATTGGAACACCTTTCCCACCTTATGATACTGGATATTCTTAAAGAATATCCTGACCTCAAATCAGTAATAGTCACCATCAAAAAACACAATCCTGCCCTCGGAGGCGTAGTCAATTTCTCCGTGGTGACAGTGACCTATCCTGAAGATTATGTTTAAAGCACGAATCCTAGCCCTCTTATTCCTAATTGCATTCCAAGCGTCTTTTGCCCAAACAGAGCCTTATAAAATCTTTGATGGCAAGGGAAAGGAAGTCACTTTTGAAAATATTGTCAAAGACTCCAAGAAGTCTGAGGTCATCTTCTTCGGTGAACTCCACAACAACAGCCTGGCCCATTGGCTACAATTGCAGCTTTTGAAAAACCTTCAGGAAAATGGCAATAAAGTAATCCTTGCCGGTGAATTCTTTGAAAGAGATGACCAATTGAATATCGAGGAATGGTTTGCAGGCAAAATGACTGATAAAAATTTCGAAGCAGAAGCCAAGCTTTGGAACAACTATCAGGTGGATTACAAGCCGATGATGCTCTTTGCCAAGAAAAACAACATTCCTTTTGTGGGTACCAATGTTCCCCGAAAATATGCTTCCATGGTCAGCAGAAAAGGGCTTTCGGTTTTGGACAGCCTTTCCGATGATGCCAAAAAATCCATTGCACCTTTGCCGATAGAAGTGGACAAAACACTTCCGGGGTACGTGGGCATGAAAGACATGATGCACGGTTCCGGCATGAATGCAGACTATATGGTCGAGGCCCAAGCCGTCAAGGACGCTACAATGGCTTATTCCTTATTTGATTATCTCGAAAAAGGCAATTCCATTCTCCACATCAACGGCTCGTACCATTCCAACAATTATGAAGGAATAATTTGGTGCCTGAAAAAAGCATACCCAAAAACCAAGATCCTGACCATCTCCACTGTGGAACAGGAAAGTATAAAAGAATTGGAAGAAAAATCCAAAGGGATCGCGGATTTCGTCATCGTATTGCCAATGGATAGTCCCAAAAGCTACTGACCCCCGATGTACTCTGCTGCCGAATCCTCAAAAATCAGACAGGATTTTTGGACTACTTTTGGCCAATACATGAAGCCCGTACCTTCTGCCCAAGGATATCGGATCAATTGGCAGAATTATAAAACCGGGGTGAAAGATGTCTATTTCCGCATGAAAACCGAGCGGGATTTCATTTCCATCGGTATTGAAATCTGCCACAAAGACTATGAACTGCAGCAGCTTTACTTTGAGCAATTTGTGGAATTCCGCAAACTGCTGGAAGCTGAACTTGTAGAACCGTGGGATTGGAAACTGCACCAATTTGATGATTTGGGAAAAGTGGTTTCCCGCATCCAAAAAGTCAAAATTGGGTTGAATGTATTTGACCAAAATGATTGGCCGGCGATCATTAGTTTTTTGAAGCCAAGAATCATCGCTTTGGATGCTTTTTGGGCGAACATCAAACCTGCTTTTGAGGATTTGTAAAACTTTTTTTACCGCATAGTTCATATAGAGCACATAGGATAACTAATCCCTATTTCGCTTTCAAAAGTGGTTGAAAAGAAAAACTTTTCGCTCTATCTGTCTATGTGGCAAATTAAATGCAAAGACCTTCGAGGTTCAAAAAAACCTCAAAGGTCTGGTCCGAAAACCTTTGAGGTCTCACCTACCGCGATTTAAGGACCTCGAAGGTTTATTAAATAAGAGACCTTAAAGATCGGCACTTCCAACCATTACCCCCCCTCAGCAACTCATTTTTTTTGTGTCATGGCACATGGTCTTTTCAATTGATGGAATAAATGATTTATTACATTATAAATTTATATTGAATTATATTTAAATAATATTTAATATCATTTTAATTAAATTCATTTTTTTACTATTATTGTTAAATAAAATTTAACAAGTGAATAAAAAACTTCCAATAATTTGTCCTAGTTGTAGCACAGACTTGAAGGTAAAAAGCCTGTATTGCGATAGCTGTGATACTACGATATCAGGCCAATTCAATCTGCCTGTATTATTAAGGTTAGAAAAAAAGGACCTAGACTTCATTTTGGATTTTATTCGTTGTAGTGGGAGTTTGAAGATCATGGCATCCAAGCTTAACCTAAGCTATCCTACTGTAAGAAATATGCTTGATGATTTAATCCATAAACTTGAAAGCCTGGACCAAGATGTTTGAAAAAGTATTCAACCCTTTTAAGTATGTCGCTGGGATGAGATCTTTGATTTTGGGCCTTGCTTTCATTCTGGCAACATCCATTTTAGGCTATTTTAGCCAAACTTATTTCCCAGATGTTATCTCTGTCAAAATCGGCGCTGACAGGTCTTTTTTCAATTCTATTATCCAGAATTTTCTGAATTGGTTTGTAGTTTCTACATTGTTTTACTTAGCCTCCATAATATTGTCGAAATCAAAAATTCGGATCATAGATATTTTTGGTACTCAAGCCTTGGCTAGGTTTCCTTACTTATTTATGGCATTGACAGGGTTTTCGGAGTCTATGGACGCTTTTGGGAATCATTTGCTTTGGAAATATCTGCAATCTGGTGAGCCTGTTGAGATTTCAATGATTCAGAAAGTCATGGCGATTTCATTAATGTTTGTTTCAGCATTGTTGACAGTTTGGATGGTGATACTGATGTATAATGCTTTCAAAGTTTCAGCAAATCTGAAAGGTCCGAAACTCATATGGGCATTCATCACAGTAATGATTTTATCAATGGTGATATTAAGCAACATATCTAAATACTTAATCTTTTAACTTAATCAATTTTAAAAATGGCAGCACTATATATTGGATTGTTTTTAATAGGGATTGGCTTTTTGGTGAAAGCTTTTCCCAATTTGATCGCAGGTTATAACAAAATGTCCCAAAAACAAAAGGCAAATGTTGATATCGTGGGCTTATCTACTTTTATAAGGAATGGGTTTATTTTGATAGGCTTGGTTGTGATCATTGGGTATAATGGCTTGAATTGGGCTGAACTGAATGATTTGGCGGAGTATTTTATTCCTGTCGTGATCTTGACAGGTGTGATTTTATTGGTTTTTAGGGCTAAAAAATTCGACCAAAATGAAGAGAAATTGGTAAAAACCAAATTGAAAAATGTGTTCACTGTAGTGGTTGTGGTTTTGGTTATGGTGATGATTGGTTATGGCTTGATTCCAACGAGGTACGAGATTAATAATGATTTCGTGAAGTTTACCGGAAAATATGGTACCGAAGTCAAGGTTTCTGAAATAGAGTCAGTGACTCTAATTGATAAAATGCCTATTATCAAAGCTCGAACAAATGGCCTAGGATTAGGACCAATCAGAAAGGGGTTTTTCAGTATTGAAGACCTAGGAAGATGCCGCTTACTCCTACATGCTGAAAATGGCCCTTTTGTGAAGATAAGTACAAAAGATCAAGGGATTATTTTTGTGAATTTTAATGATCAAGCAAAGACAGAATTTGTTTATGCTGAAATAACGGCGTTGAAAAAATTATAGATGGTTAAATAAATATCACTGAAGAAACTATGTTTTCTATTTGTCTATGTGGTAAATAAAATGAAAAGACCTTCGAGGTTCAAAAAAAACCTCAAAGGTCAAGTCAGAGAACCTCAAAGGTCTTTAGAAAATCACACAATCACCTTGGTTGTTCCGCCGCCTTTGAGGGTGATGTCAACAGGTTTATTTGATTTCCAGCTTCCTCCAGTAAAATCCGGAACATCGATGGAGTTGGAACGGTGGGCTACCGACCATTCGCTCAAAGGCGAAACAGCCGACCAAAGCGCTGCATCGTACACATCCTGATCCAGAGGAAGCCCATTTCTCAGGCAGTCAATCAATCTCCAATCCATCATAAAGTCCATGCCTCCATGTCCTCCGATCTGCTTGGCCAATTCCCCTACCTTCTTGACGATTTCTGGAGTATATTTTTCTTCCAAAGCTTTCATTTCTTCTGCCTTCATCCAGCTGTGCCCTTGTGCAACTTTTGGTTCCGGATATTTTTGTGCGTAGGCTTTGGTTCCGCTGACTGTATGCAGACGGGAATAAGGTCTCGGTGAAGTCACGTCATGTTGGATCATGATGGAGCGTCCTTTTTGGGTTTTGATGATGGTGGTATTCATATTTCCCCCAAATTTCTTTTCTGCAAAAGGCGCAAAGAAATCATCTGTTTCAGCCAATTCTTTGGCTTTGGCACCCATATGAAAATCCGCACTTGACAATGAGGTCAGGTAATTCATTTGGTCTCCTCTATTGATGTCCATGATTTGACAAACAGGACCAAGCCCATGCGTTGCGTAAAGGTTTCCATCACGGTAATTTTCCTTGAGCCTCCACATATCCTGATAGCCGCCATCGCTTGTTTTCATAAAATTCAGCCAAAGCAAATCATGGATATACGCTCCTTCGGTATGGATAATTTCTCCAAAGAACCCGTCTCTTTTCATGCTAAGTGTCATCAATTCAAAAAAGTCATAGCAGCAGTTTTCCAATTGCATGCAATGTTTTTTGGTGCGCTCGGAAGTTTCTACCAACTGCCAGCATTCCTCCAAAGTCCTTGCTGCAGGAACTTCCACGGCGGCATGCTTGCCCGCTTCCATGGCGTAGACAGCCATCGGAGTATGCCATTCCCATGGGGTAGCAATATAAATCAGGTCCAAATCCTGTCTGTCTACCATTTTTTTCCAGGCATAGGCGGATCCGGAATATCCTTCAGGCTTATGCTTGGTACCTTCCAACTCTTTTTTCATTTTGTCCACCCTATCAGGCATCAAGTCACAAAGGGCTTTGATTTCAACACCTTCGATTTTGCTCAGACGATCTACAGCGCCAGGTCCTCTTTGACCTAAACCAACAATCCCTATCCGGACTGTTGGAAGTTTTGGGGCTGCGTATCCTGACATATTGAAATGCTGGGAATGGGTTCGTAGGCTTTGAAAAAGCACTTGCTCAGGGGTTTCGGCTTGTGCAAAATTTGGCAAAGCCGAACCTACTAATCCGAGGCCTGCAAGCCTGAGGAAATCTCTGCGGTTATTGTTCATGCGGAAATGGGTTTTTGGTATTTATCTATAAAAATTTGAATTTAAGGTTTATTCCTATTTGAAAAAGATCCTCGTGTAAAATTTGAAAAATAAAAAACATGGATATACGCTTCTTTGCCAGTAACCCTAAATTCTTCTTCATGGGGACAGAAGACGGAAGTCGGAAGACCGATGTACCGGATATTTCAGTCTGCAGACAAAAATTTAAATGGATATCCAATCTACTGGCATAATTGTGTACATACATATTAAAAAAAGCAACCCAAAAAAGGATTGCTTTCAATGAATACAAAGTACAGAGTTTTATTTCTTAACGGAGCAGGTATTGAGTCCTACAATAGAATAAAGCGGGCAAAAACTTACAAGGCTGGTCAATAAGAAAACAGCTGCAACAACGACAAGGACAATCCCCAAGGTGCCGGTCACAATTCCGCCAAAATATAAGTAAGCCGCAATCAGGGCAATGATTGTACGGATGATTCTATCCGTGGTTCCCATGTTCTTTTTCATGATTTTTGTGTGTTTAGGAGTGAAACAATAAAACCAAACCAAAAATTATTGACAGGCAAATGGCGCAGACAGCAATCAATTTTAAAGCGGTTTTCATTGGATTAAATTTAAATCAAACCACACCTACATTCTTATGACTTTTGTCACACAAAAAACTAACGTTGCTTATTCTTTTTTAAAATCACAGAATTCAGAAAATAAAAAACCATTCCGACAAAAAGAAAACTGAACGGCAGCGCAAAAATGATAAGCAACTGACTGGCAGATTGAAGCAGACTTTCTTTGCCCATCAAAATCACCACAATAGTGAACATGGCAATGCTGACACCCCAAAACATCCTGTACCTTCTCATTGGCTCCGCCTTTCCGTCGTCTGTAAACATGCTCAACACAAAAATGGCTGAGTCCACAGATGTAATGAGAAATGTGAAAATCAAAATCGTAGAAACGGTATTACTGAATGAGGAATAGGGGAAAAGAGAAAAGAAATTGAACAGGGCACTGTAAATGGAACCGAAGCTTTCGGCAGTGGTATTGCCGCTTTCGATCAATCCAAAAGAATTGGAACCAAAAACTGTAAACCAAATGAAAGTACCCAAAGCCGGCACAATCAATGTTCCGGTAATGAATTGACGGATGGTCCTTCCTTTGGAAATCCTTGCCATAAACACGCCTGTAAACGGTGCCCAAGCCAACCAAAATGCCCAATAGAAAAATGTCCAATCTGTAAGAAAGGAATGCGAAACTTTTTGATCTCCGATATTGAGACTCATGGGGACGAATTCCAACAAATAGATTCCGAGTGACTTGAAAAACATCCCGACCACCATGCATTCACTTCCGACTATCCATGTAAAGAACAATAAAAGGGAAGCGAGACCAATATTGACATTGGATATGATTTTAATACCACGGCTTAAGCCCAAGAAAGCCGAGTATGTAGCAACAGCGCAAACCAAAAGGACCAGCCAAATGGAAAGGTTGGAAGGTATTTCTTCCAAGCCCATCCAATAAGCTGCCGCATCCAGCAATTGCCTGCTACCCAATCCTACCGCAGCAACTACGCCCAAAAGCGTGCAGATGATGGTTAGGATATCCATCATGGTGGCCCAAATGGTTTTTTGAAGGCGCTTTTCTAAAACTGAGGAACTGAGGATGGTCCCATTTTTTTCATACAGGTTATAGGCAATCACCAATCCGAACAATCCATAAAATGCCCAAGGGGTAAGCCCCCAATGGAAAAAAGTGTATTGCAGCGCAAACTCCCCCTGTGAAAGCACTGATTCCCGAGGAGGATGGGTATAATAGAACACAGGTTCCTGAACCGCCCTCAAAAGCAATCCTGCACCCATTCCTGTGCTGTAAAGCATCGCAATCCAAGAAAACCAGGAATATTCGGGTTTTTCCTTTCCCAATTTTCTGTTTCCAAAAGGAGAAAAAGCAATGGCCAACAATATCAAAACCGAACCCAAACCCACCATCAAATTGAACATCCCAAAAACCTCAAGGATATGGAAAGTCCAGGTACCAAGCTTTTCCCGGAAAGCATCAGGAAACCAAAAGGCCAAAATCAGAAATACAAACACAAAAATCCCTGACCCATAAAGGGTGTGCTTTTGGGTATCTGTCGGTTGAGTGAAAATATTCAAACCTGTATCATTTAATCTCAGAACTCATGTTGTTTACGGCTGTTTTCCTGCCCGAATTTATTGCCCTAAAAATCTGAAACAATATCACGTATAATAAAACTGCTATGGGTATGGTTACAATCATCCAACCGCCAACTGCCAAAACCAACCTACCCGAATACTGTGAAAAAACCTCCAAAATTCCATCGGCATATGCATTTTGCAAACTTTCCATGTCCATTCCCAAAGTCTCAAACCCAAACAAAAATTCTCCAACCCTAGCAAAAGGAATAATAAGTAAGATTTGGGCCGGCGTCAAAACATAACTGACGGCAATCATGATGGGCATGTTCAGCCTCAATCTCAAAGCCAAAAATGCCAACACAAAAGTAGTGGTTCCGTAAATAGGGAAAACCCCGATCAGCCCTGCGATGGAAATACTCAAAGCGAGTTCCTTGGGTGTAAGCCCCTGTTTCAGTAGCCCTTTGAGTTTTTGACCAAGATTTCTTAACCGCATGTCTATCTGATTTTGCTAGTTCTTGTTCAAAAATTATGGGTCTTATTCTGAAAAATAACTTCTCATCACCAATTGCGCCTTTTTATTTTGCGGGGTAAAATCCGGATCCCGTTCACGGGGTTGCGGATACCATTTCCAAAAATAGACGCCCGCCAACCAATCTTTTTTCCAAGCTGTCTGAAAGAAAGCCTCATAACAAAGCGCCTGAACTTCCTCCGACAGTGGGATTTCCTTTCTTTCATTTGGCCAAACCCATGGTTGGATGGCCGCATCCTCGGTGTTGCAATAGCCGATTTCTGTAAAAATAACCGGCTTACGATATTGCCTCACGGTCTTTTCTATTTCTTTACTTTTCTTTTCCCAAGAAGAAATCAATTCGTCAAGATCAGGATTAGTCTTGTCACTCAAGGGGAAATAAGCCTGTATGCCGATATAATCCAATGCATCCCAAAATTCAATCTGTTGATATTCTGTAAAATTCGCAGCATATACGAGTTCTCCCTTGTACACAGATCTGATTTCTTCAATGACTTTCCTCCAATTCTCCTCCCGCTCACTTGTCATCTCCAATTCTGTTCCGATACACAAAATCGGGATCTGATTTTCTTCAGCAAACCGTGCAAAATAAAGGATGAAGGCGGTGTATTGCTCAAACCATTTTTCCCAGTCTTCCTCAGTCTTCATGCTGATGGTTCCCGGCCAACTCCCCCTCACCCAAAGATGTGGCTTCAGAATACTTTCAATGCCCTTTTCCCTGCCAATGGTGGTGGTTGTATTCATCCCTTTGAGAGATTCTCCCCACCACATTTTATCAGAATGCTCCTCCCATTTGATTTCAGGAAGGTTTGGATCTGCCTGCCATCCAAATGGTGTCTGGGAAATATGGCTCACACCAAAACTCCCCAAAGTATCCAATTCCCATCCTTCCAACGGGTTTCTGCTTCCGACCCAACATACTCCCTTGTGTTTATCGGCGATAACAATGCCGATATTTTCTTCGGCAGCCTGATTTTGATAAGTCCATATGGCCAGACTCAGCAAAATCAACACAAGCAAGATCAGAGGTCTTTTCATTTTGCTATTGTTTGGTAACGGGTAGTTCCACCATCACATTCTCTAAAATGATTTCAGAAAGTAATTCCAGTTTCCCTTCTTTAAACAGGTTTTCCATGTCTTCCACTGGGGTGTTTTTATCCGCCGGTTGATAATTTTCATAATCCTGAAGGACTATACCTCCAATATTGTGCTGTCTGATCGCCTTGCGGAACCTCACTCCTCCGCCATCAGTATGGTAAGAATAAGCGAGGTAATCGATGAGGTTGGTTTCCTGATTGAACCAATAAATAAAGATGTCGTCAAAGTCCTCTCCTCCTCCATCTTCCGAAAATGTCACCTTGACCTTGTGGTACTTTTTTCCTTCCAATTCCACCTCACCCAAGTACGTTTTGAATACTGCTTCATCATTCAAGCCATAAGGCAAAAAAGTGAAGTAAGCCACAGAATTGACGGAGTTGGTAAAGGCCTTGACCCTGTCTTCGGGAAGGGTAACTGCTTCACCATTGACTGTTCTGACAAATCCGGAGTTATTCAGCACATCACGGACATAGCCTGTAGAATCTGTGAATTCCCTTAAATATTGAAATTTGGAAGGGTTTTTGGAGATTTCATAATGCCGGTCTCTGAAATCAAAACTGATATTGCTTGTTTCAAATAACTTACCTCCATGTGCTTCAATAGATCGGTCTACGATTTTTTGGGCCTCACAAACAGGCTTACAGGATTGGAGAAAAGCCCATGAAAGAAGCAGGAGCAGCGAAGGAATCAAATTGGATTTCATGAATATTTGAAGTTTAATGAATTGAATTACGCAGTTTGGACTTTTCATCTGTGTCAAATTCCCGACAGATCAATCTTTATTCTTTTTTGAACTTTTTGAAATAAATCAGTTGGAGTTCTTTACAGTTCAATTGTTCTTTTTTGAACCATACCGTGAGTAATCTTTCCGCAATAAAGCCAAGGATTCTTTTTTGGTATCCGGTATAATTTTCAAGATCGATTCTTCTCTCAAATTCAAACATCATCCCAAACCACCAAGGCATGAATTTTTGGTATTGTTCACGCTTCAATATAAACATATTGTTGGCATACAGCCTATTGCCTTGAAGGACTGCTTCAAAAGCAGGCAGGTATTCCGGACATTTTTCTTCAAGAATAGAACGGAGAATTTCCAGATCACGGATATCATGGTAGCGTCTGTAGTGTTCCTCTACCGAATACCTCAACTTGCGGGCCTGGGGCAATATGACATCAAAACGGCTAAGAAGACCATTCAATTGCTCTTGATTTAAGATTTTTGAACTGAAAAAATCCACATCATCGGTATAAATCAATCCATACCTTTTGGCAGCCAATCCAATCGGATAATAAAAAAAACGCTTGATCTTGTAGAAAAGCGGTTCGGGCTCGACAGTGTAGAATCTCCGGTAGTGACAAGTGCCTGTGACCTCATGGTCGGTATTTTTCCAGACCCAATATGCACCAGTCAATTCGCTGTAAAAAGAATTTTTTTCAGAAATATTATCACCGGAATCATCCCCTGTCATGTTGTCCGAGGCTTTTTCAGGATTCAATGCATTGCCGCACATGAGAGGCCGGTACAGGGAATCGTTTTTCAAAACCATGCCCTTTTTGTAATGCATGATGTATATTTTCGAATCCAAAGGGTCAGCCATGGGTCTGGGAATTCTATTTAAATTAAAAGACATAAGCAAATTAGCTTAGTAAACCGGTTTAATGAAAAGCCTCGAGAGAAATAATTCTAATCGAAAGCTTACTGTTCGATTTTCATTCTTTTTAGGTCATTGACTAAGCCTTCGATATCCCAATCTTTTTTACCGTATTTCAACATCATGGCATCCCACTTGATTTGTGGTCTAAAAAAGAATTTGAGGGATTTGGAATTAAAGACAACCTTCTTTTTGATCATCGGATAGCCTTCCTCAATCAGCCTGAAGTAGAGAGAATGACCCAGGTTGGTCGCTTTTTTGATTCCATTGTTTTCTGAGAATGACTTGCTGTCAATAAAACTCCCCACTTTTAAACCTTCCTTTTTAAAAAACTGTGTCAAGCCAATCTCCCAATTGTTGATGACAGAACGACGGAGTTTTTTGACATCTTTTTCTCTCAGCAGTTTTTCAAGTTCAATGGATTCAAAAAACTTGTTCAGTAGGTCAATGGCTTTTTTGTTGAAAACCAAAAAATGACTCTGAATATGGTGGTTGTCATAATGGGTCGAAAACCAAGGTTTTTCATATGAATCGATCAAGCCCCAAAAATCCAATTGCTGCTGATTTCCCCATCTGAAAACAGGTTCCAAAGATTGGAACAGAATATTGGAATCATTGATACAGGCTATTTGACTGTAATCCTCCAAGTTTATTGTTTTGGTGGCTTTGTGAAACATCCCCATATCGTAACCTTCATTTGGCACGAACAAAAGCCTCACATTTGGAAAAAGCACACTTTCATTCGAGCTGACCTGTCTTTGGTTGGTGACCAAAATCAGTTCATCAAAATATCCTGATAGCTCTTTTACATATACTTTGACATATTTTGGAAAATAATTGTCTTTGAAGAAATGAATGAATATGCAAAGCTTTTTTTCAGATTTTAACATTAGATGTCAACCATTATTTGAACTAAAACAATTTGAAATTGCAATTTGGCCTTTTCTCAGAAGAGATTTTCTTGGAAAAAAGACCTTGACTTGTATCGAATAAAGATAGAAACGATAAAGTAAAATCATTCCTTATAGAAAAAAAAAAGAGAGATGGCTGAAATACCATCTCCCTTTAGAGAATTTCACGAAGTGGAATCTATTTATTTCACATAAAGCTGATTAAACAACAACTTGAAAGTATTGTGTGCCTGCGCCCTGAAAGTGATCTCAGGTCCGAAAGCTACCAGTTTTCCTTTTCCGATCGGCGCTTCAAAAGCAACCACACCGTTTCTCAGGTAAGATTGTCCCCAAGCCCAACCGGATATAAGCGGTGATTCTGTTCCGAACCAAGCCAAAGGTTTGATGCCTTTGATCAGTGCATCAGGGGCAAGGTTGAATACCGGGCTATTATTGAATACCATGTTGGCAGATTCTCCCATTCCCCAGTTTGCCGGAGCTGAGGAATCAAGATTTGCTTTCAGGATACTTCCCGGAATGTAATATTTTTCACCGGTCAATTGTCTTTCTCTTCCATCAGGTAGTTTTTCAAGCAAGGCATTGGTCACAGGCAATCCAAGATCGTAAGCGAGTGAAGTGCTCGCTCCTACAGCTACCACATTTCCTCCCGCTTCCATGAATTTTTTCAATTCAGGTACTGACTTGTCTTTTGTCACATTGCCAAGGAGTTTGTGGTATTGTGCATCGATGTCTTCTGCTTTAGGCATGCCACCCCAGCTTCTGATCGTACCCGGTGCGCCTGCACCGATAAATAAGATGACATCATATTTGGATTTCAAATCACCTTTGTCAATGTCCTGTGGGAAAATAACCTGGAATGGAAAATGGTATTGCTCCATCATCCACCTTACCCAACCTGAAGGCATAGAACCTCCATAATGGTCAAACAAGGCAATTCTTGCAGGTTTGATTTTGACTGCACCGGCAGGTTTTGAACTTGAGACAAGCTTTACCCCAAATTCTTTTGCGGCTTTATCTAATACAGCCTTACCACCAGAAACGTAGAAACTCCCTGCAGGCAATCCTGAAACAGTTGAAGTTGTCCTTGAAACTTCCGCCCCTGATTTTAGCAAATCATTGACTGCAATAAAGGCATTGTTTGCTCTGGCATCAATCAAGAATCCTGAACCGGAAGGCACTTTCATCTCAGGAAAACTTTGGACCTGACCATAAGCGATTCTCTCAAATGGCCCATCAAAACCCTCCATAATCCTGTCAAACTCCACGCCCATCTGGTATGCCAGTGTCCATCCCGCTGCATCGTATGGACGCTTTGGAGGACCTCCCGGAAATTCAAAATCATTAGGATGATCCTGTGGCTCAAACATATCCAAAACGTGTGGACGGAATGCCTGAGCAGACTTGACCACAAAAGAACCTGCTGGATATTTTTTGTCATTCACGGTAAATTCAGCGGTGGCTTTATGAACCAAAATACCGGATTTGATCAAGGCATTGATAAACCTTACTGCAGTCGGGAAGTCAGCCTGATCGGCGGGAAGGATAAATCCTCTTGGATCGCGAAGGTCCATATCCTGAAAAACCGAATCGAAATATTGCTTTGGCAATCCGCTTCTCATACCATAAAAAGCCATTTCGGGATCGTCGGCTGACTTCTTTTCTTTGGCCTTGTCATAGGCAGCCTGCACAGCCGCAGACCTCTTTGGATATTTGGTCCAATAATCCATATTGCCACGGTCGATGCTGTTTTTCCCCATCTTATAGATGTTGTAAAGGATGGCGTCATCATTTCTACTGGCAAAATCCAAAATCGCAAAGTTCAGCGAAACAGAGTAGTCGATTGATTTTTTGAAACTCCAAGCCTGAGGCTCGATTGGAAATGGCGTGGCATGGGTCGGGATCAATCTGTCCGGCACCAAAAGAATCTCGGAAGGTGTCGGCCCTCCGGTGATTTCTGTCAGGATACCGATCATGTTGTGAAAATACGGCGTGGTACGCAAGCCACCGTTCCACCATGAAGAAAACACCGATCCACCAAGACGGGTATAACCGGGTCTTCCTTCCAAATTGAGTCTGTTGATCATCGCAGCACCTACTCCGTCCAAGCTTGTCATGATCAAAGGATCAAAAACATGGTTGAAAGGATCCCTGTAAGGAGGCCCTGCTACTACAGTTCCTGCTGGCGAGGTCTGATGGTGGTTGTAGATGATTTGTGGAAGCCACTCCACATATTGTTGCAGTGAAGTATTGGTGGTTTCTTTCATGTTCATCATGAAAAAATCCCTGTTGTTGTCATGACCCACGTACTTTTGGTACATGTAAGGGCTGTTCATATTTCTCTTTTTGACATCAGAAGGACCCATGTACCAATTGGTGACAATCTCCTGTCCGTCAGGATTGACCTGCACCATCAGAATGATCAGGTCGTCAAGAAAGCGGAGGATTTCAGGATCATTGCTGCTGACTAATTCGTAGTAAGTCGGGATCAACTGATGCGAGCCTACAGTCTCTGTAGAGTGCAAACCGCCATCAATCCAAACCACAGGTTTTCCCTCAACAGATAACTTTTTGGCCTCTTCTTCTGTGATTTCAGCCCTTGCAAGCAGTTGGGAAATCTCTTTATACCGGTCTAATTTCTTGTGGTTTTCGGGGGAGGTGATGATCATCATGGGCATTTGCCTTCCTTCCTCAGTCGGTCCGATTTCTACGAACTTTACGCGGTCCGAAAGGGCAGCCAATTTTCTAAAATAAGCATCTGTGGCAGTGTAGGTAGCCAATTTGTAGTCTTCCCCTATCTCAAAACCAAAATGTTCCTTCGGGGTGGGGATGCTTTGGGAAAAGGCAGTAGTAAAGGTCAACAAACCTACTATTGCCCACAAGAAGTAAAATTTTCTCATAAGTATCTGTTGTTAGGTATTTTTTTCAATTTAGCACGGACCTTTTTCCAAACCAAAAGCGGGATTGTAATCGGAAAGAAAAAGGTTTGATTGGTCATATTCCAAATTCAAATTGGTTAAATTTGAACCTACTGTTTCCTTTCATTGCAGTAGGCATCTTTTCTCTTTACCGACAGGCCAACAATCGCTATTTTAAACAGTTCTAACCAAAAACTAACCCTATGTACAAAATCATCATCTACCTCAATCTGATCCTTATCGGCCTCATTGGCTGGAAAGTATCCGAAAAAGAAACCCTAATCGTTTCTGACGAAATCACCATGTGCCACACCGGTCCTTCAGAAATGATCGCGTTCCTTGACGATCCCAAGTTCGTTGCTTTCCATCCTTCCCCGGTTCCTTTTGACTTTAATCCATTGGGTGAAATGACAACTTTCCCAACCGCAGATGGAAAAAAAGCCAACGGCTATCTGATCAAAGCGAAGAAACCATCAAACAACTGGCTTTTTGTCTACCAGGAATGGTGGGGTCTCAATGACAATATCAAAGCCGAATCAGACAAATTTTACACTGACCTTGGAGGAAATGTCAACGTGATCGCCATCGACATGTATGATGGCAAGGTAACTTCCAATCCACAGGAAGCAGGCGGATTTATGCGGGGAACTGACGAAAAAAGACTGGAGGCTATCGTCCTTGGTGCTAGGGATTTTGCAGGTAAAGATGCTAAAATCGCCAATGTAGGCTGGTGCTTCGGAGGTGGATGGTCATTGAAATCCGCACTTTTACTAGGCAAACAAAACGTGGGTTCCATCATCTATTACGGCATGCCGGTACGGGATGTGGAGCAATTGAAAACCCTTAATTCTGATGTTTTGGGTCTATTTGCTACTGAAGAATACATCTCCAAAGCAGTCATCGAAGAATTTGCCGGTGCGATGAACAAAGCCGGAAAAGAACTGGAATATAAGATCTTCCCCGGCGTCCATGGATTTTCAAATCCTTCCAACCCAAAACATGATCCTGAATTGACCAAAGAAGCATACGGCATGGCTTTGGGGTATTTGAAGGGGAAGTTTGAGTGAGGTAATTGGAAGATTAAAAATTGAAAGATTAAAAGGTTGGTGGAAAAAAATGGGCTTTTGCTTTATTTCTTCTATCAACCTTTTTCATTTTTGGTATTTTTTAGTCCTTGTTTTTTAGGTTCTACCTGACATTTACCCATATTCTTTCTGTCGGATTTTTGAAATAGAATAAAAAACCTGTAGAGAAATTGAATTTGATACTGATTGAAAATACATTTTAAATACATAAAAAAGCATTTAGATACATTTAAATTGTTTTATAAATAATATAAATCAAGTTTTGACCCACATTTTACTCGCAAGTAAATTTTTAAACATCAAATGGGTTCAGATATTTCAAAATACAGCGTGTGGCTTTCAAGCCTGATATTCTTGTTGATTAGCAGGTCCAAAACTTTTTTTGGCTTAGTCGCTATTCTGCTTATTGTAAGTACAGAAAATGGTTTTGGACAAGCGGTATGGCAGAGTTCGGCAACTGCAGTTGGTTCTGGTACGAGTTCCGGAACAGTTCTCAGACCAACCGGAACTACGACAGGTGATTTGCTTATCGCCGGAATTATGTTTGAATCTGGAACTGGCGCCACCTTAAGCATACCAACCGGATGGACGCTTATACTTCGAACCGACCAAAGCAGCAACGTGGGTATGGCAACCTATTGGAAAATCGCTACCTCAAGTGAACCTTCTTCCTATGCCTTTAGAGCAGGTGGAAAATGGGCTGTTGGGATTTCCAGGATTTCAGGTGCTAATCAAACTTCACCTATCGCGGTTTCAAATGGTATTTCCTCTTCAAGTTCATCCACATCGGTGGTGGCACCAACCGTTACCACGACAGCAAACGATCAATTGGTTCTTGCATTTTATACAAATAAAAAAAATGGTACTTACATACCGGCTTCGGGTACCACTGAACGCTATGATGAGCCGAATACATCAGAAGGAATGCCCTCAAATATGTTGGCAACTTATGTACAGGCGACAGCAGGGACTACAGGAACAAAGACGGCTACCGCATCAGAATCAGAAACCTGGGCAGCTCAGCAGATTGTAGTTAATGAACAAAGAATTGAAATATCCGAAACTATAACCACCGTAGGAAACGACTCCTTTAATGTTCCTGCTGGTGTCACCTTCCTTAGGGTCGAAGCCTGGGGCGGCGGTGGTAGAGGTTCAACCAGAACCTCCAGCGGTGGCGGGGGTGGCGGGGGTGGGGGTGCATATTCCTCTTCTGTCCTTTCAGTGACATCAGGCTCTTCAATTTCCTATTCTGTAGGAGCGGGAAGTAATTCCACCTCTGCCGGTGGTGATTCATGGTTTGTCAATACCACCACTTTGCTTGCAAAAGGAGGGAATTCTGTCGCTAACAATACCACTAATGGAACTTCTGGGGGACAATCATCTGAGGGCAGTGGAGATATCCGGTTTAGCGGTGGCAATGGGGCCAATTCAACCACTACAAGGGGCGGAGGAGGCGGTTCTTCTGCCGGTTCTTCTCAAATTGGAAATAATGGATCAGGTAGAACAGGGGGCTCCGCTCCTACTGATGGTGGTGCGGGTGGAACCGCTCCTGACAATGGAAACCAAAATGGTGTGGCAGGTGGTTTCCCCGGAGGTGGAGGTTCGGGATCGGCGAGAACTAGCAGCACTAGAACCGGTGGATCCGGAGCAAATGGCCAAATCAGAATCAGCTATCAAGCCTTTCTCACAGTATCCAGTCCCAATGATATCAACATAGGCACACGGGCTGAATATACGATCACCCGAAATGGCCCTACGACTGCAGCTGCTACGGTCAACCTTTCAAGTTCGGGAGCTACCGGAGGGCAATTCTTTGCAGCAGCTTCCGGTGGAACAGCGATTACAAGTGTTTCTATTCCTGTTGGCAATACAAGTGTCACCGTTTATTTTACAGGCAATGCAGGAACACATATAGTAAATTTTTCTTCCACGGGATATTTGGCAGCTTCGGATGTGTTGGTCATTACTCAGCCTGCATCTACGGTCACTGTCAAATCTGGAACTACTTCTTCTTTTACTTTTACCGGATCCGCTCAGGGTCCTGGAGTTAGCGATTTTGACTTTACGGGTTCCGCAGGGACTAAGTCTGTTCTTTATACAGGAGTATCGCCGACGACTTACAATTCAGCTACCCCCCCAACCAATGCAGGCACCTACCAGGTAATCGCCTCTGTCGCTGCAGATTCCAACTTCGGTAGTGCCAATTCTTTACCGTTTGCATTTACGATCACCAGAGCAACAGTAACCATTACTCCTGACGCCGGACAATCGAAATTTATTGGTGGCCCAGATCCAGTACTTACCTTTCAATCTTCAGGTTGGTTAGGCTTGGATAATGCCACTTTACTACAAGGTGCACTGTCCAGAGCTGCCGGAGAAGCTGCCGGTTTCTACCCCATCACTTTAGGCAATCTAACTGAAACCAGCGGAAATTATCTGCTTGCATTGACTGAAGGGGTCCAGTTTGAAATTAAGCCTGGATCTACGGTTACCATTAAATCCGGAACATCAGATTCTTACACCTTTACCGGCACAGCACAAGGCCCCGGAATCAATGATTTTACGTTTACAGGATCTTCAGGAGCTAAAACTATTCTTTATTCAGGAACAGGTAGCACTGTTTACAATTCGGCTACCCCACCAACCAATGCAGGTTCCTATCAGGTAGTCGCTTCAGTTGTAGCAGATTCCAATTTCGGTAGTGCCAATTCTTTACCGTTTGCATTTACGATCAACAGAGCAACAGTAACCATTACTCCTGATGCCGGACAATCGAAATTCATTGGGGAAGTTGATCCGGTTTTATCTTTCCAATCTACAGGATGGATTGCTCCGAATAACTCTTCGCTCCTGGGAGGCACATTATCGAGAACTGCTGGAGAAACTCTAGGCAACTATCCCATCACTTTAGGTAGTCTAACCGAAACCAGCGGAAATTATTCGCTTGAATTTACAGCAGGGGTCCAGTTTGAAATAAAAATCGATCCATCAATGCCTGTAATTGAAGGAACACGGACCCACGTAAACAACTCTGAAACTTCTTCTCATACTATTTCATTGCCAACAGGCATCCAAACAGGGGATTTGATCTTGGTAACATTCAGGATCCGGGACAGTAGAACGGTGACATCAGGACCTTCAGGTTGGAATAATTTGGTAGATGCAAATAATAGTGGCCGAACTTATGTCTATTACAAAACAGCCCAAGGATCCTCTGAAAATTTTTCTATTGGATTATCTGGATCATCAAGAATCGCTGTGGTTTCCTACAGAATTTCAAATTGGGAGAATACACCACAAGTAGCTGTAACAAGCAGTGGAACAAATCCACCTAATCTAAATCCCGGATGGGGTGAATCACCTGCCCTCTTTTTAGCAGGTTTGACTTTCAGGGAATCCGATCAATCTATTTCCGGTATTCCTTCGGGATTTTCAAATCTGATCGTTGCAGAAAATACTTCTAATGAAAGTAATAGATACTTCGAGGTGGGCCTAGTACAAAAGTTTTCTTCAGCAAGTTCAGAGGATCCTTCATCTTTTTCTTCAGGGGGTGCAAACCCTACCTCGTTTACGATTGCCATCAAAGGCAAAAGGAAAGTCCTTACCGTTGTGGCCAATCCCCTATCCAAGGTTTACGGGCAGGCCGATCCTGACCTCACCTATACAGTTACAGGTTTCCAAGACGCTGATAATGAAAGCATCCTGACAGGTTCACTCTCCAGAACAGCCGGTCAAAATGTGGGAACCTATGCAATATCACAGGGAAATTTGGCTGCCTCTGATTATATTATTGAGTTTACTTCTGCTGATTTCAGCATTACTCCAAAAACTTTGAGCATTACTCCTGACTCAGGGCAGTTTAAAATTGTAGGAGAATCCGATCCTGAAACATTGACTTTCCAGACTTCGGGTTTTGAATTCTCTGATACCAACTCATTGCTGACAGGAAAACTGTCACGTAATGAGGGAGAAGCTGCGGGTTTCTACCCGATTACATTGGGGACTTTAAACGAGACCAGTGGAAATTATACCATTGATTTTACAGCAGGCATTCCATTTGAAATTCGATCCAATCCTTCACAATACATAGTAACATCAAGTACCATTAATCCCAGGGCAGGAAGTATAATTTCTATCTCTGCCCAATTGGCGGATAAAAATGGAAATGCAGTAGCGGAATCAGGACGGGTCCTTACTTGGTCTGAGTTAATTGGAACTACCGGCAGCTTCTCTTCAGCTACTTCCACGACCAATACGCAAGGGATTGCGACGGTGCAATTTACTACTTCCTCCTCTGTAGGTGTAAGTACCAATATCACAGCTTCTGGTTCAGAAGGCCTCTTCGGTACTTCTCCTGCGATCCTGACTGTAGACGTGATCCCTACACAATTGATATTTGTTCAGAATCCATCCGGCAGCAATACAGTCGCGGGACAGGCATTTGCAACCCAACCTATCGTACAGATCCGGGATGCAGAAGGCAATCTTGTCTCAACTGCCACTAAGGTTGTAACCTTGAGTCTAATCGGGGGTTTGGGCGAACTACGCGGAAACATAACCTTGAATGCCGTCAACGGGGTAGCCACCTTTAGCGGGTTGAATATTGATCTCGTAGGTTCCGATAAGGTAATCCTTGCCGAATCAGAGGGATTGACCTCTGCAACTACTTCTACCTTTACCATTACGCCTGCACCAGCATCCCTCTTTACCAAGTATGCCGGTGATCAGCAAGCAACACAGGTGGGTACAGCGGTGGATATTGCCCCTGCCGTACGTGTTCAGGATATTTTTGGAAATCCGATTTCGGGTGTATCAGTGAGCTTTGCAGTGACATCCTTAGGTAGCAGCATTGAGCCGACTACTGCAGTACTTACCAACGAGGAAGGGATTGCTTCATTGTTATCTTGGACTTTGGGATCTGCAACAGGTCAAAACACCCTTACAGCAAGTACATCGGGTTTTTCTACATTGACATTTACGGCTTTGGGAAGTGAGAATTTACAGATAAGCGTTTTTCCAACCAATACTTGGACCGTTCCTCCGGGAGTGACCGAGATTACCGTAGAGGCATGGGGCGCAGGTGGTGGCGGTGGCGGAGTCAGCGAAGGAAGTAATAGAGTCGGTGCCGGTGGTGGTGGGGGTGCATATGCCAAGAGTGTTTTGAAAGTTTCACCAAATCAGGTGTTAAATATCTCGATCGGTACAGGAGGTACAGCCGGTTCTTCTTCTGCGAATGGTGGCAATGGAGGAGATTCTCGTGTTTCCTTTAATACTTCAGACCTAGTTCGAGCAAAAGGAGGAATTGGAGGACAAAGCCGGACATCTGGAAATAGTGCTCCGAAGGGTGGATCAGCAGGAAGCATCGATGAATCAATAGGCGATACGAGAACCGCAGGAGGAAATGGTTTAAATGGTTCGGGTTCTGGAGGTAGCACTGGTGCAGGTGGAAATGGAGCAAATGGAGGTGCAGGGGGTGCTGCAAGAACAACCGCGGGAACCGGAAATTCTGGATCTGCTCCTGGTGGGGGCGGAGGAGGTGGTAGGGATGACGATAACAATAACCGTTCAGGCGGCGCCGGAGGCCTGGGAAAAATCAACATCACTTATCCCCAGCCTGTCAATCAATTCCGCGCAGCGACTTCCGGTAACTGGGAGGATGAAAATACTTGGGAGCAGCAGTTTTCTAATGGGCAGTTTGCAAAGATCAACTCCAAACCGGCAGCAAATTCCAATGCGGTGATTTCAGCCGAAAACATCAAAGTAACGGTTTCAAATGACCTTTCCGTCTCAGGTTCAATCACCGTGGTTTCAGATGGTGAACTGGTGTTGGCCTCTGGCAAAAACCTCACATTGAATTCAGGCTCCACGCTAAGCATCGGTAATGAAGGCATCCTCACCCTTCCTTCCAATGGTCTGGTCTTGGGTGCAGGTACTGTGGCTATCAACAAAGGTTCCACCCTTGCCATCGCCCATCCGGAAGGAGTAAAAGCCACCAGCACTGCGGGCGGGGCAATACAGAATACAGGCACACGGACTTTCAGTGAAGAAGCCGAATACATCTACAACGGAACCGCCCCACAGGTGATAGGAAACGGGCTGCCGGCGGTAGTCAATGGCTTGGTGATAAATAATCCAACCACAGTCACCTTGGACAGGCCTTTGAAGTTGGCTGTAGATCTGAAGGTAAACACCGGTACTCTGGAACTTGATGAGACACTTACCGTGGACTTGGATCTGGAGCTTAATGGTTCCTCAAGTGTACTTGTCAAGGAAGGAAAAACCCTTCAAGCTGATCTTCTTTCTAATATCAGAACCAATAATAATTCAAAAATCATCCTTCAACCCGAAGCCAAATACTTTAACCTTGGCATCAGCACACCTCGATTGGAGGTTCGTCAAAACCTCACGGGAACCCGGGGCTGGAGGATGATGGGCGCTCCTGTCAGGGAAACAACCTACCAGGATTTTCTTGGAGAAATAGAAAGCCAGGGATTTCCGGGCTCGACCCGACCAAACCTGCAGCCCAATGTACTTTGGTGGGATGAAACCGACGCAGGTACCACAGCACAAGGTTGGAGACAGCCGGTCAATATCAGCCAACAAGTAAACTCGGGCAAAGGACATTATGTATTTGTCTTTGGCGGTGCAAAACTTCCCGGAGGGAGTTCAGAATCCTATTCGGATGTACTGCCATTGACCGTAGCGACCACAGGCCAAGAATTGAACCTGAACTCAGGGGGATTCACCTTTGACATTTCTTATACCCAAAGAAATAACCAAATAACATCACAGAACAACAACTTTACTGAGGTTTCCATTACCGACGCCGGATTTAACCTCATCTCCAATCCTACCGCCAGCTACATAGATTTTCATAAAGCTGCAGGTTGGCAAAAAACCAACATCGATCA
The DNA here is from genome assembly GCF_022538115.1 of Cognataquiflexum rubidum. GTDB lineage: Bacteria > Bacteroidota > Bacteroidia > Cytophagales > Cyclobacteriaceae > Cognataquiflexum > Cognataquiflexum rubidum. The sequence goes on along the minus strand of NZ_JAKZAL010000002.1, from coordinate 67,613 downwards.
GACCATTTACATATGGAATCAAAATAGGAACAACGGCAACGGAGGCTTTGAGCTCTTTCAAGGATCTGACCCTACCAATCTTATTGCCCCCTTCCAGGCATTCTGGATAAAGGCAAATGCCCCGGATCCTGTCCTGACCATGAACAACGAGGCCAAGTCCTTTGCGACAAGTTCGTTTTTTGGAAGAGTCCTTGAGGAAAGTCCCAAAACCGAAGCCCTAAAAATCAAACTTAATGTTTCAAGTGCCAAGATGGAGGCTGAATCCATCCTGAGATTCAGTGCCGAAGGAAAAGATGAAAAAGACGAATGGGATGCCTACCAATTGGAATCATTGGGCAATAACTGGCTTTTGCTATATTCCTATGGCTCTCCAAAAGAAAATACCCCATTGGCAATCAATCACCTGAACCTGCCGGAAGAGACGGAAGAAAAATCCATCCCTCTCAATCTTGCAGCAGCTTGGGAAGGAAAACCTTTTGGGGATGATTATTTGCTGACATGGGAACTGCCGGCAGAATGGCCATCCAACCGGAAAGTCGTCCTGATGGACCACATTTCTGAAAAAGCCATCGACATGACAAAGGTGTTAGAATACAGCTTCAATTTTGAAGCACCTACATCATCCAATCCAAACCTGCGCATCGATGGCCAAGGAATGAAAAGCCCTCAAGCGGTGGTATTCTCCAGTCCTTTTGAATCCGGAAATCCAAATGCCAGGGTCAATCCTGAAAGCCCGAAGCGGCCATTTACCATCGTGATCGGGTATCAGGGTAAAGGTACAGAACCTGAATATCGTCCCGAATTACCAAAACTATACGCACCCTATCCCAATCCATTCGTAGACCAGACCCGCATCAGGTTCTATCTACCTGTGACTGCAAAAGCAGAAATCAAAATCTTCGATACCAATGGCGTGACGGTGGGACAATTTGATGCTGCTGAGTATCTATCAGGCATCCATGAATTGGATTGGGCACCGGCAGGCAACAGATTGCATGCAGGAATTTATATCCTTCAGGTGATTACAGGTGAAAATGTACTTACCCAAAAACTCTTAAAGAAATAACCCATGAGAAAAATAACCCTTTTGATTCTATTTATCCTTGGTCCATTTGCCATCCTGCACAGTCAAGCACAATCAACAAATGTGTCAATCAGAGCCACTGCTACAGTAATGGACAACCTTGAGATGATTTCGATAAGGAATCTAGACCTTATAAGTCCCCCTATCGTGGAACAAAAAATATCCGTGTCCCCAATTTCCTCAGGCTATGCGGGCTTGTTCAAAATCGTCGGAAGTCCGGGAACAGAAATAAAAATCAACTACCTGAGAACTGAAATGCTGGAAGAACAAAACGAGGGACTGGGGAAAATCTTCGCAGAATATTCCCTGAGTGCCGGATATGAAGATAATCAGGCAATAAGCTTTTTGCTCACGCCAGGGGAAGCGGTGGTTACGCTGAGTTCAAATGGAGTCATTTTTGTATGGCTGGGTGCCGAGTTGGATGTCAGTGAGGCTACTCCGGGATTATACTTATCCGAATTTGTATTGGAGTTCGAATATATCTAAAAAAGCAAAAGGAATTCGTAAAGGACTCATGCAGGTCAAAAAAGGCTGATTATTAAACAAACCTTTTATCAGAAAATGGAAAATAGGCAGCTGATATCCATAAAATCATAGAGAAATAGTAAATACAACTTAAAAAAGCATTTCATATACATTTAAATGCATTTTCAAAATATTAATTTGTATTTCAAACAAATCAGAGATACTTTTGAATAACAAATTTTGTATTTCACAACATTCTATAACATCTCGCAAAGTATCAGAATCTAAAGTAGCTTTTCAAATCTTTTCTGCACACAAGCGCCAGCGCAAACTCAGATATAGCAGAAATTAAAAGGACCAATCTCAGGAAGAGATCGAAAAATTAAAGAACCCATGACCACAGAAAAACAAAATATAGCCTCCATGATGAAAATAATGACACTGTGCATTATGATAATCTGTGGCGCTATAGATCGGGCTTCTGCACAGAGAATCAGCTTCAGTACCTGGACAGGAAGCGAGGACATAATCCTGACTTCTATGAAAGGTGTCAATCCAAAAATCTCTTTCAATTCAAAAAGACCTGTGATAGTAGCAGGGTCTGAAAAAATTGACATCGGACTCCTCGATGAGCAAGCCATGGTATTCAAAATCGAGGCGCCGCTTGGATATGACTTGACGGTAGAATTGAACTCCCCTACCCATTTGTACAAGGAAGGAGATCCGAACAAAGGAGCAATCCCGGTATCGTTCAGAATGGCTTACAACAATCAGGAGGCCCAAAATGAATTTATCGGAAAACAGAATGTAGTCGAAATCCCCGAAGGATTCAACAACGTGACATTTCCAGTCAACCGAAGACTTGGAAGTACGCCACCGGTTCCGATTACACCTGATTTTGAAAATTACGTCAAACCAAAGGGTGCTGCTTACCTATACATCTATGGGTCTTTTGGTCCAGTGGGTGATGTGGCTGCAGGAGAATATACCGGAGAGGTTTTATTGAATGTTTATTTCGCAAATTATGACAACTAATATGAAATTATTCATTCTCCTTATTGTCCTGGCTTTTGGAAGCAGCTCGACATCACAGGCCCAATTCCTGAACATCAGGATCAACATACCTGCAGGAATGGTATTTTCTGAAGATCCCCGTGAAAGAGTATTTGGCGGAATGGCAGGAAATACCGAACAAGGTCCGGTTCCTATCACATGGATAGCGATGGAATCTATGGAAAACCTCAGTTTTTTGGTTTCGATAGAAAATCAGGATCCCGATCAGGGCCAATCACCAAAAGGATTTTATATCAATCAGAGCGGTTGGGATTTGTCGGCAGCAAGGGAACTTTTCCCTGGACCAAATCAGCTGACCATCGATAACCGAAATCTGCTGATCAAAAATATCAGCCCGAAGGTTTCCTTCCTTCACGCCTGGCTGGGGATTCCCAATAACAGGCCCCTTACAATTAAAATTGAATACCCTTAAAATAAATCACAATAAAAAAACAAACAAAACAAAAACAATTAAAAACACACAAAACAATTTAAACAATTAAAAATTATGAAAAATCTAGTAAAAATCTCGTTCGTAGTTGCATTTTTCGCAGCAATTGGTTTCTCCGCAAATGCACAGACTTCAAACAGTACTATTACCGTTGGCGCTAAAGTTTTTGATCAGATCACTGTAGAAGCAGGTGATAATTTAGAGCTTGGTGGTGTTATGAAAGGTACTTTCAAGAAAGTGGATATTACCGGAGGCATAACCGGAACCAACGAAGCTGTCGGTGGATCTGGAGTTCAAGTCGGAACATTCAAAGTGTTTGCCGGTGCAGGTTCGGATGTGACTTTGACCTTTGCGCCAATCGCAAATTTAACCAGTGGCGAAAATAACTTGCCTATCGTATTCACTGAAGAGGGTACTGATATGGTTGGATATAGCACAGGTGATGCTTCAACAGCAGTAAGGTTTTCAGGACTCGAAGCAATTGTAGGTGAAGGAGTAGGATCGGCTCCAAATGTATTCCCAACAAACCCAATTGGCACTAGAAACGGAATTACAGTATTCGTAGGCGCCAAAGTGGAAGCAGGTGCTGCACAAGCTTCCGGAACTTATACAGGAACAGTAAAGCTTACTGCTACTTATAACTAATTCCTATCAACCCACCGGTGGCAATCCAGCATTGCCACCGGTTATTTTCAATACTCTCATGAAAAAATTATTCTACTCTCTAATCCTGTTTATTTTAGTCTTAGAGGCTAATGCTCAGGTTTCTCTTGCCCCGACTACGGTATTTACGGATGCCAATGGCGTCGGAACACTCTTTGTCTCTAATGGGTCAGAAACCCCCCAAGAGGTAAACATCAGCTTCATGTTTGGCTATCCTGCCACGGATTCATTGGGAAATGTGTCAATGGTCTATACGGACAGCATCAAAGAAGGTCAATACGGACTCACCGAAAGGGTCAGAACCTTCCCCAGATCATTTATCCTCGCTCCGGGACAGCAGCAGACCGTAAGGCTGCAGGTAAAACCCGACAGGACCAAGGCAGCCGGGACTTATTTTACCCGTGTAAAAGTCCTTTCCAATGCACAGACAGCAGATGTAGGACAGACTAATACCGCTGAAATCGCCACACAGGTTACTTTCCAGTTTGAACAGGTCATCGCCATGTTTTACAAATCAGGGGCGGTATCGACAGGCCTGGATTTCAGCCAAATAGAAACCAAAGTAGATTCCCTCTCTATTGTAGTCGATTCAGAATTTAAAGTGGCCGGCAACTCTCCTTATCTTGGAAGCTTCAATGCCGTGGTCAAAGATGCCTCAGGCAACATCATCAAAGAACAGCAACAGACATTGGCACTGTATTTTGAGGGCAAAAGGTCATTCAAAATTCCTTTGCCCGAGGATACCAAGCCTGGTAAATATACCTTAGAAGTACTATTCAAAACAGAAAGATCAGATATCCCCACCTCAGACCTCATACAGGCTGCCTCTACGAGAAAAACCTTCTCAGTGCAGGTACTTTGATTTTGATCAGAAATTAACCCTTTAAGTTTAATCACCCCCATTTTAACTTAAATTCATTTTGAAAACCTTCACAACATATTTGTGGAAGATTTCAAAGCCTACCAAGCTTGTGTTATTGCTGTTATTTTTATTGGGTTTTTCCAACCCGATCCAAGCCCAGCAAGAACCTGATGGAGAAGCTTTGCTTATTCTTTCCCATCCTTCGACCGGACAAGTATATTTGAACGCACTCTTTTTTGGAGATAAGGCCTATTTGCCGGTTGGTGAAGTATTGAGTTTGTTATATATCCCCAACGAACGTCTCAGCTCCGGCAAAGGGCTCAGCGGCGTTTTTCCTGACAAAAAAAATCCCTGGTCCATAGATCCGATACAAAATAAAATCATGATCAACGGTAAGGAAGAAACCTTACCCGCTGACAAATTTTTCCTGGGGGATACAGACCTTTATTTCCACCCTGATTATTACCTTAGAATTTTTGGTCTCCAGTTTACGGTGAATATCCTTAATCTATCTGCCTCCTTTACGGCACAATATCCGCTTCCTGTGGAGGAAAGGCAGAAAAGAGAGATGCTCAGAAAAAATCTTCAATCCAACAACAAGACGGATGAGTCTGTCCCCATGCTTTATGACAGGGAAAGAAAATTTTTAAGTTTGGGATTAATGGACTATGTCTTGAATTTTGACAAAACCGATCAGGGAACAAATACTTCCTTTCAGCTAAGAACCGGGATGGAATTGCTCGGAGGGGATTTTGAAGGGGCGATTGCAGGCAACCAAAACGGAAAAAACATCGATATCGATTATTCAGGCCTGAGATGGCGGTATGTTTTGCCGGGTGCCATGAAGCCTGAAAAAAATGTTTTGCTCACCACAATCACCGCAGGACAGATCAATACCAGCAGTCAGACAAATAGCTTGGCCCTCACCGGGATATCGATCAGCAACAATCCGGTAGTTCCCCGTCAGGAACTTGATGTGTTTATCATTGATGGATACACGGAAGCAGATTCGGAAGTGGAGTTATTGATCGGAGGTCAGCTCGTAGATTTTTCCCGAGCGGATGAGGTGGGATATTACAGATTCAATGCCCCGATCTCCTTTGGTACCACCCGCCTGACCATCAGGATATATACTCCCAATGGGGAAGTCATTACCGAAGACCGTCAGTTTCAGATTCCTTTTACATTTCTTCCCAAGGGATTTGTCACCTATAACATTCAAACCGGCTTTGTCCAAAATAGTCTGGACAGCCTGTCAGACAACCGGGCCACCCACGGAGATGTGGCTATAGGCTTATCCAATTCCGTGACCGTACGGGCGGGGATAGATTATGGAAACCCATTTGGAGAAAATAAGATGTACCATGTATATGGTATATCGACCCGCATATTTCAACAATATTTATTCAATGTAGATGTGTTGCCTGACAGGTATTACAGGGCCACGGGAAGTGTGTTTTATGCCAACAATGTCAATATCAGCACTCAGGTCACCGAGTACGTCGGCAGCAGCGAATTTACAAGAGAGAATCAGATCAGGGATGCCAACCTGAACGTGTTTTTACCATTCAAGCTTTTTGGAAGATTTACGGGAATCAGGGTTTCCGGAGAAAAAATCTGGCTTGAAGGTGGCTTCAGATCCAATATTCAGGCAGATTTCAATACCCAGATAGGTCGGGTCAGCACAAGGTTCAATTACCGGGGTGACATCGCCGGCAACTTCAATCTGAGCGAAAACGAATCATGGAATACCAAAGGTCTACTCACCTCCTCACTAACCTATTCATTGCCGAGAAGCCCTAGTTTGCCTGTTTTTGTGAGAGGGATATTTTTCAGAGGGCAGATGAGGTATGATGTCAAAGGAAACAAACCTATCGCTTGGAACACCTTGTTTTCACAGACTTTATTCAAGCATGGGCGATTTACTTTGGGATATGAAAGAGACATGATAAACAAACAGGGTCAGCTGCAGGTCGGCTTTTTGTATGATTTCAATGCAATCCGTACTTCTTCCCAGTTTAACAAACGGGGTAAATCCTATGCTGCAAGGCAAAGTTTCAGTGGTTCATTGGCCTACGATCCTGCAGGGAAAATGATTTTACCTTCAAACAGGGATCAAATTGGAAGATCAGGAATTTCAGTCCGGATGTTTGTCGACCAAAACAACAACGAAAAATATGATGAAGGGGAAGAAATAGTACCAGCAAAAGCGGTTCAGTTAGACCGGTCCGCAAACATGGTACTTGGTTCTGACGGAATATTGAGGATGTCGCAGATGCAAAGCTATTGGACTTACAAGATGACCATTGACATCAGTTCCCTGCCGGACCCATCACTTGCCCCAAAGGTGACGAGCTTTAATCTCGTGGCAGAACCTAACAGATACAAGCAAATAGATGTCCCTTTGTACCGCACAGGAACGATAGAGGGTATGGCAATCATCAACAAAAACGGAGAAAAACAGGGTATCGGAGGCTTGAGGTTGCTTCTCAAAAAAGTAGGATCGAAAGATTTCTTGGAAACAATCCGGACTTTCTCCGATGGCGGATTTTATACCTTCTCCCTCCTTCCGGGAAAATACACCTTGGAAATTGATCCCGCACAGCTGGATTTCTTGCAGGCAAAAATAGTCCAAGAGGTCCTAGAGTTTGAGATCAAGGCCCTTTCTGAGGGAGATTATATAGAAGGTTTGAATTTTGAACTTAACCCGATTTCAGAAGAACTGGCGGCTGATATGGCTGAAATTTCGGATCCTGAATCCGAGGAGTCGGAAGATGTTGAAAATGAAGCTACTACAGCGGAAGAAACACCTGATTTTTTCAGTGATTCTAAGCTCGGCCACTCCAAACTCAGCATAGTCATTGAAAAGGAACAGGTCCCGTATTATTATGTGATCGTAGCAACGTCTCCGGATAAAACTTCAGCAAGGATAGAGGCTCAAAAATTCATAGACAAAGGAAAAGCTGTTTGGATAATCTTCCCTAATAACGAAACCGAAAATTATCGAATCGCTGTAGGAAAGTATAAAGATTATAAATCTGCTGCCAAAGCCCTTGAAAAAGCCAAAATAGAATCGGCAGAAACTTCTTGGATTTTAAAGTATTAAAATGGTTTTATCAAAAAAACCCGGTATAGGTAATCAGATTTGGAGCTGATCCTTCCTTTTCCTGCAGCCGCTAGAGACTGCACCTGATCGTTGGGTTTAAAGGTTGGAGAACAATATAAAAAGATGGAATTATCCATCTTCCCGATTGTCCCATTACATTTTTGTAGAAAGGCAATCATTTAAGAAATCAGGAAATCTTTTCCTGAAGGGGTCATTGACAGAGGATGAGAGTACTCTGTTTTTGGCCCCTATTTTTTTGAAAAAACCAAAAATTCAACGAACTTCTGATGGCCCCAATGTTTTAACTTGACTCGCCCAATTCGAAATAAAAAAAATCCGGAAAATCTATCCCCGGACTTAAAGATCCTAGCCTGATGCTACAGCCTACTTCAATTCCAATTGTTCAATATTTCCTGTTCCGACACCCCTCAATTCTTCAAATCTTTTCTTCAATTTCTCAAGCATTTCAGGTTCTGCCGCAGCAATGTTGTTTTTTTGGCCTGGATCTGCCTTGAGGTTATAGAGTTGATATTGAAGGTCATTTCCCAGTTCTATATTGACAGATTGATTTACTGCAGGTCCTTTGTAAGGAGGTATCATGATATAATCCCCGCTGCGAAGGGCTGTTTTGGTGGTAGCCTCCAAAATCAATTCTTCTCTTCCCTGATCTGTTTCTCCCATCAGGACTGCCAGCATGTCCTTGCTGTCTTCAGTGTCCATATCACTTCCTACAAGCTTGGACAGAGAAGCGAACAAGTCCAATTGTGATACCAAGGCCTCAGAAACCCCAGGTTTGATTTTCCCCTTCCAATAGGTCATAAAAGGAACCTTTGTTCCCGCCTCAAAAAGACTGTACTTCCCACCTCTCAGGATTCCTGCGGGTTTATGATTTCCTATTTTCTCGACGGCTTCATCATAGTAACCATCATTCAGAACAGGCCCATTGTCTGAAGAAAAAATCACCAAGGTATTTTCCAAAATTCCTGCTTCTTCCAAAGTCTTCAGCAATTCTCCAATGGCCCAGTCTGCTTCCAAAATCACATCGCCTCTAGGTCCCATGCCCGAAGTGCCTACAAATCTTGGGTGCGGAGTTCTTGGTACATGTGGCTGTTGCATGGCAAAATAGAGGAAAAATGGATTTTCTTCATTTTTCCTTTCACGGATATACTCCTGAGCTTTGATCAGAAAATGGTCTGCCATATCCTCATCTACCCATTTGGCTTTTTCTCCTCCTTTCATAAAACCGATCCGGGGAATACTGTTGACAATGCTGTTGTTATGGCCGTGATGCCATTTCATTTTGATCAGTTCAGGATTATCCAAACCCGTCGGTTCACCTTCAAAATTTTTGTCGTAATCCACCAAAATGGGATCATCCGCTTCCAAACCGACTACAAGCCCATTTTCTATATAGACAGTCGGTACTCGATCCTGCGTCGCAGCCATGATATAGGCATAATCAAACCCAACCTCATTGGGTCCGGGTGAAACGCGCTGATTCCAATCCATATTTCCTTCACCCAATCCCAAATGCCATTTGCCTACAATGCTTGTGTGGTAACCTTTGGACTTCAACATTTTTGGTATCGTCATCTGATCAACCCCAATCAATAAGGGGGCGGTACCGGGCAAAATCTTGGCATTTTCATTTCTCCAGGGATAGATTCCTGTGAGCAAAGCATACCTGCTAGGCGTACAGGTGGCGGAGGTGGCATAAGCATTGATGAACTTCATACCTTCATTGGCCAACCTGTCCATATGAGGAGTCTGCAATTCGGTGGCACCGTAAGCGCTTAGATCACCATATCCCAAATCATCCAGATAAATGATGACGATATTGGGTAGCTTATTCACCTCAGTTTGGCCGGTATTTTCATTTTTGCAGCCAAATAATAAGGTAAAAAATATTGCTGCCAAAAGGCCACTTATTAGACGTGGTTTTACTTTTATGCTTTGGGCTTTCATTGGATTGTTGTTGGCAGAAGGTTTATTATACTTCGTAAGATGAGGAAATTTACATCATTTCAAAAAAACTCAACTGTTCCACCAACATTAAAACTTTCCAAACCTTTAAACTTTTTGATCCCTACAGCCTCCTCTTATTTGGATTGAGGTTGGTGTAGCTGATAAGTTCGTCATACCGCGAGCCCATGTCTCGAAAATATATGAGAATCTCGTACTCATTTTCGGTTTCGAAATAATTCCCCTCAAAAGGCGTCATGTTCCAACCCTCAGCAGTTTTATAAGCATATTGGTAATCGTACCAACCTTGCTTTAGCAGTAAAGTGGATTGAAAAATTTTGGTGGCTTTATTATAAACCATTTTGGAAGTTGGGTCATTTCCCCATTTTGTCATGGCGCCTATGACATAGGGAACCTCATTCCCTGGTTCCGCCTCCAGATTAAAAGTCACGAGCATATACTCGCTTTCCAGTTCGTAATTCCTACGCTCAAGATTCATAATGCCATATTGCCCATTTAAGTCAAGGTATTCAGAATAGACGCCCTGTGGTCTTGGTTTATCGATCCCGGCCTCAGCATAGACCACATCTTCCTCCATCTTGATGGCTTTGACACCCAATCCTCTAGACCTGACAAACCTCAAGTCGATAAACCTGAATTCATTTCCTGCCCAGAAAGTATTGCTCCCATCAAAAAGCTGGTATTCGATCAGCTTGATGTCTTCGCGGATCATTGTCGGGGTTTTCAATAACTTGGTATTGTCCCAACGCTGATTTTGCCGGATCATGACTTTCAGGTTGTTTTTGGGATCAAACAATTCCCGCGTCTTGTAATTGATATTGACATTGATTTGCTGGACAGCGCGTCTGTTTTCTGTTTGACTTGGTGGCACAACCTTGGCAGCTACGGTTAGGATTCTTTGGAAAACCATAAACCTTTTGGTCAACACTACCTGCTTTTGATCCCTTCCTCGGTACACCATGATGGCATAATTACCGGATTTGGTGACGCGGGGCAAAATAAAATTGTATTGGAGGTAGGGAATCCGGGTGTCAATGGAATAGCTGAAATCCAAGATGTTGAATTCATTGAAATCGACAAGGTATTCGGGTTCCTTGAGGTCAGAGGGTGTCCAATCAAAATTACAGTGGATGATCTTGGCCGAATACATATCCGGATCATAGGCCAAATCATCAAATACAAGCTTCATTGGAATGCCGCCATTCAACTCGATCACCGGAGAACTCATCTGCGCTTCGTATTCAACGGAGGCAGGAAATATCCTTACGGATTGGATATTCTCTTCAAATACCCTGTCTTCAAAAACCTTTTGAGCAAAAAGGGAGGAAGAAAAAGTGAAAAGAAGAATCAGAACGGCGATCGAACTACGCATGGGCTTTGGTTTTCAGTAACAATATAAAAAATTATGCCAAAGAAGCGGTATCCTGCAAAGAACCAATCTCCTCTACCAAAGTCTCCCAATTTTGATTGAGTTCGGCTTCCTGGTTTTTCAGTTTTTGATATGCCTGATTGGTTTCCTCCATTTTTTTATTGTCTGAAAAAACGACCGGATCGGCCATTTTCTTTTCCAATTCTGCTTTTTTGGATTCAATCTGAAGGATTTTTTCCTCAATCAAAGCAAGTTCCTGTTCTTTCTTCTTTAGGTTTTTCTTTGCTTCGTTCACTTCCGTGATACTCAATTCCTTTTTTCGGGTATCCTGTTTTGGTTTGGAATCCTGTTTGGTGTCAGCAGGTAATGCGGCTTGTTGGGATTTCCAATATACAAACTCGTCATAGGTTCCCGGATATTCTTTGATCTTGTTTTCTTCGATGTACCAGATTTTGTTGGCCACACCACGGATAAAATGCCTGTCGTGGGAAACAGTGATGAAAGTTCCTTCATATTGCTCCATCGCCTGGATCAGGATATTGACAGACTGGATGTCAAGGTGGTTGGTTGGTTCATCCAAAAGCAGGAAGTTGGCCTCTGAGATCATGGTTTTGGCCAAAGCAACCCTGGATTTTTCACCTCCGGAAAGGACTTTGATTTTTTTGAAAACATCTTCATTGGTAAACAAAAAGCAACCCAACACATTTCTGAGTTCGGTTTCGGTTTTTTTGGAACCTGCCTGCACCATTTCCTGAAGGATTTCATTGTCGACATTCAAAGCCTCCAACTGGTGCTGCGCATAAAAAGACTTGATGACATTGTGTCCCTGTTCGCGCTTTCCTTTGATCGGTTCGGTACCATCGACAATCCTTAAAAGCGTGGATTTACCTTTTCCGTTGGCTCCGATCAGAGCGATCTTATCCCCTCTTTCGATCCTTGCGGTGGTGTCTTTCAAGATCACCAAATCCCCATATGCTTTGGATACGTGGTCCAAAACAACCACATCCCTTCCTGACTTCTGCGAAAATTTGAATTTGAAATTTACAGAGATATTGTCATCCACCACTTCATTGACCCGGTCAAGTCTGTCCAAGGCTTTGATCCTGGATTGCACCTGATTGGATTTGGTGGCTTTGGCACGGAATCGCTCGATAAACTTTTCCGTCTGCTTGATCATCTGCTGTTGGTTTTCGTAAGCATTTTGCTGGATTTCCATCCTTTCCTTCTTTTCCTCTTGGTAGAAAGAATAATTACCGGAGTAGGAAGTCAGCGACCCATGTGACACCTCGACCGTGATATCTACACAATTGTCCAAAAAGTCCTGATCGTGGGAAACCACCACAACAGCACCTTCATAATTTTTGAGGTAATTTTCCACCCATTGGATGGAAGGCAAATCCAAGTGGTTGGTAGGTTCATCAAGCATCAGCAAAGAAGGCTTTTCCAAAAGCAACTTGGCAAGCATCACCCTCATTCTCCATCCTCCGGAAAAAGTCTTCAGCGGTCTGCCAAGGTCTTTTGTATTGAATCCGATTCCTTCCAAAACCTCTTCCGCTTTGGCCTTGATGGTATAGCCTTCATTGGCTTCGAACTGGTCCTGCAGCCTCGCCAACTTGTTGATAATCTCATCAGAATGGTCTGTTTCCATCTGATGAAGCACATTTTCTATTTCTTGTTCGAGTTGGAGCGTCTCTTTGAATGCCTCCAAGGCCACATCCAAAATACTGTCTTCTGATTGGTAAGAAAGCAAATCCTGGTTCAAAAAACCGATGGTACAATCCTTCGCTTTTTGGACTTCCCCTGAACTCGGTTGGATATCGCCGTTGATGATTTTGAGCAAAGTCGACTTGCCAGTTCCGTTCAGACCGACCAATCCGATTTTGTCTTTAGGTTTGATATGGAGAGCGGCATTTTCGTAAAGCGCCCGGCCTCCGATAAAGTAAGAAAGATTATTAATTGATAACATGCTGCAAAAATAACCAAACTCCCGTTTATAAATGATTTCATTCCAAATATTACTTGGAAAGTGTCTGGACTTTTAATTTTCGATAACTTGTAGCTTGTAATCCAAAACCAGCCAAAGGTTTTTAACCTTTGTCAGTTTTCTTAAAATAAACTAATCAATATAACCACTAGCGGTAAAAAAAATTAAAGATACTCTAAAAGGTTAGCCTTAGGATTAATATCTATTAATATCCAATATCAATGAATATCTATCATAAATTGAATATCTATTCCGATAAAACCAAAACCAACATGCGCAAAATAATCCTTCTGCTTTGCCTCTCAGTCATCAACCTGTCCTGCAATGCCCAAAGCAACAAAAAAAGTGATATCCAACTGGAAAAAATCAAGCTTCCGGCAGGATTTGAGATCAGTGTTTGGGCTGAAGATGTCCCTGACGCGCGCTCACTCGCTATGAATGGGGACGGCAGCATCATTTTCGTCGGCACCCGACAGGGCAAAAATGTCTATGCCTTGGTCGATACCAATAAGGACGGAAAGGCTGATAAAAAATATACCCTTGCCGAAGGATTGCGGATGCCAAATGGTGTTGCTTTCAAAGATGGCGACCTTTATGTGGCGGAAGTCAGTAGAATCTTAAGATTCAGGAATATTGAAAAAACGCTGGATAAACCTGTTTTTGAAGTGGTCTATGACAAGTTTCCCGACAAAGCGCATCATGGATGGAAATTCATCTCTTTTGGTCCGGATGGCTTGCTTTATGTGCCCATCGGTGCTCCCTGCAACATCTGCGAACCCGAAGAAATCTTCGCCTCGATCACGCGCATCGATGTCAAATCAACCAATATCCAACCTGAGATTTTTGCCAAAGGCATCAGAAATACCGTTGGTTTCGCTTGGCATCCTACATCCAAGGAAATCTGGTTTACAGACAATGGCCGAGACATGATGGGTGACGATGTGCCGGATTGCGAACTTAACCACGCCCCCCAAAAAGGCATGCACTTCGGATATCCCTATTGGCATGCAGGTGATGTCAAAGACCCTGAGTTTGGAAGTAAAGGAAAAGAAAAATCTGCCTATACAGCTCCCAAAGCGAAATTAGGAGCGCACACTGCACCTTTGGGAATGAGGTTCTATACAGGAAATCAGTTTCCTGAAGCCTACAAAAACAACATCATCCTTGCCAAACACGGATCTTGGAACAGAAGCAAAAAGTCAGGATATAACCTGACCCGGGTAATCCTGGATGCAAACCAAAACGTGGTAAAGCAGGAAGTTTTTGCTGAAGGATGGCTCGATGATGCATCGCAGGATGTCTGGGGTAGACCTGTGGATGTCCTTCAGATGCCTGATGGCAGCATGTTGGTATCAGATGATATGGCAAATTGTATTTATAAGATCACTTATTCAGGGAAATAAAATCATTCAAACTGAAATCAAAAACACCTCCGCGGTCAGTAGAGGTGTTTTTTTTATGATGTGAGTATTTTAATCTTTTAGAAGCTTTTCCAAAGTTATGAACTTTGGAAAAGCTTACCGTATCTTAACAAATTTTGACCCCTTTTTCTTCTTCGTATTTCTCTATTACCAAAGATAAAACTTCCATATAATCTTCATATTCATCCGAGATTAATAGATCAAATTTTGATAGTTTTCAAAGCCGCTTGGTATTCCTTGTCGCTTTCTATGGTTTTAAGTTTGGTCTTTTTTGAATATCCATTGTATCTGGAATTTAATTATTACCTCCATCAATTTTGTCGTATTCCATTTCCTTACATTTTCACCGATTCAAAAAATATAAATGAATTGAGTGCTAAAAAAAATAATGCCGGCAAAATATCATAAAACCTATCCTTAACCCTCAGTCTGGCGATTACTCCAAAGAACATCAACAAAGCGAGACCTCCTGAGGATAACCACAAAAAAGGAAGAAACATCAATCCTACAAATAAGCCCAGACCTCCTAAAATCTCTAAAATTGCCGTAAGTGTTCCGAATTTCTCCAAGCCAAAGCGAACAAATTCGCTTTTCATTATTGGAGAAGAAAAATAAGAAACACCGTAAATTAAAAAAGAGATACTCGAGAAAACCACTAAACCATTTAATATACTCATCAAACAAATAAATTGAGGGAAACTGCCGCTATGAAAAGACACAGAAGCAAAAGGAACAATGAAGGCATGCGTTTTTGCCAAGGGTTATTCACTTTGAGGTGAAAATACTGTGCACTTACCATCAGAAAAGCCATCATTAGCGCAGGGATAAGAACCAAAGATGGGTACCAAATACCTGCTACTAGTAAGGTTGCCAACGCTATTTTGGCAGAACCCACCGCCGACCGTATCAAAGAATTTAACCCATATTCCTTAAATTCCTTTTCGATATTGTCGAAACGGAATACCCAAACAATTACAATTGAAATTGAAACTATAAGTTGCGCTGCTATTGATAAATTTGTCATCATCCTATTTTTATTTTCTTTGGTTAATTCAATCCCTGTTTTGAGCTGCTTCTCTGAAAGATACCCTTTTTACCCATTTAAATTCAGGTATGAATTTTCATTCGTTTGAGATTTTCACCCAAACAGCGGCATTAAGAAAATAAGAGGGGGACAAATTCCTACCTACTTTCAGGCTACTTTAACCATTCAGGTTTTGTTGTATTCACTTCCGCCCTTAGCTGATTAAGTAGGTTGTACAGACCAAAGTAGGTTCTATTGATATAAAGTCCGTGACGGGAACCTCGGGCTTGTCTGGATTTTCGGAACATCTTGTCATTGGAAATTCTTTCTCCCAGTAGGAAGATTTCATTGAAGAAATCATCGTCCGCGAAGTCAAACTTTTCTACGTGGAACGGTTTCCCCAAAAGTGAAATCATTTCCGTGAATATTCCTTTGAAGAAGGACTTTTCAGTTTCTGTGTCTTTATCCGAAATGAATTCTAAATCATAGAAGATCTGGTCCAAATCCTTCTGATTGATCAACAGTTCTTTTTTGATCAGGGCGAAATAACCTTGGTAAAAATCTTCGGGGATCACCTTCACACAGCCAAAATCAATGATGCCGAGTTGGTCACCTTCTTGGATGATAAAATTTCCCGGATGTGGATCCGCGTGTACTTGCTTCAGGTTATGGACTTGGTGGTGATAGAAATCCCATAACGCCTGACCAATTTGATTTTTGGATTCTTGGGAAGGGTTGGTGTCCATCCATTCTTTTATATGTTTTCCCGAGATCCAATCCATGGTGATGATCCGCTCTGCACTCAGGTCATCGTAATAAATCGGGAACTTGAGATTTGGAATGTGTCCACATGCCTCGGATATTTCTCTGGACCGCTTAACTTCCAATAAATAGTCCGTCTCTTCAATCAAACGCTCCTCAACCTCACCCATATAGTGATCAAGCTCTATTTCATTCATATTGAGCAGGCGCAAGGCAAAAGGCCTGACGAGTCTCAGGTCTGAAGTTACGGAATCAGCCACTCCCGGATATTGGATTTTGATGGCTAATTTTTTACCATTTTTGGTGGCCTGATGAACTTGGCCTATGGATGCGGCATTTACAGCAGATCTGGTAAAAGTATCGAACATTTGATCCGGCGATTTTCCAAAACTCTTCTGAAATGTTTTCACCACCAATGGATAAGAAAGTGGCGGTGCAGAATATTGTGCCATGGTAAATTTGTCCTGATAAGCCCTTGGGAGAAGGTTTTTATCCATGGACATCATCTGGGCTATTTTCAAGGCAGAGCCTTTCATCTGACTCAGAGAATTATAAATGTCTGTTGCGTTGTCGGTATGAAGTTGTTCATTCGTCATCGAAGGGTTGACGACCTTTTTGGCGTAATGCTTCATGTAATTGCCACCAACTTTGGCACCTGTACTGATAAACTTCGCGGCACGCTGTACTTTGGATGTTGGGATACTCTGTTGCTCCTTCACTTTGCTTTCCATGGTATTTCTGATTACTTATTTTGGTACAAAAACTTGGCAAAATCGATGAAGGAATCAATGGCACTTTTGCCCATGAGGTCAAAAGCAAGGTTGACGGATTTCTCGATGGCCGCGTCTGTTTTTTCGAACGAAGGTGAACTGTCTTTGATCCAAAACTGGAATACAAACCAAACCTGAGGCCAAAGTGCTTCATCATATCTGTCCGAAATGATCGGTCTGCTCGCAATTTCTTCCGTTTCTTTTCCTTCGAGAATGATCTCATTGGCAAAGTCCTTGAACTTATGCCTGAAAGTTTTGACTTCCACAGGAAGGATATTCTTTATGCCTTTGTTCCCTCCGTACAAAGACAGCAGATATGACCTGTTTTTCTTGAGTTCTTCCACCAAAGTGAACAGAAAACCAAGCAGTTTTTCACGGGCGCTGTATTCTTTGAATACTTCCTGAGATTCCAAGTTTCCGATGGTGTCGTCAAAAAGCTTTGCCCAAACGGCCGATTTGATGGATTCGAATGAAGTGAAGTAGGTATAGAATTCCTCTTCTTTCATCTTCAGTTCCTTGGCAAATTTGAATACCGAAGCCGGTTGCTTACCGTGTTCCAATACGTATTCTACGTATCCGGTTATGATTTTTGTCTTTTGATCTACTTTGGCAGTTTTCTTGGCGGGTGCTTTTTCCATGGTTGGTATTGTTTACTGGAGACATAACCCAGAAAAGGGACATGAAGTTTAGAAAAGCAGCACAAATCCAACAGGATTATCAAAAATTATTTTAGTTTTATGGGGTTGGTTCAATTTTGAAAAAAAGATTTCGATGAATAAACTTCTGACAATAAAATTTAAGAATCGCCTTTATCTATTATTTATATTTATTCCTTTCGCATTTACTCTTTTTATTCTAACTGGTATCATCCTTTTTATTGTCTTTAAAATAGAATCCATGGTTTTATTTGCTGTTATTTTTTTAACGGGATTAAATTTTCTAACGAGTCTAATTGCAAGATTTAGATATATACCTGCAGGCATCTTTAATTTCAACCAAGAATACATTGAGTATAATGGGAAAAAAAAGAGTTGGAGGGAAATGAAATCAATAGACATTTATTATCGAGGAGATTCCTTTTGGCACTCTAGGTTTAAAGTTTTTCAAAAATATAAAGCTTATCGCAGGTATAATAATTTAAATTATGTGGGAAAAAATAACTACGATGAAAAAATGTTGGACAAAATAGACTTTGACGGTGATCAGATCTACTTTAAAATACGGAACCAACAGGATAAAGACATTTTCTTTAAGATAAAGGAATTAGCTGAATCATATGACCTAAAGACGACAGTTAAAAATACTGACTTTTCATATAGTCTCTTTGGAAAAACTTATGGAAAACAACTCTAGGCAAAGGTTGATCGGTTAAAAGTTTTGATATAACCATTGGAGTTAAATTACCTAAAAAGGTATAAATGAAAGAATTTCATTGACGCAATGAAATAGGCAGACAATGCTAATTTTGATCCCTTAAAGTATTTGATTAGAAAAGGATTGGTTGCTTTTGTTTAGAAAACATTAATTACCAAAAACCAAAAAAGACCTTCTGAATAATCACATTCAAAAGGTCTTTCGGAAATTAAAAGCAGAGAGAAATAATCTGTATTAAGGTTTCTAGATATGGAAACATTATTTATTTTTGTAATGTTTATCAAGTATTGAATGAGGTATTTCGAGACAAAATTTTTAGAAGAAGCAAACGAGTTCATTTCAGGACTTGACCTTAGGACCATCAAGAAAATCTTCTACAATATTGACCTTGCTGAACAGACCAATGACCCAAATCTTTTAAAGAAACTTCAAAATGACATTTGGGAGTTTCGTACAAAATACGCAGGACTTCAAATTAGGCTTCTTGCCTTTTGGGATAAATCAAATAACAAAAAAACTTTGGTTGTTGCGACCCATGGTTTTATAAAAAAGGTTGACAAAGTGCCAAAAAGCGAAATCGACCGAGCAATTAGATTAAAGGATAATTATTTTCGAAACAAATAGAAAAATTAATCATATGGCAACCAAACAGATCAAGACATACTCGCTTGCCGAAATGAAGGACAAGTATATCGGTAAAGTAGGAACAGTTGACCGTGACGAATACGAATATGAACTTCGTATGGATGTTTTGGGGAAAATGATCAAAGCAGCTAGGCAAGAACGGAATTTGACACAAGAAGAACTTGGGAAGCTTATTGGCGTGCAAAAAGCCCAAATTTCCAAACTTGAAAGCAGTGCCAACAGTGCTACAATTGATACCATTTTGAAAGTGTTTAAAGCTTTGAAAGCAGAGATAAACTTTAACGTAAAACTTGAAGACAACTTTGTTAAACTCGCATGAAAGGATGGTAATCAAATCAATATGCCGGTAGATTTACGACACTTTGTAGATTTTAAACAAAAATTCAAAAAAAACCCCTTCGACTTCACTCAGGGAACGCATTAAATGAAAAAACAGTAGGGGAAGAAGGGAAAGGGCTCCACCCTTTCCCTTCTCCCCCCTCAATAAATCATCATTGGAGCCTGAACGTAGTCGAAGGATAGGTCCCTTAGCGTAGTCGAAGGGCAAAAACCCAAAAGAAATTATTTCACCACTTTTTCCACCACCAGATTATGGTTGGTATAGATACAGACATCGGCAGCTATGCCGAGGCTTTCTCTGACCATCTCTTCTGCAGTAAGTTGGGGTGCGAATTTCTTCAAAGCTCTTGCGGCAGATTGGGCATACATGCTTCCCGAACCGATGGAAGCGATTTCCATATCCGGTTCGATCACATCACCATTACCTGAAATAATAAGAATATCCACAGAATCCGCTACGATCATCATGGCTTCGAGCTTGCTGAGCATGCGGTCTGTCCGCCATTCTTTGGCGAGTTCGACGGCAGCTCTTTTCATGTTGTTGCCATAGGCACCGAGTTTTTCCTCGAATTTCTCCAAAAGTGTAAAAGCATCAGCGGTAGAACCTGCAAATCCGGTGACGATTTTTCCTCCCTGTAATTTTCTGATTTTATTGACAGTGCTTTTTGCAATAGTATTACCCAAGGTAGCCTGACCGTCTGCACCGATGACTACTTCCCCGTTGTGCTTGATGGCGACTACGGTTGTTGATTTTATTTTTTCCATATTTTTATAAGACATGAGATATGAGACGTGAGATGTGAGATTTTTAATTGAAATAAGGTTGATATAAACTGAAATATTTAAAAGAAATACATGGAAATATGGTAGAAATAAAGTTGATATATTGAATTCGTGTAACTAGAAATTAGCTGGAATGAACTGAAAAACCTACGTTACTAGCCTATTTCGCTAAACCTATTTCAATATTATTTCGCGAAGAATATTTCTATTGTATATCGCAAAGCCTATTTCAACCTTATTTCGCGAAGCGTATCTCCATCGTATTTCGCGAAGCGTATTTCAACCTTATTTCACAAAGTTTATTTCGCGAAGCATATTTCTACCTTATATCGCGCAGCTTATTTCAACAATATTTCGGGAAACATATTTCAACTATATATCGCGAAGCTTATTTCACAAAGCTTATTTCATTTCTTCAATAACCATACAAAAGCAAAAAGTCCCGTGAAAACAGGACTTTTTGACAGTATTTATTTTTTCTGTTAGATCAACATCCTGACGGGATCTTCGAGCAATCCTTTCAAGGTAAGCAGGAAAGCAGAACCAACCGCTCCATCCACTACCCTATGGTCACAGGAAAGCGTCACTTTCATGATATTTCCGATCTGCATCTGACCGTTTTTGACAATCACGGTTTCTTTGATCCCACCAACAGCAAGAATACAGGCATCCGGCGGATTGATGATCGCTGTGAACTCATCGATACCAAACATCCCCAAGTTGGAGATGGTAAATGTATTTCCTCCCCAATCCTTAGGTTGCAATTCTTTGTTTTTGGCTTTCCCTCCCAATGCCTTGGCTTCTGTCGAGATTTGCGACAAAGACTTGCTATCCGCAAATCGGATCACAGGAACCAATAATCCTTCCTCCACAGCAACAGCCATACCGATATGGATATGGTCATTGTACCTGATTTTATCCCCCAACCAAGAAGAATTTACTTTTGGATTTTGCTTCAAAGCCATAGCTGAGGCCTTGATCACAAAATCGTTGAAGGAAATTTTCACCGGAGAAATTTCATTCATGCTTTGTCTTGCAGCAATTGCCTTGTCCATGTTGATTTCCATGGTAAGGTAAAAATGCGGTGCACCAAACTTGCTTTCCGCCAATCTCTTAGCGATGACTTTCCTCATTTGTGAAACCTTCTCTTCTCTGAAAGATTCCTGACCCAAGACAGGTCCTGAAACAGGTGTGCTTGATGCTGCTGCAGTGGGCATTGCCGCAGGTTTTACAGATGCAGGATCGAAAGATTCCACATCTCTTTTGATGATTCTTCCACCTTCGCCGCTTCCTTTTACCAAAGCGATGTCAATTCCTTTATCAGATGCCATTTTCTTGGCCAATGGAGAAGCGATAACCCGTCCGTTTTCAGATGATGAAGTTGGAGCAGAAGCTTCAGCAGGCTTGGATTCTGATGGCTTGGTTTCAGGAGCTTTTGCTTCAGTAGCAGCAGGCTTTTCTTCTTTCTTCTCTTCAACAGCGGGGGCTTCCGCACTGCCTGATTTTGATTTGTGTGCTTTGAGCAATGTCTGGTAGTCGGCACCCTTTTCTCCGACGATAGCGATCACACCATCCACTTCCACAGAATTACCGGCTTCCACGCCTATGTAAAGTAAGATGCCATCGTCATAGGATTCGAGTTCCATGGTGGCTTTATCTGTCTCTACTTCGGCGATGATATCACCGGATTTGATGGTATCTCCTACTTTTTTGAGCCAAGAAGCTATCGTTCCCTCGGTCATGGTATCAGACATCTTTGGCATGGTCAATACAGTCGCATTGATCCCGGAGACATCGATAGATTCCTTTGGAGTTTCCGCTTTTTGAGGAGCAGGGGCAGCTTTTTCTTCCTTGGGAGCTTCGGTTTTTTCTTCTTTTTTATCTTCAGCTTTTGCTGCAGGAGCTCCGCCACCGGAGATGTCCTTGAGCAAAGCATCAATGTTTTCACCTTTTTCTCCAATAATGGCAATTACCCCATTGACAGCCACAGCGTTTTTTTCCTCCACACCGATATACAGCAAAACACCCTCTTCATAAGATTCAAGTTCCATGGTTGCCTTATCGGTTTCCACTTCGGCAAGTATATCTCCCGGCTTTACTGCATCTCCTACTTTTTTCAACCACGCTGCGATCACCCCTTCTTCCATGGTATCGCTCATTTTGGGCATTCGTATTATCTCGGCCATAAGTTGATTATATCCTAGTCAAATTTTAAGGAGTCCAAAAATAGTTCTTAAAATGTCTAGATTCAAATATAATAGTAGTATTTTCAGGTTTGATAAGTTCAGAATTGATGATTTTGTTTTAAAATGCCTGTTGTAAAAAAAACAGATTACGAGTATCCAAAATGGCTTTTCAACGGTCATTTGCAGACCATAATCCCAAGCTTATTCAGGGACACGCACTCCTTACCTTTTGAAAGAGAAAGGGTTATTACACCCGATGGGGACTTTTTGGACCTGGATTGGCTGAGGAACGCATCCCAAAAATTAGTCATCATCAGCCATGGATTGGAGGGCAACAGCCAGCGGCCTTACATGACAGGAATGGCAAGACATTTTTTTTCAAACGGATATGATGTGCTGAATTGGAATTTTCGCGGATGCAGCGAGGAACTCAATAACAAACCGATTTTCTACCATTCAGGAGCCACTTATGACTTGGATTTTGTGGTGGACCATGCTTCGCAAAATTATGAATCCGTCTATCTGATCGGATTCAGCTTGGGCGGAAACCTTACTTTGAAATACCTAGGAGAAAAAAGAGACAGAACTCCAAAAATCAAAAAAGCCGTGGCTATTTCTGTTCCGCTCCATCTTGAATCTGCCTGTATCAAAATCTCTACCGGAGAAAATATCATGTACGCCAAGAGATTTTTGAAAACCTTAAAAGAAAAAGTGGTCAGGAAAGCAATGAAATTTCCTGATGAAATTCCAACAGGAATTTTGAGGAAGATCAAAACGCTACAGGATTTTGATAACCATTATACAGGACCTTTACATGGCTTTAAGGATGCCCATGATTATTATGAGCAAAGTTCTTCATTGCAATTCCTGGAATCTATTGAAGTTCCATCCTTGATTCTTAATGCCCAGAATGA
The DNA here is from genome assembly GCF_022538115.1 of Cognataquiflexum rubidum. GTDB lineage: Bacteria > Bacteroidota > Bacteroidia > Cytophagales > Cyclobacteriaceae > Cognataquiflexum > Cognataquiflexum rubidum. Next base: position 44,375 of record NZ_JAKZAL010000002.1, on the reverse strand, counting down.
TCCATTTCTAAGTGACAAGTGTTATCCGATTTCCATCGGGAGAAAATTAGACCATGTTTGGATGGATTTTCCAAAATATGGAGGCCATGTTGGTTTTAGTCCGAGAAAGAAGGCCGATATTTATTGGTCCGAAAAAAGGGCGTTTGAATTTATCACATCAGATCAGTAATTTTCAGAAAAACCATTACCATGTGCGGCAGATATTCCCTTAGCAAAAGTAAAATTGAATTGGAAGAAAGATTTCAGGCAGAGATGTTGGTCGATTTCAAACCGCGGTTTAATATCGCACCGACCCAACTCGTCCCTGTCATCACTTCTGAAAGCCCAAAAGGATTTTCATTTTTTTATTGGGGCATCACACCGGATTTTGCCAAAAACAAACCTGTTTCCCAAAAATTTATCAATGCCAAGGCAGAAACGGTACATGAGAAAATTTCTTTCAAATCTTCTTTTGAAAAAAGAAGATGCCTGGTGCCTGCAGACGGTTTTTATGAATGGAAAAAATTGGGGAAGAAAACCAAAGTCCCTTATCGTTTCACCATGGCCAACAATGAAGCCTTCTCTTTTGCGGGTATTTGGGAAGAATATGAAAACGAGAAAGGGGAAATCAACCATACATTTTTGATATTGACGACCGAGCCAAACAGGCTTGTGGCCGAGGTTCATGACAGGATGCCCGTCATTCTGAAAAAAGAAGATGAGAAAAAGTGGCTTGACAAATACAGTTCTGAATCAAACCTGCTCAAAATGCTGACAACCTACTCGGCCGATGATATGTTGAGCTACACAGTATCCCCTCTTGTAAATCAGGTCACCAACGATAGTCCCGGAATAATCCGCAAAACATCCCCTATGGACCAATTTGGGAATTACACTTTATTCGGATGATGGAAAAAATTAAAATTATTGACCTGCATTTTCAAAAATCAAAAGATGCTATCGCAAGCTTTTTGATAGAAACATCCGATGGACCGATACTTATCGAAACAGGTCCGGCAAGCACTTTTGACCAACTCAGCCGCGGAGTATCAAAATGCGGACATTCTATAGATGAAATCAAACATGTATTGCTGACACACATTCATTTTGACCATGCCGGGGCAGCTTGGAAACTTGCTGAAGCCGGAGCCAAAATTTATGTGCATCCCTTTGGTGTTCCCCATCTGGCTTCTCCTGAAAAACTTTGGAACTCCGCCTCCCAAATTTACGGAGATGACATGGACAGGCTTTGGGGAAAGATGAAACCCATTCCTGCCAACCAATTGGTCAGTGTGGAAGACAAGCAAGAACTCGAATTCGGCAATACAAAAATCAAATCCCTGCATACTCCCGGACATGCTGTCCACCACATCGCATGGAAAATGGGCGATATCATATTTACAGGCGATGCAGCAGGCGTCAAGATTGCCGGAGGCCCGGTGATGCCTCCCTGCCCTCCACCCGATATCAATTTGGAAGAATGGAAAAAGTCCCTTGCCATCATCAAAAGCGAAAAGCCAAAGGAATTATACCTCACCCATTTTGGGATTATTGACGCGGTAGACTATCATTTGGACAGTCTTTCCTACATGCTAGACGATTGGGCAGAATGGATCAAACCCTATTTTGAGAAAAATGTGGACCAATCTGAAGTGGTTCCGCTTTTTATGGAATATTCCAAATCGCAATTTTTGAGAGAAGGATGTTCAAAAGAACAGATCCAAACCTATGAATATGCCAATCCCAGCTGGATGTCAGTAGCGGGCCTTTATCGGTATTGGAAACTCAAAAGTCAGGGAAGGCTGAAATAGTCCCTTATTTTTTCCATTCATGTACGAATAGCGACTTGTAAGGCTGTTTCAATTTTGTTTTTTGGTATTCAAAAAAGGAAATGGGATATTTGCCTCAACCAATTACGCGCAAAACAACCAGACCCAAAATACTTTTACGGCCATGTACAAATCCAAAATCACAGGAGTAGGACATTATGTCCCTGATAGAATCATCACCAATGAATATCTATCCACCATTATGGATACCAATGACGCTTGGATTGTGGAGCGCACCGGCATCCATGAGAGAAGGTGGTTTACTCCGGGCAAGGATACATTGGCCAGCATGTCTGTCAATGCGTCAAAAATTGCCTTAGAAAGAGCGGGATTATCCAATAAAGACATTGACTTCATCATTTTTGCCACAATAACCCCTGATTATTTCCTTCCGGGGGAAGGGGTATTGTTACAGAGAGAACTTGGCATGCAGGGAATCGGAGCATTGGATATCCGGAATGCCTGCTCGGGATTCATATATGCGCTTTCTATTGCAGATCAATTTATCAAAACCGGGATGTACAAAAACATCCTTGTGGTAGGTGGAGAAATCCAGTCTTCGGCTTTGGACAAAAGTGATGAAGGCAGGTCAAGTGCGGTAATTTTTGCCGATGGGGCAGGCGCAGCAGTGGTAAGCAGGTCCAATTCTGAAAAATCAGGAATACTTTCTACGCATCTCCATGCTGACGGTGACCATGCCGAAGAGTTGTATTGCTCCTCACCTAGCAGTTGCCAAGAAGTCAGGATATCCACTGAAATGATAGACAGGGGTGACTTTTTCCTCAAGATGAACGGAAATGCCGTTTTTAAACATGCTGTGGTGAGGTTTGCAGAAGTTATCCAGGAAGCTTTGGATGCCAACGGCAAAACCAAACATGATATTGACCTCCTTGTTCCCCATCAGGCCAACCTAAGAATCAGCAATTATATCCAACAAAAATTGGGCTTGCCAGACGAAAAAGTATTCAATAATATCATGTATTATGGCAATACGACTGCCGGTACGATTCCTATTGCCTTGAGTGAGGCTTTTGAGCAAGGAAGGCTCAAAGAAGGTGATCTGGTTTGTTTGGCAGCTTTCGGAAGTGGTTTTACTTGGGCCTCAGCATTGCTGAATTGGTGAAAAAATGTCCGAATTGAAACTAGATCTGGAATTGCTAAAAAACAAAACCCTGTTCCAAAAAATCATGGAACAGTCAGATTTGGTAGAAGATCTTTTCAGTAGCCTGGCAAATGATTTTCCTCAGAAGGAACTTCGTAAAATTCACCAAAATGCCAAAGGAACAAAAATATCCAAGGGATATAATCTAGAAAATGCCCCTTATCAGGTGTTGGATTTGGTCAGGGATTTTGACGAACAAACAGGATTTAATATCCGGGTTTTGAACTGGTGGGGAAATGGCCTTTTTATTTTTGTTTATTTTGGTGGACTGACCTTAGAAAAACACATTGGATTACTATCAGAATTAACGCCTTCCTACAAGAATTGTGACCATTCTTCCCCTTGGGCTTATGGCCAAATTATTTCCAAAGAAGTGCAGAAAGTTGGTTTAAAACCAAAAAAAGATGGTTTCTCCCAATTTTTTAAACAGATTGATCCAGACCCTGAGTATTCCAAAACATATTCTTTGATAAAAAAAGAAATTAGGTTTGTCTTAGATAATCATTCTTAAAACTTTCCTTATTTCATAATTAGCGCTAATTTAGAACCTCCTTTGTAGGGTTACCGTATTCAACAAAAACAAGAAGCCAACTTATATGAAATATATTTTTGGAGTTTTATTCTTCATTATTTCTCTCAGTTCAATAGCCCAAGACAATCAAAATCTGGTTTCACTTTACAACTCAGACTCTTCGATTATTGGGACTGGTGTTTTGAGAGATGGAAGAATGGAAGGACTTTGGAGATTTCAAAATCCCAAAACAACCGCACTTGTACAGACCATCACTTTTAGCCGGGGATTGAGAGAAGGAGTCACTGTCAGCTATCATCCAAATGCTGCCAAGCACATAGAAGCAGAATACAGGGCAAACAGACTTAATGGTTTTTTCAAAGAATATGACAGGACAGGTTCATTGAAAACAGAAATGGTATTCAATGACAGTGTCAGAGTGGGTCCTTACCGGGAGTTTTATGGCAGAGAAGGCCAACCTGATTTTGTCAATCCAAGACAGGTTAAAGTAGAAGGACAGTTTGTCAATGGAAATAGACATGGAAAATGGGTAACCTTTTACAATTCGGGGGACCTAGCTGTCATTCAGACCTACGTAAACGGAAAAGTTGAGGGTCCTCATATTGAATACGCACCGGAAGGTGATATCATGCTTCAGGTCAATTATAAAAATGACATGCCACATGGGCAATTTACCAGATTTGCATTTGGGGGAGTGGTCGAAGAAACAGGCGAATTTGAAAATGGAAGAAGAATCGGAAAATGGCTTACTTATTTTCCCGGGACCAGAACTATCGAATCTGAAAAGTTCTACGATGCTTTGGGGAATAAAACAGGAGAATGGAAATTTTATTACGAGAATAAAAGAGTAGCCCGAATAGAAAAGTATGAAAATGACATTCCGGTAGGAACCTGGGAGGAATTTTTTCCAAACAGGGCATTATCCAAAAGAAAAACCTACGAATTAGGCTTGCCTACCGGTCCCTACATCGAAAACCACGCCAACGGCAATGTCTCTGTGCAGGGTCAATATGTAAACGGAGGAAAAGACGGACTTTGGAAAAGTTATTTTCCGGAGGGTAAAATATATTCTATCGGTGAGTATAAAAATGATTTGAAAACAGGACTTTGGAAATATTTCAACAAGATCGGAATTCTGATCGCTGAGGGTGAATATACCCTTGGGTCAGAAAACGGACAGTGGTTTTATTATTATGACGGAGGCCAATTGAAATCCGTAGGAAGCTACTTTCTTGGATTTGAAGACGGGACTTGGGGCTTGTTTTATGACAACAAGCAACTTACCCAAGAGGAATTTTGGACCAATGGAAGGCTGATCAATATTGGTGATTATTATTCTTATGACGGTACCAAAACCCTGGATAAGGGATCATTAAAAGATGGCAACGGAATAAGGATTACCTATTACATTGATGGTACCAAAGAATCAGAGGGCAATTATTCAAGTGGCAAACCAGAGGGTTTGTGGATTTATTTCCATGAAACGGGCAAAAAAGCTTCTGAAGGTCAAATGAAAGACGGCAAAAAAGAGGGACCATGGAAGTATTACAATATCAGCGGACGACTAGAACAAATCATCAATTATAAAGAAGATGAGATTGTGGAAGAAAATCAGGAAACTGTTGACTCAAGGTTCAATTTTTAAATTGGATAAACACTTTTGAAGTTCTGGGAGTTCTCAAAATAAAAACCATGTTTGGACTATTCAAGAAAAAAACCGAATTGGAAAAACTCCAGGACAGTTACAAGGAATTGCTAGAGAAAGCCCATAAAATATCCCATAGCAATAGAACACTCGCTGACAAGATGGCGGCAGAAGCGGAAGAAATAGCAAAAAAAATAGACCTCCTCAGAAAAGACGGATAATTCCTCAAGCCCGAAATTGACTTTCGGGCTTATTTATTGGTACCATTTTTAATTTATTTTTCACTTTTTCAGGTAATTTAAAACAGGTAAAAAAAATAATAATTTGCTAAAACGATTTTTCAAAATATATTATTCTATATAAGTCAATATCATAAAACTTAATTCTTTAAACTGCCGTAAAACCCATCAAGAAAATAAACCAAATTATTATGAAAAGGTCAACAATTTATCAGGTAAGTTTCCTGATCCTCTTTGGCTTAGGAATGGTATTCAGTCAAGAATCCAAGGCGAATCCATATCATGGAATTTCCTTTCAGGTGTTTTACAATGAATTGAGTCCTTATGGTGATTGGGTCATGGATCCAACTTATGGCTATGTGTGGATACCTTATGTGGATCAGGGATTTCACCCTTATGGAACAGATGGGTATTGGGAAATGACAAATTTTGGTAACACTTGGGTATCAAATTACCAATGGGGATGGGCGGCTTTCCATTACGGACGCTGGTTTTGGAATGATTACTACGGTTGGGCTTGGGTTCCGGGATATGAATGGGGACCAGCTTGGGTAAATTGGAGAACAGGTGGAGGATATTACGGTTGGGCACCATTAGGTCCTGGACTTCATGTCAGCGTTGGGTTCAATATCCCTTCCAATTATTGGGTTTTCATACCGCAGAGAAGATTTAGGTCAAGGAACTTCTTCAGGTATTGTGCACCTGCTTATCATGTGTCCCATATCTATCAAAGAACAACCGTCATAAATAACACCTATGTCTACAACAACAACACTTACTATTCAGGACCATCTAGAAGAGATATAGAAAGGTCTACAAGAACGGTGGTTCCGGTGTACCAAGTCAGTGATTCTGAAAAACCGGGCAGAACTGTCGTTCAAAAGGATAGGATAAGTGTCTATAGACCTGAGGTAAGGGAGGTAAACGCAAGAAATGAAAACCCAAGACCTTCCAGAGCATTTACAGCTGAAGAGTTCAAAAATAAGTCAATCATGGAAACCCGGTCAAGGCAATCTTCTACAAGAAGCGTCGAAAACCAGCCTTCCCGTGAATCAAATAGACAGACTGTCCCTGACAGAGAAATCAATAGAAACAGCTCTGGAAATACAAATGTTGGATTGAATGAATCTAACACGCCTTCAAGGAATATCCAAAACAGCAATAGAAATGGCTCTTTTGAACAAACCCAACCTAGGAGTCAAGCTAGACCAGAACAGTCCCCAAACCCTGAATCAAGGTCAAGGAACAGTTCTCCTTCCGTCGTAAATGGGAATTCAAGATCCGGTCAAGCTTCACCAGCCCAAAAACCGGATGTATCAAGAACCATTGAAAATTCTAGAAGACAAGCTGAATCTACAAGGGAACAGGTAAACCAGAGAAGTCAGGAGGTAATCAAAAGACAGCCGGCACCAAGTCAACAAAGTTCACCAGCTGTAAATTCCAGACAAGAAGCCAAACCAACTAGAAGCCAGGAAGCAAAGCCAAGTTCGGAAAGCAGGCCTGCTTCATCTTCTCGAGGCGGCGGTAGGGGTGGAAATTAAAATTGAAAAAGAGAGGTCCCAAAAGGGCCTCTTTTTTCTTTTTTAATCCTACCAAGGAATTGCTTCCCCGTTCGAAATAAAAATGCTGAATGGAAAATTCCCACTGATACCATAAAAAGCAATTGGAATTTGGGTAAGTTGAAAATCAGCCAAAAAATGAAAAAATTTCCTAACACCTTAGAGATTTAGGGTAATCTTCGAGGAAAATTGCAACAAATGACCATTGATAATTGATTTTTTTTAGTAAGCCCTTTTGATATGCTTAAAATTATCATTTAATTGGCTTTCTTAAAGCCGCAGAATGAACCTAATAAACCCGAAAAAAAACCTGGAAAAAATTCTGGGTGTGGTAGAAACAAAAAGTTATACCAACAAATTGAAATTGATCAAAAACCTTTATACCAAAGGAAGCAATACTGCTGGAGAAATCTGTATTGAGGTGGGAATTTCCCTGCCGACAGTCAATTCCCTGTTAGGAGACTTGATGGCTTCAGGAGAAGTGATAAAAAACGGAAGGGCAGAATCTCAGGGTGGAAGAAAACCGGACTTGTATCAATTGGCAGGAGATGCCTTCTATGTACTTTCTGTGGACATCAATAAATTCCGTGTCCGAGCTGCCATCTATAACAGTTCAAATGAATCTATCACGGAATCCGAAACCATAAAAATCACTTTGAACAATGAAAAAGATACCTTTGAGCAGATTTGTAATTTTATTTTGAACCATAAGAACAATTCAGGAATACCGGACGAAAAAATCATAGCCATAGGGATTTCCATGCCGGGATTGATTGATTCCATCCATGGCATCAACCATACCTATCTGAAATTCGGAAAGAAAAGTCTTGTGGAAAATTTTGAAGCAAGACTTGAGAGAAGGGTATTTTTGGAAAATGATGCCCGGGCCATGACCTTGGCCGAATTTAAATTTGGTCAAAAAGACAATTACAAAAACGTCCTGGGAATTTTTATAGGTTGGGGAATAGGATTGGGAATAATCATCGACGGGAAAATCTACCAAGGTGCCTCCGGCTTTGCAGGGGAATTTAGCCACTCCCCCATTTTCGAGTCAAGTGACATCACCTGCACCTGCGGGAAAAAGGGATGCTTGGAATCAGTGGCTTCAGGAACGGCAATAGTCAGGATGGCAAGAGAAGCGATTGCTACAGACAGCGATTCCATCTTGTCACGCATGGTAAGGGAAAACAACAATGAAATCGAACCTTTCTTGGTAGTGGATGCGGCATTGGCCGGAGACCAAAGGGCCATCACTATTCTTTCGGAAGTGGGTCTTGATTTGGGAAGAGGCATATCTATCCTTATCCAACTGCTCAATCCTGAAATGATCATTATTGGTGGTTCGGTAGCCGAAGCAAAACAATATTTAATAACCCCGATCCAACAAGCTTTGAACATTTACAGCATGGCTAAGGCCCGGGAGAATACCGAACTGGCATTGTATAAGCTAGGGAAAGAAGTAGGACTATTGGGAGGTGTAGCTGTGGTCAATGAAAAAATCTTTGACGATGTACTGGTTTAATTTTGCGGATATTCAAGGTTCTGTTCGAAGTCAGGTAGAGGTAAAATATTCTTGAAAAGTATTATGAATCAGAAGTTTTCAAAATCCGTATGGCTTTTTTTGGGCGTGATCTCCATAGCAGGGCTTTTTTTCCTTTCAGGTACTGAAAAAAACAAAACCGGAGCATTTGAACTTCTTTCTCCCAAAAGAACTGGTATTAATTTTTCCAATACGCTAAGAGAGGATAAAAAGAACAACATTTTAACCTATGAATATTTTTACAACGGAGGAGGTGTCAGCGTAGGAGACATCAACAATGATGGACTGGAGGATGTTTTTTTTACCGGAAACATGACAGACAATGTCCTGTATCTCAATCAAGGTGATTTCAGATTCAAAGACATTTCAAAAACCGCAGGAGTCAAAGGAAAAAAATCCTGGACAACAGGGGTTACCATGGTCGATATCAATGCCGACGGATGGCTCGATATTTATGTCTGTTATTCGGGAAACGGAGATCTCAACAGCCGCAGAAATGAACTTTATATTAACCAAAAAAATCTGACTTTCAAAGAAGAAGCCGCCTCCTATGGCTTGGATGACCCTTCCAACAGCACCCAAGCATTATTTTTTGACTTTGATAAAGATGGTGATTTGGATATGTTTCTCCTCAATCACCACATCGAAGTCATCAATGAAATTGAGTTTGACCAGGCAAGAGCCATAAGGCATCCTTTTGCAGGAGATAAATTATTTAGAAATGATGAGGGAAAATTTACCGATATCAGCGAGGAAGCAGGGATAAAAGGAACCGCTTTGGGATTTGGGCTTGGAGTAGCAGCTTCAGATATCAATGGAGACGGATGGATTGACCTCTATGTCAGCAACGATTATATCGAGCCGGACTATGTGTATATCAACAATGGAGACGGTACTTTTTCGGACCGGATGACCGATATGATGCAGCATATTTCCCATTTTTCTATGGGTTCGGATATCTCCGATGTCAACAATGACGGATTGATGGACATATTCACTTTGGACATGCTTCCCGAAGACAATAAAAGACAAAAATTGCTGTATGGTCCGGAAAATTATGAACAATATGCTCTGATGGTCAACCGTGGGTTTTACCATCAAAACATGCGGAATATGCTTCATCTTAATCAGGGAAACGGTTTATTCAGCGAAATAGGCCAATTGGCAGGCATATCAAATACTGATTGGAGCTGGTCAGCTTTATTTTTTGATGCCACCAATTCCGGTTTTAAAGACCTTTTTATCAGCAACGGATATTACAGGGATTATACCAACAGGGATTTCCTGAAGTACAAAGGAGATTATTATTTCAAATCCGCCGTAGCAGGAGAAAAAGCCGACACGCTTCATTTGGTCACCAGCATGACCTCCACCCCTGTTTCCAATTACATTTTTGAAAATGGCGGGAATCTGATTTTTAAGGACAGGTCAAAAGATTGGGGAATCTACGCCCCCAACTTCTCAAGCGGCGCAGTCTATGCGGATCTCAACAATGACGGGCAGCTTGACCTCGTGGTAAACAATCAAAACCATCCTGCTTTTATCTACCAAAACAAATACAAAGAATACAGCGGAAATACCCAAAATTGGATCCAGATCCATTTGAAAGGTAACAGTCCCAACACATTTGGTATCGGTGCCAAAGTAGCTCTTTACACCGGAGGCCAAGCCCAATATCTTGAGCAAATGCCAACCCGTGGATTCCAATCCTCAGTTTCAAACAGGCTACATTTTGGATTGGGAGAAAAATCCAACGTAGATTCTGTGGTTGTCATTTGGCCAAAAGGAAATGTGTCCATTTTGAAAACCCCTGAAATCAATAAAATTTCTGAGATTTCAGAAAGTGACTTGGCCAAAAGTGAAATCAAGGGATTTTACCTTACACCTCTTTTCCAACCAACGGAAAACAAAATCCCTTTCATTCACCAGGAATATGGTTTCAATGATTTTAAAAGGCAACCACTTTTACTCGAAATGCCATCTTATGTCGGTCCGATAATGGCAGCTGCAGATATCAATGGCGATGGACAGGAGAAAATTTTTGTGGGAGGAACCAAAGGATCTGCAGGAAAATTATTTGAATTTTCAAAAGGAAAATGGCAGGTCATCAATTCTTTCAAATCCGAAAGTGAATTCACAGATGCAGATGCAGAGTTTTTTGATGCCAATGGAGATGGACACATGGATTTATATATCTGCAGCGGCGGCTATCACGATTACCTTTCCAATGAAGAATCCCTACAAGATAGACTGTACCTCAATGATGGTAACGGAAATTTGAATCTTAGCCCTAACTCCCTACCAAAAATATTGGTCAGTACTTCCTCCGTATCTGTTGCTGATTTCAACAACGACGGCAATCCAGACCTATTTGTAGGAGGCAGAATCATCCCCGGGAAATATCCCCAAACTCCCCAAAGCTATATTTTGATCAATGATGGCAAAGGTAATTTTGCTGATCTTTCAAATCAGTATTTGCCGGCAGGTGGGAAAATCGGAATGGTTACCGATGCTGTGAATTTAGATTTGAATAAAGATGGTTTCCAAGACTTGGTTATCGCAGGAGAATACATGCCCATCACCGTTTTCCTGAATGAAGGGGGAATAAGCTTTAAGGATGTTACCAAAGAATGGGTTGGGGAAGATACAAAAGGTTGGTGGTCGAGTATTGCCATCGGGGATTTTGACAAGGATGGTGACATGGATGTAGTGGCGGGCAACTTCGGACTGAATTCACAATTTAAAACAAATACAGCCGAACCACTGAAACTCTATTTTGGCGATTTTGATGACAATACCTCCACAGACCCGATTCTGGTCAGTTATGTTCAGGGGAAACCCTTTCCATTTCCAAGCAGGGACGAATTGCTGGATCAGGTATATGGTTTCCGGAGTAAATTTACTGATTATGCAAGTTATGCCGAGGCCACAATAGAGCAGATTCTGACCAAAGAGCAATTGAAAAATGCCTCAAAATTGGAGGCCAATGAGTTGCGGAGTATGTATTTCGAAAACAATGCGGGGAAATTCATTCCCCACGTATTGCCGATTGAAGCTCAATTCGCTCCGATTCATGCCATCCATGTTTTCGATTATAACAACGACGGTAATATGGATTTGGTCCTTGCGGGAAATCAAACCTATACGAGGTTAAGGCTTGGAATGATGGATGCCAATCTTGGACAACTTTATCGCGGAGATGGAAAAGGGAATTTCCAATTCATCCCTCAGCGGGAATCAGGATTTTCCATTCTGGGCGATGTGAAGTCGATTCTTCAGCTGCCTTCCCAGCCAAATCTTCTATATTTCGGAATCAATAACAAAGGGCTGATCAACTACCAAAAAAATGATTGACATGAATTGCTTCAATAAACGATGGGGGTTAATTCACTTGGCCTTTCTTGTATTTGTTTGCCTTGGCAATCCGATTACTGCTTTCTCCCAAAAAAATGGAACTCCTCCCACAAAAGTATTCATCGAAAATCTATTTTACATTACAGAAGTGATGGTTACGGATGTGGCCTCCCCACCCGGTGCCGCTAGATTCTATGCTTATTCAACCTTAGCCGCTCATCTTACATGGGACCAAGCTTTGGGATTGAAGGAAAACGAAAATCTGTTGACCAAAACCAATCATGAAAAAATCGGATTCATCGGGGAAACAGAAAAAAACCTCTCACCGGAATTTGTGTCAATTTATGCCATGCTGGATGTGGGAAAGAAAATCATGCCCTCCGGAAAACTACTTGAAGCCAAGCAAAAAGCCCTAATCAACCAATTTTCCAAATCAAAATGGATTTCTAAAAAAGAAGTAGAAGCCAACATTACCTTTGCGGAAAAAGTGTCGGCACAGGTTTTGGAAATAGCCAAAAATGATGGTTACAGGCAACTGAGTGCACTGACAAGATATACTCCCAAGAAAAACGAAGGACATTGGTATCCCACTCCTCCGGCCTATATGGGCGCAGTGGAACCCGAATGGCGTACAATCAAGACATTTTTCTTGCAAGACCTGAAGCCCCATAAGCCTGCCCCACCTGCAAAGTTTGACCTGACCGAAGGAAGTCCATTCAAAAACCAATTGGATGAAGTGGTTCAGGTTACTTCTGCATTATCGGAAGAACAACAATTGATTGCCAATTTTTGGGATTGCAATCCATTCAAAGTGAGTTTTTCCGGACATATGGCCATTGGGTTAAAGAAGATTTCACCCGGAGGTCATTGGATTGGAATCACAGGAATTGCCGCAGAAAAAGCCAAGTTACCTTGGCAGGAGACCATATATATCCACACCTTGGTGGCAATGGGATTGCATGATGCATTTATAAGTTGCTGGGAAGAAAAATACGATTCCGATAGAATCAGACCTGAATCTGCCATCCAAAAATACCTGAATCCTACTTGGAGGCCATTGTTGCAAACTCCCCCATTTCCTGAATATACCAGTGGTCACAGTGTCATTTCTAAAACGAGCGCGGTCATCCTCACCCACTATTTTGGGAATGATTTTGATTTTATCGATACCTCAGAAGTCTATTTTGGATTGCCCGAAAGACCGTTTAAGTCATTTTCGCAGGCGGCAGATGAAGCTGCGATTTCAAGGCTTTATGGTGGAATACATTTCCGCGATGCCATAGAAGAAGGTGTCAAGCAAGGTGATAAAATAGGAAACTACATCCTGCAGAGAGTTGGAGGAAAACAGATTTCCGAACGCTAGGCAACCTTGATTTAAGGCTTGATAATCTTTCCATTCAAATCGACCGGAATTGAAAATGGATCAAGGATATTATCCAACAAGACCGCCACAATCAGCCTATCAAGCTTTGATTCGGAATCAGGTGACCCACTAAGCTCTAAATTTTTCCAAATCATCTTTAGATCGGTTTCATTCAGTTCAGGTCTGACTACTTTCAAAATCTCCAAAAGCTTACCAAAGTTCAAGGGTTCACCGGAAGCATCCCAATATTGGGCATATTGGGGATACAAGGGCCTCAAACCATCGACCAATTCGAATTCAGATATTTCCCTTTCAGGATAAAACCATGTTTGATTTGCCCATTTATAGGGCACACCAAACCCCTTCAAAATCCCTGTCGCTCCAATTTTTTGCACTGCCAAAAAGTGGGGATGACTTATCGGCACATCACGAAATGGCATCAGATAGGCATTTTTTGCCAAGAGATTTTCCTGAACCATCCTCACTTGAACCTCTTGCAGATTTTGTTGGCTCAGGATAGCCGTCCCTGCCAATGCTCCTGCTGCTTGTCCGATCCCCAATACAACCGGCTGAAGTCGGCTTGCACCATTGACGATATTGGAAACGCCTATGCTTTTCTCCGCCACAATTAAATTGGTGGACCCTTTGGGAATCAAACTTCCCAATGGAATATTGTAGGCAGGTACTCTGATTTTAATAAAATCAATTTCGGGTGCATTTAGATTCATCTTATGGTGATGGTCAATGGTATAATCCCCAACCGCGATTCCCGTCCGGTAAAGAGCATTCTCCTGCCCGTACGGATCCAAAACATACTGCAAAGAAAACATGGTTTCTGCGTCAATACGCCTAGACTCTCTATGGTACGGCACAAATGGAAGTTTGTCTTTTGTTGGAAATTCGTCCTCTGCAAGTCCAAGGTTTTTGTAACCAAGTTCGTTTTGGATATAATAGATAAACCTCAAGGAATGCAATTTGGCTTCTTCAAGCGCCTTGTTTCGATCTTCCTTTGACATTTCAATGATGTTCATATACAAGTCATTGCCGCAGTTGGGCCAATTGATCATGTATTTTCCATTGGGAAGTTTTCCATAGTTGAGCATCTTTTGACAATCATTCTGGGGACTGTCAAATGAAATGGGATCTGCATGATTGCAGGCGCATGCAAAAATTGCAGGATCATATCCCTCCGGTTTGGGAATGGTTCTGTCTGAGTTTTTCCCAAAATCTTTCAAAACAACCACATAAGTCAAATCCTGTACAATGTTATTGGCCGACTTGGGTGCGAATGTTTCCCCAAAACGCTCCTGACTATCCATTCCCACATAGTATTTGTAGCCCAGAGAAGCCATCACATCACCAAGCTCAGTGGCATCGATGAGCATTTTTGATTTTATGGTTTTTGCTTTTCCCTTTTCGAGGTACTGTACTGTCCAAAAACCGTCTTCAAAAACAGCCTTTTGCCAGCTGACCTCAAATAGAATACGGAGATTCTGCTCTTCTTTGACCCATTCCTGAAAAATCCTGTTGCCTACCGATGGTTCAAAAAGGGTGTTGCTGACCCAACCCGTACCGACTGCCTCCGGACCACCATAATGTGCATATAGCTTTTCTCTGAATTCTCCCCAAATCCCCGACGGTAAATTGTGGTTACCATCAATGGCAGAGACACCGGCGGCAGTAATCATTCCACCAAGCCAAGGAGTTTCTTCCAAAATGACCGTTTTGACACCCATCCTTGCGGCTTGGATTCCTGCAGATGTGCCACTTGCCCCTCCTCCGATGATGATTAACTGGGGTTCTTCCTGACCAAATCCTGAAAACGAAATGAAAAGAATAGACAGAAAGAGAGTAATCGATGAAAATCGCTTCATTGGTTTCTAATAAATAAAATAAAGGATCAAGTTACGATTCTCAGTCCAAACCTAATAGCACTTTTTGATCAAAAAAATGGGACGCTGCGCCAAAAAGTGCACTCTTATCTCCAAAATCACTGACAAAAATCGGTGTGTTGATTTGCTTTTGATTCAGAATAGAAATTGTTTCTTCCAGAAAAAGCGCGTATGCCTGGGAGATACTTCCCCCCAATACAATGGCATCAACTGGCATTTCTTCAAATCTCATCAGAATAAATTCGGCCATATTTTTTGAAAATGTACTGAATGCCGGCATAGTCAGCCGAAGCCATTCAGGATTATCTATGATCTCCTTTACACCTTTTACTTCCAATGAAAGATTTTCCCTGCACCAACCGATAAACCACCCTGTACCAAGGTAATCCTCTGCAATGCTGTCTTTGAATTTGGAAGACCATAATTCAGCGTCAAAAACCTGATTATGGAATTTTCGGGAGGAGCCTAGGCCCGTTCCCAAAGTCAGTCCCAAAATATTTTCAAAACCGGAAACTTTCCCAAATTTTGATTCTCCCATCAAAAAAGCCTTTGCATCATTGACAAAGTGGATTTGGGTAGTCATGATACCCAACCTTTCGCTCAATTCCTCCTTGATATTAACCCCAAAAAGATGGATGAATTTTCCTTGGTCAATTATCTGACAGATTCCATTGACATAGTCGAAAGGCGCAGGCATGGCAAGAATGACGCAACAATGGCGGAAATCAGAAATCAAATCCTTAAAAACTGAAACCCATTGTTGGAGAATTGAATCCCTGGATTGTTGCGAATCAATATTTTTCTTGGAGATTGAATTCAAGGCAAACCCATCAGGCTTTTCTACAAAAGCAGCCGCTGAAATATGGGAACCACCTATATCGGCAGATAATATCGATCTATTAGACATAGTTTGTTTTTCAAAATTTTTTCAAAGCAGGATCCCAAGAAATCTTTTAAATAATCAGAAAAAGCATCAGGAACTTGCTAAAAGGATTTATCAAAAATAGGAAAACACTTTCATATTTCCATCCATGATAAAAAAAGCCTTATATTTTGTAATCAGAGGATTCTCGAATATGAAGGATATTGGGAAGAGTTACCTTATAATCAGGCTTGCTGCTTTCATCATCCTCAAGCAGCATCAACATCCCCTCCATCAATTTTTCCGCAATAGATTCTATCGGCTGTTCAATAGCAGAAATATTTGGCTGAAAAAGGGTAAAGAAATAATGGTCGTCAAACGAAACCAGCAGCACGTCCTCCGGGATACGTTTCTTCAAGGAATTGAGTGCCTGTAATCCCTCAAAGGCAAGGTAATTGGTTGCGAAAAACAAACCATCAAGATCACTGTTCTTTTGAATGTATTGTTGAATTTTGGAGCTTGCACCAAATTCCGAAAGGTTGTGAAAGGGCAGCATAAACACGTTTTTCTTCAATCCATGGCTCTCCATAGCATGGCCATATCCCTGAAGTCTGTCAATCATCTGGATCTGATCAGATTCTACGGTGATAAATCCAATATTTTTACACCCATTTTGGATCAAATGCGACGTAGCTTCGAAAGCACTTTTTTCATTTTCCACCACAACGTAGCTGCAATCTATAGACGGGATCCATCGGTCAAAGAGCAAAACTGCAAATTCTTCCTCCAACAGTTCTAAAACTGTGCTTTCTAGGGCCGGGGTAGGCGTGATGATAAACCCATCTACACTTCTCACTTTAAAGGTATCGATCAGTGCTTTGGCCTTTTCGGGATCATTATCAGTACTGCAATAAATGATCTTATAGCCGCTTTTATATGCTTTTTCTTCAATCTTCCTCGCTATAGAGGCAAAAAACTGGTTAGAGATATCCTCCACCATAAAGACGATCACTTTAGATTTCCCTAATCGGAGACTCTGTGCCAAATGGCTTGGTTTATATCCAACTTCTTTGATATACTCCTCCACTTTTAAAGTCAATTCTTCGCTGATTCTTTTCTCCTTCGCTTTCCCATTGAGGATGAATGAAACCGTCGTAATTGATATTCCCAAGGACTTAGCAATATCTTTAATGGATGTCTTTTTCTTTGCCATTTCCTTCCTTTCCAAACCTTAGAATAGGACGACAATATGATGAATTTTGTTTATTTATCCATTCTATGGCAAATTTTAAGACTACTTCAAGCTTTCAAACAAGGCATTCAATAAAATATGGTCATCGGTATCCTCGTTGTATTCCCAAAACATGGCTCCTCCCATTTTGTGTTTTTTGATAAATTCGGCTTTCTGAAAAATAGACTCAGGATCTTCAAAAGTCACAAATATTTTTTCCTTTTCATTCCACAAGTAAGAAGCCTTTGAGTTTTCATCCCAGTGACGGACAAAAGAGGAATCTTTCATCATTTCAAAAATGGCACTATAAGGATATCCTTTTGATCCCTTTCCAAATTGGAAAAGACCATTGTTAGCAAGATTGACATCGGACCAGCTTCGCCCATAAAAAGGGATTCCCATCACCAGTTTTTCTATGGGTACACCAGCGGCAACATGGTCGTTGACGGCTTTTTCAACTGACCTTCCGATTGGGTCATTGGTATGCAGATTGGCATGGTGACCTGTGGTATCCCTCCAAGATTGGACGATAAAATCATAGGACATGATATTGATAAAGTCAAGGTATTTTTGCGCTTCACCGAGGTCATTGACATCCAGATATTCCTTAAAACCTGCAGAAGCAATAGTGCTCAAATAATGGGTATTGTCCAAGGTCCCAAGGCTGTCCAAAGCGATCCTAACGGATTTGAGCATCGATATAAAATTCTCTTTGTCTTCTGCACGATAAATATTTTCATCTCCTGGATACGCCGGATATTCCCAATCGAAATCCAATCCATCCAGGTCATGTCGGATCAGATAATCCACTGCAGAAGCGGTGAATTGCTTTCGGGATTCCTCAGTCAATACTGCATCTGAAAATCCTTTGGACCAAGTCCACCCACCGATAGAAATCAAAATTTTCAATTTGGGATTTGACTTTTTGAGAGAATTCAATTTGGCCAGGTTTTCTTTGTCAGCCTGTTCTCTTCCCTCTCCTTCGATGACTTTACCATCAATTACATTTGCAAAGGCGTAATTGATATGGGTGAGTTTCTTAGCATCGATTTTCGTGGTATCCACTCCTTTCCATCCGGCGATATAGCCGATAATTTTATAATCTGTGTTTTCAGAATCATCAGAAGTGGTGGAAGGGTTTTTCGAATCACAGGATAGGAAACCCAAAACAGCAAATGCAAAAATTATTCTTCTCATTTCATATGTCATTTAGATTGAATGAAAAAAGGTGCCCGAAAGCACCTTTTTTTTTACTTATATTTTTATGGAAATCAATTTCCACCATCCCACCACATTTTGGTCATCAGGTTGTCACCACCCATTCTAACACGGGCAGCTTCGTAATTTGCAGGGTTTCCACCGATTTCAGCTTCCCAATAACGTAATCTTCTTGGGATTTCATTTGCTTCAAACCTGTTTGGATCTTGCGTTGGAGCCAATACAGGATAACCTGTTCTTCTCCAGTTGGACCATGATTCGATATCATTTAACCATGTTGCAGCCCAAAATTCTTCTCCAATAAGTCTCAACTTATCAGTATTGGATGCTGCTGCAAAACCTCTACCGTCAATGTAAGCATTGATTTGGGCAGTTGTTCTGGCAAAAGAAGGATCAAAGTCAACCCATGAGGTGATTGCAGCTGAAACGCCGTTTCTGAAGTGTGTATTGGCATCAGAAGTGATCCAACCTTTTACAGCCGCTTCAGCCCTCATCAATTCAGTCTCAGAATAGGTTAACAACAAATACGGGTCTTCCCAATCAAGATACTTCAGGTTAAGCATAGAGAACATTCGGTTGCCTCTTGGCTGTAAAGCCTCAAATTCTGCCAATTCAGACGGGGAAAGGATAGTTCTAAGGGTTTGAGTATTGTACCCGTTTGGCATTCCACGCTGTGCAGCGGGATCAGTATTCCAAGTGCTGGCAGCAGCAGTTGGATCGCCAAGTCCACCAGAAACAATCATCAACCTCGGGTCATTATTGGCTTTCATCCAATCAATGAAAGTCTTGCTGATCTTGCAATCCTGAGAATATTTGTAGGTATTCCAATAGCCATCATTTAAACCGTTTCTGTTGTTACCGGTCGGGCCTGTAGTGTATTTAATGTAGGCATTGTCAGCAATTGAACCAAAAGTTCCACTGTTGCTGGCTTCGATGAATACCTCACGGGCTTTGGCTGCATCCTTGTTGGACATTCTCATAGCAATTCTCATCAAAAGAGCGTTTGTAAATTTCTTCCATTTATCAAGATTTCCGGCATAGATGAAATCTTGGACTCCTAACCCTTTCGCATTTGGAGAGAATTTATCTCTGGCAATTTTAAGTTGATCCACCATGTCGAAATAAATGTCTCTTTGGTTATCATAAGTAGGAAACCAGTTTTCTTCACCTTCCAAACCTCTTCCTGCCTGGAAATATGGAATATCTCCATAAAGATCAGTCATTCTATGTAGATCATAAATCCTGAGAACAGTAGCAGCCGCGTTTAAATTGGCATCTGCAGGACTGTCTTTGGTCTTATCGATAACGTGGGAATAAAGCCTGATCACATCAGTGTAATGTCTTTCCATATAAGCACCACTGTATTGTGCATTATAGAAATACTTGTCTCCGCTAAAGTATCCTGCCAGCGAAGATGAATGTTGGATCATAGTGGCGGAATACAGCATGTTAGCTCTTGTATTTTCATACTCTCCACCTATCCTTAAAGTGGCAAGAGAGAATAAGAATGACATATCCAAATCTGTAACCGCATTCGGATCCGTATTCAGGTCCAACAAAGCCTGCTCATCACAAGAACTAAATGTCAAGGTGAAAGCAAGGAGAAGTCCAGTTATTTTATATATACTTTTCATTTTTCCGTGAATTAGTTTGTTAAACATCCCTATTAGAAGTTAAGATTGATATTGAAACCGAAACTTCTTGTTGTAGGCATAGCGAAGAACTCCAACCCTTGAGAGTTACCACCGACAGTGTAGGCAGATTCAGGATCTATGTTTGGAACTCTAGAATACAGCAGGGCAAGGTTTCTACCTACCAATGATATTGACGCAGCTGTAAATGGCGTCCTGCTCAAAAGGGTACCAGGAAGTGAATATCCGAAAGAGAATTCTCTCAACTTGACGAAAGAAGCATCATACACGATGTTTTCAGTGATCTGAGCATATCTGTTGAAATAGTCATCAATCAAGAATTGGGTAGGATCTGCGGGATTTGCAGGAATGTTCCAGGTTCTTGATTCACCGTTGGCATCTACACCGGAAGTTGTCAAACCATTCGCACGGCTTGCCAGGGTTTCTTCATGTAAACCATTGTTGTAAGCAAAGAAATTTGTTCCTGAAACCAAATGGCCTCCAAATCTACCGTCAAGCAAAACCATCAATTTGAAATTTTTGTACCTGAAGTTGTTGATAAAACCAGCGGAAATTGGGTGACGTCCCTCTGCAATAGTTTCCAATCCATTGGTTGGCACAGGAAGTCCTCTATTATCATACACTTTTTGACCATCGATTTCCAGATGTTTGAAACCCGCAATCATACCCAAAGGCTGACCCACGATATGACGGATTCTTTCTCTTCTCAATCTTGATTCGTCAAGGTTAATGAATTCAATCGGTTCGCCTTTTGCGTTTGTTCCAAGACTCACGACGTTACTCTGATTGTTTGCATAGTTCAAAGAGACATCCCACTGGAAATCTTTTCTTTGTAAAGCAACAACGTTCAATAACAATTCAACACCCTTGTTGGTCAACTCACCAATGTTGATAATGGTAGATCCAAAACCTGAAGTAGCAGAAATACCTGTTGCAAGAATATCATTGGTAGTGTTACGGCTGTAATAAGCCACATCCAAACCAATTTTGTTTTCAAAGAACCTCAAATCTGCTCCGAATTCATATTCAGTGGACAAATAAGGCTTAAGGTTGGCGTTAGGAATTGAACCGTTGTTGATTTGTCCCAAACTTCCGCCCAAGTGTCCCACACCTACGAGGCCATAAGTAAGATTAAGGGCGTAAGGATTTGGTGCACCTCCACCTGTTTGGCCCCAAGAAGCTCTGAACTTGGTGAATGTAAACGCTTTTGGCAATTCAATTACATCAGACAATACAAAGCTGGTTCCCACTGATGGATAAAACAATTTGCTGTTTTCAGGAGACAAAGTAGAGAATTGATCTTGACGTGCTGTAACATTCAAGAAAAGGAAATTTTTGTAACCAACATTGGCATAACCAAATACAGAGTTAATTCCTTGTTCACTAAAACCATATCCAACCTGAGGGGCTGCTACGTTTCTTACACTAGAAAAGAAGGGTACTACAAGGTCATTTCCTCCACCTGAAAGGCTTTCAAAGGACCTTCTCATTCTGTTACCACCGACCAAGGCATCCACAGAAACATCTCCAAATTGCTTTTGCGCACCGATAAACAAATCCAAGTTATCTTCTCTAATGGTTCTCTTACTTACATTGTAATCACCTCTTGGTTTGTATGCAGTACCATAAGGCTCAGAGGAATCATCTGTTCTTGACTGAAAATCAGTACCTGCCCTACCCATTACATATAACCAATCTGTGAGGTCATATCTCAAAGAGATTTTTCCCAAAACCCTGTCTGTGACATCCTCACGATAGAACTGATGCGCAGCCCAATAAGGGTTGGTTTGGAAAACGTTAGGTTGATATCTCAATTCAAAACCATCTTCCTGAGCTCCCAATTTGTCTGTTGGTCCTCTCATAGCTGAAAGCGGAAGATTGCCAGGTCTTGTCATCATCGAAAAGTTGGCATTACCCGGAGAGTCTGAAAGTCTCGGACGGTTTTGCGCATTTTGCTTAGAATACTGACCGCTCATATCCAATGTGAGTCTCTTCAACTTACTGTTGACATTCAAGTTGATCACGTCTCTTTTGAAACCTGCATTTGGCATGATGTCACTATTATTCAGGTTTGAATAAGCCAATCTATATGTACCTGTTTCATTACCACCACTCAAAGCTACCGAATTGTTGATAGTATAACCTGTTTCGTAGAAGGCATTTAACCCTTCTCCTGTATGAGAATAAGGTCTTGATACGCCATCAAACTGAGGGGTACTTGCACCGTTGTATTTACCACCCCAATGGATATTACCTGCATCCAATGCTTGACCTGAGGAAGCAGGCACAACACCATCAATACCCGGACCATATGATCTTTGGTATTCGGTGAAATCAAGGACATTGTCAAAGGTGATGTTGGAGTTTAAAGCTACGCCAATACCTTTTCTGGCTTTACCTGTTTTGGTGGTGATCAACACGACACCATTGGCAGCTCTAGCACCATAAAGTGCTGCTGCAGCATTTCCTTTCAATACTGAGATACTTTCGATGTCATCAGGGTTGATAGAAGCAAGACCGTCACCGGCATCATTACCGCCCCACATACCCGCACTACCAAGGTTTCCTGTTTCGATTGGCATACCGTTGACTACGTACAGCGGTTGGTCATTACCGGTCAAGGAAGAACCTCCTCTGATAACAACTCTTGTAGACCCTGCTGCACCTGAAGCAGGAGGAGAAACGTTCACACCGGCAATTTTACCTGTTAAGGCATTACCTAAGTTAACGGCTCTTGATTCAGTAAATTTGTCTCCACTGACTTGGGTTACAGAAAATCCAAGAGCTTTCTTGTCTTTTTCCATACCAAAGGAAGTGACTACTACTTCGGAAAGTTCTGATAAGTCCTCGGCTAAGTTCACATCAAGGGAACTTCTGTTTCCCACCAAAATTTCTTGGGGAGAAAATCCGATAAATGAAAACACCAACAACGAGGTATTGGTCACCGAAATTGAATACCTACCATCCAAATCGGTGGTAGTGCCGGTATTTGCTTGCTTGTCCAGGATGTTTACTCCCGGGATCGGCTCTCCGGTAGAATCTACTACCCTACCGGTGAGAACTCGGCTTTGGCCATATGCCTCAAAACCTGAGGCAAAAATCATGACCATCGCTAACATTAATAGTACAACTCTGTTCATAGGAATTATTTAAAGGTTACATTTTATTGGTTTGGGGTAAATGGGAATAGGACTTCTGTTTTTATTAATAATTTTTTATTTCGATAAATTTAAAATTCACCATAGATTAATTTAAACATAACCAGATTAAACAGTAGAATAGTATGGGTTAAATTCAAAATTTTGAAATATTAGCCATTTGTAAATGTATCTAAAAAAAATTATTGTAAAAAATATTTAAATATTTTTTTTAATTAAGTTCAATGACTTTTACGATTTATTATATTTAATAAATCGGTTTAGCAAATAAATTTAATTATTGTTTACCAGCCAAAACCGTTTGTTTATGGTATTTTTCCGTTCGTTTTTCTCCACTTAGACCAGACAAATCCCCCTCAAAGCCAATTAATTACGTCCAAATAGTAATCTCGAAAAGAAATCTTGATTCACAGAGGAAGTGTAAAAAAATCCACTTTCAAAAAAAAATTAAAGAAGATGATAGACTTTATGTAAAGAGGTTTTAGAAATGAGATGATTTGAGCAAAAAAAAACCGCCCGAAGGCGGTTTCTGTATTATTTGATAAACAACATCTCTCTATACTTCACCAATGGCCACAATTCGTCATCCACGACAAGCTCAAGTTTGTCAACAGCATACCTGATTTTATCGAAATAAGCTTCTTTGACATCATTACAATATCCTTTGGCTCTTTTCACAATATCCTCTTCTTTGTTCAGTTGCTTTCTCGCTTCTGTCATCGCATGGACATTCTTATTGATCGACTCAAGATGTTTGCTGATCTCCTTGATAGTCTCGATGGCAGCAGTATTGTCCAAGCCAAGTCCCGCCAAACCATTTGCATTTTCAATCAGTTTGTTTTGATACAGGATAGAAGTTGGGATTACATGGTTCAAAGCGAGATCGCCCATTACCCTGGATTCGATCTGAACTTTCTTGATGTAATTTTCCAACATGATTTCATGTCTCGCATGAAGTTCTTTTGGATTCAAGACATTGTGTTTTGCGAATAACTCCGCAACTTTCTTGTCATGATAAATATCCAACGCAGCCGGAGTGCTTTTCAAGTTTGACAATCCTCTCTTTTCAGCTTCTTTGGCCCACTCATCGGAATAACCGTCACCTTCAAATCTGATTTTTTTGCTGTCTTTGATGTATTTTCTCAATACATTGACAATTGCGATTTTCTTTTCTTTACCGGCATTGACTTCTTTGTCGATGTCTTTAAGAAGGTTTCTCAATGTCTCTGCAACGATCACGTTCAAGACTGTCATAGGTCCGGCAGAATTGGCACCTGAACCAACAGCTCTAAACTCAAATTTATTTCCTGTAAAGGCAAAAGGTGAAGTTCTGTTTCGGTCTGTGTTGTCCAATATGATTTCCGGAATCTTGGAGATCCCGAGTTTCATATACATGTTGTCACCTTTTTCGATTTTCACGTTTCCGTTTTTCTCCAATTCGTCTAACACAGAAGATAATGTTGATCCCAAGAATACAGACATGATGGCAGGAGGTGCCTCATTTGCTCCCAATCTGAAATCATTGCTTGCAGAAGCGATACTGGATCTCAACAGATCTGCATGGTCATAAACAGCTTTTACAGTAGCGACCACAAAAGTCAGGAATTGAAGGTTTTCTCTAGCTGAACTGCTTGGCTGGAACAGGTTGACACCTGTGTCAGTGATCAAAGACCAGTTATTGTGCTTTCCGCTACCATTTACACCTGCAAACGGTTTTTCATGGAACAAAACTTTCAAATTATGCTTTTCTGCAACTTTATCCATCAAATCCATCAACAATTGGTTGTGGTCGATGGCTTTGTTGATTTCTTCGAAAAGAGGCGCAACTTCAAATTGACCAGGGGCTACTTCATTGTGACGGGTAGAGACAGGAATTCCCAATTTGTGGGCCTCGATCTCAAAATCCATCATGAAATCCTTCACTCTGGTCGGGATAGATCCGAAATAGTGGTCTTCCAATTGTTGGCCTCTGGCAGGATTATGTCCAAAAACTGTACGTCCGGACATCACCAAATCAGGTCTTGTGGCAAATAGGGCTTTGTCAATCACAAAATATTCCTGCTCCACACCCAAGGAAGGGCTCACTTTTCTGACATTTCTGTCAAATAGTTGACATACCTCTACAGCTGCGGAATTGATAGCCTCCATTGATTTCAACAATGGTGTCTTGTAATCCAATGCCTCTCCTGTAAAAGAGACAAATATGGTAGGAATACACAATGTCTTATCAAAAATGAAAATCGGTGAGGACGGATCCCAAGCAGTGTATCCTCTAGCTTCGAAAGTCGAACGGATACCACCATGTGGGAATGAGGATGCATCAGGTTCTTGTTGAACCAAAGCAGAACCTTTGAATTTTTCTAATCCCGCATGCGCATCAAAGAAAGAATCATGTTTCTCCGCAGTCGAGCCTGTAAGAGGCTGAAACCAGTGGGTGTAGTGGGTAACTCCTTTGGATAGCGCCCATACTTTCACTGCAGATGCTATTTCTTCTGCTGTAGAAGGATCAATCTTGCTTCCCTTGTCTATTGCCTCCATGACCTTTTTGAAAACGGAAGGGGCCAATGACTCTTTCATTTGCTTTGTGCCGAAAACATGACTTCCATAATAGTCAGAAATCTTGCTCGAAGGCGGTGTTACAGTAACTTTTGACCTGCCTTGGGCCATTAGTAGCGCTTTTTGTCTTAAAGTTGCCATTTTCTACAATAAGTGGTTTGATTATATACCCACAAAAATATGAAATTATATCAATTTCAAAGCAAAAGGGGTCTATTTGGGCTTATTTTTTAAAAAATTTACATTTTTTTTAATTAAATGGCTCAAAATATCTTTAAAGTGGTCAAAAAAATCGGGTTTTGATCTCAAAAAATAGAAAATTGAAAACTGAATGATAATATTTAAATTTGCGACCGGTAAAAAGAAAGGTTAGCGTGAAAAAAGTTGCATTTTATACTTTAGGTTGTAAGTTAAATTATTCAGAAACTTCCACCATCAGCAGGATGTTTGAAGCGAAAGGCTATGAAAAGGTCGATTTCGACAATACGCCTGATATTTTTATCATCAATACCTGTTCTGTGACTGAAAACGCAGACAAGAAGTGTAAAAAAATCGTACGTGAGGCGAAAAAGATCTCTCCCAACTCTTACGTGACCATTATCGGTTGCTATGCGCAGTTGAAACCACAAGAAATCTCAGAAATAGAAGGTGTAGATGCTGTTTTGGGCGCTGCAGAAAAATTCAGATTGATAGAGCTTTTAGATGGATTTGCCAAAGAACAGGAAACCAAAGTCTTGGCCTCCGAAATCCAAGAGGCGAATATTTTTAACAATGCCTACTCCATGCATGACAGGACAAGGACTTTTTTGAAAGTGCAGGATGGCTGTAATTATGGATGCGCTTTTTGTACCATTCCTTTGGCGAGGGGGAAAAGCCGGAGCGATACCATCGATAACATCCTGACTTCAGTAAGGGAAATTGCCACCACAGAAGTAAAAGAAGTGGTTTTGACAGGAGTCAATATCGGTGATTTTGGTATTCAGGAAGGGAAAAGAAAAGAAAGGTTTGCAGACCTTGTGATGGCGATTGACGAGATTGAAGGTATAGAAAGGTTCCGGATTTCTTCCATTGAACCCAATTTGCTTACCAATGAGGTCATAGAATTTGTGTCGACTTCCAAAAGATTTGTCCCTCATTTTCATATTCCCCTGCAATCCGGCAGCAATACCATTCTCCGAAGCATGGGAAGAAGGTACCTGAGGGAATTATATGAAGACAGGATTTCCAAAATCAAATCCCTGATGCCGCATTGCTGTGTCGGTGTGGATGTGATTGTGGGATTTCCCGGTGAAACAGACGAACTGTTTTTGGAAACCTACAATTTCCTGAAAGAACTCGATATTTCTTATCTCCATGTTTTCACGTATTCCGAAAGGGCAAATACCCGTGCAGTGGAATTGGAAGGAGTCGTCCCAATCAAAAAGAGAAATGAGCGTTCCAAAATGCTCAGGATTCTTTCAGAAAAGAAAAGGAGGAAGTTTTATCAGGAGAATCTAGGAAGAACCTTCACCGTCCTATTCGAAGAGGATGTGGAAGATGGTAAAATGCACGGCTTTACCGAAAATTATATCAGGGTAGCAGCCAAGTACGATCCGATTCTCATCAATGAACTGAAGACCGTCACCCTCAGCGAAATCAATGAAAAAGGGAATGTGGAAGCCGTCGAACCGGAGATGATGTACGAGAGGCATTGATTACATAAGTCAAACTTTAAGAAATGGTGAGGCTTTAAAATGAGGAACTTTTCATCTGTGCAAAAATTGAATTTTTGCCCATTTTTTAATTTTACCTTAAAAGAGATGCTTTCTTAGTCTTATTTAGTCGTTTAATTTTCTGTTTGTTTTTAATTATTGGGGATATGATTAATCCAACTACAAAACCACTCAATAGGCCTCCTATGTGTGCAGCATTGTCTATACCACCTGCTAAACCCATAAGAAGGGTATAGCCTATAAATATTGATGTACTGATAAAAAATGATGTAGAAAATTCAGGAGGAAAAATTTTTGTTAGGAGAAATGCAAGAAAAATTCCATAAATCCCTAAAATTGATCCCGAAGCACCTACACTTATAATTGCTTCATACCACCAAATGCTGGCGAAGCTTGCCAAAATACCGGTAATTAAATAAAATGTCAATAATTTAAGTTTTCCTAATTTTGGCTCAAGAATACCCCCGACAAAAGTAAGTCCAAACATATTTGCTAATAGGTGCATTAGTCCGCCGTGTAAGAATGTGTTTGTCAAAAGCCGCCACCATTCTCCGTTTTTTGTTAAGGGTCCATAATTAGCTCCTAATTGTAAAAGGTCTTGTCCTTTGAATGAAATAAATCCAAATCCCATTAAAGCCATGATTAAGTAAATCCCAATGTTGGCATTGATTAATATTGGTGTTATGAAATACCCTTTTTTAGGTTTTAAGAAGCCAACAAATTCTTGAAATTCTTTTTGAGCCTTATAGTCAGGCTTCCCCTCTTTTATCCTTTTTAATTCATTTTCGTCAATTTTAGGAACAAGAACCATAATTAACCAAACAATTGATCCAATTATTGAAGAACCTATAATCCACTCTAACTTTTTACCATTCCTCGCTTCAAATGGTTCATTTATTGGTTCAAGAATAATTTCATTTGGGATGTATTTTGGATTGGCTTTAATTGCTTCAATATATCCTTCTCTTTTATCAGAGTGCCTAATCCTATCTAAATAGACAAATTCAGAAACATTTTTGTGCTCAAAATCCAACTGACTTTCCTTGGCAAACTCTTGATATTTTTTCTCTTTCTCATTTGGTTCAAGTCGGTTACTTATAGTTTTTTGATATTCAATTCCAAACCAAGCTAAGGGTTCCATAATTGTGGTGTCCTTTAAACTTTCAAAAATTGGAAGGGCAACATAAATATGCATATTGAAACTTTCACTGTTCTTTCCACTAACATCAAATGCTGAATGTAATCCAGTGGCGAATTTGTCTATAAAAAAATTTTTAATCGTGTAATATTTTGTTGGTTCAGATTTGTTGATTTCGTTGATGGAATTTAATTCAGTCAATTTCCCTGTTGATGAAACAACATATTGTTGAGCAATCAAAAGAGGAGCTGTAAAGGCCATCCACATAATGGCACTATAAAAATCTCTCCAATTCCCGCGTTTGGCTTCAAGATTTAGAATTTTAAATCTTGGTCTTAAAATAAACCATGCCGCAAGTGCTGTCAATACGATTGGTATTCCAAAACTTATAATTATCTCTTTTAGTTGAAATAATTCAAGTTCAATAAAAATTATCCAGTGCAAAAAAGTGTAACCAAAGGTTAGCCCTATAAGCGTGAAAACAAATGGTTTAAAGAGTAAATTGATTTTATCTTTCACACTCCCCTTTTATTTAGTATTTTCAATTAGACTAATTACAACGGATTCATTGAACCTTCTTTAACACCACTTTGGTTTTGTCGGCTTTTTCGATGTTCGTTACAAAATCCACAAAAGCAGGAAATTGCCCGGCCTGATAGACACCATCATTCATTTCCAGTTTTCTTTTGTAGATGAGACTTCTTTCTCCAAGATGATATTCGGCAGAATAAATCCCAAAATCCGATTCCAATAAGACCTTGGAAGGAACAGACTCAGGATTGTAACCTTCAGGTAATTTGTAGGTAATCAAGTCCTCGTCAATAAAACCCATGCGCCTTTCAAAAGAGGCTTTCCTTTCTGGTTTGGAGGAAATCTTCATGGAATACACATTCAATTGATTGGGCTGTAAAAATATACGGGTGCCGGATTTGCTGGCAATGCTTTTCACCATAATTTTCGCATCGACTTTGACAGTGGGCAGAGAACTCATTTCAGGTGAGAAATTAAAATCGACAACGTCAAAAGATGAAAGTGTCAAATTGGTCAGCAGCCAATCCTTTTTCTCAGTAGCTGACAATCCTGCCACAGTCAGCAAACTTCCATTTTCAGTCTGAAGACCGCTATTTTCGAAGTGTAAATTCCCTGTTGCTTTTCCTGTTTCATCCACTTCAAAATCAGCTTTTTGGAACAGGGTATTTTGTTCTTTGCCATATTTTGGAGTTCGCACCAATTTGCCGCCATTTTCGGTAATCAGTAAGGCATGCCTGTCTGAGGTAAAATTCCCAAGATATCCAAAAGGATTGGTCTGTGAAGTGCACTCTAACCAAATGGTATCTTTCCCGTCAGGAACTGCTAGAATGGCGTGATTGAAGTAACTTCTCGGAAATTCTTCATAGACCTTGCGCTTGCTTTCGCCGCCATATATCAGCGCATAATTACTGGGAATTCCGGCTTCCTTCAACATTGCTCCCATAAAGTTGGAGAGGGCCTTACAATCTCCATAGCCATATTTCTCTACCGTCAATGCCTCAAAAGGCATATATCCACCAATGCCTAGCTGAATACTCACATACCGCGTATTTTTTTGCAGGTATTCATAGATTGCTTTTGTTTTCTCTTCGGTTGTTTCCAGACCCGAAACTATTTCATTCACTTTGGCTTTCAACTGTGGGGTCAAAATATCCTTACCGGAATTCAGGGAAGCAATCCATTTTCCCATGGATTCCCATGAACTCAGGTCACCTTTGAATCCTTCATACTCAAATTCTGAAGCTCCTACGAACAATACCTTGAAAGGACTTTCCTCCAAGGGAAGCATAATCTCCGGCTCAAAGGCCTCCAGGTTTTCTATTTTCCAAGATTTTTCTACCAAACCTCCATCAAGTTCATTGGAAGTAAGATACTTGTCATCTATTGTTTTGGAAAAAAACCGGAGTTTCGTTGCCTTGGGATAAATGTATTTCCCCTGCGCAATTTCCACCGGGATGCCGGAATAAGATTGGGGATACCAATTTGGCAGAAAAAACAAATTAGGATACTCTACCTCATATTCAAATTCTACGGTGTAGGGAAAATCCAACTGCCGTAGGTCCATTAGCTTGACACGGTTGTCCTCGTAGATCGAAAAAGAATTGAAATTGCTGTAGTCGCTGATATCACTTTTGCCACCTTTTTTGATAACACTTCCCATCAAGTCATAAACCCGACCCTCAATACTTTTGATCTTGATTTTGTTGGTATAATCGACCTGAAGCAAGCCGAGGTCATTTGCCTCCTTTTTGAAAATGGTCACAACCATCTTGGACTTCACGCTAAATCCGCCCCCCGCCCCAATCACAACCTCCTGTATATCTTCCCTGATTACGGCCGGAGCGTTTTTGGTATGCTCAGGATTAATAGTCGTTGCTGCATATTTCTGTCCAAAAGAAGGTTGGAATGCAGCTAAAAGAACCAAGCAAAACAGAAAAACTTTTTCGGAAATCAATTTGATTTTCATATCCTAAATCTTTTTAAGGACAATGGCTTCTTTCTGCTTGCTGGCAATCAAATCAAAAAAATCTTTGAGATTTTGATATTCATCGGCTTTAAACAAAGTCTCATTAACTTGATAAGCCAGCCTGATGGTAATTCTTCCATTTACAGGAGGCGCTGTCCTAAAGGAATAAACAATTGCCTTTTCATTGAATTGAATCATGGTGGATTGTGGCATTTCCTCGACACTATATCCTTCAGGAATATCAAAATTGAGGATCACCTGTCTTTTTTGCGGGTAAATAAAATCGATGGGAAAGACCCTGCTGTCCAGTTTGAAAGGGTTTTCGGACAGGTAGCTATTTTCAAAAAGATTGAGGTAAATGTTCTCTCCTGAAACCACCAAGCCTTCATTGGTTTTGATTTCGTATTTTTCTGTGATGCCTTTCTCCTTGGAATCAAGATTTTCAAATTGGATAGAAATCAATTCACCACCGGTAAATTCATCTGTCATTTCTTGCTTGTATTTTTCCTCTCCTGTTGCCTTTATTCTGCTTTTTATCAGGGAAGATTGATAGCCTTGGGTGGTTTTTTGGACATTGGTGGAAATTTGTTCCTCTGTAATTTTGCTCGTCACCATGGCGGTTTCGGAGGTAGGTATAGTATTATAAATATCGACCCAACGGGAAGCATTGTCAGGAATAACTGCCCAACCTCTGAAATTCATCCCGTTGATGGGTAGGAAACCAAAGGGCAAAGATGAATCAGAAATATCCATCACAAATTCTTTGTCTCCAGATTTAACCAAAGCACTTAAATAATTGAGCTTGTACATAACAGGATTGGAAGGATTCACAAATCCATTTGCCCTCGTAGAACCGACTACCGGATGGGCTTCGAATCCTGCTTCTCTCAGAAATGCAATCAACAAGAAGTTCATGTCCGCTACATTGCCAACACCTTCTTTGTAAACTTTCTCCAAAGACTGACTTGGATAAATACTTGATCCTCCATTCCACTTTACCATCCTGGTCAAATGATCTGCAATCGCAATCATTTTTTCCTGCTCACTTTGTTCAGCAGTGATCAATTGGGGCAATGCTTCCTGGACGAATTTTTTCCGTTCAAGCTGTTTTCCAAACTCAGGATCTTTGAGAAGTTCTTCAGACATGGTATTCCAACTACCCGAAAAAGTCTGTCTCTGACTGTTTGGGAACTGTAAGTATTGAAGTTGGAACTCAATTTTGGTCGCATAGCTTTGGGGATTGTCGATAAATGGTTCAGGACGAAGTGCCGGAGCATTTTGGATCGCCCAATGGTATTTTCTGGTTGAAAAATTAACCGAATTGTTTGTGGTTGTGCTTTGTGCAACTCTACCTTCAGACCTCTCCGATTCAGTCCAGTTTGCATTACCTGTACCTTCAGATTGCTCGTTGATTACATACTGCTCAAATCCCTGTGCGCTTTGGCTAAAGGAAAAATACTCGGGATATTCCAAAGAATACTCACTCCATCTGGTCGGAATTTCAGTTTGAAACTCCCACTCTCTCAAATAGCTGAATAAATCAGAGGTGATTTCATAGGAAAGCTCAATGACTGAGCCTTCTTTGATATTGGGCGCTGATATTTTTTTCATCCTGTAGGTCTTGGATACTTCTTCTTCAAAAATATGTTCCTTCCCGATTTTCTCTTTCAAGATTGTCCCACCTGATTCATTGTAAACATATCCTTTGACAGAACCCACCAAGTCTGTTCTGCCCGGAATGAAATAATAGGGAATCCGAAAATCTCCATAAGAAACTCCCCCTTTGGTCAATACTTTGATGACTTTATGGATATTGTAGGTAATCTGAAAACCAGCTCCGGCTGAAAAAGCGATTTTTGCATTGCCAACATCGGACAAAACCACTGCCTCCGCATCGGGATCGGTTTCATATACTTTCATGGTGACGAATTCATCCGGGATTTTTCCAAACTTGAATCCTTCTTGAATAGTGGCAAAAGAATTGGAAATAGTAAGCAAAAAAAGAATTGCCAAAATAGGAAATCTGAGTGTTTTCATAGCGTGGGGTGGTTGATACGTTTTGAAAACTAGAAATAAACTTATTCACAAAAAATACCCAATACTGGGTATTTTTTAAATTTCGATTATAACTAATTGATTTATAATCTGATAAATTTCAAAAAAGAGGAGAAACCAAGAATTTCTCTGAAAATCTTCAAATTTTCGTGATTTTGAAGTGAAATTTAATTAACCAAATAAGTATATTTTCTTATTTGGGGATCAAAATTATGCCGCCACTGCCTTGGATGAATGAGCAGGATTTTTCTTCTTTTTCATCCCCGGTGGGGGATTACCCTCATGCCAACGGCACATTTCTGCCAGGAAGTGTAGAGCTGCAACAAAGTCTTTTATTTCTATTGAAAGATATTTTTCAATAGAAATAAAAAATGTCTTACCCCGGCATTGAATAAAATCAAACACTAAAGTGATGATGAGAAAAGAGGAGTCAATTAAGTATAAATGTCAGCTTTCTCTTTTTCAATTATTAAAACATGGTTTGGCGATATTTTCTTGTGTCACTTTTGTCATTATACAAAAAGTAGCCAATCCCGAGCTATATCAGGGACTAGCGCATTAATCCCTCCTCACACAAGGCCACCGCCAGCCCGGAATTGCGCCTCCTCCCCACAGGTGGTCCAAAAGAGGATTTTCCTTGAGATGAGTTTGCAAACAAAACACTTACTTCATTCTATTTTTCAATCTCATTCCCCTTCGACCAACAGTCCGCCGCGTCGGAGCGAAATATTATTAGCCCCGTGCAAGGTGGTTCTCTGATTTTTATATTTCAACAAATCCCCATGCACCGCCGCCCGGGGTAATGAAAATGTAATGTCGCAGGTCTTTGGGAGCGAAAAGGAAAAATGTGGTATAAGGTTTACCCAAAAAACAGGGAAGGTGGAGAAGTCAATTCATTTTGATTTTCTTTCCTATGGTATTTTCTTTATGTTTCTTTCTCGTGTCACTTTTTGTCTTGCCACAAAAAGTAACCATCCCGATAATTATCGGGACAAGAAATTTTAATCCTCCCGCGCGCGATGCCGCTCCGGCCCGGTAATCCCGACAATTGTCGCGGATTCTTCCTCCCCGCTAGTGTTCCATTAGAGAATCTTTTTGAAGAATAAGTTTCCAACTTAATCCAACTTCGACTAAAAGCCCCGAAGTGGGCGAAATATTATTAGCCCCGGGCAAGGTGCTTCTCTGATTTTTATATTTCAACAAATCCTATGCACCGCCGCCCGGGGTAATGAAAATGTAATGTCGCAGGTTTTTGGAAGCAAAAAGGAAAAATGTGGTATAAGGTTTACCCCAAAAACAGGGAAGGTTGATTTGTAAATTCATTTTGAATTTATTTCCTCAGATGAAAGAAAATATTCCAACACTATTTCCATTCAGTAAACTACCGTTTCATCACCAAAACAGCACCAAGAGGTGGTTTGCAACCTCCTCTTACTCGGCGATTGCGGTAGGCCTACTACAATCTTCTAAACAACATATCTTGAATTCACATCAAAGATTTCATGACACACCTACTCCCAGTTGGGTGGTCATTGAATTCTTTAACCATCTAAGATTAACTAATTTCATATCCCGACATCAATTTTATTTTAAATCAAATTTTAAGGAAAATTTTACCCAACATAATAATTAAAAGTAAAAATAGACCTATAAGTATCGGTTTTATAAGCCTATTAAATTTCCCAAAATCGTAGAAATCTTTATCGATATTTTCTTTATAAAATGATTTTAAAATTCTTATTCGAACCACATAGTAACTAAAAATAGATAATATAAAAGCTCCAGTTAATGATAAATATGGGTGATTACCATTGAATCCAAATAGAATGTTAAGTAATTTGAAAATGAACAGAAATTGAATTATCGAAATGAATATCCAAATAATCAAAAATGAATTTTCTACATTTTTTTCATGATTTTGAGTACTTTCAAAATGAAAGATTTTATACAAGAACCTGATCATATCCAATTATTCTAAAATCCAATTGCCTTACCTATATTTTCTTCAGCCGTTTTACCATTATATAGATATGAGTTTAATTGAACAGCACCATATCCTACACCAATTATAGCTGCAGCATGATTTAAAACAGTTAAAAAGAAGACCCCCATTCCTATCCAATAATTTGCATGTTCATAACCATTTTTTTTCCCAACTGGGTGTAGTCAAACGCCTAAGGCTACGACTGGGTGTAATTTGCAATTAAACCCTTTTTATCCTTCCCCCCTCTGGGTGTAGTCAAACGCCTGATGTTACGACTGGGTGTAATTTGAAATTACACCCTTTTATCTTTTCCAATTTGTAATTGGACTACTCATCAAAACGTTCAAATGAAAGATAGTTCAAGATCAATTGAATAACAAATTCAAAAAATAAAAAGAGGTAGATGAACCTAAACCTAGCGCCTTCGCCATTCTGCACCCATAGAAGGATCAAAATAAAGACCGAAATACAAAATCCCTATCCTTTTTTGACTGGTTAAAGCAAACCATCCTTTAGACTTTTTACAGCATAATCTACTGCGCGGGCTGTCAAGGCCATGAACGTAATGGAGGGATTTTGGGTCCCGGTGGATGTCATACAGGCCCCGTCGGTGACAAATACGTTTTTACAAAGGTGCATTTGATTCCATCCATTAAGCAGGGAAGTCTCGGGATCTTTGCCCATTCTTACTCCTCCCATTTCATGGATATCAAGACCGGGTGCCTGCATGGAATCTGAAATACGGATGTTTTTGCAACCTGCTTTTTCAAGCATTGCTGTTCCTTGCTCAAAAAAATCCCGAAGGATTTTCTCATCATTCTCATCGTATTCGACCTTTATTTTCAGAAGCGGTATACCCCATTCATCCTTCTCTGTAGCGCTTAGGCTGACAAAATTGGTTTCTTTGGGTATAGTTTCCCCCTGCATCATCATAAAAACACCCCAAGGTCCTGGAACAGAATTTTTTTCTTTGAATTCTTCACCAAATGGTACATCTCCTGCCCCGCCCCAACCGCCTCTTCCGGCAGTATAAAAAGTCATATACCCACGAAGAAAGTCCATTTCCTGTGACTTCACATTCCTAAAATTAGGCATCATGACAGCTGTAGGTCTTCTTCCAAAATAAAAAGAATCCTCATGGCCTTCGTAGGAAGCAGATATATTTCCCCTATAATTATGAAAAGCAACGTATTTTCCAAGTAAACCATTGTCATTACCCAACCCATTCGGGAATCTTGCCGATTTGCTGTTGAGAAGGATGAGGTTGGAATTGAGAGCTGCGGCGTTCAAAAAGATAACTTTGGCAAAATACTCACTCACTTCTTTGGTATTCCTGTCCACTATCCTGACGCCGGTGACTTTCCCTTTCTGATCATCATAAATGATGGAATGCACCACAGAATCCGGTCTTAAAGTAAGGTTTCCGGTGGCAGCAGCGGCGGGCAAAGTTGCTGAGTTGGAACTGAAATAGGCCCCAAACGGACAGCCACGGTAACATTGGTTGCGGGCCATGCACTGACCGCGGCCTTGCTGAAGGTGATGCTCCTGAGGTTGGGTCAAATGGGCACACCTCCCGATCATCACATGCCGATCCTTGAACTCAGCCACAATTCTTTCTCTGATTTCCTTTTCTACACAGTTCATTTCCCATGGAGGCAAAAATTCGCCATCAGGTAAAGTTTCCACTCCGTCTTTGTTGCCACTGATGCCGACAAAGCGCTCCACATAGCTATACCATGGATCAATATCATCGTACCTGATGGGCCAATCGACAGCGAAACCATCCCTGCCGGGACCTTCAAAATCATATTTGCTCCACCGCTGTGTCTGACGCGCCCAAATCAGGGATTTGCCCCCAACCTGATAACCCCTGACCCAGTCAAAAGGCTTTTCTTGGATGTAGGGATGCTCAGTATCTTTTACAAAAAAATGCGCTGTGTCTTCTTTGTAAGCGTAACATTTATTGACAACAGGATTTTCCAATTTATCAGCCAAAGGAATCTGATTGCGGTGAGGCATTTCCCAAGGCGCAGAGGTCATGGTGGGATAATCCTTCTTGTGCTCTACATTCCTCCCTCTTTCAAGAACAAGTGTCTTTAAGCCTTTCTCGCAAAGTTCTTTTGCAGCCCATCCACCACTTATTCCTGACCCTATTACAATTGCATCAAACGTATTTTCCATACCACATCAAAAATTATTCGTAACGTAAGGATTCGATCGGATCTAGCTTGCTTGCCTTTCTGGCAGGGAAATATCCTGAAGCAAGCCCGACAAAAATACATATCCCAAAAGAAACAATTATCCAAAGCCATGGAATCAAAAACCCTCCCGGTCCAATGAGATTGGCAACTACGTTTCCGATTGCTATACCAATGATTACTCCTAAAATCCCTCCTAAAATACAGATGACAATGGCTTCAATGAGGAATTGTTGTCTGATCCTAAGCGGAGTGGCGCCAAGCGCTTTTCTGATTCCGATCTCGCGGGTTCTTTCTGTCACAGACACCAGCATGATATTCATCAATCCAATCGATGCCCCCAAAAGGGTAATAAAACCTATCCCAAAGCCCCCAATCCTAAGATATCCTGCAACCTCCTCCAGACTCTCTCCCACCGATTGACTTTTGACCAATTCGAAAGAATCTTCTTGACCAATTTTATCCTGTCGGATTTTCCTCATCATGCCTGTGGCCTGTCCCATTTCGTATTCCAGTTTCAATGGATCGGAACCACTTGCTGTGATAGAAAAACGAAAAGTTCCATTTGCGTCGAGTCTGCTCGCATTTTCTACAGGTATAAAAATAGCCCTATCCGCCCCGGAACCACCACCGACACTTCCCTGCTTCTCCAAAATCCCAACAACTGTATATCTTCTGCCAAAAACAGTAATGAAATCATTTAACGGATCTTCATTTTTTTCAAAAAGTGTTTCGACCAGATCCAATCCGATGACGCATACATTGTTGCCATACCGAACTTCGGTGTTGCTGAAGTTCCGGCCTTTTTCAATCTTCAAACCCTTGATGTTGAAATACATGTCATCGCCACCTGTCACCCTTACATTGGGATTGGTCTTTTTTGAACCTCTTTTTACCTCAGCGGCACCTGTGACAGAAGTAAAAACTGTGGAAGGACCCGTAGAATTGAATTCTTCCTGAAATTTCAAAGCCTCTTTGTACCTCACAATGGGATAATTTTTTTCAGAAACGCCTTGCTGAACTCCCCTTCCACCTGAAAAACCTTTTGACCTGACATCAAAATTATTGGCACCCAAGCCTGAAAAACTATCAGCAATCTGGGCTTTGATACCATCAATGGCTGTCAACATCCCAACAAGGGACATGATGCCTATGGCGATGATGGTTCCCGTCAATACGGTTCTCAGTAAATTGACTTTGACTGACCTGAGGGCTTCTTTGATATTTTCGACCAGATTCATGATTTGTACGGATTAGAACAATTTCAATAATAAATTTTGAATTGCAGTTTTAATAATAAGCATAATGGTGAAAATATCGGGCACAAACTGAAAATAATTTCTGTTAAAAATCCTTTCCGGCAAATCCGTCCCGATTAATGCATCCGATCACCTCTGATTTCAAGGTTTTGGATCACCTCGGCTTCGTATTCCAACCATTCTTTCCACCGTGCATTGACTTTTTCGGGGTCTTGGTATTTTCTGGCCAAATCAAGGAAATTGACAAAATGCCCCGCCTCCGATACCATCAATTCGTAATAGAATTTTTGTAGCTCTCCGTCTTGGATTTCTTTGGATAAAAGCTTAAACCTCTCACAGCTTCTGGCTTCAATCAGCGCGTTCATCAGCAGATATTCCGTCAGCTGCATCACTTTGCTTCCCCCTTTTCTTACAAACTGACTTAGCTTGATTACGTACTCGTCCTTCCGGGGTTTACCAAAAGGAATTTCCCTTTTTCGGAGTTGTTCCATCACCCTTTCAAAATGCCCCCATTCTTCTGCTACCACCGGAGTCAGAGTATCCACCACATCAGTGAATTC
The DNA here is from genome assembly GCF_022538115.1 of Cognataquiflexum rubidum. Taxonomy (GTDB): domain Bacteria; phylum Bacteroidota; class Bacteroidia; order Cytophagales; family Cyclobacteriaceae; genus Cognataquiflexum; species Cognataquiflexum rubidum. The sequence continues at coordinate 5,201 of NZ_JAKZAL010000002.1, read as the reverse complement.
ATGGAAATTAACTATCAAAGAAATACACGATGACGCCGCCTTTTGTTCACAATAAGCATGGTCGACCAAAATATCCACGATATTCATTTGGGCAATATTGACCCACCTCGGATCGGTTGGAAGCTGCAAATGCAGCATTTTCTGTTTCGTACTTTCTTCCCAACTCATGGTCAATCAAATAAAGGCCAACTGATACCGATGTCCAATGCTCTTCTCAACCCGGTAAAATACGGTGTCACAAAATATCCCGGCTGGCTCATCATATTCATATTGATATGATTCATTCTGAGCAAAATCCTGGTTCTGTTGATTCTGGCATTGAAGAAAAAATCCACGACCGGATAAGCAAAGACATTGAACGTATTTTGGATAAAGAATTGTTGGAAAGCCGGATTATAGAAGTCCGCGAGGTTATCGCTTCTGTACCTTCCTTCCAAGCCGATCTGAACAAAAATATTCTCGTCAAACATCGGACTTTCATAAAAAATCCGCGAATTCACCAATATTTCGGGAATCCTGAAATTATCTTTGCCATCTCCTGTAATCAAAGTATAATACGCATCGGCCTCAAAGAACATTTTTCTGTTGAGGTTCACTGAAAATTTCAAACCGGGAATCACCATAAATGCCTCCCCATCTGCTTGGGTTGCTTTTTGGTCTTTGTTAAAAAAGACATAATTATTGATCCTGTTTAAAGTCACATTAGGCCTGATGGACATGCTTTTAAAATCCGCTTTCAAAACTGCCTGGATCTGGTCTACCCCTATATTTTCAAAGTTATTTTCCCATTTATGGTGATTTCCCACGTAAAACTGCTGCATGGCGGTTGGCTTGTAAAGTGCTTTGGTGTAAGTAGCCTCCAAATAGGGAGATACAAAAGTGCCTTTGATCCTGAAGGCATCTGGCAAAGAATATTCTCCTTCTGCCTCAAACCGCCATTTTTCGCTGATTTCCCCACGCAGCGCTCCCCCAATAAAAATTTCACTGAATGATCCCGGTTTATCAAAATTAGGAGAAATGAGTCTGCCACTCCTGAATTTAACAAATGCATTATAATAGAGCGGCCCTAAATCTCCTTTGAATCCCAATTCATTCCGCCAATCTGTAAATTGGTTTCTATTATAAGTAGTATCCTGATCTAAAAACCTGTCCGGACTGAAAATATTAAAAAATGCAGAATCTGAAGTTGTAAGTGGTGAAAAGAATGACACATCTTGCTTTCTCCTATCAAATATATGATACACTTGCCAGCCCTTGACAAGTTCATATTCATGATAGAGGTGATAATCCTGCCTGAGGTCAACTGCTTGGGATTCCCGCAGCCATACTTTGGCATCTTCATAAGCAAAAAGCAAAGAAGTCGAATCAAAATCCGGAGAAATTATGCCTCCTTGTTCGTTTACTTCATGCCGCATTCGTGAAAAACTCCCCAAAAGAAAATACTTCCCATCTTCAGATCTGTAATTTGTATGAAGGGCATAGGCATTTTGCTCAGTCAAATTATCATCCCTCGCATTGGGATTGAGGGTTTTTCTAGCCCTGATGGTCTTAAAATTGAATCCCATGTTCCACCTAGGGTTGATATTCCTTGCAAAAACCAGGTCCAGCATATTTCTGTTGCCCCCTCCAAAAAAAGCATTCATCTGCGTGTAGGGAGACTTGGTGTCATAATACCGCATGCTGTCCGGCCCAAAATAGTAAGGATCGTAAGCCTCGAAACCTGAAGTGGTTCCGATCATGGAAGGCAATTGATAAAATATCGGTTTGGCGGCACTTCCTACATTTCCAAGGTCCTGATACATCCATCCTGACTTGGCCACAGGTTCAAAATAATGGAAATTATACAGTGAAGTGTCACCCTCAATTTTTCTGATCCGATTCTTTTTTACATCCTTTTCCAAAAAATAAAGGCTTGTATTGGGTCCGAAAACCATTTTTGTACTGTCGTCAATCAGCTTTTTTCTGCCTTGGGATTCACCGCTTTCCTCTAGGTTTCTTTCTTGATTTTGCTGTGGAGGGATACCTGTAGGATTACCGGTCTGGGGAACTCTCGGCCTGACCTGCGCCTGAATACCAAAGTTCCAAAAACAGGATAACAAAAAAAGAAACAGGATAGATTTAAATCTCACGGATATATGCTTTGTCCTTGACAATATTGGTGATGCGCTCAATCAGGTATTGGCTATCGTTTTGGTCCATATCAACTTTGATAGGCAGGGCAAAAATCGGAATTTCTGCCAAATAATCATGAAAAGCACCATCTTTAAGTTTTACTGCGTCCTTTTCAGTGGTCAAAACCATTGCACCTTCGTGTTTTTTGACCAATTCAAGGATTCTACGGACATCTGCTGATGTATACCGATGATGGTCTGCAAAGGTTATGGTTTCCAATACCTGAAACCTTTTACCGGCAGCCTCTTTAAATAAACCATCATTGGCAATGCCCGAAACAAGAATGACTTTCTTGAGCAGCTTTGAATTTGGCTGAAAAAGAGGTTCCGGATTTCCATATTTTATGCCGGCAAATAAAATCGGGACATCTGCATAATTCCTGATTTCCTTTTGAAAAACTGATTTTTCCTCTTCAGTAATCGAAGCAGGGCATTTGGTTACGATGATCAGATCAGCCCTTCCGGCCCCATCCGCACTTTCCCGAAGGGTACCCAAAGGCAATACTCTGTCTTTGAAAAAGGGGTTTTGAAAGGTTGTTAACAGGATTTGCAAATCAGCTTTCACATATCGGTGTTGGAATGCATCATCCAGGATTATCAATTCTGTTTCGGGTCTGTGGTAGATAATCTGCGGAATCGCCATGACTCTTTCCTCCCCAACTACCACGGTGACTTCATTCCCGTATTTGGAAAAAATCTGAAACGGCTCATCCCCTAAGTCAGTCGGTCCCAAATTCTGCTCCGCCAATAAAAACCCTTTGGTTTTTCGGCCATATCCACGGCTTAATGTTGCCAATCGGTAATGGTCTTTCAACGATTCTACCAAGAATTCCACCATCGGTGTTTTTCCCGAACCGCCGAGATTCAGATTTCCCACTACCACTGTCGGGATCAAAAATTCGGTGCTTCTCTTTTTCCCGCTGTCAAACATGCCGTTGCGGTATCTGGTGACACCATCATATAGCAAAGCAAAAGGATAAAGAAAAGGGTCGTACCAGCGCATTGGCTATTTTTCCTTAATTTTGGACAAAGTAAAACAAAAAATATGGTTTACAAGATCAAGGACATCGTTTCCTACCTGGAGAAAATCGCTCCGCCATCCTACCAAGAATCATATGACAATGCCCAATTGATTACAGGCAATCCCCATGATACACTAAAAGGTGTATTGTGCACTCTTGACGCTACAGAAGCGGTGGTCGATGAGGCGATTTCATTAGGCTGCAACCTGATAGTAGCACATCATCCGATTATTTTCAAAGGATTAAAAAGTTTGACCGGACGGAATTATGTCGAAAAGACGGTCATCAAAGCAATCAAAAACGATATTGCAATTTATGCCATCCACACCAATCTTGACCATGTTGCCCACGGAGTAAACAAGAAAATCTGTGATGTCATCGGATTAAAAAACACCAAGATCCTACAACCCAAAAAAGAAATTCTTTTAAAGTTGGTAACCTTTGCCCCACATGAGGCTACTGAAAAAGTCCTGAAAGCTCTTTTTGATGCCGGTGCCGGGAAAATTGGAGAGTATTCAAGTTGCAGCTTTTTGGCTGAAGGCATTGGTACGTTCACTCCATCAATAAGTGCAAATCCAAACAAAGGAACTCCGGAAGCAGCACACCGCGAACCCGAAACGAGGATTGAAGTACTCTTGCCAAGTTACTTGGAAAGAAAGGTCCTTCATGCTCTCCGGGAAGCACATCCATACGAGGAAGTGGCATTTTTCATCCAAAAATTAGAAAATGAAAATCAGGAAGTCGGAGCAGGGATGATCGCTGAATTAAATGAAGAAATGGATGAAAAGGAGTTTTTGGAATTGCTAAAACTCAAGATGAACCTTATCACAATCAAGCACACCCACCTCCTTGGTAAAAAAGTTAAGAAAATAGCAGTCTGTGGTGGTGCGGGGATATTTCTACTTCCTGACGCCAAAAGAGCGGGTGCTGACATATTTATCACTTCGGATGTCAAATACCATGAATTCTTTGACGCTGAAAATCAGCTGGTTATTTGCGATATTGGTCATTATGAAAGTGAAATTTATACAAAAGAATTACTCAGGAATATATTGTCGCAAAAATTTACTAATATTGCACTCTATTTGACAAAAGTCATCACAAATCCCATAACTTATCTGTAGTAAATGGAAAGTACAGTTGCACAGAAGCTTGAAGCCTTATTAAACCTTCAAAAATTAGATTCCAAACTTGACTCGATTTTTAAAGTTAGAGGAGCTCTCCCCGAAGAAGTCCAAGACCTTGAGGATGAAATAGCCGGATACGAAACCAGATTACAAAAATTCCACACGGATACTGTAGCCTTGGAAGATGATATCAAAAGATTCAAAGATAACATCAAAGAATCCGAGAAACTTATCAAAAAGTATCAGGAACAGCAGATGAACGTCAGAAACAACAGGGAGTATGACGCCATTACCAAGGAACTTGAGTTGCAGGATTTGGAAATCCAGGTCTCCAAAAAGAAAATTGGAGAGGCGCAAGCCAAAATTGAATTCAAAAACAATGAAGTGAATGAACTTCAGGAAATTTTGAAGGAAAGACAAAAAGACCTCAACAATAAAAAGGATGAATTGGGCACCATTGTTTCCGAAAGCGAAAACGATGAGACCAAATTGAAGGGTGAAAGAGAGAAAGCTGTCAAGAAAATCGAAGACAGACTTATCAAATCTTACTCCAAAATCCGAACCAATGCCAAGAATGGTTTGGCAGTGGTAATGGTAAAAAGAGGTGCTTGTGGAGGTTGCTTCAACGTGGTACCTCCCCAAAGACAAGCGGATATCCGAGAAAAGAAAAAGATCATCGTATGTGAACATTGCGGTAGAGTATTTGCCGGTGTCGAAGATGAAATCGAGGAAGAAGGATTGAAGAAAAAAAGAAGTAGAGTGTAAAAACATAAAAAAAGCCCGATTTATTCGGGCTTTTTTGTTTATGTATATCCGCAATGATACCAGTGGCCAAATAAATATAAAGTGACAGCTAGTGACAATCGTTATTTGTTAAAGAT
>NZ_JAKZAL010000029.1 GCF_022538115.1 Cognataquiflexum rubidum | reverse complement strand
TATTTCGGTCAAAAGCTTTTTGACAGACTCATCATTGCTTCAATTTATCCTTACTGGAATGATTGCGGATAATCATATAAAGTATAATAATCCCTATTATAGTTCAATAAATTAAAAATTTTTATTTTATTGGAATTTTAAAAACTGTCTGATAACTTAAATATAACCAAAAATTGTAAACGTTTTAATTATGAAAAAATCAGACAAAATAACTCTTCTTTTTGATTATAGTAAAAGTATAACCTTTAACTACTCTCTCTATCCGATCCTTACATCAAAAAATGCAACTAATTTTACTTATTCAAATGGTGGAAAATTTGATTTAAACAAGGATAAAAATGAACATATAGTAATTTTTGCAAAGTACTTTGGTAATTTAAACTTCGAACAACAGGAAAAATTAATTTTTTCCTTAAAGAATAAGTATAAAAAAGTTTGTTTTTTTGATGACCTCGATGGTTCGGAAATTCAATTCTTCAAATTCTTTGATCATTTCGATATGTATTTTAAAAAACAGTTGTATTCAGATTTATCATTTTACACCAAAAAATTCAATGGAAATAAGTATTTTGTTGATTATTACAGTTCCATTTTTCCAGTCGAAGTTAATTCTAATTCAAAATATAATGGACAATATCAAGGAGATCATAAAAATCTTGATAAATTAGAGATTTCTTGGAATATTGGGGTAGGAACGTATTTTTCAAGTTATCCAAAACTGCTACGGATATTATTTCCGATTTTTGGTCCTAAATACTCAGGAAAGTTTCTTGGTAAGTTCCCCCGTAACTTTAATCCCCAACCAAACCGGATCAATAAATGTCAAGCAAGGTTCGGATTTAACCCTCAAAGAAAACATGTTGATATTCAAAGGAAGGTTTTTCTGGAAATTATAGAAGGTAACAAATTATTTCTAGCAGGTAAATTAGACAGTAAGCAATATCAAAATGAAATAAAACAAGTGGACGCCGTTTTAAGCCCCTTTGGTTTCGGAGAAGTTTGTTTCCGTGACTTTGAAGCCATCCTTAGTGGCGCTGTCTTAATTAAACCGGATATGTCCCATATAACTACTTGGCCCGATGTTTACAAACCAATGGAAACCTATATGCCTATTTCATGGGATGGGGCTGATTTGATTCAAAAAGTGGATGGATTATTATCAAATGAAAGGTTGCTCAATCAATTAAGAAAACAAGCCTTTCAGGAACTTAATCAAGCTTATCTGCATTTGGACAAAAAAGTAAAATCGTTTCAGGAATCCATATTGAGTTAGCATTTTTATTTTATTTCACCTACATTTTTAAAAGGTTTAAAACAAACATGTTTTTGAATGTCATCCCCCTTTTTCTGATTTGTAAAATATTATTTTGGAAGTTTAAGTCTAATTCCTAAAATTCAAGCTTTATTTTAACTTAATTTCTTGACAAGCTTAATCACCCCATCAAGCTTTCAAGGTTCTTAATCAGCTTATCTCTTGAGGAATATTCCACAGGAGTCACCCCTCCTTTCTTACCCATGAAAGGAAGAGCCCTATTCGTTATGAAAGCAATTGTATTAACTCTGTGTTGCCTTTTGATGGCAGCCTCTGCATGGTCCCAACAAGAAAAATTACCTGCATTTCCCGGTGCTGAAGGTTTTGGAAAATACACCACGGGAGGTCGGGGAGGTAAGGTATTTATTGTGAAAAACCTCAACGATAGTGGCGTTGGAAGTCTTCGAGAAGCTTTAGAGGCAACTGTACCAAGAATCATAGTATTTGAAGTATCGGGAAATATTGAATTAAAAAGCACTATTAATGTGAGGCGTGGAAATTTAACTATTGCGGGACAAACTGCACCGGGAGATGGGATTACCATAAAAAATCATCCAATTAGAATTATTGATAGCAATAATATAATAATCCGATTCATGAGATTTCGACTAGGTGACGTTTCAAAAATAGAGGCTGATAGTTTTGAAGCTAGGCAAGGTAGTTCTAATTTAATAATTGATCATTGTTCCTTTTCTTGGGGAACAGATGAGACTTGTTCAGTTTATACAGGTAGTTTCACTACTATACAAAATAGCATAATTGCAGAAGGAATTAATGATGCATCTTATTTTGGAAAAGATTTTCCACATGCATATGGAAGTATTTGGGGAGGAAATAATGTTTCTTTTTACAAAAACTTGATGGCTCATTTTGTGATTCGGGTCCCTAGCATTGCAACTAATTCAAACATTGCAGATCTAAGGAATAATGTAATTTACAATTGGCATTTAAGAGCTACTAACAATGGAGCAAATGCAAAAGCAAACCTTATTGCAAACTTTTATAAACCTGGACCAGCCACCAATGCCCATTCACCAAAAACTTATATAAACCAAGCGTTTTTTTGGCCTACAGGCTCTGATTATGGGAAATTCTATTTATATGGAAATAAATTAGATGGAAGACCTATAATTGATAATGATCAATGGTTAGGCGTAAGATTGGAAACCAGCGCCCTGACCGAGGAATTTTTAGAAGATTTAAAGAACAAAGACGAAAATGGTAATCTAGTACCTTTCTCGGTTCCTTCAGATCTCTATTCCCAAACATTGACTGCTGATGCTGCCTATGAAGATGTGTTGGCCCACGCCGGCGCAAGTTTGTTTAGAGATGCCGTTGACGAAAGATTAATTCGGGAAGTTAAGACAGGTACAGTCACTTTTAAAGGTTCAAAATCAGGTCTGCTAGGCATCATCGACTCTCAAAACGACGTAGGAGGATGGCCGGTATTGAAATCTTTGCCTGCTCCAAAGGATACAGACCGTGACGGTATGCCGGATACTTGGGAACTTGAAAATGGTTTGAACCCCAACTTGGCGGATAATAATGGCTATAAACTCAGCAGTAGCTACACCAATATTGAGGTCTATATCAACAGTCTTGTCAAGCATATTTCTGAATTTGATGCCACCACCCCCCCATCTGTTCCACAATTAGAAAGCCCTGTCAATGCCGCAACCGGCATGGCTACAAACTCTATCCTTAAATGGAAAAGTGCTGCGAATGCCCAATCTTATCAGATTCAGGTTTCCAAAACCCAAGATTTTGCCGCTTTGGTTACCAACATGGAGAATCTGACTTCCCTCCAGCATTCTGTTCAAAATCTTGAACTCAACACCCAATATTTTTGGAGGGTACGGACTAAAAACAGCAACGGTACAAGTTCATGGTCAAGTATCTGGAATTTCAAAACAGTAACCTCCCTGCCCATCCCTGAAATCCCCAAGCCAATCAGTCCCCTAAACGGAAGCAAGGATGTGTCAAATACCCTGCTTCTCCAATGGGGAACTGTCAATGAAGCAAAGACTTACCGGGTGCAAGTGGCCAAGGATGAAAGCTTTTCCTCTATCCTTTATGACATATATAACTTGACAAGTCCTAGTATAGAAATTAAAAACCTGACATCCGGAACCCCTTTCTATTGGAAAGTATTGGCCACAAACGATGCGGGAAGCAGTAGCTTCTCCAATCCATGGACTTTTACCACCAAAATCAACACCACTGAAACTATACCAGTAACAGGAATTTCCATCAGCCCGACAAAAGCAAGCTTAGAAATTTCTAAAACTTTGCAACTTGGCACTACCCTCTCCCCTTCGAATGCAAGCAATAAAACAGTCACATGGACTTCCTCAGATCCAAGCATTGCAGGAGTTAGTTCCACCGGATTAGTTACAGGGATCAAAAGTGGTTCTGCTAATATTACTGCAAAATCACAGGATGGAAACTTCACCGCCACTTCTCAAATCACAGTTTCCACAAGTGTACCTTTGGGTATTTCAGGGTTTACCTTGGTGAATGCAGATACTGATTCGGATATCAACACCATTTCCACCGGCACAATTATAGATATTAACCAAATCAAAGGGATCAATTTAAATATCCGGGTTAATACCAATCCTGCGACCGTTGGCAGTGTATCCATCAAATTGACCGGTCCTGTCAGTGAATCAATTACAGAAAATGTAGTCCCTTATTCCCTTTTTGGGGACAATAGGGGAAATTATAATGGAAAAATCTTACCCGAAGGAAATTATACCTTAGAAGCAATACCCTATTCAGACACTGATTTGGGCGGAACAAAAGGAAATCTTCTTTCAATTGGTTTTACGATTGGGCAAAAGGTTATCGCCCCTACTGCTCCAACCTTGACAAGTCCCACCAATAACAGCACAGGACTTCCCACAAACCCAAAGTTATCCTGGTCTGCCGTTTCCAATGCTGAGACTTACGCAGTAGAGGTTTCAAGAAATCCTGACTTCAGTATATTGGTTTCAAACAGTAAGTTATTAACAACCAATGAAGTAAGTATTTCAGGCTTACAAGAGGATGTATTGTATTATTGGAGGGTAAGAGCCACGAATCCAGCCGGAAGTAGCCCCTATTCCACGGTTTGGAATTTTAGGACAAAAAAGACTGTCCCTCTTCCTGCTATTCCGACTCTTGTCAGTCCTACCAATGGCGCAAAAGACTTGTCCACTTCCATAACATTACAATGGAGCGCTGTAGTGGGCGCAAAAACTTATGGTGTCCAAATTTCTAAAGAAAGCAATTTCGCAAGCTTATTCTTGGACAATGCAGCAGTCACTTCAACTTCTTTACAGGTCAATAACCTGCAGGCAGGCGTGACGTACTTTTGGCGGGTCAGGGCTTCCAATGAAGGCGGTAACAGTAATTTTTCAGCCTCTTGGACCTTTTTGACGAAGGCCAACTCAACAACCATTCCTGTTACAGGAATTTCTCTTAGTCCGTCCACAGCGACTTTGGAGATTTCCAGATCGTTGCAGCTTTCTCCTCTTGTTTTACCTACCAATGCTACCAATAAAGCAGTGACATGGTCATCTTCAGATCCAACTATTGCTACCGTGAGTGCTACAGGATTGGTAACGGCTGTAAAAAGCGGTTCTGCGAGGATCAGTGCCAAAACCTTGGACGGAAATTTTACTGCAAATTCCCAAATAACTGTTCCGGTCATGAATCCGGCGGGCATCATTACAGGATTTACTTTGGTCAATGCTGATTCGGATTTGGAAATTGGCCCACTGACGGACGGCGCTCTTTTGGATATCAATGTACTTCAGGGGGTGAATTTAAACTTCACAGCCAAAACAAACCCAAGTTCTGTCGGCAGCGTTTCTATCCAATTATCAGGTCCAAGCAATTCCTCCATTACTGAAAATTTTGCCCCCTATACCTTATATGGAGATAAAGATGGCGATTACCAGGGCAGCAAGCTTGGAATGGGAGACTATATCCTAGAAGCAATTCCGTTTTCAGAACCCAATCTTGGAGGAACAAGAGGAACCTCTCTCAAGATCAGATTTACGATTGGTCAGAAAGTTGTCGTGCCTACAATCCCACAACTCAGCAGTCCCGCTGACAAAAGTACTGGCATTGCCACTACTACCAAACTAACATGGACAGCCGTATCCAATGCAGATTCTTATGGTCTTGAGGTTTCAAAAAACCCAGACTTCAGTTCTTTGGTGGTGAACAACAACTCCCTCACCTCTAACGAGTTTACAGTTTCAGGTTTGCAGCAAGATACCCCATATTATTGGAGGGTTAGGGCAACCAACTCTGCAGGAACAAGCCCCTACTCCACTGTATGGACATTTAGAACTATCAGACCTATTCCAATACCGGCTGTACCGAGTCTTCTAAGTCCTTCCAATGGCGCAAAAGACCTTTCGGTTTCACCAAGATTACAATGGACATCTGTTTCTGGGGCAAAAACCTACCGAGTGCAAATTTCAAAGGAAAGTAATTTTGCCGTTCTTTCCCTGGACAATGCCGCGGTAACCTCAAATTCACTTCAAGTCAACGGCCTTCAGGATGGCGTAACTTATTATTGGAGAGTAAGTGCTACCAATGAATCAGGCAGCAGCAGCTATTCTACTGTGTGGAGCTTTCAAACAAGGCTAGCTTTGATTCCTCCAACAGCTCCTGTTTTGACCAGTCCATCCAATAATGCGACTGGATTGGCAACCACCCTGAAGTTAACCTGGAATGCAGTCACCACAGCAACTGGATACACACTGGAGGTTTCAAAAAATCCTGATTTTAGCACTTTGGTTATTGACAATAAAACATTGACAACCAATGAATTTACGGTTTCCGGACTAGAGGAAGACACCTCCTATTATTGGAGGGTGAGGGCGTCAAATTCGGCAGGAAACAGTCCCTATTCATCAGTCCGGACTTTTAGAACAGTCAAACCGATAACAATTCCTAACATCCCCATTCTCCTTAGTCCTTCTGATGCGGCTCAAGAGATTTCCATTGTTCCCAATTTAGAATGGACATTGGTAAATGGCGCAAAGACTTACAGGGTTCAATTATCCAAAGACAGTAATTTTGGTACTATTCTCCTTGACAATGCTTCGGTGACTGTCAATTCTTTAAGAATCAACGACCTAGAGGAAGGGATGACCTATTATTGGCGTGTTAGTGCAGGCAATGAGGCAGGGAGTAGTGGGTTTTCTTCTATTTGGAGTTTCAAAACCAGAATTTTGCTTGATCCCCCAATTGCTCCTACACTTGAAAGTCCTTCCGACCAAGACACCGGATTAGCCACAACCTTAAAATTAACCTGGGCACTCATCTCCGAGGCGGATAAGTATGGTATAGAGGTCTCCACCAATCAGGATTTCAGTTCCATCATTTCCAGCAACTTTGCCCTTACTGAAAATGAGTTTACTGTGTCAGGATTGCAAGAGGAAACAAAGTATTTTTGGAGGGTAAGGGCTTCCAATACTGCAGGGGTGAGCGGATGGTCTCCAATTTGGTCCTTTACCACAAAAGAGAAAATCAATCCTCCCTTCGCTCCAATTTTACTGGGGCCAGAAAATGAAAGTGTTGGTTTGACGGGTAATACAGTATTTACTTGGACCAAATCGGAAGGTGCAGAAGTCTATGGCATACAAATTTCCAAAGATGCAAGCTTTACCCTGATGCAGTTTGATGTGTCCAATATTCAGGCACAATCATTTGAAACCAATAGTTTAGATAAAGGAGTAACTTATTATTGGAGGGTATTTGCTGCCAATGTGGGCGGGCGCAGTGAGTTTTCTGAAATTTGGAAATTTGAAACATTAGGAATTCCTGATATCCCGGTGCTCGAAAGTCCTAGTAATGGGGAAAACGATTTGGAAGTCAATCCGAAATTGATGTGGAAAACTGCGGCAGGTGCTGATTCATATAGGTTGCAGGTTTCAAAATCAAAGGATTTCTCTCAAAACATCGTTGATAACAGTAATCTGTTGGAGACCTCCTTGACTATCCAAAACCTAGAGGAAGGAATTACCTACTATTGGAGGGTGAGGGCTACCAATCTTGCAGGAAACAGTGCGTATTCGCCAATTTGGGAATTTACAACTGAAAAACCTATCAAAGCTCCGACTGCACCAATATTGGTCAGCCCGACTTCAGGCACCATTTTGACTATTGATAACATAACCCTTGAATGGAAACCTGTTTTAGACGCAGAAAGATATCAGGTTCAAGTTTCTAAATTTTCCAATTTCAGCCAATCAATTGTGTTTAACAGCAATTCAATCACCAACAACACTGTTGCACTTGAAAGTATGGAGCCGAATCAGGTATATTTTTGGAGGGTTATGGCGATAAATATAGTGGGTACCAGCCCCTATTCGGCAGTTTGGAACTTTATAACTGCACCGCTTCCAAGTTTGGATTCCCCAATATTGAAAAGTCCAGCTAACGGTGCTGTGATAGATACCACTTCGATAGCATTTGTATGGGAAGCCGTGACAGAAGCTGAAAATTACCAATTGGAAGTGTCGTCAGACAGTACATTCAAAACCAATGTGAAGAGTTTCTCTCAAATCTTGGATACCAAATTCACTTTGGATAGCCTTGAAAGGGAAAAAATATACTATTGGAAAGTAACTGCCAATGGAAAACGGCCATCCAGTGAGTCGGCAATATGGAAGTTTGAAATAGGAAAAGACAAGAAATTGCTTGTGGCAAAATTCTCCCCTATCACGATCAAAACCTATCCGAATCCATTTACAGACAAAATTAACCTGGATTTTTCAAGGCCAATAGCCGGAGAAGTGACCATTACCATCTTCGACAGCAAAGGAATACCTGTTTTCGAAAGTGAAGTTACCGATCCAAAAGAAAGCATCACCCTTGAATTCCCACAAGGACTCCCAGACGGAATTTATGTCATCAAGGTCCAAGGTTTTGGGGTGTTGGAAAGTAAGAGGGTGGTTAAACACTAAGGTGGGACAAGGAAAACGGAAAAAAAGAAGCCGTTAGGATATTTTTCTTTAAATCTCAACTCATATTAATAAATACGGAGAAAAGGCAGGTTCTTTTCTCCGTATCATCAATTGAAGAAACTCTTTTATATCGTTTTTACATTAAGTATGATTTTTTTTGAAGAAGTATAGACCCAAAATAATTCTGAGTATCGGGATAAATCTAGGCTCAAAAATTGCTAATTTAGTTAATTATTAAAGCAAAACATAAAAATCGTTTTTTTTATGGCTTCTAATTCAATTGACAAAATTGTAGCCCTTGTCAAAATAAAGTTAAGAAGGTCCCCGCATTTTAGCCATAAAATCACAATCAATAACTTATCTGTGGTCATAGCCTATTTGGACTATTTTCTTCGACTGTTAATAAAAAGACAAATTCATCTTAGGAATGAATTTTCAAAAAATAGTGTTTTGTATGCAATATCAAGGATACACACAAGATTAATCTTCAAATTTTATCTGAATATAATTTTTGGCAATGTTTTTGCAACAGAAAAAATTATGTTTTACTAAGGTGCCTTAGCGAAAACTGTAAACTTATTGTAAGCCCTATTATATTGTAAGCCATGACAATCTTAAGCCAAAGATTAACAATTATTCTATTTTTTTTTCTATTTCAATCTTACCTCTTCTCAACCTCCGCTTTTTCCCAATCCTACCCTCCATCAGATTTTGATCCTCAAATCAATAAGACGGTAGCTTTCCCCGGCGCAGAAGGGTTTGGGAAATTCGCTTCAGGAGGAAGGGGGGGACAAATACTTAAGGTCACCAACCTCAATGATTCAGGCCCCGGAAGCTTGAGAGAAGCTATTGATATGCGTGGCCCAAGAATTATTGTTTTTGAAGTTTCTGGTACCATTTCACTGCGAAGTGATTTGATTGTAAGAAGTGGAGACCTAACAATTGCCGGTCAAACCGCTCCTGGAGATGGCATAACCCTAAGGAATTATCCTTTTGTAATTAAAGATGCAGATAATATTATTGTCCGTTTTATCCGATCTAGATTAGGTGATACTTCCGGTGTTGATGGAGACGCAATTGAAGTGAATCGTGTTAAAAACCTGATCATTGATCATTGTTCTTTTTCTTGGGGAATTGATGAAACTTGTAGTATTTATTCAGGCGAAAACGCAACACTACAAAACTCCATTATTTCGGAAGGATTAAATAAATCAACTGTTCATTTGACAGGAGACCATGCTTTTGGCTCTCTCTTAGGAGGCAAAAATTTCTCTATGTTTAACAACTTAATGGCTCATTTTGTGTTGCGGGTTCCTAGCATTACAACAGGATCTGAAACATTTGACTTGAGAAACAATGTAATTTATAACTGGGAAAAAAGACCAAGCAACAATGCAGTTTCAGCAAAAGCAAATTTTTATAACAACTATTTTAAGCCGGGGCCTGCAACCAAAGCCAGGCCATCTAATGAATTGGCTGATCAGAATTTTTTTTGGGCAACTTCAAGTAATGGTGATCCCAACACTTATGGGAAATTTTATTTAGAAGGAAATGTAGTGGTAGGTCGTTCATTGATTAATACCAACCAGTGGTCAGGGGTACGTCTAGAAACTAGTGATCTGACGACCAAATATTTGGAAAGGTTGAAAAATAAAAACCAAAATGGTGATTTGGTTCCTTTTCCCATTCCCGAAGGCCTTTATTCAAAAACGAGAAGCGCTGATGCCGCATTTGATTTTGTCCTGGATTTTGTTGGAGCAAGTTTATCAAGAGATGCAGTAGATACTAGGATTGTACAAGAGACGCGCAATGGAAACTTCACTCACAAAGGATCTAGAACAGGTCTATTGGGAATTATAGATAGCCAAAGCAATGTGGGGGGATGGCCTAGTCTTAAAACTTTGCCGGCACCTACCGATACTGATGGGGATGGGATGCCTGATGCTTGGGAAAGTGCACAGGGTCTGAATCCCTCGACAGCAGATGATAAAGGATTTGACCTCAGTCCCTATTACACCAACATTGAAATTTATATCAATAGTCTTGTTCAAGAACTTCTATTTCTTCAGAATCCCGGGGTTCCTTCTGCCGTTAAACCTTTATTGCCTGCAACAAACGAAACTGTCAGTCCTGTTCAAATATCTTTTGTCTGGGAACCTTTACTCAATGCCTCGAAATATAGCCTTCAAATCTCAAAAAGCAGTTCCTTTAGTTCAGGAGTTATAACTATCTCCAATACAACAACCACAAGTTTGGTTTACCCGGAATTGGATGCCAACAGTTCTTATTTTTGGAGGGTCAGGGGAAGCAATAGTTCTGGAAACGGCAACTACTCTCCTACACAAAGTTTTAAAACGAACAGCAAAAGTATTGCCCCGGGAAAAACCCTATTACTTTCCCCAAATACTCAGGAGCAGGATATCAGCCTTAGTCCTTTGATGAAATGGGCAAATGTCCCCAATGCCAACACATACCAAATTCAAATCTCCACCTCCTCTAGCTTTTCAACGGTTTTATTAAATCAAGGGGGCATCAATGCTACCGAGTACCAATCACCCAAATTATCAGAAAATACAACCTATTATTGGAGGGTAAGGGCAAGCAACAGTTCAGGTACTGGAAGTTATTCTAATATCGGCACTTTCAATACCCTCAGCAAATCTACGCCTCCACAAGCTGTAGTCGCAGTTAGTCCTCTAAACAAAGTAAATATTTCACCCACCAATATTAAATTTATTTGGCTTGAGGAATTTAAATCGGACAGTTATGATATTCAGATAGCTAAGGATTACAATTTTACCAATGTGATATTATCTAAATATAGTGTCGTCGGTGAATCTTTTGGTATTTCTAGCCTCGAATCCAATACTACCTACTATTGGAGGGTACGCGGAAAAAATAGGTCAGGGGTAGGGAAATATTCAGGTATCAACCAATTTTCAACGAACCCATTTCCAAATGCTCCTCAAAAACCACAAGCAATATCACCGGAGGATGGTGCCAATGTGTTTGATACTAAAATTACCTTTACCTGGCAAAATGATGCCATAGCGCAAAGTTACAGACTTCAGGTTTCCAATTCGTCTTCTTTCTCGAGTTTGATTACCAATGTTAGTAACCTGAGTAATAACTCTACTACCGTTTCCAATCTTCCAAGCAATACCCTGTTCTATTGGAGGGTAATTGCAAGCAACGAGGCAGGAAATAGTCCTGCTTCTGAAACACGGAAAGTGCGGACAGCAAGCTATTCCGGCATTCCGGGACCAGCTTCATTAATCAGTCCTACGAACCTTGCTGTGGTGGGATCTTCCTCTATTCTTTTTGAATGGGAAAACCAACCCAATACAGGGTTTTACAGATTGGATATTTCTGAACAATCCAATTTCAGCAATTTGGCCTTCTCTAAAAGCTCCATAACAGGTACTTCCCTAATTGTAGATGGCTTGGAAGCCAATAAAACCTATTTTTGGAGAGTACGCACTTCAAATCCGTCAGGCAGTGGCCCTTATAGCGATATAAGGTCCTTTTCAACTGTTAATGGAAATATCAACCTCAGCCCCCCCCCGCTTTTGCTACCGCAAAAGGCATCCAACTTTCAAAACACTGGAATAGGATTTTCTTGGGGCTCTGTTACAAATGCTGATGCCTATCATCTTCAGGTTTCGACCAGCCCTGATTTTGCTACTGTTACTTTTCAAAATCAAACTATAGCAAATACGACTTTCAACCTATCGACTTTGACCAGTGGGAATGCTTATTATTGGAGAGTAAGGGCGATAGATGGAACGGTTCTTTCAGCATGGTCTGAAATATGGAATTTCAGCATCGGTTCCACAGAGACTTTGATTACTTCAGGTCTCGTAGGGCATTGGGCAATGGAAGAAAACGGAGGAAATAAGATGTTGGATGGTTCAGGAAATACCAACCACGCCACTATACAGAATACTTCCAATGCTTCTTGGGTAAGTGGGAAGTCAGGCAGGGCTATCAGCTTGAACGGCTGGTCCGGTGGATTTGGCAATGCACCCCATCATTCCAGCTTGGGCATGTCCAGTTCACTCACTTTGGCTGCTTGGGTTAAGCCTAAAGAATTGCAAAGAGGGCATATTTTTTATAAAAGTGCCGGAAAGGGCTATGAATTGTGGCTCGACATTGACGGATATATTGAATTCCGCCTCAACAGGACTAACAATGGGACAACATATAGAATCCGTTCTAAAACCCAGTATTCCGGTTTGATAGGAAAATGGATACATGTAGCTGCCACATTTAATGGAAGTACAATCCGTTTGTATATCAACGGGAAAGAAGACTCCTCCTCCAACTACGCACCATTTACTATCAATACAACTTCCGGGAATTTGGTGATTGGTGCCATGGGGACAAATCAAAGGTGGAAAGGAGAACTGGATGAACTCCGGATTTATGACAGGTCACTCAGCGGCAATGAGATTCTGTTGCTGATGGACGAGACGCCTCTTTCTAACCCTTCCCTCCAATCAACTGAGCTGCGTGGGTATTGGAAAATGGATGAGGGTTTGGGTTCACAGTTTTTAGATGGTTCGGGCAATAACAACCATGCTACTATTCTAAATTCATCGGCAGTCACTTGGTCTGATGGCAAAATAAATCTTGGTGTCAACCTTAACGGTTGGTCGGGAAGGTATGCAATAGCCCCACATCAACCAAGTTTGGAAATAAAGGATGCCATGACCATATCGGTTTGGATAAGACCATCATCCTTGCACAGGGGCACGATTGTCAGCAAAGCAGCTGGAAATGGATTTGAATTGTGGCTTGACAATGAAGGTTCAATTGAATTTCGCCTTAATCGTGGCAGCAGCGGAACTGCTTACAGGATCCGGACACCTTACAAGTACACCGGGGATATTGGAAAATGGGTGCACTTGACAGCAACATTTGATGGTCAAACCAGTAAAGTGTATGTCAATGGGTCTGAAAACATCAGCACCACGTACCTAAATCCTTTTCAAATCGGAACTACCTCAGGCGATTTAATTATTGGTGCTATGGGATCCATTCAAAGATTTACAGGAAGCATGGATGATTTACGGATTTATAATTCTGCCCTCACCCTAGCTGAAATACAGAATCTGATGTTGGCCAGCAATGCCATGCGGTTGGGTAATCTAGACAGTGAAAAACATTTAAAGCCAGGCATTGAAAACAATTTTACCGAAGACAAATTGATTCAGACCCCTGAGAATGAGGCAGGAATCCTTGAGCTTGTTTTATACCCCAATCCCGCAACAGACCAAATAAACGTATCTAATTTATGGGTGGAGAAAGGAGATGTTCAAATTAATATTTTGGATCCCCAAGGCAGGATGGTCATTGAAAAAACAGTTTATGTCGAGGATTATAAGATCATAATTGATCTTCCTTCCAATTCTATGACTATGGGTGCCTATATAATAATAATTCAAGATAATATCAACCGTAAAATACTCAAGTTTATTAAACAATAAATTATTCTAGTTCTAGAATCCAACTATTCCTTTATATTTGAGAATTAATGAATCTCTAGGAAATTCTAAAAAGTAGGATTTCCTAGAGATTTTTTCGTTATAAAAACATTTTATTGATTGAAGTGGAATCGATTGATATAGGAACTTTATGAACAATTCTGTAAATTGATTTTAAAGTTGAACCTTTTTTCAATAATCCATAATAAAAATTATGAATATACGCCTAAATACAAGTGGCAAAATAATATAATAATGTAACAATAAGCGTCATTCAGTTCATTAGGAGCACGAAATTGGTTTTCTTGGCTTTGCATAAATGAAATAGCCATGAACATTCTACAATTTAATGAAAGGTTTCCGGACAAAACGAGTTGTATCAATTTTATCAGGGCCGGAAGAGAAAAAATCGGCGTGGTATGCAAAAAATGCTATTGTAAGGAGCATTACTGACTCAATTCACTAGACATGTTCCAATGCAAGAATTGTTGTTTCAGAACAGATCTTAAAAACGGAACAATGATGGAAAACAGTAAACTCCCCCTGAAGACCCGGCTGTTGGGCTTGACTCTTATCAGTGCAACCAAGAAAGGATTCAGTGCCCCTGAACTCCAGAGGCAGATGGGACACAGCCTTAATGAGACTGTTTTCAGGCTTTACCACAAAGTAAGGGAGGTAATGGGAAAAAGAGATAGCTTGTATCAGCTCGAAGATTTGGTAGAATACGATGAAGCCTTCATCAGTAAAGCAACAAGTACCTCCGACCAAGAAGACCATAAAAAAGGAAGAGGTAGCAAGAAACAGGTTCCTGTTGCAGTAATGGCCGAATCCATTGTCCTGGAAGATTACTATACCGGTGAAAAAGACAAAAGCTGTCGCTACTTCAAAATGGTCAAGATAACAAACCTAAAAGCCAAAACCGCTGAAAAATTGGTCAAAGAACTGGTTGATAAAAATGCAGTCCACCAAACAGATGAAAGTACAACTTTCGTCAATATTGCTGACTGTATTGATACGCACGTCAGCTACATTTCTTCCACTAAAGAAGGGGAGTTCAACCTGAAATGGGTACACATTGCGATAAGTAATCTGAAAAGAGATCTTCATAAGTATGATATGGCCTCAGAAAGGATGCTCCAGAACTACCTGAATGAGTTCTGTTATAAGCTATATCGAAGATATTTTGGAAAAAAGATTTTTGAAAGGTTAGTTATTGCGAGCTTATACCCATACATGCAAACAAGCGGATAATCATAATAAAAAATGAGCAAAATGTTATTCAAAAAAAAAATATTAAGTGATGACTTTTAAGTTATTCCAAAATCATCTTTAAAACCAAACTTATTGAAATCTATTACCAAAAAATATGTTTTTAACTCTAAAAATGTTATTTCATTATGGTAGCTTATATATATTGTTTAATATTACAGTCCTTCCTTTAGGGTAAATGCAGGATATAATCCAATTTTTGTTTGATTATCTCTGATCCTTCATTTTAGAATATTATTAATTGAAATTGCATTATTGCCATGGCAAAAATTATATGGATTTGTTCCAAAGAACCCTTAAATGAAACTGTTGGGGATAAATTACATGAAATTTGTGATTTCTTGACTCCCGACAATATCGTTCCCAATAGACATAGGATACACGTTAAACTTAAAGTAGCTTATGGTGTACTCAATCCAAAAACTAATATTAAATACACAGGAAATTCAGTTTTACTTGGAGCTATCTATGGCGAAAATGAGAATTGGCATATTCCATATTCCGAAATTCCTGATGGTTCTTTCGCTATTTTCAGAGAGGATCCAAATAATGTAGAAATAATATCCGATGTCGCCGGTTCAAGAACCATCTGGTATTTTTTTAATGAGACATTATTTATAGCATCTACGTCCCAATTTGCAATTGTCAAATACCTCGGTATTTTTAACTTAAATCGTTCAGTAATCCCATGGATGCTTTCCACTGGGACAATGGGACCTGAAATTTCTTGGGACAGTAGAGTAAAAAAATTACCTCCAAATTCCTCTATCCTTTTAAACAAAGAAATTTGGCAATTAACCTTAAAAATTAATCCAATTGTTTTCAAATTAGCCAATAAAAACATTGATCAACATGAAAAAGAATTAAAAAAACAACTAAATGAAACATTTCGATCAATTAAATTAGATTTTTCAAAATGGATACTTCCATTATCAGGGGGATTCGATAGCAGAGGACTACTTCATTTCCTATCTGGAAATGGAATAACACCAATTCGAACAATTACTTGGGGCATAGAAAAATCCAAATTAGACACAAAATCCGATAGTTTTATTGCAGATAAACTGGCTAAAAAACTAAATGTTGAAAACAAATTTTTTCAAACCAATTTCTCAAAGGAAGATATAGGTGCCATATTAATGCGGTTTATCAAAAATGGTGAAGGTCGAATCGATCATTTATCAGGGTATTTGGATGGTTTTTCGATATGGAAAGAAATCCACGAAAAAGGAATTGATGGGGTAATCCGTGGAGACGAAAATTTTGGATGGCATACAGTGAATTCTAAAAAAGATGTTTTCACTTCTTTAGGAATTAACTTTTTAGATGAATATAAAAATTTAAATAGTTTATTTAAAACTTGTGAATTTAAACAAGTTCTACCGGCATATTTTGAAAAAAACATTAACGAATCAATTCCTCAGTGGAGGGACAGATTGTATCACGTATACAGATTACAAACCATAATTTCAGCTTTAGGTGATTTGAAATATTCATATGTTGAACAAATAGTTCCACTTCTTTCATCTAAAGTTATACATTCCATTTTAACCCAACCAGACAAAGCACGAAGCGGAAAGAAGCTCTGGAAGAATATTGTAAATAGTTTTGAGCCTAAAATGGAATATGCGTCAGAACAGTCAATTGCAAACATGGATGGTTTCTATTCTTCAAAAGAATTTTTAAATTTTGTAAAAATTGAATTTGAAAGAAATATGGAAAATGAAATTTTTGATAGGAGGATTTTACTCGAAGTCTTAGATAGAATAAAAATTTCTTCAGCTGAGTTAAGCCACTCTCGGAAAATAAGTCTAAAAAAAATAATTAAACGATTAACACCAAACAGAATCTATAGTCAAGTGAAAAACACAATTAAAGTAAACAAAACAATGGATTATAATCTTTTGGCTTTAAGAATATTTATTATTTTAACTGTTAATAATCTTTTAAAAAATGAAACAAGTAATAACTAGTGGAAAAAAAAAAATTTTTTTTATTGACTCATTTACCAAAGAATTAATTTTAAATGATGGAAAACCAACCGGAGGTGCATCGGTTCAAACATTGGTTTGGATCAAAGCATTTTTTGAATTGGGATATTCGGTTTATCTTTCAAATTATTTAGATGATAATAGAATAGTAAAACAAAATTTTTCATGGATTGAACTTGTCCCACTTTACCATAATAAGAGAAAAAGATTTTTAGTATGGTTTACATATAGGTTACCAAAAATATTTCAAACTTTACAAATACTCAAATGTGATTATGTTTACACTTCGATTCCAACATGGCAATCATTTTATATTGGTTTAATTTGTAGGGTATTAAAAATTAAACACATTATAAGGATTGCCAGTGACATAAATGCTGACGATCGGTTAGGTCCAAATCAAACAAAGATTGACAAATTTTTCATTTTCTTATCATATAAAATTTCAAATTTAATAATTACCCAAAATGAATATCAGTATAATAAATTAAAAAATAGAATTAATACTTCGAATATTATCAAAATTTCTAATCCTATAGTAATAGATTACTCATACCCAAATCCAAAAAAGAAAATGGAAGGCTACATAGCCTGGGTAGCAAATTTCAGAAGGGTTAAAAACTTAGGACGTCTATTTGAAATTGCCAGAATTCTTCCAAATGAAAAGTTTAAAATAGCTGGAGATACTTTAGTAACCTTGGATCTAGAGACGGAAAAAGCAGTATCCAATTTAAATAAACTGCCTAATGTAGAATTTTGTGGGAACATATCAAGAGAGTCAATTCGTCAATTTTACGAGAAATCAAAATTCCTACTAAATACTTCTGATTTTGAAGGATTTAGCAATACATTTTTAGAAGCCATGATTACAGGAACTCCAATCATTACAACATCAAAAGTGAACCCGGATGGTATTATTTCAAATTTTCAATTGGGAATAATTTATAAATCACCTTCAAACCTAAGAGATATGTTTCTAAGATTGGAGGAATCAAAGTACCAAAAATATTCCACCAATTGCCTAAATTACGTTATTAATAATCATGACCATTTAATCTTAGGAAAAAAACTCATTTCCGTTATTAATAGTATTCCTTGATACCATTAATATTTCTAATTTAATACTAATTTTCTCCTTTTACCTTTACGAATTGATAAAGTATCACTAATTATGAAATGTTATTATTATACTATTATAATTTTTAAATAATGAATAAACTCTAATTACTAACAGCGGTTCAAAATAGTCCCTATAATTAATTAGTTTATATTTTAAAAATCAACAAATGAAAATTGCAATACATGATGGAAGTGGGTTCAATAGGCATTGGATTGACTATTGTAAAACTCAAAATATTCCTTACAAAGTAGTCAATTGCTTTGACAACGACATCATTCATCAGATTCAAGAATGCGATGCATTGATGTGGCACCACCATCACAATACCCAAAAACCGGACCACCTTATTGCAAAACAGCTATTGTATGCACTGGAGCAAAGTGGAAAAAAGGTTTTTCCAAATTTTCATACCTCTTGGCATTTTGATGATAAATTGGGACAGAAATATTTATTTGAGTCAATCGGAGCAGAATTGGTGCCTACTTACGTCTATTTCAGTAAGGAATCTGCAATGGAATGGATTAATCAAACTTCCTTCCCCAAAGTTTTCAAACTCCGAAATGGAGCAAGTTCTTGGAATGTTAAACTTATAAAAGATAAAAATGAAGCTCAAAAAATTATCAACATCGCCTTTGGTATTGGATTTAGTCACGAACCGAGTCCCTTGGATAATTTCAAGGAAATTTGGAGAAAATACAAAAAAGGGAAAGTGAAATTTGATTCTGTAAAAGGCGCAATAAAAAAGTTTGTTTTTCCGAAAAGAAATAGGAACGAATCTCACAGGGAAATAGGTTATGTCTATTTTCAGGAATTCATACCAAATAATCTTTATGACATTAGAATTGTTATAATCAATAATAAGGGATATGGCTTTAGGAGAAAGGTTCGGGAAAATGATTTTCGCGCATCAGGCAGTGGAGAATTTGATTTTAAAAGAACTTCTTTTCCT
Organism: Cognataquiflexum rubidum; assembly: GCF_022538115.1. Lineage (GTDB taxonomy): Bacteria > Bacteroidota > Bacteroidia > Cytophagales > Cyclobacteriaceae > Cognataquiflexum > Cognataquiflexum rubidum. Next base: position 35,451 of record NZ_JAKZAL010000029.1, on the reverse strand, counting down.
ATTGATTGTATCAAGATTGGATTTGAAATTGCTTCAAAATATAGATTACAATCAGCAGCTTTTGATTTCGTAATAGATGCTTCCGGAAAACCACTCATTGTTGAGGTAAGTTATGCATTTGCCTCATCCGGAAATTATAAAAATTGCGAGGGATTTTGGGATAATGAATTGAACTGGTATCCTGGACCCTTCAATCCGTACGGGTGGATGGTAGAAACTTTATTAAACTCCTGATTATTCTACGAAGCTGAAATCCTGCAAGGAGACCATCTTTTTGAATTCAGGTGAAATCTCCTGTAATGTATTAAAATCCCCTGAACCAATTATTTTGCCATCCTTCATTAAGTAAATAAGGTCTGCATTCCTGATTGTGGAAAGCCTATGTGCAATTACAATAATTGTATAATTCCCTCTCAAATTATCAAAATAGGATTGAATTTCTTTTTCTGTTTCAGAGTCCAATGCCGAAGTCGCTTCATCTAAAATAAATAACTCCACATCTTTAAATAATTCGCGAGCAATCGCAATCCTTTGTTTTTGTCCGCCAGATATCAAAACGCCATTATTACCTAAGATATGGTCTTCATTAAATTCAATGCTCGCAAAAAACTCAGTCAAATGTGCGCGTTCAATGCAATCATTAAATTTCTTAATATTCCCTTCATTTTTATCTGCCCACATCGTTATATTATTATATATCGAATCGTTAAAAATTACAGGTTCTTGAGTTATATAGCCAATTAAAGATTGGTACTGATTTAAGTTTAACTCATTGAATTCTATACCATTAATTTTAAACCATCCACTATCAATTGGTAACAACCCTGCAATTAGATTCGAAATCGTTGTTTTTCCACTTCCGCTAGGACCAACAAATGCTACAGTTTGTTTTTGATTAATTGATAAATTGATATTTTTTAAAATTGGCCTATCAACATATGAAAATGAAACATCCTCGAAGTCTATTTTTTCTATTTTTTTTACTAAAACTCCTTTATTATAATCAATTCTATTTTCATTCAAATTTAAAATGAAGGTTCTGTGATTTTCTACTGCCCCTGAATTATTCATAAAATTGTTCCAATGATTCTGGAAAACAATCACTTGGTTTAGAGAACGATAAAAAAACAAGAGTGCTAATATAATAGGGCCCAATTCGGTACTATAAAACTGTGTTTGAATTAGGATAACCACAACAACCACTGCAATAGACAAAGGCTCTTTAGTAGCTGACAAGATCGAGTTAAAGAATCCGATCTTTTTGAATGCCTGATCAACTTGATCTATAGATTTTTTTATCTTTCTTTTATAAAGTTCTATTTTGCCTGTGGCACGCAGGTATTTGAAGTTTTGAATTTGTTGGATCATTAATCCATGAAAAACGCTATTACTTAATGTAATTTTTTTTGATGTTTCCTTAGTTTTCTTGTATAATTTAGTGTACAAAAAATTTGAAAATAAACCTCCAATAACTACCAAAATGGCAAATTGGGGATTGGTAACAAATGCAAGTGATATATACACTATTACAGACATGAAAGCCTGGATAGATGCTGAATAACTGGTAAATGCCATCCTCAACCTTACAATCTCACTGCTTAACGTGTTTTGGATTTTTCCAGAATCCAACTGTACAAAATATTTAAAATTCAGGTTTGATATCGCATCTACCCCTTCTTTCCGAACTTTTTTAGCGAAATCAGTAGTTAAAACAACATTAAAATAAGATTCGGAAAATCTGAATATACCTTTTAGGGAAAAGAAAATCAATATCAAAGAAAGTACAGTAACCAAATTCATTGATAATCCAATTGAGTTTAGTGCATCTATAAAAAAAACCATATTCCCTACGTTACTTTGATTGGCTTGGAATTCAGAGCTCCCATCTACCATCTGCAGCAAAGGTACGAACATAGCCAAACCTAATCCATCCATCAAACCCACAGTGAAACTTAGGAACAATGCCACAAAGACTTTATTCCCTATATATGAATAAAAGAAAAAAAAGTCTGAGAATTTTATTAATATTTTATTTTTGAAATCCATTTCTAAATTCTAATTTTTATTTAATTCAAGTGTGTGGTATGGAATACTACAAATTTATAATTCTATCATTTTTTATCTCAGATTTTGCGTAAGGTAAACTTAAAATCATAAATAGTAAAACAGGAGTAAGTGGTCTTTTTGACCATCCCAATAAAAAATTAGCCAAAAAATAAACCGAAATAAATGCAAACATCAACTTATCTTCTCTTGATTTACATTTTTGCCAAGAATGAATGAAAATGAGACTTACCGTGCATAAATAAAGAAACAATCCAATAAAACCTGAACCGTGGATAAAATAATTAATATCCGAATGTAACGGACGATTCCCCAACATTCTTTTCCCGTAATTTCCAGAACTACTGAATATCCCATAACCAAACCAAGGATCATAGTCATAGTATGTAAAAAGATCTTTAAAAACCATGCTAAATTCTATATATCTACCCTCTTCTTCTATGTCTCTGCCACTTAAATTTCTTTTTTCAATCCGTTCAAAAAGCTGATCTGAAAAACCTGAAGCTTTAAACACAATAGTCACTGATAATGCAAATACGAAGGCGTACAAGACAAACTGCTTGATTTGATTGAAATTTAAAAGTTCAACCATAACTGTTAGGCATGCTAAAATTGAAAAGGCCATGGCATTCCTCCTAAGCGTCAGCATTACCAAAAAAAGAGAGACCAAACTAACAAAAAAATAAATCGTATTTTTTTCTAATACACCCTTCCGAAAAACCAAATATATAGCCAAGGGAATTACACCGTATAAAGAAATGCCAACATGACCAAAAGAAATCCCTGAGGTAAACCCATACTGGTTATCAGGAAAGTATCTAAAAATAGTAGCTAATAAAGAATTAATAATGAAAAAACTCAATAGCAAAAGAGAAGAAAAACTCAATTCATTAAAGATTCTTTTTCGATCGTAGTTTTTAAATATTTCAGGAGCTAAGACGCCGGCAGTAAATAGCCAAAGAAGTCCACTAATATTCCAAATATATTCCCTAAAAACTGCAAGTTTGAAAATATTATTAATTAAGAAAATGAGAAATAGAAAGTATCCCATTAAAATAGCATAAAAAAGATTTCGTTTTAAATACAGAAGGTTGAAAAAACAGTAATATAAAAGTAAGCCAATAAACAGGAACTGATAAAAAACCACGATTTTACTTTTTTCCATTATGCCCAATACAAAATAAAAAAATGGTACATACACAATTGATATAGAACCTTTCTTGAATATTAGAAAGACTAGGGCAAGAGGAAGCAAAACATCAATAATTGTAAAAAATAATTTCATGATAATTTTGTCTATGAATGTCGGTTTATACTCCTAATCTTTTTATTTTTTTATAGAATTTAGTATTCATTATAGGTTCAAAAAACTTATGAATCTTGTGCCTAAATATTGAGGCTGAATCGAACCTATATTTCATTCCTTTTTCCATAGCCTGAATGCAAGGAACGCAGATTCCACATGGTTTGTCGTTGATCGGACGGTGACAAAACCAAGTCTTATTCATGATATGCATTAAACCTAAATTTTCCATTTGGGTTTTCATGTCAACTTTGGTCTTATCCAAAATCGGAAAATGAAATTCGCCAATTAAATCTACTAAATCTTTTGGTGAATTTTCATTATCCAAAACTACAAAATCACCAAAAATTTTATTTTCAATTGTAATTCTTTTCCCATAGGATTGCGTTAAATAATCCATTTTGGAACCTTTCTCTAAAGATAACTCCAAACCTTTTACAGTTTGTGAAAATGCGGACAACCACTCATACTGACTTCCTAATTTAGGGACTTTTAGTTTAATGCTACTGTAAGCTTTTTTGGTAGTTTCATCAATTTCAATGTCAAATCTATTTAAAACTATTAATTCATTGATTTTTGCTTTGGTTGTACTTTCTTTTTTAATTTGATTAGAAATCCAACTCATTGCTTTAAACTCATTAGTCTCTGATCTTCTATTATCTTTTAAGTAAAATGGCTGAATGGTTACTTGCTTAGTAGAAAGTTCCAGCAACCTAAAAGTAGAATCCCATCCCCCCGTCCAAAGTAAATTGATATCGTTATTATACGGATCATAAAGATGATTTTTTTTGTCAGAATTTTCCATGTATTGATGAAAGTATGTTTTGAACTTAACCCAAAGTTTTAATGTGATAATTTAATCGACAATTGATATTCTTTGCAAATCACAAGAAAAAGATGCACTCTAGTTTTTTCTGGAAATTTCATTTTTATTGGTTTCAAAAGAATAGTTTTTAGAGAAAAGACTATCCCGCAAATTTAGTATTACCGGAGATAATCATGTTTGATTAAAGTTTATTTAGAGAGATGCTTTTTCTTTTCCCAATAAACTTGTCTTCTTTTTCTTTTTCACCTCCTCATAATATCCATAATTATATCCTTTATAGGCCATGTCTTTTGCAGGAACTCCATTGAGTACAGCGAAAAGGTGTTGGATGCCCCGTTTGTTTTTAAGGTCATTGATATCATCTATAAAAGACTTTTCGCTAAAACTGTGTCTAAGTACGAAGAGTATCATATCCACGTGTTTGGTGACTTCCAAAGATTGAGAAATAAGTCCTATTGGAGGTGTATCCAAAACAACCACATCGTAGATTTTTTTCAGTTCCTGAACCAAAAAAGCAAATCTTTCGGAACCCAATAAATCAGACGGGTTTGGCGGAATGGCACCTGCATAAATTACATCCAAATGTGAGTGGTCTGTATTTTGAATGATATCGAAAACTGTTTCAACCTGGTGGCTGAGGTAGTTGGATAGCCCTATTTTGCTTTTTAGTTCAAAACCTCGCATTGCGCTGGGTTTGAACATATCGCAACTGACCAAAATAGTTTTTTTATTGTTAAGGGCGTATATCGATGCCAAATTGATGGCGGAGAAGGTTTTGCCTTCTCCTGCCAAAGTCGATGAAACTGCCATGGTCAACTGTCTATTCAAGGGAACTACGAAAGATATGTTGGTTTTTAAAGCCCTAAAGGACTCGGCAATTGCCGAACGTGGTTCCTGCAAAACAACCAAGGTATTGCTAGATTTGTTCAGGGGCACCTTCCCCAATAATGGAACCGACAGTTCTGCTTCTAATTCTTTGGCATCTTTTATACGAGTATCAAAAATTACCAAGAATACAATAATAATGATAGGAAAGACAAATCCTACAGCAAAGAAAAGTATATAAATAGTTGTTTCCTTGGTCTTTATTGGATTTTTCCCGGCGGAAGCATATTCTATAATTTTATTGGATGCATAACTAGAAGCCATTGCGATAGCTGCCTCTGCTCTACGCTGCATAAGGAAATTGTAAATGGATTCATTCAGGTTGCGACCCCTTTCGATACGGACAAGATTCTGTTCGGTTGAGGGTAGCCGGCTGAATTGTTTTCCAATGCTATTAATACGTGTTTCGAGGTCATTGATTTTGAGTTGGGCCGAATTGGAATAATTTCTGACCAATTCTAAAATTGAAGAAGAGGTATCTTGAATTTTACGGTTAAGTTCTTTGACCCTGGGAGAAGCTTCTGTTTGTGAAAAAAGGAGGTTGGAGCGTTCGGATTGTATGGTAATAAGGCTTCCAATTAGGGAATTTAGGGTAGGGTCATTTATTCCGAGACCGGAAGGCGCAATGATTTGTTCGAAATTACCTTTTTGCAAATAACTGATTAATTCCTCATAATAATCCCTATTGAATCGTTCTCGGGAAAGTTCCGTTTCCAATACAGTGATTTGTTGAAATACAGTGTTGCTTTCAGCAGCGATGTTATATGTTTTGTTGCTAGCCCGAAAAGATTGCAGATTATTTTCGAAATAAGAGAGGGTGTCCGAAACATCAGCTATTTGGGAATCGATAAATTCGACGGTATTGCGGGCCAAACGGTTTTTTTCTTCCAATTCCATATCCAAAAAAACTTCCATCAAGGTATTGAGGTAATCCTCAGCTTTTTGGGGGTGGGAAGAATTGAACATTAAGCCCAAAACTGAGGATGCTTGTTCTGCAGGAAATACTTGAAAGTTATCCCCTGTGTATTCAGAGAGTAATGAACCCTTGGTTCTAAGTTTAATGAGAACCTCTCCTTCCGGGACTTTTTTTATCAGGGTCACTTTAATTTTAAGAAATGGTAATTCAGTGAATTCTTGGAATTTAATGGTATGTTCCGGTTCGGCTGATAGGTCAATCTCCTCACCAGAGGAACCAGGTACGAACCGTGTGTAATCAGATCCTGGGAAGGAAATCATAAATTTGTCATTGGCTTTCCATGAAATCTTGATTTTGTCCCCTAAAATCTGTGGGTGTTCCCAATCCACTTCAACATGTATGGGTGAAGATTTATATAATTCGGTATCTGAAAATAAGCTCGAGGTGTAATAATCAACATTAAAATCCAAGCGTGCCAAGACCCTTTCGGCAACTTCGCTGGATTTGAGGAAAATGGATTGATTGACCATCCATTGGTCCGAGTTGGCATTAAAAGCACTTTTGAGACCTGTCAGGTTGAGGATGTTGTTATTTGCTTCTTCTTTGATGAAAAACTGGCCATTAGCTTGATAGACCGGTGGTGTACTTTTGTTGACAAAAAAAGCTATGGTAAGGGCTAAAACGATGGAAATGGCAATGTAGGGCCAATATTTGACGTATTTCAGAAGAAACTTTATCGGGTCAAAGGCTTGTTCCATGGGTTCATTAACGTTCATGATGCTGTAAAATTAGATTAAAAATAAGAGTATTTAGTTGGTAGTATTATAGACCAATAGTGCCAAGGTGGCAAGACTTGCCAATACTTGTATTGTCTGGAGTAAGGTCGTTCCTGTACCCAATTCTCTAACTTTCATGGGTTCTGCATAAATCATGTCATTGGGTCTTACAAAATAAAACTCCGAACTCATGATCTCTTTGTTGTTTAAATTGATCCTATGCGCTCTTGAGCCTTCTGGATATTGTCGGATGAGCATGATGTTATCTCTTTTGGCTACCACATTAAGATCACCGGCTGTTGCGATGGCCTCAAAAATGGTAACTCTGTTTTGTAAAACTGTGTATTTTCCCGGACGCGCAAATTCTCCTAATGCACTGAACCTAATCCCTCCTAACCTTACCCTAACAAAGTAATCATCGTCGCGGACAAATTTTTGGAGTTCAGTTTCAACAGTAACTCTTGCTGATTCCAAATTCAAACCTACCAATTTCAACCTTCCCAGCACCGGCAAGTCAACAAATCCATTGTCATCCAAGGTGTATCCACTCAAGTAGAAAATATCACCTCCTGACATGATACCACCTCCCATCATCATTCTATTGCTACCGGCTGCAAGGACATTGATATCCATCATAGAGTTAAGTAACGGGTCGGAAGTTTTGATATTGATTTCAACAACGTCATTAAATTGTAAAAGATATTCTTCAAATTTAGCGGGTACCATTTCCCCTAATTTGACCAAAGACTCCTCTTTGGGTAGATTTTGCATGTACACAACCCTTTTGTTTGAAATACAACTTACAGATACGAGGAAAAATAAAAAAATTACGAAATGGCTTATTTTGAGCTTCATGTTGATATAAATTTAATTGCGGATAGATTAAAGCAAAACAAATATAATTTTGGGTAAAATTAAATTATTTTTTGTAATATTAAAAAATGTATTTCAAATATTTTTTTTTGTATTTTGAACAAATAAATTCTTTCTATAAATTTTACGTAAATTATGTTAAAATGTAAAAGAGAATTCGACAAAGAGAATCTTCCTATCATAATTTATATTTGATTTGCAAAGGTAACACTTTTATTTTCCCGATTTTCCAAACAAGCTAATGAAATGATTGTTAAAACCTTATTAATCATATCAAAAAGGGATTTCAACTCGAATATGTTTATTTGAAATAAAAAAAGTAGCAGGCAAGATATACTTATCAAATAAGGGGGTGACATTTAAATAATTATCCATATTATCATCATCAAATGTAATCACTATCTTTTGTTTCAATTCTATTCCAGAATTATAGTCTTCCGTTAGAATAAATAATGGTTTTATTAATTCAGTTTTCTTCAAAATCCATAAATGAACCTCGAAATCTCAAGCTTGATAGACAAATTCAAAGGATTTATTTCTCCATGATATATTCGCTGATTCAAGGGTCACAATATTCCAACATTTTCTATTGATCTGAGGAAGACACATTCTGTAAAAAAATGCCTCGTCCACACAACCCTTAGCTATTTATTTCCAAATTTTCCTTTGGAATTTCCTTCTCCAAACTTTTCAATATAGCCTTATTTAAATACCAATAGCATAATTCGCCAAATTGATTAATAGTCAACATTGATAATGCACAGGATTGCTAATAATAATCAGCCTCTCGGTTTTAAAATTCGCGAATAAGTTTTTAAAACTTCTTGATATTCATAAATAATGTGAAGCATTTTGGTCAGAATAAATGTGTCAAAACTATTATCAGGAATATAATTTGCGTAACCAAACCTTTTTGCTGTTTGCATACTCTTAAAATTTGTAAACAATTATTGATTTATTCATTCCAAGAAATTTTTCTCTGTAGATTTTTCCTTCCGGAAACAATTCTCTCATTTGCCTAATTGAAAGCAATTCAACACCATTTACCCTTTTCCAAGCTTTTTTTTCTTCATTGGTTTTTTTATAACTTCCATTCCCTAAAGTAAAATTCATTGTTAGCCAGACTCTTGCTTTTTTCGGTAAGAAATGAAAAAAAGGAAATCTAAAATGTGGTTCAAGAAAAAACCAATAATTTGGCGTTTGAATGTAATAATTTAAACCCACTCTAGAACATTCATTTGCCATTTTTCTTTGATCTTCAAAATTTCCCACATGTTCTATAACAGAATTAGAAAAACAGATATCAAAACTCCCATTTTCAAAATTTGATATATTCCTAGCATCCCCACAAACTGAAACAAAAAGATTTTTATTTTCAATAGGTATTTCCTCTAGATTTAATAAAGTTATCTTAACATTTAGGTCCTGTGGAAAAGACACCATTTTCCAAAATCTTTCTTCTCCACCAATGTCCAATATTTGAATAATATTTCCACTTTTGGGTTTGATATTTCTCAATAGAGATAAAAAATGTTGAAATCTTTTCTTTCTCAATTTTCGCTGAAGGGATGCCTGAAAACCTTTTGGCATAACTGTCATGTGATGCGTTTTTTCCATAATTCAAATATAATTAATATGTTTTTTTAACTCTTTAATGAATCGTTCATAAAATTTAGAAATATCTTACTCCGGGGAATTCTTACAAAAAAAGGGATAATCCCAAGATTGATAAAAACCTTTCTTAGGGATACTATTCTTTTTAGATACATGTTTTTTATACTTTATTATAAATTAAATTTTTATGATTTGGAATGGGGACAACAAAAGTTTGAATTTAATAAAAATTCGCGAAAACAATATTTGATTATTATTACTTCCAAAAGTTTTATTTACGATTGTTGAAATTTGTTTAACTGATCGTTGTTAAGGTAAGAATAATTAGTTTCTCAAAATTTTACTTATCGCCGTTACCGCCATATCGTCAACAAAATCTTATAGCCCGCTACTATTACGCCTTTGATAGTTCCACTCACTTTTGATAATCCGATTCTCTTGCGATAATCTACCGGAACTTCAATCGTTTTCAATCCTGCTTTGGCGGCTTTGATCTTTATCTCGATGGTCCAACCGTAATTCTGGTCTATCATCCCCAATGATTTCAACTTGTCCCATTTGATTACCCGGGATGAACCCAAATCGGAATAATCTGTTTTGTAAATCACTTTCATAAAACTAGTGGCCAACCAATTACCGAATACCTGCTGCATAGTCATCGACCCACTTTCTCTTTTTCCCCTAGCCCTTGAACCTATGACCATATCATAATCTTGCTTTAAAATAGGACCAATGACAGTAAGTAACTGTTCGGTATAATCCCCGTCCAACAATACAAGGATGTCAGGTTCCATTTCCAAATTCTCTAAACAGTACATCCTTGACAGACAAGCTTTTCCGTACTTGTCCTTACTTGCATAATCCCTAATAGTCAGTTTATCATATATTTCAAAAACTATCAAAGGTCACTATCTAAAACAGTTTGAAGCTTTTTAGCAAAAGTCTCTAGGGTTTCTTTATTTTTAAAAATATTGTTATGATGTCCGGGGAGATTAATTACCTCAATAATTGATACAAACTTCTTCCACCCACAAAATGCCATGTCGTCAACATAGAAATTGGGGATTTCAACTATAAATAAAAATATCTTTTGGTCAATTGGGGTTAAAAGGTATGAGTTCATCATTATCTCATTGTTATAGCTGAGTCTTTTTATGATTTTCTTTAATTCGGAAAGTTGATCCTCGTTCTCAACTATTATATTGAAGTTCCGTTCTAGTTTTCGTTGTGCAGCTTCTTTTTTGTTTTGGATAAAGTATTTTGGATATTTAATAATATGATTATCCGCTTTTATACCAGTAGCCAAATATCATTTTTCTCCACCTCGGCAAGCTCGGTGAACGGATATCGTGAGGTCAGAGGGGGGTGGTAGAAATGCGGCTTCGCCGCATTTCTACCACCCCCCATTCAATATCAATAAATTCCGGTGGTCGAGCCTGCCGAGACCATTCTGTAAGTAATCCTATACTGGTAAGAAGGCGGATTTACATATAAAACAATAATCTCCTACATTGATAATCTCATAATTTTAAAATTGTGATTGGGGGGGATCGGGCTAGGACCTTCGAAATCTAGCTTATTCATCATAATATCAAGAAAATCTCGATATGCAAAATTAACCATTGTTTAGTCTCAAGATTAAATCAAAATCTATTCAAAAGTGGCAAGAAGTCCAAGAAAAGGATTTTAAAATTACATCTTGGGAAGATTTAAGGCATTTACTGGTAAATTTATTTTGCTCCTACCAAAAGAGGCCTTGAAGCAGTAATCACATTCCCAACTGAGTCAACCGCGTATACATAGGCCCTTGCTGATTTGTGGGGAATTTTGATCTCGACAAACTGCCCGTTGTTGATTGTCCGAAGAATCGAGGTCCTTTTTTTCCAATCCTCGTCATACACGACCCAAGAATAGTTCAAGGTACCCTCGTACTCATTTGTCACTGCGGCGGAAAGCCAAAGCCCCGCTTCGGGAGACACAGGATCCCAATGACCCACAATGGTGATGTCTGGAAATTTCTCGGTTTTGGAAATATCATCCCGCCAGGCTTCTTGGAGGTAATAATAGGAGGGCTTTTTTCTGCCCAAATAATCCGTAATACCAAACCAAGTCGCAGAACCCTCAGTGCGATCAACCCAACTGAAAGCCATTCCCCCAAGGTTTTTTCCGTGATTTTTAAAAATATAATCTTCCCATTGCTTTTGGTACCATTCGGCCTTGGCCAGAGAGGATTGTTCAATAGCAAGACCGTTGGTTTGGTAATCCCCTAATTCCGTATTCCAATACCCTTTGGGGCCAAACTCAGTGACCACATAGGGCTTTTCGGGATAGAAAGTATCCATGATATCTTGGAGCTGACTGATATTCTGCTCGTAATATGAATTGATACCGAGTCCATCAAGGTGGGGGGCAAACGCTTTGTATTGTACGATCGCGGCAATCAAGCGCTCGTTATCATGCTCTTCCGAGGAAAACACCGGCCTTGAAGTGTCAATTTCCTTGATTTTGACCGCTAAATCATCCAGAAACTCCAAATAACTCCTCCTAACTACGGTCAAGTAGGGCTGGGCATAATGCTTTTTCAACAAGCCCCATGTTTCATTGCCGATATTCCAAGCGATGATGGTTTTGTCATTCTTACGTTGCTTCACTGTTGACAGGACCCGCCTTTCGTAGGCCTTTCGCTTTTTCTCATCCGCGAAAAAATCCGTTTTTGGATCAAACCAAAATCCAAACATCACCTTGAGCCCGTGTTTTTCGGCCGAGTTAAGAATATTTCGATCATAAATACCGGGCTCATACCTCCTGATGGTATTGGCCCCCATTTCCTTTATCTTTGAAAAATCAGTTTCCAATTGTCTCCTTGAAAGCGGCATGAAACCTTCCTCCCAGTCATGGCCCGCATTGTAACAGACACCTTTGATGTAAAAAGGTTCCCCATCCACCAGCAGCTTATACCCCGAAGAATCATAGACTAAGGAACTTGGCCTTTCGTACTCCGATTTTGTGGAGTCGTGGGTCCTTGGATAATTTCTTCCCACATACAAATCCAAATCGGTTAATGAATCTTCAATTCCCTTTAGGTCAAAGGTCCAGTCAATAAATGAATCTCCGGATGAAGGACGCCAATCGGTGATCCAATTTCGATCCCAGTCGCTGAAGAAAAAGACCAAGGACTTGATTTCAGGAAACTTATACTTAATTACCGATAATGATTCATCGACCCATGCTTTTCCATTCTCACCCTGGTAAGATGTGGAACCGAATTCCGCCAACATGACAGGGATTTTAAATTCCTTCTCCTCGATCTTGGATCTGAATGGTCTGTATATCTCTTCAATGGTTTTGGAAGACATATCTTTGCTAGCAGATCCATAATTGAGGGCAGTCAAACCTATCCAGTCCACATATTGGATGTATTCACCTTCGGGAAAATAGGCATCAAACCCCTCCGTGGACCAAGGACTCCAAACCCATGACACGTTGTGGGCACCAAGCTTCTCGAAGCGCAGGTGGACGTATTTCCAAGCAGCCACAAACTCCTCCGGCGTATTACCTCCTGACCTAGACCAGGGATACATGGGGTTTTCCATTTCGTGGGCAAATCTCAAAAAAACCGGTGAGTTCAAATCCCTCAGCGATACTGCCATTTGGTCGATATACCAGTCAAAATAGCCATTTAAAATATACCGAAATACCTTTCGGTTATTTCGGACATCCTCGATCTCCGAATAGGCGGAAAAATCGCTAGTCCAGGGCTCCCAAGTCACCATGGGAATGGCGCCGTGTTGGATGATTTGCTTCCATTTTTCCTGTGGCAGAGGCCCATCTCCCCAGGCCAGGTAGGTAGAAATGATGGGGAATTGGAACCCAGCTTGGTCTTCGCGCTTTTCAATAAGCGCTATATTGTTTTCAAAATCAAAATGTGGGTCATAAATCCCGGTATAAAAGCCACTCAGTTCCTTTTCGATGAGGGTTTTGGGTGTAGGGTTCAAATAACGATCCTTACCGAGACGCAACGAACTCAATACAAAGAACCCTGTTGCAAGAACCAAAACCACCAAGGCCGTGTAAAAAGCGATCCTACTGAACTTCAGGTAGGAGATATGCCGTTGTTCGAGGTTGACCGCATTCCTCAACCACTTGAATTTGGCCTTGGCATTGTTCACCCAGGTTGTTTGGCCGATCGCGAAAGCCCCGAAGAATATGATGGAATTGATCGCTGCAAAAACCGCCATCAACATACTGTAGGGTTGCCAATCGACATATAAACCGTATATCAGGGCAATTGCGGAAATCAATGCAAGCACCAAATTTGGAAGTCCCAGCAAAAACTCTCCCTTCGTTGAGTGTTCTTTTGGAGTGGGGATATAGGGAACTTTGATATTTAGCAGGGTATAGACAAAACCAATGATAAATATCCACCAAGTACCTACCCGAAGTATCCCGCCCACCAAGTGAATACCCCTTTCTTCCGAATGATTAAGCCAGGCTTGGGCATAAAACCGGTAAAGTAGGTTGAAAAGAAAAAATGGCGTAAAGTAGACGAAAAACACCCTTGGATCCATCAGCCAAGGATACTCGCCCGTAATCAAGGCCAAGGCGGGTACAAAAACATCAATCAGGGTGACAAATCCGAAAAGGTAGTAGAATGGCAACAAGCCATAGTGTATTTTTTGGCGCCAGGTGAATTTGAAAAACAGCTTTGGAAAAAGATTGAACCAAAGATCAAAGGTGCCGCGGCTCCATTTCAACTGCTGTTTGTAGTAAGCCGAAATACTGCTGGGGACTTGTCCACGTGACAAAATCACAGGCTCATAGGCCGACATCCATCCCTTGGCATGGAGCAACATGGAGGTATGCATGTCCTCGGTCAAACCCGGGGCATGCCCTCCTATCGAGTCCAAAGCTGCCCTCCGGAAAGTGCAGTTGGCACCAATGGCTTGGGCGGTACCATATTCCCCCATCGCCTGCATATAGGGTCCATAAAATAAATAGGTCTGCTCTGCAGCGCCTTGTGCAATGAGAGATTCCTTTTGATTGCCATACGCCTGTACGACTTGCACATAGCCGATTTCAGGATCATCAAAATGGTGCAAGACATGATCCAAAAACTCAGGAAACGGAGCATGATCCGGATCAAGAATCACGCATAATTCACCCGTGGCCTGTTTGAGTGCATTGTTGACATTTCCGGCCTTTGCGTTCTCATGTGTTTGTCGGGTCACATGCACAACGCTAAGTTCCCGACAAAGGCGCTTGGCAATAGGATCGTCGCCTTCATCGCAGAGGTAGCTAATATGGGGATATTTCACTGCTACCATCGCTTTCAGCGTTCGCTCCAGCATGTCATACGGCTCTCCGGGAACGAAAGTCGTTAGCATGTCGACGGTGTATTTTTTCGCAGGCGGCTTGGGATTATCTGAAGATGCACGGGTTTCTGGTAGGCCCGCAAAATGGTACCACTCAAAGCCCACCTTCAGGAGTTTGAAAAACAATGAAACAAAAAGTAGATAATACGTAAAACGATAACCAATACCGACCTCTTCAAAGAAGCCGTAGAGGAAAAAGATAAGCGAAATAATGGCGAAGAGCAAGATCAATTTGCCTTGCAAAAGCTTTCGACTCATAGGGTAAAAATGGGTGATTTGTGATTCAAATTACATTAAATTGTTTTTGAAAAACAAATAAATGGATTTAAAATTAAAATAAATATTTGTTCGCAAAATATTTAGATTATTTTTGCGTAAATAAACTAAAAAATTACGGTATATGAAACGAATGGATGTGAAAATTCCATCATTTTTATTTATAATAGTGATAAGCGCGGTTTTATCCTGTCGCCCGGAAATGCCTGAAAATCATCAGCCTACGGTAGAAGTGCGCTACGAAAATGGGCGTGCGGTGCTATATAGGCATGGGTCACCCTATTACATCAAAGGTGCCGCCGGAACTGAGCATATGGATAAGGTAGCGGCATTCGGCGGGAATTCGATCAGGACCTGGGACCTGGAGGATGCCGACAGTATTTTGGACAAAGCCCATGAACTTGGTTTGACAGTGACCTTGGGAATCGAAATCGGTCGCCCACTTTGGGGAAATGACTTCGCCTACTGGAAAACCTGGGAAGTGGCAAAGAAAGTAGAAGAAATAAGGCCATTTGTAGAGAAGTACAAAGATCACCCTGCCCTGTTGATGTGGGGGGTCGGCAATGAGGTGAAAGGATATGGAGGTGGAACGAGGTTAGAAGTTTACTACATAACCAATCAAGTCGCGAAGATGGTCAAGGAGGTTGATCCAAATCACCCAACCATGACTGCTCTTAATCATTCATCTAAAATTGACTTCCTTACCCCCACAATTTTATCAAATATCGATATTCTGGGTTTCAATGCTTTTCGAGACTTAAACCGCATGTCAGGAAAGGTATATGGGGAAGACGGATGGAAAAAAGCCTATATTTTTTCCGAGTGGGGAACTTGGGGTCATTGGCAGGCACCAGAAACCGAATGGGGTGCGCCCAAGGAATTGAAGGACGCTGAAAAAAGACATGCCATGGAGCAGAATTGGAATACCATGCTGCAGGATTCCTCCCTTCTTTTGGGTGCTTATGCGTTTTATTGGGGATACAAACATGAGGGTACCCAAACCTGGTTTAGTTTCTTCTCTGAGGAAGGTCTTCAAACGCCGTCCCTTCAGTTTTTGAAAGAAGCATGGTCTGGAAAAACGGTGGAGAATTCTGCGCCTAATGTCAGCGAAATTTCGATTGAAAACCCGAAAAGTTTTGTCAGGGACAATTTCTACCTGGAAAGCGACAAAATATATACAGCTAGCGCACTGGCAGAAGATCCCGAAGCGGACTCACTGGAATTCATCTGGGAAATCAGGGACGAAGAAAATTACTTTCTTGATAAAAATTATTCCAACCCAATCGACTCCCTGATTGTGGTTTCAAATGGACCAAAAGTCCAATTCAAGACGCCAAAGGATGAGGGGCCTTTTAGGGTTTTCGTCTACGCACTTGATGGGCGGGGGAATTTCTCCTCTTACAATATCCCGTTTTATGTCATAAAGAGGTGATTTGAGGGTCCTTTATTGGTTCATTTTGCCACTTTGATTGGCGCTTCATTATAAATAAAGCCCGACTTCCTCGCTACCAGCTAGGATTCCCCCAATTCCCCCGTCTCTTTTCTATAACGATCACCCTACCACAGGAGGCGCCTATCTTGTGTCTTATGTCTTGCGTCTTGAATCTTGCGTCTTGATTCTTGTGTCTTGCGTCATGTGTCTCGTATCTCATATCTCGCATCTCCTCCCCCCTCACCTATACCTCCATATCGTCCACAAAATCTTATACCCGGCTCCGATTACGCCTTTGATGGTTCCACTCACTTTTGACACTCCGATTCTTTTTCGGTAATCCACCGGAACTTCAGTCGTTTTCAATCCTGCTTTGGCAGCTTTGATCTGCATCTCGATGGTCCAACCGTAGTTCTGATCTACCATCCCCAAGCCCTTCAACTTGTCCCATTTGATGGCCCTGAATGGACCCAAATCGGAATAGTCTGTTTTGTAAATGACTTTCATCAAACTAGTGGCCAACCAATTACCGAATACCTGCGGCAAAGTCATCGAGCCACTTTCTCTATTTCCCCTAGCCCTTGAACCTATCACCATATCATAATCTTGCTTTAAAACAGGCTCAATGACATCAAGCAGCTGTTCGGGATAATCACTGTAATCGCCATCCAAAAAAACCAGGATATCAGGCTCCACATCCAAATTCGGCAAATAGGACATCCCTGTCAAACATGCTTTTCCATAACCCATTACGGGCTCATCCAAAACAATCGCTCCTGCTTTCTCGGCCACTTGGCGGGTATTGTCTTTAGAATTGTTGTTTACGACTATGACATGCCTTACTGACTTGGGAATGTCTTGGATGACTTTTCCGATCGAACCTTCTTCATTATAGGCCGGAATCAATACGTCGATAATCGGGAACGGTTTATGTTGCGCTTTTAGGGTTGAATTTAAAGACATTGATTTTTGGATGAAATTGGAAGGGAACTTCTTACCGGCCTTTTGAAATTCGGGATTATTTTAGCCTATAACTTTTAAGTGACTCAATGAAAACCACAGAATAGCCAAAAGTCAGCATCATGTGAAAAACCAACATCTCGTAAGTTTGGAAGTGAATCGACAATATTACCATTACCAAGAAAATTACAGCTAAAAGCCCTTCGATGTAGGTTGTGAAAGGAATTTTGATCTGATTGTAAATATTATTGGTCCAGGATTTTTGGCTTTTCTCCAGGTTGTATTTCGGAGTACGGATGAAAGGAGACCGTTTTCCTGTCAATCCTTCCCAAACTGCCTGTGCATTGTGCAGAGCAAGTCCCATCGATACAGCCAGAAAAAGTGGCAACTCCCAAAGAAATCTTCCGATTCCTTTCCATGAATAATCCACCAAACTCAAATTGGCAAAGAAGTAAACTAAAGCTATGATCACAAATCCCACAAAAAACACAGCTGCTGCCTGAAAATAACTTTCAGGAATATATCCCTGCTGGAAAGCCCACCAAATCGGAATACTGCTAAGGCTTACCAATAATACTGCGATGAAAATCACCGCATTGAGCAAATGGGCAGTGGCATGCAGTTTGGTTTTTAGCGGAAGCTTTTTGGAAAGTACATCTCCAAGATGCTTCACGGCACATTCGGCACCGCCTTTGGTCCATCTGAATTGTTGGGATTTGATCGCAGACATCACGGGAGGAAGTTCTGCAGGGGATTTGATATCAGGTCGGTAGATAAACTTCCATCCTTTTTGCTGAGCCCGGTAACTCAGGTCAAGGTCCTCCGTCAGGGTATCATCGTGCCAATTGCCGGCATCGAGGATACAGCTTTTCCTCCATATCCCTCCCGTCCCATTGAAATTGATAAATGCATGCTGCCCGTTTCTCCCCATCTGCTCCACCATAAAGTGTGCATCCAAAGCAAAAGCCTGCAAGCGGGTCAAAACAGAATATTCCTCATTCAAATGCGTCCATCTCGTCTGTACCATGCCCACTTTGTCATCCTGAAAATGCCCGATGGTCTTCATCAGAAAATCTGGATCAGGAACAAAATCGGCATCAAAAATCGCTATAAATTCACCTTCAGCCACTTCCATTCCCTCTCTCAAAGCACCTGCTTTGAATCCTTTTCGGTCTATCCGATGGATATATTTGAAATTTACCTCAGCATATTCTTTCAATTTCCTTTGGATTATTTCTGAAGTTTCGTCGGTACTGTCATCTAATATCTGAATCTCAAGTTTATCTTTTGGATAGCGGAATTTGGAAACTGAATCAATCAACCTTTCCACCACATACATTTCATTGTAGACAGGTAGCTGCACCGTCACTTTGGGTAAATCTTTGGCTGCGGGTTCCAATGATATATTAGGATTCTTTTTGAATCTAAAAAAATGATACAACAGATGTGCCTGGGCAAAACTGTAAAAAAGAATGAACAGCATTGCCAGAATGTATATTCCCAAAAAGAAATAAATGAAGATCATTAAGCTTTTACAGTGATGGAATTGTTTCCGATGATGATGGGCATTTCGTTGATTCTGCCCTCCTCATCGCCATTTTCAAGTTTTAACACTCCCCTTGGACAGACTGCCGAACATACACCACAGCCGACGCAGGAAGAACGGACAATGTTTTGGCCCCTTTGTGCATACCACCTCACATCAATGCCCATTTCGCAATAAGTGGAGCAATTTCCGCAGGAGATGCACTGACCGCCATTGGTAGTGATTCGGAACCGGGATTTGAAGCGCTGCACCAATCCAAGGTAAGCCGCCAATGGGCACCCAAATCTACACCAAACCCTGTTACCCATCAAGGGATAAAATCCTGTCCCGATGACTCCTGCAAAAGCCGAACCAATAGCAAAGCCATAAATACTGTGCAGCTGATCTGTTGCTTGACCTAAAAGTTCGAATCCCGAAAAGTAATTGGCAATCGTTAATCCCGTCATCAATACCGCGAAAACCAAAACACCGTGAATGAGATAGCGCTCGATTTTCCAGGCCTTGACTGATTTGTCAGAAAGCTGACGGTAAGGGTCACCCAAAGTCTCGGCTAATCCACCGCAGCCGCAAACCCATGAGCAATACCACCTTTTGCCATAAAAATAAGTGAATAAGGGAACCCCAACCACGATCAGAATGATCCCCCAAATCAACATGAACATTCCCAAAGCACCGGAACTGATCATACCATCTATCCTGTATTCATAGAAAAAGGAATAATCTAAAGGCCAAATATTTTTGAAGTCATGCCAAGGCATGTTCATCAACACCAAAATTTCCGGAAGCAAAAAGGCGAATGCCAATTGGAAAAACATGACTGATGTTGTTCTGATAGTCTGATAGGCATTGCCCCGGTATTTTCTAAACATCCTGATGCCCATCACTATGATGGCCAAAGTATAGATGAAGCCATATAAAAACCACTGACTTGCCGGATTACCGGAAAGCGCCATGCTGATCGGATCGACCATCAGGACGAGGTTGGTGATGTATTCGGGAAACCAATAAAGGACGATATAAAAAAGGATCAGCCAGGCGCCGGTTATCATTCCCAAAAGTCCCTTTGACTTCATCGAGGAAAAGAAAATCCCATCATTTTTGATCCCTTCTGTCTGACCTCGGTAAAGGGGAAGAATGTAAAGCAAGGCTCCAAAAACACCTATCAGAACGGTAATTCCCAAAAACAAAAAAGGGTTTTCCGAAACAGGTCCTGTAGCCGAAGCTTTGGTCAATGCAAAAGCATAATTGTCCCAAATCACCTTGTCCCATTCCTGATTTGCTTTTAAACCGTCATTATAGGTATTGAAATAACTTTTGAAATCACTTATAAAAGCAAAATTTGAAGAGTAGGTTTTTCCAAACATCGGTGAAAGAACTTCCACCATCTTATCGGTATGAATTTCTTTGACATTGGTTTCGACGGTTTCCTTTTCCAACTGATAAGTACCGAAAAAAGGGAGGAAAGTGAACAACACTAGTCCAAAGACAAAAATTACAAGTCCTATTTTTTGAATGGTTTTCATGCTCTTGACCCGATTAATTTTTGAATAAAAGACATTTTGTGGACCTTCAGGGATTTCCCCTTTTGCTTGTTGTATTGATCCAAGACAGCCTTGTGATGGGATTTGAAAAACTCCGGATTGAAGCTTGCTTTATTCAGGTGGGTCAGCACTTTTTCAAACATCCAACCTTCTGAGATGGCCTTGTCAAAATAATCATGCCGCAATCTCCAGCCAAAAGCGTTCACTCCTTTGATTTTCATATCTGATTTCCCATACAAAAACCGGATCGCAATTTTCCCTCCGTCATCTTCCCAATACAAACTTTCATATTCCTCAGTCCAAACAGGAGGTACAAAACCATAGGTTTGGTATTCAATGTCAAGAAATTTGGCGGAATTGAACCAAACACCCGGTTGGTAGGGAACAGGCTTGTCTGAAGTCAGGTTGAATGCAAGTGTTTCTCCGTGCATCCTTCCCGTATACCAAACCTGTTCGATATTTTTCCGGTCTGCGGCGGGTGTTTCTTGGAACTCTGCACAGTCACCGATGGCATAGACGTCGGGAATATTGGTTTTGAAAAACCTGTCCACGATGATGCCTCTGTTGGTTTGTATTGTTTTATTATTTTCAGAACTCTCCAAGGGTTTGGTTCGAAGGAATTCAATATTGGGACTGACTCCAACAGTCAATCCTACAAACTGACAATCAATTTTTTCTCCTGTTTTGGTAGTGATTGCCTTCACTTTTCCGGATGCATCTCCAATAATTTCTCCCAATTCTGTTTCCAGTCGCAGGTCAATATGGTGTTCCAAAATATGGCGGTTGATCATTTTGGATTCTTCCAAGGGGAGGATATTATCCCAAAAATTCTTTTCCCTTACCAGAAATGTCACCGGAATCTTTCTGCTGTTGAGCATTTCGGCCATCTCAATCCCGATTAATCCTCCACCCACAATGACCGCCTTGCTGATATCTTTGGTATTGGATTCCATAAGTTCCAAGTCCTGATACGAATACATCCCCTGCACGCCTTTCAGGTCTTGACCCGGCCAACCGAATTTATTTGGCTTAGAGCCCGTAGCCAAAACCAACACATCGTAAGTCATGGATTCTTTATTTGAAAAAATCAGAGCCTTCACCTCAAAATCGATTTTTTCTACCCAAGCTCTTTTTAGGTTGATCCTGTTCTTATTCCAAAACCAATCTTCGTAAGGTTTGGTATGCTCATATTTCATGTGACCCATGTAGATGTACATGAGCGCCGTTCGGGAAAAAAAATGATCCGTTTCCCCTGAAATGATCGTGATTTGGGCGGATTCATCTTTTTTTCGGATATGCCGGGCACAGGTGACACCGGAGATTCCGTTTCCGATGATGACAATATTTCTGTTTGCTTTACTCATTGAGGGACCAATCGTAGTCAAGGTATGAGACCTTGGCGTTTGGTTTGATTTTGATGGTGGAATATTGGTTAAGGTAATCAATTAAGCTTCCATTTTTTGTAAAGTCACCTTTGAACCATGAAAAAATTGATGAAATCTCAACCTTATCGGGGGTGATTTTATTCCTCTTGGTATCATTGACAAATGTTCTTGCCACCTTATCTAGCTGTTGGTCAATTTTCTCAGGAAAAAAAGCTTCATTCAACAAAGGCGGACAGGAGAAAGATGCACAGTTGATCGCAAAATGGATTCTTGGCTCTTCGAATTCCTTCCTCAGGATTTTGTGCTCGATCTCATCGAGAGAAGCTTCCTTCCCTCCTATTTTGAAAAATTTGATGTGCCAAACGGTATTGATCAAGGGGATTTTGACTTTGGGATGAAGGTCCTGAATGCTTTTGACAGGATAATTATCCACAATCAATTTGACCGTAAAAGCATTGTAAGCATTGATCCAATAGGCCAATTGCTCTTCTTTGGACCATTTCCCCCTGTCCGGCGCATTGTCGCTCAAGAGATCGAGGTACTTATCAAGCTTGGATTTGTCTTGGATAAATCCCTTGTAATTGACAATCCCATCTTTGCTGACATGCTTTTTGAGCAACTCATCAAATGCCTGATGGGAAGGCGCTTTGGAGTTGGCCTGACCGAGTTCGGAGGAACCACAGGAAAGGTTGAAGAGAAAAAGACCGATTATAAAGAGTAATTTCATTTTATCTGAATCAGGTTACAAATTATCCAATCCCGGAGATATACGGAACAGAAATGATTTTAGCTTAGCTATTCCTCATTTAAAGAAAATTAAATGGGAACAAAGTCAAATTTACACCTGGTTACAAACAACATTTGTCGGGAGAAAGACAACGGAAAAAATTGAATTCAGGATAATTTTCTTTTTTACTTTTTTGGGGCAAGATTTGGATAATCGGTAATGATTCCATCCACTCCCATTTCCAATAACCGCTCCATCTGTTCGGTGGTGTTGACAGTCCAAGGGATGATTTTCATTCCTTTTTGATGGAGTTGGTCTACCGTCTCTTTGGTCAAAGCAATAAAATAAGGCGAATAAATCTGTGGTTGAAATCCCAACTTAGCCAGCTGTTCGGTGGGTTTGGCTGCCGTCTCCACCAACATGGCCAAAGTCACCTTGGGATAAGCCTGATGCATGTATTGCAAAACCCTAAAGTCAAAGGATTGAATGGTAACCCTGCTCCAATCAAGTTTTCCGTCGAGTACTTTATGTACCATATCAGAGAATTCCTTTGGCGCAGGATGGTAACTCCCATCACCCTCGGGGCCGCTTTTGATCTCGATATTATAATTTGGCTTGGGTAAACCCATATCGGCCACGTATTTTTCGACGACATCGATCAGATCCGAGAGTTTGGGTTTGCTCACAAGGAACTTAACCTGCTTTGGGAATCCAGAATGGAATTTGGAACCACAGTCGTATTTCACGACCTCTGCAAAGTCCATCTGATAGATATTGTGAGACTTATCTCCTGCCGCAATCTCTTTTCCCTCGGGCGTCAGGCAAATCACAGGATTCATATAAGGTTCGTGGGAAACAATGACAATCCCGTCTTTCGTGACAGCCAAGTCCAATTCCAATGTGGTGGCGCCAAGATCCAAGGCTTTGATCATGGCAGGAATCGTATTCTCAGGCATCAATCCCCTTGCGCCACGGTGGCCTTGGAGGTCATAGGTAAATTGGGCGGAGGCAGACATTATCAAAAGGAAAAAAAAGAGTGTGGTAAAGATGGTTTTCATTGAGTCCTATTTTTGACCAATTTACTACAGAATTTAATTTTGATTAGGGTTTTGGGATTATTGTTTCGTTAAAAAAAGGGGATAAAAATCCAATGAAACAAAAAAGGCACCAAAGAAATCGATCTTTTGTGCCGCCTTGTTGTCCTGCTTCTCCAGAAGCTGGACCTAGTTGGCTTACTTCTGGAAAAACAAATCACAATTTTCGCAAGGTTTTTAACTTATTTGGAAAAGTAGCAAAAAAGTCAGAAAGAAGTTCTGCTTCTGGAGAAGCAGAATAACAAAACAAGCTGTCCTACTTCTGCTGGACTTGAAAATCAATACAATTCAACCTTCACCAAACCCTTTTTTCCTGAATAATCACGGGCTGAACTGAAAAGGTATTCCGTGGACTCTTCAACAATTAAATCCTCCACGGGATTGTTGTGAATGTAATGTAACTTCTGTTCAAAAAACCAACTTGACTCCACAGAAATCGCATGAAGTCCGTCCTTCCAGAATTTATAATTAGTTATGCGGTTTTGAGATTCTCCCCTTTTACTCAAAATTTCCAATATCCATTGAGATCTAGATTCAATGGATTCTTTTTCAAGACTTTCTAAGATCTTTTTCGCTGTAAATTTTTTAAAGTCATGAATGGTTTCTGATAACTTGAACGCCTCTTTTGATCTACAAAGCAAATGGAGATGGTTTGACATCAAACACCAAGCAAAAATCTCTAATCCTTTTCTCTCTACACAAAAATTAAGGCTATCTACCACTTCTAGTTTATAATCCTTTCGGGTAAAAATATCTAGCCATCCTTCAATAGTGAGGGTTAAAAAATAGACTGAATGTTGATCAGAAACTTGAAAGGGCTTCATAAAAATGACTACTTTAACGTAATATAGCTGTCCTGCTTCTCCAGAAGCTGGACTCAATCCCAAGGTAAAAAATAAATGGTGCTTTCGGAAAAGCAGCAGAACGAGTTTAACAGGAACTAGCTGTCCTGCTTCTTCAGAAGCAGGACCTAAATCAACAATAAATTGGAATGCTGCTTCTGGAGAAGCAGATTAACGTAAACCAGCTGTCCTGCTTCTTCAGAAGCATGACCTAAATCCAATGTAAAAAATAAATGCTGCTTTCGGAAAAGCAGCATGACAAACTATAGAATTCTGCTTCTGGAGAAGCAGAATAACAGGTCGAATTAAATCACATCCCCATACAAATCAAATTCAGTGGCGTCGTTGACACGGACATTGACAAAATCACCCACCCTGCAATAATGCTTGGAGGCATCGATCAGGACTTCATTGTCCACCTCGATGGAGTCAAATTCTGTCCTCCCGACAAAGTATCCGTTTTCTTTTTTGTCTACCAACACTTTATACTCTTTCCCGATTTTGGCCTGATTGAGGTCAAATGAAATCTGCTCCTGTATCTCCATCAGGTGGTTTGCCCTTGCCTGCTTCACTTCCTGTGGAATGATATCCTCCATCGTGTGGGCGTGGGTATTTTCTTCATGGGAATAGGTAAATACGCCCAAACGCTCAAATTTCATCCTTTCGACAAAATCCACCATTTCCTGAAACTCGGCTTCGCCCTCTCCAGGATGCCCGGCAATCAAGGTTGTCCTGATCGCAATTTCCGGGATGATGTCTCGGATTGAATGGATCAATTCCTCCTGCTTTTCCCGGGTTGTGCCCCGTCTCATGGTCTTCAATACTAATGTAGAACCATGCTGAAGCGGGATGTCAAGGTAATTACAGATATTGGATCGCTCCTTCATCACTTCGATCACATCCATAGGGAATCCCGTAGGATAGGCATAATGCAGCCTGATCCATTCGATTCCTTCCACATCAGAAAGGTTTCTGAGCAGGTCTGCAAGGTTTCTCTTTTTATATAAATCCAAACCGTAATAGGTCGAATCCTGTGCAATCAGCAACAATTCTTTGGTTCCGTTGGCGGCTTTGTGTTGGGCTTCTTTCACCAATTCCTCGATAGGTCTTGAAATATGGCCTCCACGCATCAGCGGAATGGCACAAAATGAACAAGGTCTGTCGCAGCCCTCGGAAATTTTCATGTAAGCATAATGGGCATTGTGCGTCAGCAACCTCTCCCCTACAAGTTCATGCTTATAATCGGCTTTGAATTTTTTGAGCAATGCAGGAAGGTCTCTCGTCCCGAAATAGGCATCCACCTGTGGAATTTCCTTTTCGAGGTCGTCCTTGTACCGCTGAGAGAGGCAACCGGTTACATAAACCTTGTCCACCAATCCCTTTTCTTTGGCATCCACATATTGTAGAATCGTATCAATGGATTCCTGCTTGGCATTGTCTATAAAGCCACAGGTATTGATGATGACGATGTTGTTGTCCTGATTTTCGGATTCGTGGAATGCAATGATCCCGTTTCCTCTCAATTGTGTCAATAGCACCTCTGAATCAACCAGATTCTTGGAGCATCCCATGGTGATGATATTGACTTTGTCTTTTTTTAATGTTCTCGCTTTCACGCTTTTCCTACTTTGGCTGCAAAGGTAGGGGAAAAAGGGAGGATTGAAAGATTGGAAAATTGGAAGATTGAAAAATTAAAAGGTTTTAAGGTTTTAATGTTAAAAGGTTGGGGGAAGGATTGGAAAATTCGAAAATTGAAAAATTGAAAGGTAATAAGGTTGAAAGGTTGGGAGAAGGTTGGGGAATTGAAAGATTTTAAATTATTGTTAAAAAATTTGGTGAATAAAATGATTTCAGATTACTTTGTATTTCAAAGTACTTTTACATGAAACTCACTATATCACTATAGCCCCTTACAACTTATGAAAGACATGAGATTAAAATTGATCCTATCAACAATCGTGGGATTATTACTCTTTCCGCTTGTAGCCATGCAATTTACCGATGAGGTTGATTGGGACCTTTTTGATTTTATTGTAATGGGGATTCTGCTTCTCATCACCGGATTGTCTATGGAAATAGTTCTGCGAACATTCAAAAATCTTCAAGGCAGGATTCTTGTTTGTGGAGGAATTCTTTTGGTTTTCTTCCTAGTTTGGGCAGAATTAGCTGTTGGCATTTTCGGATCTCCGTGGGCAGGTTCTTGATCCAAAAAAGTGTTGAAAAGATTGGAAAATTGGAAAATTGATAAATTAGATTGCTGGAAGGTTGGAAGGTTCTCCCTTTTTATTTCAACTGTATTTCCACTCTATTTAAGCCCTATTTCCACTTTATTTCTTTGTCATTATTAATTCATCATTCTTAATTCTGAATTTCCCAAGTCTTATTTCAATACCCCGTAATTTCTTTCAATAACTTAAAAAATCCCTTTTTCCGCTCTGAATTGGTTCCCCAATCAACCGGTACACTCTGATATCCCTGTTCAAAGCCCTCATCTTTCATGCGATAATCAAACAGCCCCCAAGATGCGTAGGCTGAGACGGCAGCTTTGAAGTTATTCCGATCTTTGTCAAAATCAAAATGATCGTCTTCGTTAAAAATTATTGGCATTTTTTGATATCCTTCCACTTCTTTGGTCTGTTTAACCATTTCAACAATCCTATCCGGGCTGCTTACCCCATTGCCATGGAGCAATATAAAATCAGAGACTTTGACCACATTGGTTTTGGGAATCACTCCTCCTCCATAACTTGTACTCACATAAAACCTGAACCCATTTTTTTCTATATTCTTAGCCAATGCTATCAATTCATGAACTCTTTCAGGCTTTAAAATATCGTGGTCATAAGCATGGACATCACATTCATTGTTTATTTCTATCAACACATTCCTGTATCCACCATCCTGTAACCAATCTGTCGCGTTTTGCACTGCCGCAATAACAGCCTGTTCGTCCTGTAATCTTTCATCCTGACCAAAATAAAAATATCCGACTATCGGAACCATCCCCAGTTCGTCCGCTTTGTCTAGGATTCTTTTTAACCGTTCCATATAGTCGTTCCTCAATTCGCCCTTTTCGGTAAATGCCGAATTATACCACGGTTGGCTTTGGGAATATCCAAACGGGCTTCCACCCTGTAAATTGATGGTGAAAGAAAGAAGTCCATGATTTCGCCATTCTTCCATATTGGCTATAAATTCATCGGTATTCCTTTCTGCATCCCATTTTCCCGAATCGGGGTATTCCCAATTGGATACAGTCTCTGGATTTAAATCATCAAAAATCCCCTGTACCATCCTGGAATTCATCAATAATCCTTCAATCTTTTGGCCGTTCCAAACTCTATTCTGATAAGTTGGCTTGCCATTGATATAAAATTGATCTCCCTTGATCTCGACTGTGGTTTTTCTTTCTTGCTGATCAAAATCATTGCTGAAAATCAAACTAAGGAGAATTATTAAAATTTTAGAAAGTGCCATTGGTTCCGATTATTTATACAAAGGTGTTCTTTAGCAAGTCCTTAAGTTAAAAGATTATGTGGCCAAAAAAATCATAATCGGCAATTTTGATTTGGAAGGCCATTGACGGGATCCCTTATGTTATTTAAATATTAATTTTTGAGGATTAATTTGGGTTTAAATTAAAGTATCCTTAACGGTTGATTTCCTTTTGGGGAAAGGTTTATTTCTACTTTTGAAGTCGTACAGCAAACGAAAATTTTTTCATTAACCTTGCATTACTTTTAGGCGTCGATGTGAATCGACGCCTTTGCTGTTTTTAGGGGGAATTGAAAAATTTCAAAATTGGAAAATTGAAAGATTAGGGGTTGTAAGGTTTCAAGGTTGAAAAGTTTTAAAGTTGAGTCCAAGTGGAGGAGTCAGCCTAAACCCACGATAAAATTTTGATCCGAGCACCAACTTATTACTTCAAACTTACATCCCGACTTCCCTACTTCCTACCTTCCAACTTCCCTACTTCCTACCTTCCAACTTCCCAACTTCCTACTTCCTACTTCCCGACTTCCCACCTTCCCACCTTCCCGACTTCCCAACTTCCTTACCTCCATCCCTCCTCAACTTCCTATACTCACTCGGTGTCATGCCCGTGATTTTTTTGAATTGGGAAGAAAGGTGCTGCACGGAACTATAATCCAGTTTATACGCCATTTCACTCAAGGTGAGCTCTTCATAAAAAAGCCACTCCTTTACTTTTTCGATTTTGAGGCTGATAAAATATTTTTCAATCGTAATTCCTTCCATGCTGCTAAAAAGGTGACTCAGCATGCTGTAATCTTCCGGGATATGGGAATTGATATATGTGGAAATAATTAAACCCGAAGGTATTTCCTCCTTTTGAAACAACAGGGTAAACAGGTTCTTGATCTTTTCTATGCGCTGCACATCCCTGTCTTTCAAGATTTCAAAGCCGAGTTTTTCAATTTCGGTTTCAAAGATCCCGTAGGCAACTTCATCCATTTGGGTATTTAACCTCACTTTCCCAAGTTCCACCCTTTCAAATCCAATTTTTTGTTTGTTCAGGACATTTTCAACAGCCATGATACAGCGTGGACAAACCATATTTTTGATCAGGATATCTACCATAAATATTTCCTCCTTTGCTTATTGAATGAAAGATTTGGATTTAAGTAAACATAACCCAATTTGGTACAAGATAAGTTCTGTCCAAACCTTGGGGAGAAAGCTAAATTCAACTAATTTGGCATCAAATTAAATAGATATACGCTTCTTTGCCAGTTACCTAATAATCTACTTCAGTCGGGACGGAAGACCGAAGTCGGAAGACCGATGTTCCGGACATTTCAGTGTCCAACATTAAATTATTTTGGATTAACGCTTTCACTGGCATCATTGCGTCAATACATATTAAATCATAAACCCCATGCCAATTCCAAGCACCGAAGCGCAAGCAATGATTTTTGATAGAAAAGAGTATTCTGACAAGACTTTATTGGATCTATATGAGTCCCTGTTGATGCCTAGAAGGATTGAAGAAAAAATGCTCATCCTCCTCCGTCAGGGAAAAATCTCCAAGTGGTTTAGCGGTTGGGGACAAGAAGCCATCTCCATCGGCGCAGTCAATGCCCTGCAGGAAGATGAATACATCCTTCCGATGCACCGAAATCTTGGAATCTTTACCGGTAGAAATCTTCCTTTGGAAAAACTTTTTGCACAGTTTCAGGGTAAAAAATCGGGCTATACCAAAGGCAGAGACCGTTCCTTTCACTTTGGCACCAACGAACACCATATCGTCGGGATGATTTCCCACCTCGGTCCACAGATGGCCATTGCGGACGGCATCGGTTTGGCCCATAAACTTTCAAAAGAAAACAAAGTCACCTTGGTTTTTACCGGTGATGGGGCAAGTTCAGAAGGTGATTTTCACGAAGGTCTCAATGTGGCCGCAGTATGGAAACTCCCGGTAATCTTTGTCGTAGAGCACAACGGGTACGGACTTTCCACCCCAAGTGAAGAGCAGTTTGCTTTCAAATATTTTACTGAAAAAGGACCAGGGTACGGTATGGAGGCTGTTCGGGTGGACGGAAACAATGTTTTGGCAGTCTATGATACTGTCAAAAAATTAGCGGAAGATATCAGGCAAAACCCAAGACCGATTCTCTTGGAAGCAATTACCTTCCGGATGCGTGGACATGAAGAAGCTTCAGGAACCAAGTACGTTCCCAAGGACCTCATGGAAACATGGGCGCTCAAAGACCCTGTGGACAATTACGAGAGGTATTTGGAGGAATCAGGAGTATTGAGTTCGGAAGCCAAAGAAAAAATCAATAAAAAAATCAAAGCTGCGATCAATAAAGGATTGGATATTGCCTTTGCCGAAGAAGCAGTTAGCGCAGATACTGAAGAGGAAATGGCGGATATCTACGCGCCATTTCAGCAAGAAGTAATCACTCCAAAATCAGATCAGAAAACAGAAAAGCGCTTCTTGGATGCAATCGCCGACGGCCTCCGCCAATCCATGGAAAAGTATCCAAACCTCATCCTCATGGGTCAGGACATCGGAACTTATGGTGGGGCATTTAAGATTACGGATGGTTTCAAAGACAGATTCGGCGCTGACCGAGTTCGCAATACCCCACTCTGCGAAAGCGCCATCATCGGCGCTGCCTTGGGTTTATCCATCAAAGGTTATAAGTCAATGGTGGAAATGCAGTTTGCGGATTTTGTGTCCGTGGGATTCAACCAAATAGTAAACAACTTGGCTAAAATCCATTACAGATGGGGACAAAATGCCGATGTTGTCGTCCGCATGCCTACTGGTGCCGGAGTCGCCGCAGGACCTTTCCATTCCCAATCCAACGAGGCTTGGTTTTTCCACACTCCCGGACTGAAAATCGTCTATCCCTCCAACCCTTATGATGCCAAGGGATTGCTGAATGCGGCTTTTGAAGACCCAAATCCCTACATGTACTTTGAGCATAAGGCGCTTTACCGCTCCATTTCGGAAGCCATTCCTGATGATTATTATACAGTCCAAGTTGGCAAAGCCAACTTGGTACAGGATGGGGAGACGCTCAGTATTATCACCTACGGCATGGGTGTTCATTGGGCAAAAACAGCGGTGAAAGAATTGGGTGTTTCGGCAGACATTTTGGATTTGCGGACTTTACTCCCTTGGGACAAAGAGGCGGTTGAAAAAACGGTCAAGAAAACCGGGAAAGTGATTTTCCTTCAGGAAGATTGCCTCACAGGAGGAATAGGTTCGGAGATAGTGGCTTGGATTTCGGAAAACTGCTTTGAATCACTTGATTCCCCTGTGATGCGGGAAGGAAGTTTGGATACACCGGTTCCTTTTGCACCAAGTCTGGAAAAGAATTTCCTTCCTGTGGAGAGGTTTAAGGAAAAATTGAGGAAGTTGATGGAGTACTAGGGTGATTGGAAAATTGGAAAATTGTAAAATTGTAAAATTAAAAGATTAGAAGGTTTTAAGGTTTTAATGTTATAAAGTTTCAAAGTCATTCCTTTTCTGAAAGTTTTTTTTTTAAAATGTCTGAAACTCAGATTGACGATCAAAACGACCATTCATACAGCTTTCATCAAAATCAATTTCACCAAGTTTTTCATTAAATTAGAATGATGAAAACCGAAGAAACCGAAAACAAAGTCAGCGAACCCTATACAGAATATGGCAAGTATTCCTATGCGGATTACCTGACTTGGCAAATGGATGAAATGGTGGAAATCATCAAAGGAAAAGTTTTTAAGTCTGCGGCGGCGGCCCCTAGGAGAATTCATCAAAAAGTTTCACTGATAATTTCTAATAAAATCTTCAATTTTCTCGAGAATAAATCCTGTGAAGTATATACTGCACCATTTGATGTAAGGCTTCCAATTAAGTCAAAGAAAAACGAAGATATTTTTACTGTAGTTCAGCCAGATATCTGCGTGGTCTGCGACCGCAGCAAATTGGATGATGCAGGCTGTATCGGTGCGCCGGACTTGATTATCGAGATCCTTTCCCCCGGTTCCAACCGCAAAGAACTCAAGTACAAATATGAAGTCTATGAAGAAAGCGGCGTGAAGGAATATTGGGTGATCCAACCCACTGAACAGACGCTTTTGATTTATACCCTGACTACAGGAAAATACGTCCCCTCCAGACTTTTTTCACCCGGAGATATTGTAAGTTCAGCTTGTATTGAAGGATTCAGTTTGGATTTGGAAGAGGTTTTCCAAGACTTGGATTGAAACAAATTTCTAAAACTGCATTAGGTTCTTTCCGTATTAATTCCAAAAATACTCTAATGACTCGGATAATCTTTCTAGCTATCTTCCTTTTGTCTGCATCTGTTTCCCATGCCCAATATTTCTCAACAGGTTTTCAGGCCAATCTTGGTGTACCTGTGGGTGATTTGAGGGAAATAATGGATGGATCTGTTTTTCCTGAATATACCATATCTTTTTATTACCGGTTTCCCATGAAGCCCATTGAGGTGGGATTTGGACTTGGATACGGAAAGCATGGCACAGAACTCGAAAAAAGAACCGACCTATATCCGGGATTTACCGACGAACTGAGACTGAGACGAAACAATAATCTGATGACTTTTATGGGGATCTTCAGGTATAATTTTGAAAGTGAAAAGCGGATCATCCCATTTTTGGAAGCGCAGGTTGGCGCCAATTATTTCTATACCCGATATAAAATCCGAGAGTTTCAGTTTGAAGAACCGATAGAAGAAGGGATGGATTTCAGTGATTGGGTGTTGGGTTACCGCTTTGGAGGTGGGTTCAAAGTCCCCTTCAAAAACAGGGAAATGGGGCATTTCGAATTCAAAGTCCTGTACCACGACAGTGGGCCGGTGGATTTTCTCAGAAAACAGGATACAGAATATCGTCCCGATCAGGGCGAGGGGGAGTTTGTCTATACACCGCAGAGGTCAGCCATTACCATGATACAACCCGGAATCGGATTTATTTTTACGATTGGCAACTGAAAATGCAATGGCACAGGATTTGTTTCGTTAAAATAGAATCTAAACCAACTGTATATATATCCTAAAAAACCGACGGGAAACTGCCGGTTTTTTTTATTCCTTGATTTTCACTTTGTAAAAAACATTGTAATCCCGCTCTTCCTCCGGATTGGCATTGTCATTGACATAAAGGATTCCTTTTCGATCCAAAAATTCCAATCCCCCATGAACAGGTAACTCATCAATAATCCCGATCTGCTTTCCGTCTTTGACCACAATATGGTAGTATTTCATATACTTTTTCATCGCTTCTTTAAACTCCGGCAATTGGTAATATTCTTCCGACTTGGCACGGAGTTCGGTCATAACAGATAGTGGAACTTTGGTACTAAAGGAAGCAATCAGGTAATCTCCCGCAAAAAGGACATTGGTAAATTTGGGATACTCTGAGTCGGGATTTTCTGCATCAATGTCAAAGAGGGGTGCTGATTCAGGTCGGAGAGGGTGGGAAAGTTTGATATCCTGAGTCATTACCGGTTTGTCTTCCCGAAATTCATAAATGAACACCTGATTGCCAACCAAAGGTAGCAAGGCGAATTTCTTCTTGGAATCATGAAGTGCGACAAAAGGCAGATCAGGTCCTACAAAACGTTTGTTCAGCCTAGGTTCCCAAGATTCAGGAAAAGATTCCAGGATTTCATTTTCCTCAGTCCCAAGGTTGTAACGATAAATGCTGCTAATTTTAGAATAATAATCCGTCCCTAAGGTTTTGTAATCCGACTCCTCATTGGAGAAAAAATTCTGTTCCTCCCCAAGCATCATGTCCTGACCGTTTTCGACATAGGGATGGAAAGTCGTCCGGTTGCGGTAGATGCTAATCCGCCAAAGTTCCTTGGCATTGTTGGCGATTTTTCGGATCTGATTCCCTTGTAGGTCGTAAATAAAATAACCCGTAAATGCACCCTGCGCCACAAACCTGTCTTTGTCCAAGAATTTATAACCAAAAGCACCATTTCCTCCTGTGCCGTTTGGTCCTTCCCCTTTCAGGTCGAACTTATTGAGAATTTCGCCTTTTTCGTTGACCAAAAACGGATTTTGGGATTTGGAATCAAACAGGATATACAATCCTGCCTCCGGTGAATAATCCTGAAGACGGAGCGGAACAAGTTCATCTACCATCAGAGAATCCACCACTTCCAATTCCAGTTGCTTGAGAGGATCATCTGCCACAGTTTCATCGTTTGGATTGCAATAAGAAAAGACGAGAAGTGAAAAAAGGAATAAAATAGAATTGGATTTGAGATTCATAATATGGCCAGGATTTGGTATGTTGAGAAATTTGGACTTAATATTTGTTAGTGATTGGAGGGAGGGTTTATATGACACTTCTTATAAATTTTTCGAAAAGGAGCGCATTTTACGGTAAAAACCCTTGCTCATTTCTGTAAAAAAATCACAACTACATTAGTCCCTCAATTCTTTGGAAATGTTTTTTATTCAGGGTAGCTAGCGGAATCCGGTGATTTTTTGCGGTAGCTCCTATTAACAAATCAGCCAAGTCTATCAATTTATTTTGCTTTTTTAAAGAAGCATAGACCTCAATTGCCACATCCGATCAATTTTGATCAAAGGGCAAAATAATTAGTTTACCATATAAGTCATTCCAAAATTCTGAGCTAGAAGATTTGTTTCCAATACCAATCTCATATTGGGTAATCGTAGAAATCGCAAGGTCATTTTCTTCGGACAACAATTCGAAAAAGTAGGATTTAGATTTGTCTTTTTTCCTAAATAGGTCAATCAATACCGAGGAATCCAAAAGTATCATGCTATCCTAGAGAGGTTAATATGCTTTCTAGCACTTTCATAAGCCTCTATTTGCTCCTCTGACCAGGTTGGAGCCTGAAGCAATAGCTTTTGAAAATCATCTTTAGATAGTGACTTTTTCTTATTCTGACTTACCGATTGGAACAGTTTCGTTTTCATATCTTCAGGAGGTTGGTTAACAATTTCAACCAATTGCTCAAATTTAATATCCATTGTCAACTCCATTTCTCCTAGATTAATATAAGAATACCCAATTTAACCATTAAACCCTTGTTTTCAAAATACTCCAATCCAAGATCTAGGAAACTCTAGGCCCTCCGGGTTATCTGGGTTAGTAGAAAGAATTATTCAAACCTTGCTTAACTATGAAATGGCAAAATTCTCTAGGATTTCTGAAAAAATTCCGCCCTTTCAGGGCTTTATCGGAATTCCCAATTCATTTGATGGATGGGCTACACCCATCCCTATGATATCTCGCCCCGTCGGGGCTGAGGCTTTTTAGGAGAATTTTGGCCATTAATCCTACAGTTATTCACAGCCCTGAAAGGGCAAAATATCTCAACGATGGGTGCAGCCCATCGTATCCTAAAAATCCAGAATAACACAAGCTTTGAAATGAAAAAATTCCTGAATATTCATGAAAAAATTCCGCCCTTTCAGGGCTTTCCTGTTTTGTGCGATGGGACACCCAAGCTAATTTTTCATGATAGCTGATATTAGTTCCTGTTGTTCCTGAGTTGGT
>NZ_JAKZAL010000028.1 GCF_022538115.1 Cognataquiflexum rubidum | reverse complement strand
TATTTCGGTCAAAAGCTTTTTGACAGACTCATCATTGCTTCAATTTATCCTTACTGGAATGATTGCGGATAATCATAAAATAGAATAACCTAAATACTTAAATAAAAAAATTATCTCAAATTTTCCTTTAACAATGCTACTTTCTCTTGATAATCGTATTGCAAATCCTCGTGAAGCCCTGTAATTAATTTCTCAATTTTTCCCACCTGGACTTTGTACAAATTGTCAATCACAGGATGACGGAAATCCAAGAATCCGTAAAGTTTGAATTGCTCGCAAAAGTAAGCAATCAATTCAATGAGGGTTTCTTTGTCTTTGGTAAGTTTGAGGCTTTTGTTCAGTTTTCTTCTGATACTTTGGGCAGATTTTTTTGCTAAATGATAATTTCTAGTATTAGCTTTTTGGAATTCAAGGTCTATTTCTTCCTGAACCAATTCAACAAATAATCTCGGATTTTCCCTTTCAAAAAGTTTGAAGTATAAAAAAGCTTTATTGTCCGTACTGAACTTGGCTAGATCCAACAACAGGACGGACAACTCTTTGGTATCAAGGAAGGTCAATTCTTTTTTTATCTCTGCAAGGCTGCCGACTTTCATGCCACTAACACTGTTTTTTGATCAGCCATTGACTCAAATCAAGGTGCTTTGAAAAGCTTTACATCCACTGCACTCAATCCTTTTGGAGATTTTTCAGTTTCAAAAATAACTTTGTCATTTTCCTGAATAGGATCTATGCATTTGTTGATGTGTACGAAAATACTGTCTTGGGAAACTTCATCCTTAATGAAACCGTAACCTTTTGAAGCATTGAAAAATGTCACTTTTCCTTTTCTAAGATTCTCTCCGGGAAGTGGATCAGCATGCTTAGAAACACCGATTTCAATCGTATCAGCATCAAAAACTCTTTTTTTAGATGGATCTGGAGGGGTAGAAGTAATATTTCCAAACTCATCCACGTAAGCAATCATATTTTCGAAATCCGTAACTTTGGCAGTGTTGGACTTTCTGTCATCTTTCTTTTGCTGCTTCTCCTGTTTTTTCTTCTGTCTTAATTTTTCTTTTTCCTTCTTGTCGAAGGTGTCTCTTGATTTTGCCATATGTTACAAAAATCCGGGAATTTTTGGGTATTTCCTATTTTATGGAAAAAGTATTTTAACAATTATTAACTCTCAATGAACCACAGGCTAATAAATTACCAAAATCATCCAATAGCCAATTGGATTTTCCCCTTAAATAATTTTCTGCCGCACTTCTTTAGAAATAATTAGATTGAGGATAATTTTATGGACAAGTTTTCTTGAGCGAAAAAGCTTCAAAGAAATAAATCTTTGCCAATTTTGATCAAAAGCACATAGTCAAACAAATTATACATGAAAGACCTTCAACAGATTTTGCACGCATACGAAAATTGTAAAGTCCGAAAGCAAAAAGCAGCCTTGGCAACAGTCGTAAAAGTCGATGGATCTGCCTACAGACGACCTGGCGCAAGAATGCTTGTTACTGAAGATGGAGAATTGACCGGAGCTATCAGTGGAGGTTGCCTTGAAGGTGATGCACTCAGAAAAGCCCAAACGGTCATTTTTCAACAAAAATCAATGCTTGTGACCTATGATACCACAGATGAAGATGACCAAAAATTCGGTGTTGGTTTGGGATGTAACGGTATCATTCAAGTACTGATCGAGCCTCTTGATTTTGAGGATGAATCCAATCCTGCCGAATTGTTGAAAGTGGCACTTAGTGATCGGACTCCAAGTGTTTTGGTTACTGCTTTTTCTTTGAAAAATGCCCGTGGAGAGCAAATAGGTACCCGAGTGCTGTCTAAAGGTGGAAACACTTTCGGTAAAATCGAAACATTAGATCCCGGATTGTCTGAGAAAATTCACCTTGATATCAATACCAACGCTGAAAATCAAGTAAGCTCCATAAAGCAATATTCCGACCCGGAAGAAATTTGGGTGTTTTATGAAGCCATCAACCCTCCTATCCGGATTTTATTGTTTGGCGCAGGAAATGACACCATTCCTGTTGCCAAATTGGCTTCTTTGATGGGCTGGGAATTGACTTTGATTGACGGTAGAAAAAACCACGCGACAACGGAAAGATTCCCTACCGCTACAAATATCATCATCGAGCCGGCTGACAGGGCTGTTTCAGGTTTGAATCCTGACAAAAATACGGTTGCCTTACTGATGACCCATAATTTTGACTATGAGGCAGTGGTACTGAAGGACCTGATACCTTACGCACTTCCCTATATCGGTGTTTTGGGGCCTAAAAAGAAAACCGCCAAATTGATAGCACGGTTGGAGTCAGAAGGGACCAAAGTCCCCATCGAAAACATCTATGCCCCAATTGGTTTGGATATCGGGGCTGAAGGATCTGAGGAGATTGCATTATCGGCCTTGGCTGAAATCAAAGCCGTATTGGCTAAGAAAAATCCGGATTTTCTTAAAAACAAACTTGGCCCCATCCATGAAGAAAGATGAAAAATGAAATCAGAACCGGTGTCATCATCCTTGCTGCCGGCAGTTCTTCCCGATTGGGACAACCGAAACAATTGCTCGAATTCAAAGGAAAAACTCTCCTTGAAATAGCTGTCGAGGCTGCACAAAATTCCCTTGCCAATTCCTGTGTTATTGTCTTGGGTGCAAATGCGGATTTAATTGTTGAAAAAATCGACCATACAAAAGTAGATCGAGTCGTCAACGTAAATTGGGAAAATGGGATGGCCTCTTCCATGCAAAAAGGGCTGAAGTATCTAATGGAAAATTCAGATCCTGATCAGGTAATCCTGATGCTATCAGACCAACCTTTTGTAGATTCAAAAATTCTTAACTCACTGATTAAAAATAAATTAAATACAAATAGTGAAATTATTGCTTGCAGTTATTATGGGACGTTTGGTGTTCCGGTATTGTTTACCAAAAAGTATTTTCCGGAACTACTTTCCTTAACCGGAAATGAAGGTGCTAAAAAATTGGTAATAGCCCACCAAGATGATTTGCACACCATTGACTTTCCCCTGGGAGCAATAGACATCGACACGATGGAAGATTACCAAAGGCTGAAAAGTGGCAGCTAGGGTTTCCTCAATGTTTCCACCACTTTTTTGATATACTCAGCCGCAAAAATAATTTCAGACTCGGTAGTATTTAAACCCAAACTGAAACGGATCGACGCCCTTCCCAAATCGGGATCAATTCCCATCGAAGCCAAAACATGGGATGGTTTTGGTGATATGCTCGTACATGCAGAACCTGAACTTACGGCAACTTCTTTGTTTACCCTTTGAAGAAGCTCCACTCCTTCCACCCCATCAAAGGAAATATTGGATACATGCGATAACCTATTCTTTAGATTCCCATTCACCTTTGCTCCTTCTATTTCTAAAATCTTGCTTTCCAATAAGTTTCGAAGGTTTTCTAAGCGACTAGCTTCTACAATCTGATTTTTTGACCGGAGTTCAGCTGCTTTTCCGAACCCTACAATTCCGGGTACATTGAGCGTTCCGCTTCTGAATCCCTTTTCGTGTCCTCCCCCATCTATCAATGCCAAAGGTTTTGGAAGGTGGTGGTTGTGTCGGATATACAATGCTCCGACGCCTTTTGGACCGTACATTTTGTGGGCCGAAATCGCCATTAAATGAATTCCTTTGATGTCCAAAGGAATTTTTCCTACCGCCTGTACAGCATCCGTAAAGAGAATGATATTTCGTTCTTCGGCAATTTCCTTGATCCGATCCATTTGATGGATAAGCCCCGTTTCATTGTTGGCCCACATCAAGGCAATCATTTTGGTATGTGGCAATATGCTTGAATCCAGTTCCTCAAGATCAACCTCACCAAATTGATTAACAGGTAGATAAGTAACTTCTGCTCCTTTGGATTGAAGGAGATCCAAAGTATCCAATACTGCTTTGTGCTCGGTTTTGCAGCTGATGTAATGTTGCTTTTCTCCGCTATAATGTTCAAAAATCCCTTTAAGGGCCAAATTGATGGCTTCCGTAGCACCTGAGGTAAAAATGATTTCTTTTGGTTTTGCTCCTATCAGGTTTGCGACTTGTTCCCGGGCGGTCTCGACAGCATCCTCGGCCATCCAACCATAGGGATGGCTTTTGCTTGCCGCATTGCCGAAGTGCTGACCAAACCATAGAATCATGGCTTCAATCACCTCAGGCGCACAGGGAGTAGTGGCATTGTAATCCAAATAAATCGGGTATTTCATCGAATTGCAAAGAAAATTCCAATGTAAAACCTTTAGCAAAACCAAACCTAATAAATGGTTAAAATAATTAATTTTGGAGATGCAAGAAACCTGGAAATTTTCCCTAAACCCACAAGATCAATCAAAGAATCCTGACATTTTGTTGAAGGGATTATTGGAAGCAAATGAAAGAGATTTGGGAATTTTTCTTTCTTATTACTTCAAAAAAGAAGGGGCTATAGCTGAAAAGGTGAAGTTGAAAGGAGAAATTGAATTTATAAGCGATTTGAAAGGTAAGTTGATGTTAGGTTTTGATTTAGTCCATTTCAATGCCTGCATCAATATCCACGAACAAAAGCGGGATGAAATGCCGATTCAATTTGAATTTGACCCATTATTTCAGAACCTAACTTTGACAGGACCTTATTGGCCGGAAAGGGAAATGGATGAGATTTAAAAAAAAACCACCCAGGAAAAGATTCCAATGGCAGCTTACACAATTACCTAGTCAGAGACATGCTTCTATTGTCAGGCATCATTTAACTGTACAGCAACACTCATCATTGTATGGTGGCAACGGCGCAGAGTCAAAATCTTCAAAATGGTTAGGATTTTTGTAAATAACTTTAATTAAGGAATCTTCTTTGTATAAATAAACTGTTGAAATGACTTTCCCATAATATTCGAACCAATACCCCTCCTGTTTGTCCTTCGAATACCTTCCTTCTGAGAGTAAATTAGAACATTCAACGTTATAATATTTCGCCCAACCCTCTCTTTTTCCTTTTACAAAATTCTCAATAGAAAACAATCTTCCGTTTCTGTATTCAAATTGCTCTCCATTTTGAACACCAAATTCATAATTATACTCTAGCCACTTTTCTCCATTTTCATAAAACGCAAACCACTTTTCGTGAGGCTTGCCTAAATATTTTGTTCCAATCCAGCTCACACTTCCATTTGGATGAAAAGTTGAAAAATGTTCCAAATCCTTTTCATGATCATCATTGCTACTAGACAAACACGAACATAAAACTAGGAATAAGAGCAAAACCTTTTTTTCTTTCATTTTTTGTAATTATTTCTTATCTGCTTTCGAGATGCAATTAGATTAAAACTGCAAAGCCTTAATTGAAAGTTAATTCTTAATCAATCAAATTTTTGAAAGTATAGGCAAACTTTTTATCCTCTTGAACCAAAAATAGAGTATCATAAAAGGCAGGTTTGAAAACATGGTCACCTTTCTGGGCAGTATAGCTAAATTTTATGCCGTCATTCAAGTTATTATTGGAAATTGGGTAAAAAACAAATTTCCTTCCATCCACTAAGCTCATTTCTGTGCCTTTAAATGCAATTTTTATAGATTGAATTTGTGAATCTATTTCTGCCGAATTGAATTCTTCGAAATGCTTCTTTCCATTTTCTATATATTTTCTTTGCATCCAAATACCTATAAAAACTAATATGACAATAGCAAACAAACCAACTATTAATGAATTCTTCATTTGCGCATTATCTTAAATTCATAAAGTTTTAATGTAATACTCCCCCTCTTGGGGTCTAGTCAAACGTCTTATGCTAGAACTGGGTGGGATTTGTAATTCCACCCTATTATCAATTCCAATTTGTAATTGGATTCAGCCAAACACCCAAACGAAAGGTAATTCTTGGTAAAATGAATTACAAATTCCAATAAGCAAAAAGGTTTGGATTCATTGGCAAATTGCGGTTTACACCTTTCGATTAAACCAGGCGCGGAATGGACGATACCAAAATAAAAAAAGCTCCCTATCTCATTTTTTTGTCTTTTCAGAACCAAAAGTCTTGATAGGCTCTCAAATTATATTGCAAATGACTTTTTTAGACACTTCCCTATATTTTCAATTTTTGAAAGAATTTTACTTATCACCATAATGGCCATAGGCTCCTAAAATAGTCACCACGATTTTAGTCCCATCAATCAAATAAACGAGCCTGTGCTTTTTATCTATCCTTCTTGACCAAGTATTCTGCTGAAAATGTTTGAGACTTTCAGGTTTTCCTGTACCTGTTTCAGGATGTTCTTTTAATTCCTGAATTAAAGAGAAAAATTTCTTTAAAATCGCCTGATTTCCTGTTTTCTTCAGCTTCTGAATATCCTCCAAAGCCTCAACTGTAAATTCTATCTCAAAAGTCATATACCGAGAAGATCCTTCAATTGCTCATCAGACAACTTCACCGTTTTTCCCTCTGAATAAGACTGAATGCTTTTGGCCAATCGTTCCTGAACGACAGGGTTATCAAAGAATCGATCATTTTTTACTTCGTTTGAAATTTCATAGACCTTGCCTTTTCCTCTCTGAATGATCACTCGCTCATTCTTATCGATCAGATCTAGATATTTTTTGAGATTTTGTCGGAATTCTCTAGTGCTTATTACTAACATGATATTAAATTATGTGTACACATTATGGTACACTAAATTAGATAGAAAAGTTCAGAATTCCATGCTAATGGTGACTTTTCGAGTTTTTGGTCTGCCTGTTTTCTATTTAATCGAAGATTTTTGGGAGAAAGGTAAATGATTAAAGAAAAATAGTTTAACGGTCAAAAATGTCTTTTCCTAAGTTGTGAAAAAGGATGAGATTTAAAAAAAAGCCCACCGGGAATATCCTTCCGACGGTGGGCCTGCACTATTAACTTGCTGCTTTTACGCTCTTTTAATCTGTAACTTGATATCTGAGAATTCTTTTTGCTCAATGAACGGCTGACTTCTAAGTCTCCTTCCGGTTGCTTTGAAGATCGCATTGGCCACTGCACCACCTGTTGGCGGCAAAGCAGGTTCACCTAGGCCTGTTGGATCGATGCCGTTTTGAACATAGTGGACGTCGATTTCAGGAACTTCTTTCATCCTAATCAAACGGTAAGTGTCAAAGTTTTTTTGCTTCGGCAATCCGTTTTCGAAGGTCAGGTTTCCGTACATGGCATGTCCCATGCCATCGACGATACCGCCCCGCACCTGATGATTTGCACCGGTTGGATTCACGACGATTCCACAATCTGTGGCTGCGACGATTTTCTTCAAAACAGGTTGGTTATTTTCCATTTCGATGTTTGCCACCTGAGCGACATACGATCTATGGGAAAAATACACGCTGAAGCCTTGCATGACATTGGCATCTTTGCCCCAATTGGATTTTTCAGCAGCCATTTTGATGACACCGATCATTCTGTCTACGTCATATTGCAATTCACCCACAGGCGAAGCTTTGGCTTTTGCCAATAAATCCAATCTGAATTGGACAGGATCTTTTTTGGCTGCCAAAGCTACTTCATCCAAGAATGACTGCTCAGCATAGGCCAAGAAATTGGTGATCGGTGCTCGCCATGCATTGGTAGTGATGGCAGATTTATGGTCTACAGATTCGATCAGCACATTCTCTACTGCTCCTGAAGGGAAATTATTTTCTCTCGTGGAATTACCTGCATTAATTCCCACTCCCCTCAGCTTATATCCTATCATGTTTCCACTTTCATCCAAAGCTGCTTGGAATCTATACCTGACTGCAGGTCGATATGCTCCTCCAGTCATGTCATCTTCCCTGCTCCAGGTTAATTTGATAGGGGCATTCATCATTTTGGACAATTCAGCTGCTTCGGTTACGAAGTCGGCTCTCAGCCTTCTGCCAAAACCTCCCCCTAATCTTGTGATTTGAACAGTAATATTCTCAGGCGGAATGCCCAACAACTGTGCAGTATCATTCCTAGCCCTATCGGGCGTCTGAGTTGGTCCGACCAATTCGACTTTGTCTCCCTGTACGTGAGCAAAGAAGTTTTGTGGTTCCATGGGAGAATGCGAAAGAAAAGGACATTGGTATTCACTCGTGATGACTTGCGCGGCATTTTTGAAAGCCGCATCCACATCACCATCTTTTCTTTTGACTTCTGCGGTTTTACCGTTTAGCAATTCTGCAAATAGCCTGTCATGGTCAAAAGTACTTTCTACGACACCATCAGGTTCATATTCTATTTTGAGTAATTTTTTGGCTTTCATCAGTGGCCAGGTGGACTTTCCTACTACGGCTACGTTGTTTTTGAACGTAACCACATCTGTCACACCTGAGATTGCCCTTGCGGCGGCATCATCCACAGATTTGATTTTCATGCCAAAAGGAGGCCTTTGAATCATGGCATGAAGCATGCCTTCCCGATAAAAATCAAGACCATAAAGTGGCTGTCCTGTAAACATGGCTTTGTTTTCCACGTTTTTGACAGGGGTGCCGATGATCTTAAAGTCTTTTGGATCTTTTAAAGCGACCTCTTCGGGGGCAGTCAGTTTGGATGCATCTGCAACCAATTCACCATAACCTATTTTTTTACCGCTCTCCTTGTGGATTACTTCTCCATTGGAAGTCGAAAGGGTACTAGCATCGACATTCATTTTTGTGGCAGCTGCTGCTATTAAAAGATGTCTTGCAGTCGCCCCGGCTTTTCGAAGTCTTTCCCAAGAATGCGGCATAGCACCGGATCCTCCGGTCAACTGCCTGTCATACTTTTCAGTATCGAGATTGGCTTGGAAGACCCTAACTTTCTTCCAATCCGCATCTAGCTCTTCGGCTACGACCATTGGAAAAGAAGTGATAATATTTTGGCCTAGTTCCGGGTTTGGAGAATAAATCACCACTTCACCTGTTGGGGAGATAGTAAGATAGCTGTTGAA
The DNA here is from genome assembly GCF_022538115.1 of Cognataquiflexum rubidum. Classification (GTDB taxonomy): domain Bacteria; phylum Bacteroidota; class Bacteroidia; order Cytophagales; family Cyclobacteriaceae; genus Cognataquiflexum; species Cognataquiflexum rubidum. The sequence goes on along the minus strand of NZ_JAKZAL010000028.1, from coordinate 46,893 downwards.
ATTATGTGCGTTGAGAAGCACCTCTTCATTGGTCAAAACCTTCATCTTGGGAGAATCGCATCCTGACCAATAGAAACCGATAAACAATCCCCCGGAAGCAGTGGCTGCTATTTTGAGGAAATCCCTTCTATTTGTTTTCGTTAGATTTGCCATGATTATTTAAGTTTTGCTGCTAAGGCTACTGCTTCTCGGATTTTATGGTATGTGCCACATCGGCACAGGTTTCTGTTCATTGCATTTTCGATTTCTTCCATGGTTGGTTTTGGGTTTTTTCTCAAAAATGCCGCTGCGGTCATGATCTGACCGGCTTGACAATAACCGCACTGTGCAGTATCTACTTCATCCCACGCTTTTTGGACGGGATGGTCACCTTCTGATGAAAGTCCCTCAATGGTAGTGATTTCGTCAGAACCGATACTAGAAACCGGTAAGGTACAGGAAAAAGCTGCTTCCCCATTGACGTGGACTGTACAGGCGCCACATTGGGCTATTCCGCAGGAATATTTTGTTCCTACCAAGCCGATATGGTCCCTCAACACCCACAATAGTGGTGTATCGTCTTCAACGTCAACGTTATAGTCGTTTCCATTAATTCGAAGGTTGTAGTTTGCCATTTGATTGATATTTGATTGATTAGATTGAAAATTTAAGCAAATCCAGCCATTTTCAGAGGGGATTGCTCCTCTTTTTTTGGGCTTTATTGATAAAATGTATTTAAACGATTTGAATGGAGGAGAATTAAACAGGAATTTTCAGGTCAAAAGGTTAACCATTCTTTGATATTGGATTTTTTTTAGGCTCTTTTTTACATGGATTCCTCTTCTGCCAAAAAAGGATAAAATGAAAAGTCGATATTTTCTTGATTTTCAAGAGGTAAATATTTAAATTTTAAAATTATTTATAGTCTTTTTTGAGTAACTCGATAAATTTTAGGTTTTCATCTCAGAATTTTCATGAAAAATTTTGCAGCGCTTTTAGTCATTGCTTGCTTAGCCATCTTGGTTCTCCTCTTTGTGACCAACCCTGAATTGTTAAGTAAAATTTGGCTTTACATTATAGGTTTTATTGGCTACGTCGCTGTATTGGTTGAAAAGGGATACCAGAAATTAGCAGCAGTTTTTACCTCCAATAAAGAAAAACCAAAACCTCCTGTGGAGATTCAGCAGCCTGCTTCCGAACCGTCAACTCCTGTTGTCATGGAAAAAACCGCTGAAATCTCAAAACTCGAACAAAAAATCAAAGATTTGGAAGTCAAATTACAGGGGGCCAAATCCGGTGGCGAGACCGCTTTGGGGAAATGTACCCTTACCGTATTGAGATACCTTGATGACGGAGAAACCACCCTTGGTTTGATTTTTTTGAGAAATAAATTTTTTGCCTATACCCTCGAAGATGCCCATAAGGAGGTGAAAGTCGAAAAGCATACGCGGATTCCGGCGGGGGTTTACCCAATTGATTTCAATAAAAATGTAACCAAACTGACTGAAAAATACAGAAACCTTTATGGAAATTGGTTTGATTTTCACCTTGAAATCAAGCAAATCCCAAATTTTCAAAATGTCTATATCCATGTTGGAAATACCCATGAAAACACGGATGGCTGCATCCTGATCGCAGATGGCGTTTCCGCGGGAACATCCAAATCCCTTCAATATTCCAGAAATGCCTACGAAAGGTTTTATAAAACAGTAAGTGCCCTGCTCAAATCAAATGAGCCGGTCAATATCCAGATACTCAATGAAGATTGGTTTGAAAAAAGTAAACTATCATCACTATGAAAAAACAAAGCGCCTTTTACCAGCTGATCATTAAGATTGCAGCTACCATTTTGATGGCAGTTGCCATAGGGTTTTTGATCAGGAATTTTTACACCGAAGAAAAAGATGTAGTCCTTGCATTGACTATTCCGGCCATCATTGCTGTAGGTCTGATCTATGGTATCTTGATTCGGTATTTTAAAACTGAGGACCAGATTAGCTCCTATTATGTCAATAAGTACCATGATGTGTTTTTCAAGGGGACAATCATTTTTGCTATAACCCTGGTTTTGATCACCATTTTTTACAGCATTTTGATGTATATCGAAAAGAAAAACCTCTTCTCGATAGTAGGCCTATTGATTATAGTGATATGGATAGCCGTTTTTATGATCTACTTTGTCTGGTCTGTCTATCATTACAATATCAATTTTGGAATAACTGATGGGGAATGGCAAAAAATTGCCGAAGCCAAAAGAGATGCCCGGGAATTTGGGATTGACCTGCCTACAAGCGGCGTGAGAGAACCATTATATAATCCCTATCGAAGTCAGACATTTGGTTTGCCTCCCGGTACAGTACGTGGGATGATTGCGTTTACTTTGTTGTTTGGGGGTATTTCTTTGCTTATAAGCAGTATGGGTTCCGAAGAACTCAGCTCTGATCTTGTTGCATTGAGAATTCAGCAATTTGAATTTTTTGAAACGGCGTTTTTGATGATGATTGCCTTCTATTTTGGTGACAAATCCTTGAAATACTTCAGGGAAAGGTGGAAAAATCCTAATCAGCAGGCGGATGGTTCAACTCCCAATTCTCCTTCTGCCCCACCCAATTCGCAGCTTCCTGAAGGAATCATGCCAAGCGCCGGGACACCGCCACCGAGTTTGGAACAGGACGATTCACTAGGTGATGATGACAGGGAATTTATGGAAGGGGAAGAAACTGTGGGAGACATGCAACAGCCTCCCGCTTCAGGTTCGCCAATAACAAACCTTAAAAATGCATTGCTTGAATCAAGGGGAGAGCAGCTTAATGTTGCAAGCAGTTTTGGATTCGTCCAGATCATGGACAATATCAACAGCAAAATCCTCAATGATGAAGAAATCCAAGAAGTGCTCGAAAACCTTGCTGAAAAAGACGGCATTATCCTTTCTCTTCCGGTAGTGAAATCTGTAATCTCTGTCGAATCCTCGGGACGTGGCCATCTCAGTGATGGACGGGCGAAGATTTTGTTTGAAGGCCATCTGATGTGGAAGCTTCTCAGCAGTATCAGGAAAATGCCAGAGGAAGAAATCATTAAACTCCAGAAAAGCAATGAAGATATCCTATATAAAAGCTGGACTAGACAATATTACAAAGGGGGAATTTCAGAATATGACCGTCTTGACCGCGCAAGAAAAATAGATCCTGAAATCGCCGTTTTGTCCGCTTCTTGGGGATTGTTCCAAATCCTTGGGGAAAATCTAAACCACAATATCAAAGGCAGAAAATATGCTGATTATAAAGATTTTGAGGAAAAACAGCATGAGCATGAAAAATACCATTTCATGGACTTTTTGGAATTTATCAAAACCAAAAAACACAAAGGAACTCCTTTGATCAATTTTATTTCTGAGGAAAAATCAGGGAGTTATGATTGGGCAAGTTTTGCTTTTGGCTATAATGGCAGCGGATACAAAGTCAATAAATACGATACTAAGTTGCAGGCTGCCTATGAAAAATTTAAAAAGATGCAGTCATGATGGCGGGCAATTCTTTTCTGCTTAAGTTCCCTTTTATGGCATTCATTGCGGTGGCAGTTGTTTTTTCCTCCTGCAAGAAAAATGAACGTGCCTTGGTGGTGGGAAAAATCCAAAATGCTTCGGATTTGGCCACTACCGAGTTTGTGATTGACAAAATTGTCTTTGGTACCAAAACCCAGAAACTGGCAATGTTGAAAATCAGTGAGGCAAGTTTCATGGCATACTCACAGGCAAAGGTAAAGGCAGGTATAGACCTCAGTAAAATCAGGGAGGCTGACATCAGGATAGAGGGTACCAAAATCCACTTGGAACTACCCCCTATCGAAGTGATCAACTTTTCATATCCGCCCGCTAGCTTCGTGGAAGATTCCTTGATTTCTGATCCAAAAGTATTTTTGAATAAAATCAATATCAGGGATCAAGAGGAATTTTTCAGACTTGCGGAACTCGATATCCGGGAAAACCTGCGTTATATCGGCATAGTCCGGACTACCCAAAATCATACCCGACAGTTGTTCCAAGTTTTACTTGGTTCTCTCGGTTATGAAGAAATATACATCTCTTTCAAAAGCGACGACCTGATTCTTTCTAAGGTCAATTTATTGGTAGATACAGAAACTGTTGTAGAACAATGATAGGCCTATTCCTCAAAAACTGGAAGTTTCTTTTGGACATCCTCATCGTTTTGGGGATAGTCATAGGGCTGTTTATCTGGAACCCATTTGGGATTTTTGGCGGTGGGCTTAAATTGAATGATACCTCCAACATGGTAACGGAAGTCAGGCAGATTGGACAATTGGTAACTGCAGAATATTATGGAGAGGTGATCGCTTCCATAGATGAGGCAAGGCTGAATCTGATCGAAGATGAAAACATCAGAACAAGAGGTGGCATTTTGTACCAGGATATCAAGTCTGCCCTGAAGAACCTCAGGGATTTTCAGGCACTTTCAAAAAATGAAAAGGATGAGGAATACAAAAAAATGACTCCAATTGATAATTGGAGAAGAATCATCCGACATGAAGTAGACAGCAGAAATATCATGGACAAGCTCAATTACCATGGTTTTCTGAACGATGTTACAGCAGATCCACTTTATGAGGACATGTTGGAATACCTCTACAGGGATAAAACCAAAAAGAACAAAAATGAAAAGTGGAATCCAAGTGCCCGAAACAAAGAAGAAGCTTTGTTTTTGATGTATCAAGAAGCTCCTTCTGCCAGGGATTCTTTGGCTTCAGTGGATTTCATGAACTTCTATTATCAAAATAAACTGGCTGATTTCAGCAGAAAAGAAACCAGAAAAAAGCTTGCCATGGTGGGTAGAGGTTGGGTCAAGGCAGGGTTTGATTTTACCAATTTGGATCCCTCTTCCATCGTGATTTACGATGATGTATCAGAAGTGCACATTTTCGGCTTGGCGCCCACCATCCTCAATGCGGACATCAACCCGTGGTTTATTCCTGAAAAAGGGATTCCGGGTTTTGAAATCTTGGATTATAATGGCAGAGTGGATTTCAAAGATGCCAAAAGAGTAAAGGAATATTGCGTGGAAAAACTCATGTCATTTGCCCACCGAGCGGATATTCTTAAAAATGCTGAAATCCAAGGGGCAAAAACCCTCAAAAACCTATTTTCACTGATAACCGGAAAAGATGTCAAAAAAGTCGTTTTTCATCATGACAGAATCTCCCAACTTGTTTCACAAATCGAATCAGATGAAGCCTTTAGCAGGTTTGAATTGGGATTGTTTGATTCCTTGTTGAGAATGGAACTAGTGGTTTTGGATTCATTGGAACAAGCCATGAAGCAGGACATTAAACTCATCAGGACTGTGGAGCAAAGAAAGAAAAATATTGCATTTTCAATTTCAAGGCTTCAAAAATTGCAGATGCTTGGCACTACTACCAATTACGGGTACTTCTCCAAAACCATTTTGCAGGTATCGGGAGACGGGGTCTTAGATGAAAGTGAAAAAGTCATTTTGGCCTCTTTAAGAACAGATTGGGAATTGAAAGACCGGATTGATCAATTTGTAAAACAGGTGCCCTCTCCTATTTATTTTTGGTACGATGATCCTATCGAATATATGACTGCTTTCAATTTGAGTATTGAAAGCCTCTCGCGAAATGGCTTGGTTGTAGGAAATGTAGATACTGTAAAAATGCAGGTCTCCGAAGTTGATTCTGCCTTTTTGAATACACATAAGGTATTGAATTATAATAGAATAAGTGAAAAGGAAGTAATTTTGACTTTAGTGAAAAACCCGCAGGATGCGAACCTCTATTTAACTTCTATTTTGTATCCTTATACCTACAATAGTCTCCTAATTGCTGATTTTATTGAGAGTAGGGAAATCATTGATTTTGCCAATCCAAAAGTAAGAAATGTAGCTTTGAAAGATTCATTAACCTATTGGGACTTGTATCTTGGTGACAGTTTAAACCTTGTAATCCCTGAAAAATACCTGGATCTATTGGTTCCAAAAACCAAAGAGTCATTGCTGTCAAAAGGATACCTGAAAGTTGGAGCCAATTATTCGATTCTAAAGAAAGACAGAGGATTTGATAAAGGTCTATTGAATTCAGATTCTATGTTTTCGGAATTTCAAGTGGAGGAATTAGAGACCTTTTATAGCCTATTGATCCAGGCAAGATCGGAATATCAAAACAAGGGCGCATTGGAAAAAGCCAATAAATGGGTACAGACCAAGTTAAAAGAAAGGAGGGCAACCCCATCGTGGTTGACCTCCTTGAGAGAATCCGTCGGAAGACCCTGATATCTGCTATTTTCCCAATTTTTTGAAATAAGTTTCAAAGACATTTCCTGCAAAGAACTTTCCAAAAGTCCCAATGGCTTTCAATTCTTCCATTTTGTTGATAGTATTCAAGGCCTTCATCGTAGTCAGTTGCTTTGCAAAATCAGCCGGCTCAATGATCAGCTTTCCTTTTCCGATCACTTTTCCTGAGCTTGAATCTCCTTCATGAAGTGTAATAAATAAAGTGGTAGTGTCTTTCCAAACGTCAAAACCTTTGTCGTTAAAAACATCCTTATATCCCATGAAATAATATTGTCGACCCTCTTGACTCAAAAGAAGGGCATTATATTGCATTGCTTTTCGGTCAGCTTCTTGGCTATTTTTTATAAAAAGGTTAAAAGTGCCATTAATTGCCGACAGCGGAAACTTGGACAAAGCAGGCGCAAGCATGGTTCCAAACATTCCCGCTTCATGCGTTGCAATTCCGACAAATGAATCAACATCCTCTGATTTGATGGTCAAAGTGAACTCAAAAGGAGAATCCGAAGCCTTCCCTTTTTCAAATCCCTTGGCATAATCATCGGTTTCATCCAATGAAAAATACCCTTTCATAGACTCAGTAAATTGGACTCCGGGTTTGGTAATCGGAGCAGCATCCTTTTCAGAAATAGATTTCATCCCATAATCCAAATTTAAACCGAGGTCTACAGCGATGATTTTACAGCTTCTTTCGGCCAATGCGCTGATTGTCAACAAAGGATTCGTTCCCACAGGTCTTGGAATTACCGCCCCATCCATCACGTAAAGGCCTTTATGGAGTTCAGTTCCTGATTTTCCAGAAAAAACCTGTCCTTTGTGATCCACCACTCCATTGGTTGAATCATCAGCCATGCCACAGCCACCCAAAGGGTGTACCGTCACAAGGTCATAATCCATCAGTTTGTTCCATGTAGGGTTAGGAATCTGACTTCCGCCAAGGGCTTCTGTTGCACTGTACAATTCCCCGGAAACTTTGTTGAATATCTCTTGTTTTCCGACCCCTTTCCATTTGATGTTGATGTTGTCTTTTTCCAATACCATTTCACCTTTACCATCATCGTGGGTCATGACCAAGTAAATTTGGGTATGGTTGACCGCGCCATAGAAGGGACCCCTGATCAAACTTGTGATTTCCCTTACCTTTTCTTTGAAAAAATCACCCCATCCTCTATCCGTGTTTTTGCCAAACAGGCGGGAAGTAGTTACCAACATGCCGGCCATCAATCCCCTGATCGGCCCGGGAACGGTTCCTTCTTCCAAGGTCATCCCATCCTCCATTTTTGCCCTGTTTCGCATATCAATGACGCTTGTGATGCATGGACCGACATCTGCAATCTTATCAGTTGCCTTTTTTCCTAGGCCGATTCCATTGATGACCACGTCGTTGTTGTATCCAAATCCAAGGACATCGCCGTTTCCTGTAAATCTTTTACCAAGGAAATCGGATAATGTCAGTCCTTTTTGGGCTGACCGTAGCAATATCTCTGTGGAACCTAAAGAACCTGCGCCAAGGATAACGTTGTCCGCCTCTACAAACATCTCCGGCGCATCAAATACCTCCCTACCTGTAAGCATGGGATGAAAAAACACCCTCCATCCACCTGATATTTTCTGGATGTGGCGGACATTGATTTCGGTAAAAATCTCAGCTCCATGATTGAATGCATCAGGCAGGTAATTCATCGCAGTGGTGTTTTTAGCACCCACATTGCAACCGGTAACACAGTCCCCACAGTTGGTACATTTGGGTTGGGAGATGCCTACATGATTGTCTTTTTTATTTTCAAAAGTAACATTGATATCCAATAACCTGAATTCTTCCGCCATCCTTTCAGCGGATTTTCTCATGCCTTGGGTTTTATGAAGAACCGGATAACCATTTAGCTTTTCAGGATATGGATTGGGTTTTAACATTCCCCATGCTTTGTCCAAACCCTCATAAAATGATGGTAAATCGTTCCTGATGGCACTCGGCCATTCCGGTTGGTTCATCACTCTAGGATCAGGTTTGATGGAAACATTGGCATTGATCAAAGAAGTACCGCCAAGTCCACAGCCTTTGAGTACAGAGATTCCTTGGCCTATGGTAAATTCATAGAGTCCATTCTTTTCTTTGGATTCTTTCCCTGTGTTTAGGGTCATCTCCTTGGTGGCCTCAGCAAGAGTATCGGGAAACTGTCCCGGCAAAAATTCCTTTCCTTTTTCAAAAAGGCAAACAGAGAGGCCTAATCGGGACATGCGGGATGCGGCGATGCTTCCGCCATATCCTGAGCCAACCACAACAAAATCATAATGGCTTTTAAGTTCGGATAAGTGCTTCGATAGTTTTTTCATGGTCTTTTGGGGATATGGATAGGTGCTTCGATTAATTCAAATTTTACTTCATCTCCTTCAAAGCGTGGATTTTTTTCATCCCCTACATTTTTCCAGTTTTTGACAACGGATCGGATGCCGACGGGATAAATGGTTAACTCTTTTGCAGAAATATGAATGCGGATGAAATTTTTAAAGTCTTCACCTTTGAAAGAGGACGATGCTTCGGTGATGTGGTTATCCAGGAATCTTGAACTGAACCATAGGTAGATCCCAAAGATAAATCCGCTCAATAATCCTCCCACTATCCACATTTCCACAAATAGAATCAGAGGTTGGAAAGGAACATTGGTCAGGTTGGCAGAATTAAAAGCGGGCAGATAAACCAAACATAAATAGAAAACAAAAACATGCGACAAGCCATGCACAGCACCCGAAATCTTATTCGCAGTTTTAAAATTCCCGGATTTAAAATCAGTAAACATGTAAATCCCGAAACAAAACAACAAATTGAGCAGAATCACTGAAGGCGTTAGGATTGCTATACCCAAAAGGTCAAGGGTTGTTCCCGTAGGGTCAGATAGGGCGATATTGTAATTTTCCGTCTGTATGCCACTGATCAAAAGAAAGTAAAATGACAGGGCATGCACCAATCCCAAAATCAACACCATCCACGGTCCGTGGATAAAAAACAAGAGGTTTTTGTTATTGAGGCTTAAAGACTCGCTTTTTGAAGGAAATGCCTTTTGGAATGTGGCATCAAATCCCTCACTCGGCTTGATTTTTTCTTTGAGGCTATGGGTAGTATGCATAAAGGCTCCACCTCCCCCTGCCGTGATCAACTGTCGTGGTTCTTTTGACCCTACGTTCTCTTCATATCGGGAATAATGATGAAGATCTCCTGTCAGAATGGTTGTGATTTCAATATCTTTATTTTTCCCTCTGTAGTAACATTCTGGATCGGTTTTGTCATCCGTCTCCCCTTTTAAAATCCTGTTAATGAAGAATTTGAGCCTTTTATTTGAACTGTTTGATTCATCAAATGATTCATACACCCAAGCAGGTTCGGCAGTGGCAAGGATGATTTTGTCATCTGATTTCAGCTCTTTTTCAGCCAAGTTTTGGAAATAGTTGAGCTGAGGGACATCAATATCCGCATTCAGTTGGATATCAATTCCGATGAGCCAATAATGGTTCGGTAGTTTCACGGCAAAGTAACTTCTGCTTTGTTTTGTCCTCCAATTTCCTAGTGAACGGCCTTGGCAAAATATTTTCAAGAAATTTGTCAATCCATCGTACCAATCATGGTTGCCGGGAATCACAAAAAGTCCGGGAGGATCAAGGTCAGAATTGTCTTTTGGAAAGGCTGCATGATAAGGTCCCTGTAGCCTGTTTCTGTACTCATCAATTTCGGGAGTTGGGTACACCTGATCCCCCCCCATTACCAAGATGTTGCCTCTTTTGGTTTGAATTCCATCTAATTCCAATTGGTCTTTAGCGAGCAGGTGCGCGACAGAATAGGTAGCATTGAATCCATCACCCAAATCAGAAATAAAATCCAGCCAAATATCTGTCCGGTCCGAATAATCATAAAATCCTCTTCCAGGGTCAAGTGCAGCTTGCATTTCCCGCCGGTCGGCAAAATTTCCAAAAACAGTTGACACAACGGTTTTGATTCCTGTGGCAGCAAGCTGCTTTGGGTCATACCAGTCAACCATCGGTTTTTTTTTAAAATCCATAGTTTATAAAATTTTTTAAAGTGGAAAAACGCTTTCGAATCCCTGTTCTTTGGTTCAGGGTTGTTTTTAGGCTGCTGAAATAAACAGCCTTTAACCGATCTATGATCGATTGGTAAAGAATGGTATCAAGTTTTAATTTACCACTTTCATCCCACATTTTCAGGTTAATCTGCTTGAAATTCAATCCAAGCAACATTTCAAATTGGTTGGTCAAAATAGTGGAAACCATAATTTTATGGATTTTTCCATCCACCATGACAGAAGATCGGATTTCCAATTGCTTACCTGATTTGGAATTGGAAAAAGCTGTGGTATGATCAAAGCCGGAAATCTCATAAGTACTTATCGGCAGTTTTAAACTTGAATAAACCTCGAGTTCATTTTTTACACGAAACTCTGCGAAACGGAAATACAGGGAATATTTCATTTTTTCCGTTTTCGGGGGATTTCCTGATCTTCCTGAAAAAGTTGCCCTAAAACTGTATAAAAAATCTGGTTCTCTATTTTGAGTTGCTTTCACATCCATGGATTCTCCTTGCGGAGGAATTGTAGAAAGGTATTTTTTCGCATGCGCATACCCCATGTTGATGAGTTCTCGGGCATTGACCTGGTTGAAGAAAAAATCGGGATCAAGGGGAAGCGGAATATCGGGTTTTATAACAAAGAGTTTGATGGGTTCAAATTCTGATTGCCCAATCGCTCCAATTTCATTGGTCAATTTTATCTGATTGTATTCTTCCAAAAGTGCTCCATTTGCACTCATTTCGATCATGTGCACATATTGGTTGAAGGCACCGCCAAGGTAAGTTGGGCTATTTCCAATCGCCCAAACCAACCAAAGTTCCTTAGAGCCCTGCCTGACAGCTTCCATCAGGTTGGCATCTTTGATCCACACAGCGTCGGTATACCAAGTTCCTTGGATATAAATGGCGGGCATGAAAATGGGTAGCGATACTCCTGCTATCAAATGGTCTTCCGTGACACCCTCTGAGGGAATGGCTTCAACTGATTTGGTAGAAAAATTGCAGACATTAAATGTGGAAGCAAATTTTTCATGTTTGTTGATTTGAGAAACAGAAATCCCCAAATAGGGAAATACTTTTTTCCTGATGTTGTCAGCATCTGCAAATCCCTGCGTTTTGAAAGGTTTAAGATAGCTTTTGGCACTTCCAGCAGACATAAAACCTGACAGTTTCAGGTTCCTCCATCTCTCGGCAATTTCCTTTGGTTCCAATCCGCTAGCGAGCATACCGGTATTAAAAATCCCACCGGATGTACCGTCTACATGGTCAAAGTGGATTCCGGCCTCTTCTAAAGCTATCAACACTCCTGCTTGGTAAGCCACCCTCATTCCCCCTCCTGCAAGAATCAGGGATTTTTTAGACTTACTGCCGGTTATAGTATTATTGGCCATTTTTTGAAAGGGTAGATTTGGAAAATACGAAAATCATTACCCATCCTAGTGCCTCATAAAAGAGGAAAAACTTGGTCAATAGACCGGGATTGCCATCTACCATCCACGATACAATCCTTGCCATGATTCCCAATCCCATGATGATCAGAAAAACCTTGTTGAATTTCGGGTCTGAAAAGATCTCTTTGAAAAATGTCAGGGCAAAAATCCCAAAACCCAATTCCAAAGCTCTCAAGAATCTATATTGACTTAGAATATTTATCCTTTCAAAGTCATTTAAATCATTGATCTGAAAATGAAACAAAGCAGCAAAATCCCAAACAGGATTGATAAAGGCACCCCATATTCCGGCTACAACTACTAAACCTATATAGGTGTAGAAAAAGAAATAGCTGGCCATTTTCATTCTGACGGCAGGGTTTTCATGAAATACAAAAACAAAAGCCCCGAAAACAGATCAAAAACCGCAACACCCATTGCCATCCAGGAAAACAGACCATTGAAGACCCCGAGGCTTACTGCAACAAAAGCCCCTAATTTCTGCAGAGCGCACCAAAAAACTACCACTTTACTTGTATGGGTACTGTAAATCGCGTGCACCATCATACCACCAAATAAAGCCATAAACATGCCCACAATCCCAAACAAGTGGCGGGTCGAGTCAGTAATGTCAGCACCGATAACCTTCAGGACCATTGCCGGCAAAAATACCTGCGTCAAACCCGAAATGATGGTAACCACTGAAATGGCAATGGCTATCAAAGTGAGATATTTCTTCATGCTACCTGCTGGTTAAATGGATGAAACTAAAATGGTACTAGAAATTACTTTCTTTTTGCCTTGGCAATAAAAAAATACATGGTAATGCACCACATCACAGTCAATATGATCCACCTTAAGTCATTGAGATACATCCATTCAGTCAATAACTGCTGAAGTGTCGCTTCATCAGGTACCCCTGCCGAGAATTGGTCATTGATGTCTTCAATATATGCCTGTTGGATAATCACCGGAGCAAAAAGTCCGGGAATCCAAGCAATAGGTACCCACATCAGTTTCGTTTTCCATTCCGACACAAGCATGACCACCAAACAGACTGCCATGATAGGAATAGTGATGAAAAAAAACTTGGTAGCTAAGGTGGTTTGAGGGATAATTGCGTCGTAGTAATTCTCCAGATTAAGTGTGGAAGGATAATTTGGAAACCAGAAGAAATGAAGGGACCAGAACATCCCCAAATAAATAGAGGCACAAAAAAAGACATAAGCATTGCTCAGGTCGACGATGGTTTGTTTTAGAGGGCTCATAGGGAAAATGGTTTTTGTGGAATACTAGATTTTGTACTTTTCGAAATCTGTAATCGAAGGATCAGGAAGCCAATCTTCACTCAACCCGAGGTTATAAATGCTTTCTAAACCTTCTGGCATTTCAGTTTGAGGCTCATCATAAGTCATAAACCAACAATCGAAGTGGTCATCAAGTATGCCATTGGCTTTTGGCATAAATAGAGTAAAATAGGGATCAGGATTGATATCTATGTCCCGCAAAAACGAAACATTAGGATGATCACCGATATAAAGCTTTCCTTTGGCCTTTCCAAAAAGATTGACACCGGCCTTGGTATCAAAATAAATATATGACGCCATAAGCATATTCCTGAACCTGCAATAGTTGGTAGCTCCGATTTTCAACTTCAGGGAAGCACTCTTGGGTATATCTATTTCTATTCTAAAGGCAAACTTTCCGTCTTTTTCATATTGGCTTGTGACCTTGGTGTCTGTGACTTTAAAATCGAGGTTAGCTTTATGCTTTGGCATTCCCCATATTCCTTTGCCACCTTTCACAGATACCTCACTACTCACAGGAAGATCAAGGATATATTGTCCTGTTCCATAGGTTTTTAGCATCATCGCATTCAGCATTCTCGGTGCCGGTTTTGGGCCGTGTGTACAACCTATCGCAATACTGTACTCGATGTATTTACCAATGCTTGTATCCAGATAATTGATTACCGTGATCAGTAGCGTTGCTTTTCCGTTGGGAAGACGAAGTGCATGGATTTCATTTCCGGGGAGGAGTGCATTTGCTTTTTCCCAATCACAGGTAAAACCCGCCATTAATGCTGGTGAATTTTTGGCGCTTACCGGCATTATATATGGGATTCCATCTACCAAGGCATGTTTGCCTTGGTAATTTTTGATTCTGTTAGGTGGCATGGGAGTAAAAATCTAAGGTTTGTTTAATTCAGCTATCATCAATGGAAATACATCTTCATGGGAATTTTTGCCAAAGAATACATCCAAATGGCTATAGTTCTCCAAAAGGTACAATTGATGGACACCGGGATCCACCCTCTCCAAATACCCGAAGGTATTTTGTTGGCTATCAGGCAGGAAACATAAGTTTTTCACGCCTCCAAAAAGTATGATTCTTGCTTTAGGTTTAAATGTTTCAGGGGCATAATTTTTTACGCCATTGCTTTTGATAGGAACCAATACTCCTTCTCTGATACATTTCTGTATGTGTTTAAAAAATGTCAAGGGCACGTTTGCAAATTCCTGTTGTATCCAGTTTTTGGTTTCCTCATTGAGGTTTTCCAAAAGCCAAAGGGCAGGGAAACCCGAACCATAGGTAAAGCTTACAAATTTGCCTACCATGGTATCATTTTCAGGATGGGTAACCTTAACAAGTTTCCGAAGCATTTTTGTTTTGAAATCCGGAGCCTCCAAACCCCACTGCGGGTTGAGGTAATCAAACATCATACTTACAATAGGTACCAAAAAATTGATCTTGAAGATGGAAAACTTTGGGACTACAGGATGAAGCGATACTGCATTGCTGATAATCGTTTTGACCTCAGGAAGCAGTCCTTTGACATACGACATCATAAAACTGGTGCTTCCCTGACAATGTATGATGGCTTTGATTTCACTTTTCCCTGTCATTTCAACAACTTTCCTGACAGCTGCCGGATGGTCATTTTCAGCAACTACATCAAGATTCCATTCATTTGGCTTTAGATCAATACTAGCACGCCAGTTTTCTAACCACACGTCATATCCATCCTCAGCCAAAGCCTGAATAATGTTTTTTTCCGTAGGGGCATTAAAAATATTAGCCCTTACGCCTGCTCCGTGAACAAGCAAAACAGGTCCTTTGGAGTTTCCCGATTTCTTGTAGTGCCAAAGATTGCACCGGAATCCATCTAGCGCTTCAAACTCGACTATGTCAAATTGATTTTCCATCTTATCTTAAAAAACAGCTTTAATTTAATATAAAAAATTGCTAAATCAATATTTTTCAAAATTAATTATCAATTAATTGATTAAATATACAGAATAATTTTAAGTTTAATATTTTCATGAACCTTAAAAAAGATGAATTTTTATATGTATATCCGCTTTATTGCATGTAGCAAGATTAATAATGGTTGGCGAACGATGAGCGGTTAAGTGGACGGGTATCCGCATCCGAAAAAGTCTCCTAAATACCAAAGTGCAACATTGCGGAAACTCATATTTATTGACTTACCTTTTAAAATCTGATAATCCAAAAGAATACTTTTCATGTTTTTACTCTTCAAAAGGATTTTAATGAATAAAATTTTGATGAAACGTTAATTTATAAATGGGGAAGCATCATTCAATTTGCTTTATTACCTTACTTTTAAAACGGCTTTAGTAGTATTCAGAATATTTGATATCCAATAAAAAATATTTCATCCTATAAATTTTGTAATGTAAATTTTTTTGATAAATAAATTTTGATACTAATTTTTTTCTTACTTATTTTCAATCAGTTGAGTCACCCAAAAGCCCAACAAATTCACCCTAATACTCCATTTGAAATGAAAAAAGTCCTTATAAGCACATTTGCTTTTTTGATGGTTTGCTTCATGTTTATGTCCCAAAGTCTTTTGGCAAATGAAGAGACTCTTCCAAAAAACTCCAAACAGATAAATGAAGTGAAACTACAGGCGGAGACGAAGGAGTTCAGTGAGGCCGGTTTATTTCCGTTTTTTGGTGACAACTCAGGGTTTACGATGGAAATCAACAAATCCCAACTCCTTTATATTACTATAATCCTTTCAGTTACTTTATTGGTTTTTGCCCACAAGAACAATTTTGAAACTGACATCTATGCCTTTTATCATTCCGATCGAAATGGAGGCATCACATTTGGAAGTATTGAAGAACAGCAGGCCTTTGAATTTAGGGGCTTTTTGGCAAAGACATTTCGGATTTTAGGTATTTTGACAGCCTTTGCATCTGTGATAATGATAATAATTTAAATAGACTCTGATTACCCCATCCAAAACATTGACTTTGGCTAATTTTTTTATCTATTCATAATTGGTGAAGAGGTCCACTGCAGCTACTGCAGTGGCCTTTTTTCATTTTAGGCCATTTTCACCTTGCTAGGATTGACTTTTTGTTTTCTATTTTTTTAAAATAAGAATCTTGCCCCTATCTTTAATTCCGATTTCAAACCAATTTAACCAATGAAAAAAATAAAAACAGCCATTGTTGGTACAGGATTTATTGGCCCTGCCCACTTAGAAGCTCTGAGAAGATTACCGAATATCGAGGTCACGGCACTGTGCGAGGTAAACATCGAATTGGCCAAAGAAAAAGCAATCCAACTCGGAATTCCTAATGCCTACACTTTTGAGGAAATGCTCAAGCAGCCGGAAATTGATGTAGTCCACATATGTACGCCAAACTTCTTGCATTTTTCTCAATCAAAGGCCGCATTGTTGGCCGGAAAACATGTGGTATGTGAAAAACCCCTGGCAACGAAAATAGAGGAAGCGGAAGAATTGGTCGCATTGGCCAAAGAAAAAGGCTTGGTAAATGCTGTCCATTTCAACCTTCGTTACTATCCGCTTGTCCGTCAGATGAAAACAATGAGGGAAAACGGCGATTTGGGTGAGGTTTACAGTGTGATGGGTTCTTATCTTCAGGATTGGTTGTTTCTGCAGACTGATTACAATTGGAGATTGGAACCGGACAAATCAGGTGATTCCAGGGCAATCGCTGATATTGGTTCCCACCTTTTGGATATCACTGAGTATGTCACAGGCCTAAAAGTAACTGAAGTCATGGCTGATTTCTCCACGGTGCATAAGACAAGGCTAAAGCCATTGAAAGCCATTGAAACCTATTCAGGGAAAATGCTTGAACCCTCTGATTATGCGGAAGTGCCAATCAACACTGAAGACCATGCGAGTGTCTTGTTAAGATTTGACAACGGAAACAAAGGATCAGTGACGGTAAGCCAAGTCAATGCGGGGCGGAAAAACAGGCTCAATATTGAAATTTCAGGTTCGAAAGCAAATTTTGAATGGTGTTCAGAAAGACCCAATGAACTGTGGATCGGTAAAAGGGAAACTGCCAACCATCATTTAATGAAAGACCCTTCCCTACTCGCTAAAGAGGCTTCCGCTTTGGTCAGCTTTCCTGGAGGGCACAATGAAGGATTTCCTGATACCTCCAAGCAAATGTTCAAAGAAGTATATGCAGCGGTAAGGGAAGGAAAGCAGCCTGAAAAACCAAGTTTCCCAACATTTGCTGATGGATTACGGGAGCTTTTGATCTGCGAAAGGATCATCGAAAGTCATAGAAAGCAGGCTTGGGTCAAGATTTAACAAAGTTTTTACAACCAAAATAAGACTGCAAAAGTTAAACCATCAAATATTTACTACATTTTAAACCATGAAAAAAATGAATTTAAAAAGATTTGGCTTTTTGACCATGTTACTTGCAATGATGTCAATTGTTGCGATTGCACAAGAAAAAGCAAGTCCTGCAAAAACTGCAGAAGGAACAATTAAAGGTTCTAAAATCACCATCAACTACGGTAGCCCTGCTGTAAAAGGAAGGGTAATCTGGGGGGATTTAGTTCCGGTCGGTCAAGTGTGGAGAGCAGGTGCAGATGATGCGACCACTTTTGAAACCTCTAAAGATATCAAAGTACAAGGTCAGACACTTCCGGCAGGAAAATACAGTTTCTTCATCATTCCCGGTGAAACCACTTCAACTTTCGTTTTCAACAAGGAAGCCAAACAATGGGGTGCATACAAATACGATCAAAGCAAAGATGCTTTGAGAGTTGAGGTTTCTTCCATCCAAACTTCCACATTGGAAGAAAGATTGGTATATGAAGTGAAAGCTGACAGCTTTGAGATCCGTTGGGAATATCGCAAAGCCTCAGCCAAAATTGAATAGAAAATAATTCTGTTTGTAAACATACCGCTGGGTCAAGAATTGAGAAAATCAAGAAACAGCGGTATTTTTTTACCTTTACACCAAAACCTTTATTTTGAAATTCGACTACCACTCCATTGATCTTCCTGTAAAGGACATCATTCCTGAAGTAAAATCCCTCCTCGATTCGAACAACACCCTGATCGTCAATGCCCCTCCCGGAGCGGGCAAGAGTACTCTTTTGCCTTTGGTTTTATTGGATGAAAATTTTTTGGGAGGCAAAAAGATATTGATGCTTGAACCTAGAAGGTTGGCGGCCAAAACAATTGCTTGGAGGATGTCGGACCTGATCGGAGAAAATGTCGGAGAAACCATCGGATACCGGATCAGATTTGAAAGTCAGATTTCCTCCAAAACGAGGATTGAGGTCGTCACCGAAGGGATTTTGACAAGGATGCTTCATGCTGACAATGCGTTGGAAGAGGTGGGAATGGTGATTTTTGACGAGTTTCATGAAAGAAACATCCATGCGGACATTGCCATGGCGTTGTGTAGGGAAGTCCAGCAGGTACTGAGACCTGATCTGAGGATTTTGGTCATGTCAGCTACTTTGGATATGCCCCAATTGACAAATTTGCTCAAGGCACCTGCAGTCAAAAGTGAAGGTAAATCTTACCCCGTTGAGCAATTTTATGTGGGTGATATCGATTTGGGTCTTTTGTCTGAGATGGTTTCAAAAACCATAATTGAAGCTTCAAAAAAACACGGTGGAGACATATTGGCTTTTTTACCGGGTCAGGGAGAAATCAAGGATACAGAATCAATATTGAGGAAGCTATTGCCGGGTTTTTCCATCCATCCATTATATGGCTTGCTCAGCCCACAGGCACAGCATCAGGCTATTTTTCCCAATAAGCATGGCAAAAGAAAAGTGGTCTTAGCCACCTCCATTGCAGAAACCAGTTTAACTATAGAGGGAATTGAAGTAGTGGTGGATTCGGGATTTGGGCGTACTTCAAAATTTAACCCAAGAACCGGCCTTTCAAAGTTGGAAACGATCAGAATTTCCAAAGATTCCGCAGACCAGCGATCAGGAAGGGCGGGAAGACTTGGTCCGGGGGTTTGTTATAGGATGTGGTCTCGTCACACCCATTCCCTTATGGCAGAATACAGAACCCCAGAGATACTTGAGGCAGATTTGGCATTTTTGGTCTTGGATATGGTCCAATGGGGAACGAAAGACATACAGTTTTTGACATGGCTTACTCCGCCTCCGACAGGGCATCTTTCCCAGGCTTTCGATTTACTTCATGAAATCAATGCTTTGGAAGCAGGTAAAATCACCTCCCATGGGAAAAAAATTCATGCCATTCCTGCCCATCCGAGAATTGCACATATGCTTCTCATGGCAGAGAAAATCAACAAATCGGGCCTTGCATGTGACATTGCCGCTTTGTTGGAGGAAAGAGATCCTTTAGAAGCTGGAGTTGGTGTAGATATCAACCTGCGATTGGAAGCATTGAGGAGAGCCCGAAAAGAAGACATTTCCATAAAAGGAATCAATAAAATTGAAAAAATAGCGCGCCAATACCGCAAAATGCTTCAGATTGAAGCAGAAAATGGGTTTGTTGATCCTTTTGAAACAGGACTTTTGATTGCTTATGCATATCCTGAAAGAATTGCCTATTCCCGCCCGGGAAATAATGCCCAGTTTCAGCTTGCCAACGGAAAAATTGTTGCCATGGGCCATCGGGATGACCTTGCCCATGAATCTTGGCTAGCTGTATCCCATGTGGATGCAAGAGATGGAATCGGAAAAATATTTTTGGCTTCTCCATTGAATCCCAAGGACCTGCTACCCATGGTCAAAGAAAAAAAGATCATCAAATGGGACAAAAGAAACGGGGAACTACAAGCGGTAACCAACCTTTGTCTAGGATCAATCATTCTAAAATCAACGCCGCTCAAAGTCATCTCGGAAGACGAAAAATCCACAGCCATATTGGAGGCTATCAGGACCGAAGGTATGGTTTTGCTGGATTTTAATGAAGCCACTACACAACTCCAAAACCGGGTAAATTCTTTAAGAATATGGAATAAAGATCAAAATTGGCCTGATTTCAATACTTCCAATCTCTTGGAAAATGCCGGACAATGGTTGCGTCCATATTTGGCAGGAGTCAGGAAAGCCGAAGATCTATTTAAGTTGAACCTGGTGGATATTTTGCACAACAGCCTTGACTTTGACCAACAAAGACTTCTCGGTGAAATTGCTCCCAAAAAATTAACTGTACCTAGCGGAAGCCTCATAGCGATCCAGTATTTTGATTCAGGAGAAAAGCCGGTTTTGGCAGTAAGGCTGCAGGAAGTATTTGGTTGGCTTGATACGCCGACAATCAATAGTGGAAAAACCCCCCTTTTGCTCCATCTTTTATCTCCTGGATTCAAACCTGTACAAGTCACTTCCGATCTGAGAAGTTTTTGGATGAATACTTATTTTGAGGTAAAGAAAGAGCTTAAGAGAAGGTACCCCAAGCATTCCTGGCCTGAGGAACCTTTACAAGCAGAAGCAGTCCGTGGGGTAAAGCGAAAATAGACAGCAAATTTCATAACCTGATTTGAGAATTCTTCAAGTTATTTTTTTTCCAAGCGCATTAATTGCAAATGCTCTGAGTTATTTTCTCAAAATACCCTTATCCTCTGTGTTTATTCGAGTTAGCAGAGTCTAATTGCCCACTTTTCTGATATTTTTGGAGTTATTGGGTCAAATCCGTTTTCTAAACGCATTAAAATTTAAAATCAATTTCGGTTATAATTCTATGTGGGGTAACTTGGTTTCAATATCGGAATTCTTAAAACCAATAGTATGAAATCTTTTATCACAGGAGCATCGGGGTATTTGGGGCAGAGGCTGGCAATGAAGCTTGCCAAAAATGGTGAAAAAGTCCACGCCTTGATCCGAAACCCCAAGGCTGTCAAGACCTTGGGGCATCCTAATATCAAGGTTTTTTTTGGCGATGTTTTGGATGATACCAGCATCAAGGCAGCCATGGAAGGCTGTAACGCTGTTTTCCATGTTGCTGCCTTGGCAAGAGTTTGGTCCAGGGATTCGGATGATTTTTATAAGATAAATGTGGGTGGGACCTCAAATGTCATCCGTATTTCTCAAGAACTGAACGTTTCAAAATTTATCCTGACAAGTTCAACAGGTACCATCGGGCCTTCGCTGAACCTTCCTAACAATGAGGAAACCCCAAGATGGAGCAGTTTCAACAACGATTATGAAATCAGCAAATCATTGGCAGACAAGGAATTGTTGAAACATGTTGCTAACGGGTTTCCGGGCTTGATTGTCATGCCATCAAGGATTTTTGGCCCGGGGATAGCCTCCCCAAGTTCTGGAGTCAACAGGATCATAATTGGTTTCATCAAAAAAGGATTTGCAGTCATTCCAAAGCAAAGCAGGGTTATCGGAAATTATGGATTTATCGATGATATCATCAACGGACATATTTTGGCTAGAGATAAAGGAGCAATTGGAGAAAAATATATCCTTGGAGGGGAAAACAAGACATTGGGAGAACTGTTTGAGGCAATAAAAAATCGGGTAAACAAAAACGGATTGATTTTGAAAATCCCTGTTTGGCCTCTGTCTTATTATTCGATGTTTTCCCAATTTTTGGCAGATCGGTTTGGAATCGAGCCAAGAATCACTCCTGATTTGGTCAAGCGGTTAGGTCAAAACTCCGCTTTTGACTGCTCCAAGGCAATCTCACAACTCGGGTATCGCATTACACCTTTTGAGGAGGCGATTGAAACAACCATCCGATTTTTATCCCAATCAGAAGACCGATGAAACACTTTGTAATGATTACAGGGGCAAGTGAAGGGTTGGGGAAATCCTTTGCCATAGAATCAGCAAAAAGAGGTATGGACCTTTTTTTGGTAGCCTTGCCTGATACAGGTTTGCCATCGTTATGTAGCCTTATCAATTCAAATTTCGGAGTTTTTGTGGATTATCTAGAGTTGGATCTAACTGATGACCAAAGTTGTATTCAATTACTTGATCATGTCAAATCAAAGAATTACCCCATTTCTTTCCTGATTAACAATGCGGGTGTTGGTGGGAATTATCTTTTTACAAATGAAAACTTTACCACCTTCAACCGAATGATACAGCTGAACATCAAGGCGACAGCCATGATCACACATGGTTTGCTTGATGTCCTCCAAGCTCAAGATACGGCGTTTATCATTAATGTAAGTTCAATAATCGCCCACTTTGAAGGAGCTTACAAACAGGTATATGGAGCTACGAAATCATTTGTCTATTACTTTTCAAAAAGTCTACAGCATGAACTGGAAAATACAAATGTACATGTCAGTGTACTTTCTCCGGGTGGAATAAATTCCAATATCAGTCACTTCAGAAAATGTCAACAATTGAATACAATTTCTAAATTGAGTATCCTTGATCCCGAATTTGTTGCCTCCTATGCCATCCAAAAATGTCTCCAAAAAAAGAATCAGATCATACCCGGCCGATTGATGAGGTTCTATTTTTTATTTTCAAAATTCTTACCCGACTTCGTAAAGTATCGATTGGTAAAAAACACTAACGTAAGGATTTTCAAAGCCCAATCCACCCTGCAAAGGGTATAGAAATAAGATTAAGGCTGTTCGTAGGAATTTGAACTAATAAATGACCAAGGTATTTAGGTCAAAGATTATCTAAATAAGCCAAGAGATTGAGAAAACAAGCCACGGTGAACGGTGTCACCTGCATTTCATCCATTTTGGCCAAATATATGTCCCGGACTTCTTTATACTTTGTGGGGTTATAGAGTTTTGCCAATGCAATCCCCCTAGATGACCTGTAAGTGAAATTCTGGGTGACAATGTTTTTATCAGGATCTTCGTTGAAGAACCTTTCCAGTTTAATGCCTTTGGAATATTGATCCATCCAAGGAAATCCATCTTTTACCATAAATTCCTCTACTTTTTCAATGACGGGATGGATTTCCATGTCATTCTCTAAAAAATATCTTTTTGGCATCTTCGGGTCAATCTTGTCCAATGTCTCCACCAAAGTGATGCTTCTGTCTTTATAATCTCCGAGAGTTGGTAAAAATTTATGGATAATGTTTTCTACCAAATCAAACCTTAGTCCCAAATGATACTCTAGGTAAGAAGCATCATTGAAGTGGGTATGGTGAAAAAATATAATTTGCTTTCCCTGATTGATCGATTTTGAATAATGCAACTGTTTCTTTTCTAGACTGAAACCGAAGTCAGCTAAGAATTCTTCATGCAGCAATATCATCTCTTTGATTTTCATGGATTATTCCGATTTTTTATTATGTAAAACGATTAATGTTTGGTCATAGTATAAACTTTTAAATAATGTTTATGTTAAGGAAATTTGTAAATATTTTTTATGACCGGACACCAAGGGTTTTATTGGTATATTGGGCTGTTTGGTAACTTTACTTTCTTTCCTAATCAATATTGACTTGAGAATTCACTAAAGCAATTACTGCATTCGACCAAAATGAAATAATCGCATTTTTTATGTATGTAAGTTACAAAAATTAGACCATTATCATTACTAAAGAGAAAAAAATTATGCGTTGGGTTAAAATTGGTGATGAACAAGTAAATAAAATGATTGATTTTTGTAAACCATCTACTTTTTCTATCACCTATGATCCTAATAAAAAAATTATATATGGTGTGAACACCAATCTACCCTATGAATTAAAAATCAGGCATTCTATTCATACCCGATTTTCTGAGGCTACTTATAAACTTCAGAGGCAGGATTTTCAAAACCAGGTAATCATTTCCATCAAGTCAGGAATTGCCGCAGTAGCTTTTTATGAAAATTTTCAATTGATGGACCACAAGGTATTCCGGGCGTACATGGTGAGGAAAAAACAAGGTAAAAGCCAAATCAAACATTTGAAGACCAAAGGAAAGTCAAGGGCAGGCTCAAGGGTGAGGCTACAGGAAACCCTTGATTTTTTTGAAAATATCAATGAAAGGCTTCAAACTTATTTTGAGGATAAGAGGGTGGACCTGATTGCGTTCGGCTGTTCCCCTACCCTATTTCCCTACTTTTTCCAGAGTAAAAAAGCTGCTCCTTTTGAAAAATCAGATCCTAGAATATTCAAAATCCCTGTCCATATCCCCTCTGCTACACTCGAAAACCTTGAAAAAGCCTACAGGTCTATTTGCCAAACCAAAATCTGGGTGGATGAAAACAACAGAGAATTTGTAATGCAATTTTTGGAAGACAGCGATAACTTGGGAAATAAAAACCAAGATGAAGATTGGTAATGAGGCCATTTCCAATTATTTGGAACAATAATTGGAGCTTATTTAGATCACTAAAATCAACCCTATGATTCGGTACAGTTTGGCTTTCCTTATTTTCATCCAATGTTTTTTTCTTCAGGAAGGATTTGCCCAAAGGTATGGAACTGCCTTGGGCCTCAGGATGGGCAACAACTCCAATGGCCGGACCATTGGCTTGTCCGGACAGCAGCGTGTATTCAAACATGTAACTTTAGAGGGAATCATCCAATCAGACTTTGACAGAAACACAACCTTGCATTTGATGGTGCAAAGGCACAAACCAATCATTTCAAAGCGTTTCAATTATTATCTTGGTGCGGGTGTGTCCTCAGGTTGGGAGGAAAGTTTCCTCAAAGTCCCCGAAACAAACCAAATCATTCATACTTATGGCAATCCCACGACTGGCGTAGACCTGATTGGTGGGGTTGAAATGACATTAGCCAATACGGTGATATCTATTGATTACAAGCCTAATTTCAACCTTTCAGGCAGGGAAGAATTTTACCGCAGTCAGGTGGGTATTTCCGCCAGGATGGTCTTGGTCAAAAGCAAGGAACAGGATAAAAAAAGAAGGAAGAGGGAGCGTGAAAAGCGGAAAAAAGGAAGAACCCCTTTTTTTGAAACCTTTAAAAAGAAATAACTTTTGATTTTTCGATTAAGTATTTCCTTTTGAATAACTTTTTAAGGTCGGATCGACTTTTTGATTAATTTGAATCTTCATCTAGAAAATTCAAATCACAATGAAAAGAAAATATTTCTTCTTTCTGCTGGTTTTCCTGTTGCTTGGTTCAGGCAGTTATGCACAGGATAAATCAATATTGGAGCAACTCGAGGCTATTGCCATCATCGACCAAAAAGTCATGATGCCCATGCGGGATGGTGTAAGGTTGGCCACGGACATCTATAGACCCAAAACGCAACAGCCCGTTCCGATTATTTTTTCAAGGACTCCCTACAATTTCAATGCTTACCGAGACGGGGAATTGCAGGAACGCAGCCTTCAAACTGCTCTAGAAGCGGTAAAGCGCGGCTATGCCTATGTGGTCCAAAATGAACGCGGTAGGTTCTTCTCCGAGGGAGAATGGGATATCCTCGGTACGCCGCTAACGGATGGGTATGATGCCTTTACCTGGATGGCCGCACAGCCTTGGAGCAATCAAAAAATCGGGACTATCGGCTGTTCTTCCACTGCGGAATGGCAGATGGCGGTCGCCTCCTTAAATCATCCTGCCCATGTGGCCTTGGTGCCGCAGGCGTTTGGCGCAGGAGTTGGCAGGATCGGTGATTATTATGAGCAGGGAAACTGGTACCGCGGCGGTGCAGGTCAGATGCTGTTCACAGCATGGCTATATGGCACGCAGCACGATCCAATGGCTCCAAAATTGCCTGAAGGAATTTCTCAGGAAGATTTGTTGCGTTTGCAAAAGTTCTATGACATGGCGCCACGATATCCCAAAGTGGATTGGAAAGACGCTTTGAGTCACCTGCCGGTGCAGGATATCATCAAAAATGTGAATGGACCTCAGGGGATTTATGAGGAAATGATTACCCGAAAGCCTAACGATCCAAAATGGTATGAGGGCGGATTGTACCATGACAACATGGAGTTTGAAAAGCCTGCTTATTGGTTTGTTTCTTGGTATGATGTCTCCACGAGTCCAAACCTAGCGATGTACAACCATATCAGGGCCAATGCCAAGGATCCAAAAGTGAGGGATAACCAATATCTGGTGATTGCCCCTACTCTTCATTGTTCTTTTACCCGAGCAACTGAAAATACCATTGTGGGTGAAAGAAGCATGGGTGATGCGCGACTTCCTTACAATGACATGACGTATGCGTGGTTTGACCATTGGCTTAAAGGGGATGAAGGCAATGCCAAAAAGGAAATGCCCAAAGTGACCTATTTTACGATGGGCTCCAACAAATGGCAAACCTCGGATACTTGGCCACCCAAAGAAGCCCAAATGACGACTTATTACCTGAATAGCAGCGGCAAAGCCAATACCAGAAATGGTGATGGGGTTTTGACCAACAAAAAACCTGGAAAAGACAACCCTGATACTTTCAAATATGACCCCATGAACGCTGTGACTTCCTACGGAGGCAATGTCTGCTGTACCGGCAATGCGGTGCAGGGAGGTTCTTTTGACCAACAGGAAATGGAACTGCGGGAAGATATTTTGGTCTACACTTCTGAAGTGTTGGCAGAGGGAATGGAAGTCAGCGGATTTATCGAGTCTACCCTGTATCTGTCCACTGATGTGAAAGACACAGACTTGACCATCAAGCTGATTGATGTCTATCCCGATGGAAAAGCATATAATCTGGATGAAACCATCCAAAGGGTGCGTTACAGGGAAGGTTATGAGAAGGAAGTGTTTATGGAAAAAGGGAAGGTCTATCAGGTCAACCTTACTCCGATGTCTACTTCCAACTACTTCGAAAAAGGTCACCGTATTCGTATAGAGGTTTCCAGTTCCAATTTCCCAAGGTTTGACAGAAATATGAATACCGGGGGCAATAATTATGATGAAACAGAAGGCGTCATCGCTACCAATCAGATCCATCATTCTTCTAAATATCCGAGCTATATCAGTCTTCCTATTATGAAAAAATGATTTTGGAAATTCGAATTACGAGGTACGATTTACGGAGCAACAAAAGGAGAGATTAAATGAAGAATTAAGATTCAATGTCGTTTAGATAAGCTTTTGCTTTATAAAAACCTTTTCCAAAGTTGGGGTCAGACCATGAAAATCTTAAAACATCCATTCCGAACTTTGGAAAAGTTTATCGAATCCCCCTAACAAAACGACATTGAATTAAGATTGAATAATTCTGAATGGGTTGAACCATGAGAAATGAAAAAAGGCACAAAAGATGAACTTCTCTTGTGCCTTTTTTAGTTGAGGCTTCACAGGATATTTTTGAAACCTTCATGCTTATCCCTAAAATTTAGCGAAATTTGAAGTAAAGTTTATCCCTGTGTCAAAGTCCATCCTCCTCCTCACCCCTCCATTTACCCAACTCAATACCCCCTACCCGGCAACTGCCTATATCAAAGGGTATTTGAATACGTTAGGAAAAACGGCATTTCAAAGTGACTTAGGTATCAAAGTAATCCTGAGAATTTTTTCAAAAGAAGGTTTAACCAAATTATTTCAATCTATTGAAAATAAAGGAGTTAAAAACTATTCTATTAACATCCAAAGGATAGTCAAACTACAGAAAGACTACCTGCATACCATTGATCCTGTCATCCGCTTTTTACAATTTGACAATCCCACTTTGGCCTATAATATCTGTGACGGTGACTTCCTGCCACAGGCCTCCCGCTTTGACCAATTGGATGATTTGGATTGGGCATTTGGGACAATGGGCATCCAAGACAAAGCAAGGCATTTCGCCACTTTGTACTTAGAGGATATCGGGGATTTGATCAGCGAGGCTTTGGATCCGCACTTTGGGTTTAGCCGATATGCAGAGCGGTTAGGAAGGTCGGCTACTTCATTTGATGCTTTGAATGAAGCATTGGAAGGTCCCGAATCTTTTACCAATCAGTTTTTATTGGAGGAATTGGAAAAACTGATCCAAGAAACCGATCCTTATTTTGTATGCCTTTCGGTTCCTTTCCCCGGAAATCTTTACGGTGCCTTGCGTTGTGGAAAATTCATCAAAACCAATTATCCCCACATCAAAGTCGCTATGGGTGGCGGTTATCCCAATACTGAACTCCGGTCAATCAATGAACCCCGGGTATTCAACTATGTGGATTTTATCACTTTGGATGATGGGGAAAGGCCTCTCACCTGCCTATTGGAGCATTTGGATGGAGAAAGAAGTCTGGACCAACTCAAAAGAACCTTTTCCTTGGTCGACGGAAAAGTTTCCTATCTCAATGGCGCTAAAAATACCGACATCCCTTTCAGCCAAACAGGAACGCCTGATTATTCCGGATTGCCATTGAACAAATACCTATCTGTCATCGAGATTGCCAATCCCATGCACCGCCTTTGGTCGGATGGGCGGTGGAACAAGCTGACGATGGCACATGGTTGCTATTGGAAGAAATGTTCCTTCTGCGATGTGACCTTGGATTATATCAAAAATTACGAGCCTATCAGTGCCACTATCATCTGTGACCGGATTGAGGAATTGATTGCACAGACAGGAGAAACGGGCTTTCACTTTGTGGACGAAGCGGCCCCTCCTGCCCTGATGCGAGAATTGGCCATCGAAATCCTGAAGAGAAACCTCAAAATCACCTGGTGGACCAATATCCGTTTTGAGGAAAGATTTACTTATGATTTGTGCAGGTTGCTGAAAGCCTCGGGCTGTATTGCCGTTTCTGGGGGTTTGGAAGTGGCCTCAGACAGGTTGCTGCAGATGATGCAAAAGGGTGTCACCGTATCCCAAGTAGCACGTGTGGCAAGGAATTTCACAGAATCGGGCGTGATGGTCCATGCTTACTTGATGTATGGTTTTCCGACGCAGACTGCCCAAGAGACCGTTGACAGCTTGGAGATGGTCAGACAACTCTTCATGAACAATATCCTGCAATCCGGATTTTGGCATTTGTTTGCAATGACTTCCCATGCACCGATAGGTATTGATCCTGGTGCGTTTAAAGTTGTCCGTACCGGACCTGAAAAAGGCCTGTTTGCCGACAACGACCTGAGTCATGAGGATCCCATTGGGGCTGACCATGAACTTTTCAGCGAAGGCCTCAAAAAAGCCCTTTTCAATTACATGCATGGTATTTGTTTTGAGTTTCCGCTACAGGAATGGTTTGATTTCAAAATCCCAAAAACATCCGTTTCTGCCAATTTCATCCACAATGCCATTCAGATTGAAACAGGCAATGTCCTGAAACCCAATGCCAAATTGATTTGGTTGGGAAATGAACCGGAACTGGAAAGAACGGCTTTTGTGAAAAAAGGTAAGAAAACAGAATTGTGGCCTTTGGTAATCGAAAATAAGAATGGAACCGAAGAAATTTTGGTAAGGCAGGAAGAGGGAGAATGGCTGGAAACAATCCTTCGGGATATCACACCCAAACTTGGGAAAAAAGAGATGACTTTTTCAGAGTTTGAAGAGAAATACGTGGCAGCAAACTTGGGGGATTTTGACCGGTTTTTGGGTTCTAAGGTTTGGAGGTCGCTGTTGGAGTATGGATTGGTGTTGGTTTGAGTTGAAAAGTTTTTTAAACAAGAAAAAAACTCTATAATTCTGTTTTTCACCACTGTTTCATTTGGCTTTTAAGTTCTTCATGAGTGGTAAAATCCACAGAATCGATTTCCTTTTCGGCTTCAAGTAGCTCATGGTTGTATTGCTCAATGCTAATTCTCCCTTCATTTTTCATCCCATAGTGCAGCACAGCTTTAATCGCTTTTAGCAATGAAATGTCTTCAACCTCCTGAAGTTCCCTTATAATCAATTCACGTTCAGCTTTAATGTCCATGTCTTTGTATTTAAAACTAAATTAGGAAAATTATTCCTTTTTGTTATAAACAATTTAACCCCGCGATGACGGAAAAAAAACAAAAGATATAAAAAGAAAAACCCGGCCTAAAAGACCGGGTTTTCATTCACTTTAACCACTAACAACCATAAAACAAACTCTTCATGCATACTCTCATATGCAATCCGAAAGATGAAAAACATCAATTTGTTGTAGTCGATACGGGAATCGAACCCGTGTTTTATCCGTGAAAGGGATACGTCCTAACCCCTAGACGAATCGACCATGCAGTTCAAAAAGAAAACACTGGATTTTTCCAGTGTTTTGGTAGTCGATACGGGAATCGAACCCGTGTTTTATCCGTGAAAGGGATACGTCCTAACCCCTAGACGAATCGACCATTTTGATGGGTTTTGACC
The DNA here is from genome assembly GCF_022538115.1 of Cognataquiflexum rubidum. Classification (GTDB taxonomy): domain Bacteria; phylum Bacteroidota; class Bacteroidia; order Cytophagales; family Cyclobacteriaceae; genus Cognataquiflexum; species Cognataquiflexum rubidum. The sequence goes on along the minus strand of NZ_JAKZAL010000028.1, from coordinate 16,685 downwards.
TCTTTTTTGAAAGGTGTTGCAAATATAGCGGGTTTAAATAAGAATGCAAAACAAGACAAAAAAATATTTGGTTTTGGTAGTCAAAACATTGATAATTAACCTGAAAAATTATTGGAAGCCTTTCCCCGCAAATCCTTACTTTCGCCTTTGATTTAAAGTCCCAATTAGCTGACATGAAAAAAAAAAAAGTGGCAATCAATGGCTTCGGCCGTATCGGAAGGTTGACTTTCAAGCTTTTACTTGAAAAAGAAGACATCGAACTCATCGCTGTCAATGACCTTACGGACCCTGTTACCCTTGCCCACCTGCTTCAGTATGATTCTGTTCACGGGAAATACCCCTTTGCTGTCAAAGCGGTAGATGGAAATATTGTTGTGAAAGGAAAAACCATCCGGATATTTGCCGAAAGAAATCCGGAAAATATTCCATGGGGCGATCTTGACATCGATATTGTGTTGGAGTCCACGGGCAAATTCACTGAAAAATCACTTGCCGAAGGCCACCTCAAAGCAGGCGCAAAAAAGGTAATCATTACCGCCCCCTCTCCCTCCAAAGATGTCCCCACAATTGTCCTTGGAGTAAATGACCATATTTTAACCGGAAAGGAAACCATCATATCGAATGCCTCTTGCACTACCAATTGCCTCGCTCCAATGGTCAAAGTATTGGAGGAAAACTTTGGTATTGAAAAGGGATTTGTCTCCACCGTTCATTCCTATACAAATGACCAAAATTTACATGATGCCCCGCATAGGGACTTGAGAAGGGCCCGTGCCGCCGCCTACTCCATCATTCCCACTACGACCAATGCTGCCAAAGCCATGGAGATCGTGTTGCCGGCACTGAAAGGGAAAATTGAGGCTTCTGCGATGCGTGTACCTGTTCCGGATGGGTCACTCACGGATTTGGTGGTGTTGTTGCAACAAGAAACCACAACAGAGGAATTGAATGTTGTCTTCAAAAAAGCATCAGAAGGTTCTATGAAAGGAATCATTGAATATGAAATTGCTCCGATCGTGTCTATTGACATCATCGGCAATCCTCATTCCTGTATTTTTGATTCCGCCCTGACTTCGGCAAAGGGAAATCTTGTAAAAATTGTGGGATGGTATGACAATGAATCGGGTTATTCCAACCGATTGGTGGATCTGATTCAAAAAATCAGGTGATTTTAACTGTTTTCTCCTTGGTCCAAATGGGAACCTATTTGGTCAATCGCTTCCTGCACAGCGTCCAAAAACTGCCCTAGGTGAACAATAAAGTCCTCATTGAATCCTTTTTCAGAAATGATTTCTTTGCCTTCCTGAATGATTCCATTTAGGATATTGATTTCAAACAAGGCCAAGGCAGGTTTTACCTTGTGACGGATTTGGGAAATGATTTCCAGATCCTGTAATTCCGAACCTTCCAGGTATTTTTCCTTGAGCTCGGAAAGTGATTTATACAAAGCGCTTACCAGCTCTGCCTTGAATTCGGCATCGCCTTCTGACATTTCTTCGATCCTTTCAAAATTGACGGGCAATTGGTTTTCGAGCATCATTATTTTGGTTGTCTTGCGCTTACTCCTGCTACATATCCGGTACTCCAAGCTGCCTGAAAATTGAATCCTCCGGTAATTCCATCCATATTCAAAACTTCTCCGGCAAAATACAAACCCTTCACGAGCCTGCTTTCCATCGTTTCCGGATTGACTTCATCCAACACTACCCCACCTGCTGTCACGAACTCCTCTTTGAATGTGGTCTTTCCCTCTACACTTACAATATAACAAAAAAGATTTTGAACCAATTTATTGAATTGCTTTTTTGGTAAATTTTGCCAAAGATTATCAGCTACAATTTCTGATTTTTCGCAAAGGTGTTCCCATAGCCTTGCCGGAATTCCCAACAATGCATTGGTATTGATTTTCTTTTTGGGATGCTCATGTTGAAAGGAAAGCAGCTGACGGACAAGTCCTTCCTCCGTCCAATCATTGCCCCAACGGATATGTGCTTTGGCCTTATATTGTTGGTCAAAAAGCCATTTGGCCCCAAAAGCGGAAAGTTTGAGCACCGCAGGACCACTCAAGCCCCAATGGGTAATCAACAAAGGTCCCCTATAGGCCATTTTCGTTCCTTCAAGCCTGACAAAAGCATCAGGTACCGAAATGCCCATCAGTTTTTTGATGGGTTCCTGAGGAGTATTGAAAGTAAATAAGGATGGAATGGGAGGTTCAATCTGATGCTTGAAATTAGAGAGAAAATGAAAACCGTCCAATTTTGGGTTCCCCCCGGTACAGACGATCAATCTGTCAAATTCCAAAACTTTATCTCCGGAATTAACCTTGAAACCGGATTGAACTTTAGAAATTTCCTTCACCCAAAAGTTGAAAATTACTTTGATACCTGACTGATTGGCTGCTGATTGCAAAGCATCGATGATGGATTGGGAATCATCGGAAACAGGAAACATCCTGCCATCAGCCTCGGTTTTCAAAGCTACTCCCCGGGATTCAAACCATTGGATGGTATCCTTTACGGCAAAATGCCGGAATACTTTCTTGAGGAATTTTTCCCCTCGGGGATAGTTTTTGGAAAGCCCGGAAATCTCAAAGGCAGCATGTGTGACATTGCACCTACCGCCTCCCGATATCTTCACTTTAGCGAGTGACTTGGAAGTCTTCTCGATGATAGTCACTTCAGCATCCCCTTGGGCGGCATGAATGGCAGCAAAATACCCTGCCGCTCCTGCACCAATGACACCGATTTTTAGCCTTCCCACCCTTATCTTCTTTTACTTCCCGAAAATGAACCCAATATTCCCCTGGTCAATTCCCTGAAGATACTTCTTCCGATTTGCCTTACCATGGTGTTTTTGCTGAGTTCTTCGATGATGGAAGTTTCTTGGACAGGTTTTCCTTTTGATTTTGCACTTGGAATTGGTTGGTTTTTGGAAGCTTCTGCCGCAGCTTCTGCCCTGCTGATCTTTTGATCCAAAAGTTCAAAAGCACTTTCCCTGTCAATTTCAATATTGTATTTTTTGACAAGAGAGGATGACCTGACCAAACTGTCGATTTCACCTTCTGTCAAAATATCCATTCGTGATACCGGTGGCCGCAATAAGGTGTGTGCCAAAGGCGTAGGAATGCCCTTTTCATTCAACACCGTCACCAAAGCCTCCCCGATTCCCATAGAAGTCAGTACTTCATCTGTTTTATAAAAGGTGGAAATGGGATAATTCTCTGCCGTTTTTGAGATGGCTTTCCGGTCCTTGGCAGTAAAAGCCCTTAATGAATGCTGGATCTTTAAACCCAACTGTCCCAATACATTATCCGGAACATCTGTAGGTGTTTGGGTGCAGAAAAATACCCCTACCCCCTTTGACCTGATCAACTTCACTATGGCTTCAATCTTCTCAATCAAGTCCTTGGAAGCGGTAGAAAAAACCAAATGGGCTTCGTCAATAAAGAGACACAACTTTGGTTTGTCGGCGTCGCCCTGCTCAGGGAAAGTCTCATAAATCTCCGAAAGCAAGCTCAACATAAAGGTCGAAAATAGCTTGGGTTGGTTTTGGATATCAGTCAGGCGGATGATAGAAACCACCCCTTTGCCATCTACTGTTCTCACAAAATCCTGGACATCAAAGGAAGGTTCTCCAAAGAAATTCTCTGCTCCCTGCTGCTCCAATTCAATGATTTTCCGCATGATCGTATTGACAGTGGCGGAGGAAACAGCTCCGAATTCTTTTGCAATTTCTTCCTTGCCTTCGTTGATCACATATTGGAGTACTTTCTTGAGGTCTTTGAGGTCAAGTAAAGGCAGATGATGCGTGTCACAATACCTGAAAACCAAAGCTACCACGCCCCTTTGGGTATCGTTCAATTCCATAATCTGGGAAATGAGAACAGGGCCAAATTCAGACACGGTGGCTTTGAGCTTCACTCCTTTTTCATGACTGATAGACATCAGTTCCACCGGCAGACCGGTAGCCTCAAAATCTATCCCGATAAGGCTGCTCCTCTTTTCGATGTGGGAATTCAAACTTCCTGCCTGCGCAATGCCGGACAAATCACCTTTAAGGTCCATCAACACGGAAGGAACTCCATGGAGTGAAAGCTGTTCTGCGATCACCTGAAGGGTTTTTGTTTTCCCTGTACCTGTGGCACCGGCAATCAATCCATGACGGTTTAGGGTTTTAAGGGGTATTTTTACCTGCGCATGAGCAATCGGTTCGTGGTCCAAAATTCCTGTTCCGAGTATGATGGAATCACCTTTGAAGGTGTAGCCTTGCTCTAAATGTTGTTTGAAATCTTCTGATTTACTCATAGTAAAAATTGAAAAGGAGTGAATTTTCAGCTAAAATAAAAAAACCTGAATACAAATGGGTGGATTCAGGTTTTTTGTGAAATGTTTTGGGATTAATGGGTGACTACCGGTTGCATAAGTTTGGCCTGTGCAATAAAATCCTCAATCTGGGATAGGGCAGGAACTACCCTTGTGAGGTTTTTTTCTGCATTGGTTTCAACCAATGCTTTGTGAAGGTTTTCAGCATTTCGGGTTCTAAGTTCTTTGACGGTATCTACGCCGGCAGCTTTGAGCAATTCGGCAAACTGACTTGCTATGCCATTGATTCTGAAAAGGTCAGCCATATTGACCCAATCAAGGATGACACCTTCTCCGATTCCGCTTGCATCGGCTATTTCTTTGCGGCCTTTTTTGGAAGCTCCTTTTTCCAAGAGCCCTTCAACTGTACTGATTCCGGCTGCTGCCAGTTTTTCTTTGTTTGCTGGACCGATTCCTTCGATCATGGTGATGGTTTTTGCCATAAAATTTAACTGTTTAAGTGAAAGAAATTATTTAAAGAAATTACCTAATCCACCCTTTAAAAGGTCTCCTGCTTTTCCAAGAAAGGAATCCCCAAGACCGCCACCGATCATTTTGGTAAGGTCAGAGATATCCAAGTTGCCTTCTTTGTAATCGGAAATGGCCTTAATAATAGCAGGGAGAACTACTGTACTGATTTTACCCGCAATCTCTGGTGAGACACCCATTTTAGAAATGAGGTCCTTGTCCAATCCACCTAGTAGATTTTGAAAAACCGGTGACTGATCCGCAGATGCTCCCATATTCACCATATCCAATATCCCGTCAAGGTTTCCTGAAATGGCCTCCCGGCTGATGGAGGATACCAAACTGTCCTTTGACAAGTCCAAAGCCTGTTTGGCCTGGTCTGGGTCAAGACCTACTTTTTCTTTCAATCCTGCCGAAAGTTGGGCGGATACTTGTCCTATTATTTCCTGAAGCATGGTGTAAATGGTTCTTATTTTGAGACAAATTAATCAATAATCTGTTTTCGTGGTTTTTTGAATGGTTTATTTTTGATCAGTCCCGCACTTTTTTACCATTGTTTTGTTGATTAAAGGTATTTACTTTGCTTCAGTTAAATTACCAAATCCCAATATTTACCAATGGTTTTGATCAAGCTTGGTTACAGTTCAGATTCTATTCTCAGGGTTTTCTTTATAGGAGTAATTTTCCTTTTCTTCGCTTCGCCTGTTTTTGCGCAAGTGAAACCAAATTTGGGGGGTTCGACAAGGATGATGAACAGTGCTTTGGCAGAAATGGAAAAAGGGGATTATGAAAAGGCCAATGCTTATTTTAGACAGATCATTGAAAATAACCTGTCAATTCCTCCTGAAATGCCTTACTTTTTTGCAGAGACACTTTTTCAGCTTGGACAATATGACAACAGCCTTAACTTTTTGACCAAATACCTTGAAATCAATGGCTATAAAGGGGACAACTATGAAGCTGCCAAAGCGCTTGAGGCCAAATTAAAAGCCAACATGGCTGCTATTTACAACTGTAAATTGTGTGATAACCGAGGATACCGCTATTTGCATTGCCCCACTTGCGAAGGGGAAAGACAGATCGAACAGGCATGTATGTACTGCAAAACAAGGGGTATGGTCGGCTGTACCAAGTGCAGGGGTTCGGGATTGATCACCAAAAAGAATGTATTCAATATTGTCGAATACTACGAATGTGAAAAATGCTCCGGTGACGGAAAACATACCTGTCCCAAATGCATGGGAAGTCTCAAGGAAATGAGTGATTGCAGGACCTGCAGGGGTCAGGGCAGGTTATTGTCAGAGGAGATCTGTGACCATAAACCGGGCACCCAACCGAGACATTTTTCAACTGGGTTTGAAAAATTGAAAGAAATGAGCCATTGAGGGGTGGTTATTTGGTTATTTGTAATAGGTCCCTGAGCTTGTCGAAGGGTTGGTTAAGGGTTATTGGTTATTTGTTTTTGGGTCCCTGAGCTCGAAGGGTTGGTTATTTGACTATCGGTTAATGGGTATAAAAAGAAAAAACCTGAGGGGACTCAGGTTTTTGTGGTATAATGTATCAGGAAGGTTTTTTACTTGCAATATTTATCCATCGCTACTTGCGCCTCTTCGTGACCAAGCTTGATAGCTGCGCGGATATCTTCACAACCCTGCTTTTTCTTGTCTGTGGCAAACTTTAACATGCCTCTGTAATAGTATGCCTGCCCGAAATCCTTATCCATCTTGATGGCCGTACTGTATTCTATCATCGCCTCGCCAGTATTTCCAATTTGGTGCAATGCCCTTCCTTTCAGGAAAAAAGCCATCGCAGGCGCTCCGGGAATCTGCACTGCGTAGTCCGCAAACAACAATGCAGAGGTATGGTTTTTCTGCTTTTGGTAGATGTTGGAAAGACTCATCAAGACTTGTGTATTTTTGGAATCAACAGCGTAGGCAGCAAGGAAGTCCTTTTCTGCTTTTTTGAATTCCCCTAATTCCTCATAGGATCGGCCTCTGTTGTAGAGCCCTTTTAAGTACTTGGGGTTGTTTTTCAATACATTGTCATACTCCTTTACTGCCTCCTCGTATTTTTCTTCGCTAAATAAATTATCTCCTTTATTGGAAATATTTTCCGAACAGGCTGACAAAGACATTATGCCGATAAGGGAGGCAAAAACCCAATGCTTTACTTTCATTTTGGTAATGGTAATCTTTAAACGGCTACATTATTTTCTCTTAATGCATCGTTGAGGGAGGTTTTCAAGTCAGTGGAAGGTTTCCGCTGACCGATGATGAGCGCACATGGTACCTGAAAATCACCTGCAGGAAACTTCTTGGTCAAAGATCCGGGAATAACCACGGACCTTGCCGGAACAAATCCTTTGTATTCTTTTGGTTCAGAACCGGTGACATCAATGATTTTTGAGCTTGCGGTGAGGGTAACCCCTGCGCCGATCACTGCTTCTTTACCGATCCTCACTCCTTCTACGATGATTGCCCTTGAGCCGATAAAAGCGCCATCTTCAACGATTACCGGGGCTGCCTGAACGGGTTCTAAAACCCCTCCAATTCCCACTCCGCCGCTGAGGTGGACATTTTTACCTATTTGGGCACAAGAACCAACAGTTGCCCAAGTATCAACCATCGTGCCACTATCCACATATGCCCCAATATTTACGTATGATGGCATCATTATTACGCCACTTGCCAAAAATGCACCATACCTCGCTACGGCGTGGGGAACTACCCTGACGCCCTGCTTGGCATAATTGGTTTTCAAAGCCATTTTATCATGGAATTCAAAAGGTCCCACTTCGATGGTGTGCATTTTTTGGATGGGGAAATAAAGGATAACCGCCTTTTTTACCCAATCATTGACCTGCCAAGAACCGTCTTCCAAAGGTTCAGCAACCCGGATTCCGCCACTATCCAATTCAGAAATTACAGTTTTGATGGCGATTTCTACTTCCTTTTCTTTTAACAATTCCCTGTTTTCCCAGGCTTTTTCGATTATTGACTTTAATAATTCCATATTTTTGGTTTCGGTCTTCTAAATTTTATCCATCAATGCACCAAATCCCAATTGTGATCGCTTCCGTGTTAAAACCACTCAAAGATCCAAGGGCGTATTATAGGTTTGCATTTTCATTGCGTGAAACAAATAAATACAATATTAACATCATAGGATTTTCCTTAAAAAAAGAACCTGAGGAAGAAAACATCAAATTCCACTCTATTTTCTCAAAAAACAGAAATGACTTTTCAAGAGCACTCGCAGGAGCGAGATTTTTTAAAAGATTATTCCAAATCAAGCCAAAATTGGTCATTGTTACCACTTTTGAGCTTTTGCCGGCAGCAATTCTTGCCAAATGGATGTTGGGATTTGCCTTGGTTTATGACTTACAGGAAAATCATGTCCTGAACCTCAGTCAAAACAAAACCATGTCAGGATTGAAAAAAGATTTGTCACAAGCTTTCGTTTCTTTGGTTGAATCCTGTTCAAATCCCTTCATAGACCATTATTTTTTTGCGGAGAAAGTGTATCTGAAAGAATTCCCAAAAATTAAAAGCCCTACCCTACTTCCAAACAAGTATTATGGACCTGTGCAGGATATCAAGCCTGTTTCTTTTGCATCAGGTAAAAACCTCCGGTTTCTGCTATCAGGAACCCTGACGGAAGTATATGGGATTTTAGAAGGAATTGAATGGTTTAAATCTGTTCTCGCCTATTATCCACAAGCCACTTTGGCTGTCATCGGACACGTCCCGATGCAGGGATACTATCAAAAACTTTGCGAAGCAACCGCTGACCAAAGGTCGATACAGTTCGAGGGATCAGAAAATCCCATTCCCTATTCGGCTATTTTAAAGGCTTATGCGGAGACGGATATTGTCCTGCTTCCTTACCATCAAATCCCAAGTATCAGCCCCAAAATCCCGAGTAAAATGTACGAGAGCATTGCCTTGGGAAAGCCTTGCCTGTATCAAGCGAATACAGAATGGGAAGATATCTGTTCTGTTTATCCTGCAGGAAAAGCAATTGACTTTAGGGATTTGACACATTCTCAACGACATTTAAACGACTTTTTGAAGGCCACATATTTTGATCTCGAACCCGGGGATGAGGTGTTGTGGAAAAGTGACGAAGCAAAATTTTTAGAGGTTGTTGCGCGGTTGACCGAGAAGGTTTAACCATTTCCATACGTACTTATTATCTTCTATTTCACAAGCCAAATTCCTTCTAAGGAGCTTTTTATGGCGTCTCCGTGATTAGGTAGCAGCTTCCTTTTGGTCCATTTTGAGCACATCCTATTTACCTGACATGATTTAGGAATCAAGCTCCTGTTCCTTTTTTATCCACCTAAGCCAAAAAAGTTATCCACTTTCCTGCCTGTTTGGAAACTCCATTCGGAAGTCAGGAAACTGAACGGCGTACCGTTATTTCGGTCAATAAATAAAGATTTTTTGCTCATAAAATATTGTTTTTCAATAGTTTAAGACAATATTTCTACTTAGCTAATTTTATTTTTAGCCTACCCTAAATCATAAACCACAGTATGGTTTGAGTTATCCACAGGTGGTTTAGACACTATAAAACTATTTTTAAGGTCAATCTAAATTTCTATCTTTGGGACTAAACCAACGAGAACCATGATTACCCTCACCTCTGCTGAAGAGAATTATCTGAAAGCCATCTACCATTTGTCTGATGGTGGAAAGAAAGGCGTGTCGACCAATGATGTCTCCGCTGAAATGAAAACAAAGCCTGCCTCTGTCTCGGACATGCTTCGGAAGTTGGGCGAAAAAGATGTGATCGAATACCGCAAATACTATGGCCTTCACATTACTGAAGAAGGAAAAAAACTTGCCCTCCAAACGATTCGCAAGCACCGCCTTTGGGAAGTGTTCTTGGTGGAGAAATTAAAATTCTCTTGGGATGAAGTCAATGAAGTAGCCGATGAATTGTCGCATGTCAAATCCAAAGTTTTGATCCAAAGACTCGATGAGTATTTGGGTTTCCCAAAGTTCGATCCACATGGCGATCCTATCCCGGATGAATACGGTGATGTACGGGCAAGACCACGTCAACTGCTCAATGAGCTTGACCTTGGTTCAACGGGTCAGATCGTTGCTGTCAAAGACAGCAGTCCCGCTTTCTTGAGGTACTTGGACAAAGTGGGTGCGTATATCGGTGCCAGGATCAAAGTCATGGACAAAACTGAATTTGACGGTTCTGTCGAAATTCTTGTTGACAATAAAAAGTCAATCTTCATGTCAAAAGATGTGGCGGGGAATATATTGGTGATGGTGTGAGGAAGTGGGAAGCTGGGTAGAATAAGAAGGGAATTTTTTTGACCGATGACCGATGACCGATGATTGGATTGGTAGTATTGGTTGTAATGGTTATAGTGGTTGTAATTGTTATCTGCTTCGCGTTGTCGTTGTTGTCGGGTTGGGAAGTTTAGGGAAAAAGGTTAATTGGTTAATTGGTTAATGGGTTAACTGTTCTGGGATAATCGAACATTATTAATTCATCATTCTAATTCTGAATTTCCCAATCTTGTGTCTTGTGTCTCATGTCTTGTGTCTGATGTCTTGATACTTGATACTGAAAAAAAGACTTTTCCACGAAATTGAACTTCAAACCAAAGCAAGTCGTTAAATTGGAGTAAAATATGATTGACCAAAATATGAAAAAGTTATTTGGCGCTTTGCTGATCACCCTATTCAGCTTCCAAATCACCATGGCCCAGGATAAAATCACCTGGCTGACATTCGAGGAAGCCGCAGCCAAAACTGCAGAAAATCCCAAAATGATCTTTGTGGATGTTTACACCGATTGGTGTGGATGGTGCAAGAAAATGGACAAAGACACTTTCACCGATCCTAAAGTCATTGGGTTTATCAATGAGAATTTTTATGCTGTCAAAATGAATGCTGAAGACAGCAAAAGAAAATTCAATTTCAAAGGCAAAGAATATACCGAAGCCACGATGGCTCGAGCGATGCGGGTAAGTTCCTACCCCAACTTTGTGATCATGGATGCCTTGATGGAAAATATCGCCCAATTTCCCGGCTACCGAGAACCTGCTCCCTTTCTTTCCGGAATGGATGACCTCCTCAATAAATTCGGCAAGTAAGTATGTCATTTTCCCTGCACGAAAAAGAAGATACCATTGTGGCATTGGCCACCCCTCAGGGAGTAGGTGCCATTGCGGTCATCCGACTTTCGGGAAAAGATGCCATCAAAATCACAAACAGTGTTTTTAAAGGGAAAGACCTGGAAAAGCAGGCTTCCCACACCATTCATTTTGGAACTATCCGCGATGGAGATAAAATCATCGATGAAGTCTTGGTCTCCGTTTTTGTCGCACCGAAATCCTTTACCAAAGAAAACGTGGTGGAAATCTCCACCCACGGATCCTCCTATATTGTCAATCAGGTCCTCAAGCTTTTGATCCGCCATGGTGCCCGACCGGCCAAACCGGGAGAATTTACCCAAAGGGCATTTCTCCATGGGCAGTTTGACCTGGCACAGGCGGAGGCAGTAGCTGACTTGATCCATTCAGATTCTGAGACCTCCCACCAAGCAGCCATGAATCAAATGCGTGGTGGCTTCAGCAGTGAGATTCAAAAACTCCGAAATGAGCTGATCCATTTTGCTTCGATGATAGAGCTGGAACTTGATTTTGGGGAGGAAGACGTGGAGTTTGCAAACAGGAATGACCTGAAAGTCTTGGTGGAAAAATTGCTTCGGGCAGTTGAGCTGCTGATTGCAAGTTTTGATTTGGGCAATGTGATCAAAAACGGTGTCCCTACTGTCATCGCCGGAAAACCTAATGCCGGAAAGTCCACCTTGCTCAATGCGCTTTTGAATGAAGAAAAAGCTATCGTGTCAGAAATTGCCGGCACCACCCGGGATTTTATTGAAGATGAAATCAATATCGGCGGCGTAATTTTCCGCTTTATCGATACGGCTGGACTTCGGGAAACAACGGATATCATCGAGGCAATCGGTGTCAGTCGGACGCAGGAGAAAATGAAAACGGCATCACTGATTCTGTACCTTTTTGACCTGACGGATACCGATATGGTCGAGATCAATCGGGATATCAATAGGTTGGAAAGCCAGGGAGTTCCTTTTGTCAAAGTAGCCAACAAAATAGACAAAGCCTCTGCTGAGTTTGTCAGAGAACTGAAAGCAAAGTATCCTGACACCATTTTTATTTCCGCTGGGCAAAAGGAGAATCTTGAAGTATTGAAAAGCCGCATTTTGGAGTTGGTCAATCTGGACAAGTTCAGAACCGGCAATACCATCGTTACCAATATCCGGCATTACGATTCCTTGGTCAAAACAAGACAATCATTGTTGGATGTGTTGGAAGGTTTGGACAGGCAGATTACCAATGACTTTTTGGCGATGGATATCCGTAGGTCTTTGCATTATCTTGGTGAGATCACCGGGGAGATAACAACAGATGATTTATTGGCCAATATCTTTTCGAAGTTCTGTATCGGGAAGTGAGTAAGGTTTGTCAGGTTGTCTGCTTCGCGTTGTCGGGGTGGTAGAAAACCCCGAAGGGGTGGCATGTTTATAGAAAAAATGTGAATTGAGTCAGATTTGGTTTTGGCTAATTTGAAGTGCAATTGAGAGATTTGCTTTCCGCCAAAACAGGGAAGGGAAATTTAACCACAGATGAACAGGATTGGCACAGATTTTTTACCACATAGGGTCATCGAGAACAGAGGGGGAATGTTGCTTTAATTGTTGTAGTGGTTCTAGTTGTTCCGCCACGGCGGACGAGTGTAATTGTTGTAAGTTATCTGCTGCGCATTCTTGGTACTTGTTTCTCGTGTCTTGGATCTTTTGTCTTGAATCTTGTGTCTTTTTTGGTTGTCTGCTGCGCGTTGTCAGGTTGTCGGGTCGGTAGAAAACCCCGAAGGGGTGGCATGTTTATAGAAAAAATGTGAAATGAGTTTGGTTTGGTTTTGGCTAATTTTATGGGTAATCGGGAATTGGACCTTTCGCCAAAACAGGGAAGGGAAATTTAACCACAGATTTAAATGATTTTCACAGATGGAGTAATATGAATTTTTTACCACATAGGGACATAGAGAACATAGGGGAAGGTTGTTGTAATTGTTGTAGTGGTTCTAGTGGTTCCGCCACGGCGGACAGGTATAATTGTTGTTTGCTAAGAGTTGTTGTGTTGTTTGGTAAATAACCCTGAAGGGGTGACATGTTTATAGAAAAAATGTGAAATGAGGTGGGTTTGGTTTTGGCTAATTTGAAGTGCAATTGAGAGATTTGCTTTCCGCCAAAACAGGGAAGGGAGTTTTTTACCACAGATTTAAAAGATGGTCACAGATTTTTTATCTCATAGGAATAGAGTAGATGACCCCGCACGTACGGGATACGGGTCTTCCCGCATTTGAGGGAGAGGTTCAATGGATTGTAGCTTGTGTTTTAAGGTAATAGGATAGCATTGATTCATATCCTTTTCTTCTCAGGCGTGCCAGCATTATCGTAGTAGTCATTACTGCCGAAATCTACATGACCGCTAAGCGCAGAACCTTTGTCTGCATTCCTCATTTTTAAAAAATCTGATTTCTGAAGCTAAGGGTATTAAAGGAACCTTGACACTTTTTTGCTAAATTCCCAAACTCTCTAGAAGGCCGATTGATCAGAACCTAAGGCATCGAAATCAGCCAAATTTGAGGGTTTTTATTTACGTTAGTCAGAAGCTTAAAAAACGACAGAGTAACAATTAAAATTTGAGAACATGAAAAATAAGATGACACATTTTGCAGTTCACATTGACGACATTGAAAGGGCAAAAAAATTCTATGACGGAGTATTTGAATGGGGTTTCAACTCCTATGGTCAAGACGACTTTTTGCAAATTAAGGCGGACAAGTCAGAAAATGGAGAACTTATTGGTGCAATGCAATCAAGAAAGTATTCACCTGTTCCTGACAAAATTATCGGTTTGGAATGCACAATAGGTGTTGAGAACATTGACGAAACTATTGAAAAAGTAAAGAGCAATGGTGGACAGGTTCTAATGCCTAAGACAGCTATTCCATACGTTGGTTACATTGCTAAATTTTTGGACACAGAAGGTAACTTGATTTGTGGAATGCAATACTACAATTCACCAAGATGAAAACAACACGGCCAATTCATCCAGACTTTCAATTTCTCTTGGACTTTAAAGACCAAGAAATTATTGACTTGTTCACAGACCTGCGAGAATACATCTTGGAATTGTACCCACTATTTTTTAACTATGAAACAAACAATAGTCGCTTCAAATAAAAAATCGTTGATGAATATAGTTAACCCAAAACACATTAAGCAACTGACAAACGCCCATAGCCTTTTTGCTCTAATAAACGAAAATTATGGAACTCCACCAAACTGGACAAGACCGCAAGGTTTTATTTCTTTATCTAAAATAATATTGGAACAGCAAGTAAGTTTATCTTCTGCCAAGGCACATTTTCTTAAACTCAATAGTTATTTGGTTGAGTTTACACCTTCCAACATTCTCAGACTTACAGACGAGGAAATGAGAAGTTGTCAAATCAGCCGACAAAAAACAAAATATCTTCGTGCGTTATCAACTGCAATAATTAGCGGTGATGTTGATTTGGAAGAATTACCAAAATTAAACGAGACAGAAATAAGAAAACAACTCACAAGCATTAAAGGCATTGGCGATTGGACTACTGATATTTATTTAATGTTTTGCCTTCAATCAAAAGATATTTTTCCGATTGGCGACATCGCAGTTGTAAATACAGTAAAAGAATTGAGTGATGCAAAAACAAAAGAAGAGATAATCTTGCTTGCGGAAAAATGGAAACCATTTCGTTCGCTTGCAGTGTATTTTTTGTGGCACTATTATCTAAAAAAAAGAAACAGACCGTCAGAATAAAATATTCAATGATAAATCTTATGAATAAAATTAATAGAACACCGCTTCGGGTAGACAGAAGAAGAGCCGATAATCGAGTAGACGGCCGTGAGCTATTAGCCCACAGCATGTCCCGCTAATGCGGCAGTGCGCCTACGCCACGGCGCACAAATCTCACACCACTCCCGCACGAGCGGGATACGGGTCTCGTATTTTCACTGGATTGTAGATCCGCTATCGGATGCGTTTTGAGGTGGTAGGAAAGCATCAATTCATAACCTTTTCTTCTTAGGCAGGACAAAGTAAAGGTAGTCGTCAGGATCGGACTCTGGGCTATTGCCCATACTCTTTTTCTGCCCACCATTCAGCCTGGCCCTTCGCTAAAATCTTCCAAAGGAAGATTTCTTTATGCTCAGTCCTCTCGGTAAGGTGAATATCCTTCTACCACCCCACAGACCCTCCCCAAAGCTCTCCTTTTTGTCCTCTGTCATACCTACCAATCCGGTACTTCCTCCCTTGCGGAAAGTTGGGACTTCGGTGTGCTGTGACACCTCATCCCCCAGAGATATCGGTACCACTTGCTTGGCTTCGTGACAGCCTGTCCAGAGAATCGGGATTTCCCCCGCGCTTAAGGGACTTTCACCCGTTGGAACGGTCATCTATTCGACCTATATACACCATTCAAGGCATACGAATTGACAACATTGGGTTGGAGGGTCGTCAGAATGTTTGGTTGTAATTGTTTAATTGGTTCTAATTGCTGTCTAGTTCTTATGTTGTTAAGGTTCTTTTTTCTTAATGATGAAAACCCTGAAAGGGTGACCTATTTATAGTAAAGGATATTGCATGGCATCCAGTTTGGTTTTGGCTAATTTGATGGGTAATTGGGATAAAAGCTTATCGCCAAAACAGTGATCGGGATTTTAACCACAGAACGCAAATGAAAAAGGTTCCGCCACGGCGGACAGGTGTAATTGTTGTATTTGTTCTAATTGTTGTCTGCTACGCGTTGTCAGGTTATCTGCTTCGCGTTGTCAGGTTGTCGGGTTGGTAAAAACACCCTGAAGGGGTGACATGTTTATAGAAAAATGTGAAATGAGTTGGGTTTGGTTTTGGCTAATATGATGGGTAATTGAGAGGATGGCTTTTCGCCAAAACAGGGAAGGTGATTTTTAACCACAGATTTAAAGGATTTTCACAGATGAAAAAAGTGGATTTATTTTACCACATAGGGTCATAGTGAACATAGGGGTGGAAAGGTTCCGCCACGGCGGACAGGTGTAATTGTTGTCAGGTTAACCGCTGCGCCTTCTTGGTACTTGGTACTTGATTCTTGGTACTTGTTTCCCGTGTCTTTTTTGGTTGTCTGCTGCGCGTTGTCAGGTTGTCGGGAGCGTCACCCTGAGGAACGAAGGGTCTCTTTCCAGTGGTTGTAATTGTTTTAGTTGTTGTAATTGTTGAAAGTTATCTGCTGCGCCTTCTTGGTACTTGGTACTTGATTCTTGGTACTTGTTTCCCGTGTCTTTTTTGGTTGTCTGCTGCGCGTTGTCAGGTTGTCGGGAGCGTCACCCTGAGGAACGAAGGGTCTCTTTCCAGTGGTTGTAATTGTTTTAGTTGTTGTAATTGTTGAAAGTTATCTGCTGCGCATTCTTGGTACTTGGTACTTGATTCTTGGTACTTGTTTCTCGTGTCTTGAATCTTGGGTCTAATATCTTGTGTCTTTTTTGGTTGTCTACTGCGTGTTGTCGGGTTTTAGGGTATAAAAAATCATCCCCATCTCAACAAGACAGGGATGATTGGTCAAAGGGTTACTTTTTTTTTCTTGCCTAGACTGGCGGAGCTTTCTTTTGCAGCTGCAGCCTGAGCGCATTCAGGTCCTTGGACATGGTCTGCAGGGCTACTTCCATCAACTGGTACCTCGTCTGGACCTCATGGAGGTTTTGTTGCAGTGCCCT
>NZ_JAKZAL010000027.1 GCF_022538115.1 Cognataquiflexum rubidum | reverse complement strand
ATCTTTAACAAATAACGATTGTCACTAGCTGTCACTTTATATTTATTTGGCCACTGGTATCATTGCGGATATACATATTCTATTTTTTTAAAACCCTTAGTAGAAAAATTTCCATAATAAAAAATAATCTTCTAATAGGTTGATGACTTTTTGGGCTTGATACGATGAAGATTTAAAAGAAACCATTTTAAATCACAGACCATGAAACAATCAAATTATTTTGTCAAAACTGCATTGTGCTTAGCGGTACTAATTTTTGCCGGCTGCGAAAAAGAAACAAGTGAAGGTGAAGAGCTTGACATCAAAATCAATAGTGTCATACCTCAAGAATTTGTCAAGATCGTTCAGGATTTGGGAATAGAAATCCATAGAGGGACTACTCCACCTCTTGTTGAAGGAACCTTCAATATGAATCCTAACCTACTTTTGAGCACAAACATCCCGGGGGATGTTCCTGTCAACACAGGATTTGTAGCCTACAGAATTACATTTTTTGACCAATCGAGTGAAAGTAATGGCATCAAATTCAACGCAGTTGCATCCGGAGAATCTGAGGCTAGCAATGGAGCGGTGATATCCGGGTCAGGTAATAATTTCACTGTTTATGGCAGAAGTACAGTTACGGTCGGAGCCAATTCAGTAGTACTTGGGGTGGTCTATTCAGGAACTGTTGAAGGTAATTCCATTAAAAACCTCAAAAGATCCATTGTTTGTATCGATGACAGCAATAATGGGGGAGTGCTTTTGAGCAATGGAATGGCAAGGGTTTTCCATGATCCGGATAAAGATTCACCAAAAATCCCATAATAAGCCCTAATTGAAAAGCCGGAAAGTTTCTCCGGCTTTTTTCATATTCAAATGTTTTTTAATTATCCTGATTTTTTCTCTACTTGGCTTTCCAAAATTTTATCCAAATGAATAGAATGATCAGAATTGATAGCCACCAACATTTTTGGAAATACGATCAAATGGTTCATTCTTGGATGAATGTGGATATGAAAATTATCAAAAGGGATTTTCTTCCCCAAGATTTGAAACCTCTCTTGGATAAAGCAGGAATCCACGGCTGTGTTGCAGTACAAGCTAGCCAATCCGAGTCAGAGAATGACTTTTTACTTTCCCTTGCAGAGCAAAATGATTTTATCAAAGGAATCGTCGGTTGGGTTGACTTACAGTCAAAAGATCTTACCGATCGTTTGCATTATTATTCAATGCATCCAAAAATCAAAGGATTCAGGCATATTATTCAAGATGAACCTGACTTAGATTTTATGCTTCGTCCAGCATTTCTTCATGGAATAAGCAAGCTTCAGGAGTTTGGATTTACCTACGATATCTTGATTTATCCCAAGCATCTCCCAAATGCCTTTACTTTGGCCAAATCGTTCCCAAACCAACTTTTTGTGATAGACCACCTAGCTAAGCCGAATATCAAAAGCCAGGAGACCGAACTCTGGAAGAAAGGTTTGGAAAAAATCGCTTCCCTAGAAAATGTTCATTGTAAAATCTCAGGAATGGTGACTGAGGCGGATTGGAAAAGTTGGGAGAAAGAACAATTGGAACCTTATATCGCTATTGCTTTGGAGGCATTTGGAATAGACAGGTTGATGTATGGTTCTGATTGGCCTGTGTGTACTTTGGCGGCACCATATACTGATGCTTTTTGGATTGTAGAAGATTATTATTCTAGATTTTCTAGATTTGAACAAGGAAAGTTTTTTGGTGAGAATGCATCAAATTTTTACAATCTAGGGTAATTTAGGGTATGAGTCCATAAACCCAAAAGATGATCTCCAACTATCATCAGAACTGTTGTTTTTAGCTTTGCGTTAATCTGTTATGCAGGAAAATTTATTGGCCTTAGGTTACTTGATTCTAATCCTATCTGGGAATGTGAGTGCACAAGAAAAACAATTTGACTTGAATGCATCAAAAAAAATCGTTTTAAATGAAGGCAGTTTTGATTTGTCTGAGGTCTTGAATATTCAAGACGATCTGACTTTAATAGGAAAAGTATATATAGCTAATAATCAAATATATAAAGCAAAGATAAAAAATGGATTAGCTGAAGGAATTCGAACTTTTTATAAAAACTCAATAAAAAAGACTGATTCCGGAAGGTCCATCCAAATGAGAGTTTTGGAATTTAAAATTTCAGAGAAACAAACAAGTAGCAAGGTCGCCTCAGGGGAGTTGAAAATCAAATTCGGATATTTCCTTAAAACCTCATTTGAGCCTATTCATTTGGTGGATTATGAAGCAGGGATAACTTACCAAAGGTCCATCCACCGTACTGATTTGATTGATCAGATTTTGAACAGAGGGTTAGTAAATTCCATTGTCTTTTTTAATGATTGGATAAATGATCATGCCACTCACAATAGGAAGCTAGCAAAAGCTGTCAGGTTGGAAATTGTTGAAAAAAAGAAAAAAAGTGATCAGGATACAGTTTTTTATGATTTCAACCGACCACTTTCTTGGAGTGATTTTCGGGAAAAACCAAGCAGGACAAGTGGATATAACGCCACGATTTTTACCAGTTTGGCCATGGAAGGCTCTCCATTTATGGAAGAAGGTGTTTTGGTGCTACCAGTAGAAGTCAAAGTTTATATGCTTCCTGAATCTTCTTGGGCCAAAACCCAAGGGAAATCTGATTATGCTTTGAACCATGAACAGAGGCATTTTGATGTTACCAGGGTGGTAGGCAACAGGCTTATCAACAGGTTGAAAGCTTTGGAGGTAACACCGGAAAACTATGAAGCAATGGTCAATGATGCTTATTTTAACTCCTACAGAGAAATGAACAGGCTTCAGGAAATCTATGATGCCAGGACAAGACACGGCTTGGATAAGGATGCCCAATCCCGGTGGAATTCTATCATTGATCAAGCTTTAAATGGAAACATGGATGAAATTGAAAGAGAATTGATGAAAGGGAATTCTAAAGTATATGTATATCCGCCTTCTTACCAGTATAGGATAACTTACAGAATGGTCTCGGCAAGCTCGACCACCGGAATTTATTGATATTGAAGGGGGGTGGTAGAAATGCGGCTTTGCCGCATTTCTACCACCCCCCTCTGATCTCACGATATCCGTTCACCGAGCTTGCCGAGGTGGAGAAAAATGATATTTGGCTACTGGTATGATAGCGGATAATCATAAAAAAGTAAATAAATTTTTTATTCCAATGTCAAATGACTATTTTTATTGTGTCAAATGAAAAAATTGTTGTTATCCCCATAAAAAAATGATGACTATTAAATCCTCAAAAATTCCAAAAATCTATCCCGAGCCTGATTCCAAGGTTGGAAATTTGGTGTCGGATTTTCAAAATTCAGCTTATGGTGATCGTCCGACATTTAAGGTAAGCCGATCAGGTCAGGTTAAGTCATATGAGGTTCCAAGCGGTTATGGATTTTTTGTTCCGGCATTTACCAAAGCAAAAGGAATGGATGAGGTAGGGGAGTTATTAGACAAAAACCTCCTTTCAGAGGATATTTTGCCTATCATTGATTTTCTCGGCTTCAAGATACAAGACATTGCCAAGGCAGCGTCTGTGTCGCCAAGCACGGTTTCCCGGTGGGACAATAAAAGCCCAATAGGTACTCCGGGTTCCTATCAGTTTTTCAAAATCGATGAGGTGATCAAAAAAGGAGTGGACCTTTTTGGCAATACGACCTATCTCAAGCAATGGCTTGACAGTCCAAATATGGCCCTTGGCAATGAAGCTCCTATCAAAAACCTGACCTCGATGATAGGTCTGGAGTTGGTAGATGAAGCCCTTGATGCCCTTCATTTTGGAAATGTGATGTAGTCAGTATGCGCTATTTTAGAATCATGTCAGAATCGTACTACAAAAACCCTTTCAGTTGTTCATATAATGCCGGAAGATGGAATCCCAAAGGAACCGGTATGATATATGCCGGAAGTGGTCCGGCCATTTCTTTATTGGAATACCTGTGCATCAAGGGCAATGCTGTTTCCGGAAAATCGTGGTATATGATTGAATTTGGGATTGTTGATCCGGATTTGATTGGGACTTTGGAAAAAGACAGTTTACCTGAAAATTGGAATGTCTTGCCTCATGCTAAGGTCACACAGGATTTTGGGAGGGCATGGTTGCAGGAAAAAGAATTTCCATTTTTGAAAGTTCCATCTGCAAGACTGAACTTGTCTTTTTATCCTTTGGAACATAACCTTTTGATCAATCCCGAATTTCCAGATTTCAAAAATCATATCGAAGTTGTGGAAGAGGTCAGGTTTGATTACCTTATGAATTCCCATTGAAGAATATAAGAGAATTTTTTTTCTCCAATACTTCAAAATCAACTTCAAACCTATAGACCCTGACAATGAAAATAACCACTATCTTCTTTACACTTTTTCTGGTTTACCTACCAGCAATTGCGCAAAGTTCCCTTCCCAGAAGTACACCAAAGGCCCAACAAGTTTCCTCTCGAGGCATTCTTGATTTTGTATATGCAGTGGAATCGAGTAACCACGAAGTTCACAGCATGATGGTGCTGAGACATGGTAAGGTAATCGCTGAGGGATGGTGGGATCCTTACAAACCGGAACTGAAACATACTATGTATTCGGTCAGCAAGAGTTTTACTTCCACGGCCATTGGCTTTGCTGTCACCGAGAAAAAACTCAAAGTAACTGATAAAGTCATTTCGTTTTTTCCTGAATCCTTGCCCAAAACAATCAGTCCAAACCTTGCCAAATTAGAAATCAAGGATTTGCTTACGATGAGCGTGGGGCATGACAAAAGCTTTAACCATGAGGTTTTTACTACAGAAAATTGGGTGGAAGCCTTTCTGAATATGCCGATTGCAAATGAACCGGGCACAAAATTCCTGTACAATACCTCGGCAAGCTACATGATGTCTGCCATCATCCAAAAAGTTACAGGTCAAACGCTCTTGGACTATCTGGAGCCAAGATTATTGAAACCATTGGGAATTTCAGGCTTGGACTGGGAGTCAGATTTACAAGGAATCCAAACCGGTGGTTGGGGTATCCGTGTCAAAACCGAAGACATGGCCAAATTCGGTCAATTGTTCCTGCAAAAAGGGAATTGGGAGGGAAAACAAATACTGCCGGAGTCATGGATAGAAGAAGCCACTACTTTGAAAATACTTCAGGAACCGGATGCTTCTCCTGAGAAAATGGGTTCTAATGATTGGATTCAAGGATATGCCTATCAAATGTGGAGAAGCCGGCACAATTCTTATCGGGCTGATGGGGCCTTCGGGCAATATATTCTCATTCTTCCGGAAAAGGATGCAGTCATTATTCTTACTTCTGAGACAAACGACATGCAAGGTTTACTTGATTTGGTTTGGAAAAATCTTTTGCCTGCTTTTGATGCTTCTTCCGATCAGGATTCAGCTTTAACAGATAGATTGGAGAAGCTTTCTTTGGCTCCTTTGCAAAGCGAAAGCAATCCTGAATTAGAAAAAAGATTGAATGGGAAAAATTACAGAATCACGTCCAATAATGAAAAAATCAATGCTTTTTCCCTGAATTTTCAAGAAGGAGTCTGTCTTTTGAATTATGGTCAAGGCCCTAATACTTACCGGTTGATTTTTGGATCGGGAAGATGGATCAAGGATGAAACCGTTAGGATGGGGCCCAATCTATTCACTTTTGCCCAAAACCAACAGGTAGGCTTGGCTCCATTCAAAATCGCCGGAAGTTATGCTTGGATAGATGTGAATACCATCGAACTTCAGCTCAGGTATATCGAAAGCCCGCATACAGAAATCATCCGAATCAGGTTTGAAGGGGAAAGGGCTATCATCACATTTGTGAACAGCTTTGAAGGGGAAGAGAAGAAGTTGGGTTTTGAGGCTGAGATTGAATGAAAAAGACGGAAGACAGAAGACGGAAGTAAAAGGTGAAAAGTGAGAGGTAGAAGGAATTTAAGGATATAATTAGAAAAAAAATATTATGAACAAGACAGAATCAATCATCGAATCCATAAAAGAAACAAAAGGCGAAATCAATTGGCAGGAATTGTTGGAAACCATCATCGCAGCTTTTGATTGTACTACAGGAACTATCCACATCCTTAACAAATCGACCAATTTGCTGATGCTTAAATCGCAGAAAGGCATTCCTGATTTTTTGTTGCCTAAGATGTCAATGATTCCTATCGGTAAAGGAATGGCAGGAATCGCTGCAGAAAGAAAACAGCCTGTTGAGATGTGTAACCTGCAGACAGATTCATCCGGGGTGGCAAGGCCTGCCGCAAAGGAAACCAAAGTCGAAGGTTCCATTGCAGTACCGATGTTACTTGATGGGGAATTGTATGGAACCTTGGGCATCGCCAAGCCTGTGCCTTATGATTTTACCAAAGAAGAGAGTGATGCATTGATGCAAATCGGAGAGGAGATTGGGAGAAGGTTGATTTGGAAGGAATTCTAAACATCCAATCATTTTCCATCCAAGTTGATATTTATGGAAATTGGATATTGATAGATATTGGCTCAGGAGCTAACTTACTTCGGATTTAAATCATTTTGCGGTGGTTTTAAGGAAGTCTTTTGATTTCATAAATGAGGTTGTTCATATAATTTCCCAAACCCATTTCCAAAAAATTGTCGATATTCAGTCCCCTTTGCTAATCATCATCCCATGAACTTATCCACCAAACTCTTTGCCACGCTAGTCTTTTTTCTAACTGTTTCCATTTCCTATGCACAGGAAAAGTTTACCCGGGCAGATACGCTGCGGGGAAGCATCACGCCCGAAAGGGAATGGTGGGATTTGAATTACTACCACCTTGCTGTGGAAGTATTTCCTGAAACCAAATCCATCAAAGGAACGAATACTGTCCGGTATCAGGTAAAGAAAGCACATCAAGTCTTACAGATAGACCTGCAGGAACCTTTACGGATTATCGAAGCAAAGCAAGACGGACAAAAACTTGAAATCCAAAAGGAGGGAGCCGCCCATTTCATTAGCCTTCCCAAAAAGCAGGTTGTGGGTTCATTTGAAGA
The DNA here is from genome assembly GCF_022538115.1 of Cognataquiflexum rubidum. Taxonomy (GTDB): domain Bacteria; phylum Bacteroidota; class Bacteroidia; order Cytophagales; family Cyclobacteriaceae; genus Cognataquiflexum; species Cognataquiflexum rubidum. The sequence continues at coordinate 51,576 of NZ_JAKZAL010000027.1, read as the reverse complement.
AGTCATCATCTCTTATGAAGGTCAACCAAAGGAAGCTGTGCGGCCACCTTGGGATGGCGGCATCACCTGGCAAAAAGATGAAAACGGAAACCATTTCATCGCTTCATCCAATCAAGGAATCGGTTCGAGTATTTGGTGGCCAAGCAAAGACCATCCTGCAGATGAAGTGGACAGCATGCTGATTAGCATCACGGTTCCAAAAAACCTGATGAACATTTCCAACGGCAGGTTGGTCAAAACCGAAACCAAAGGACAAACCAAAACATATCATTGGTTTGTCAGCAACCCCATCAATGACTATGGGGTGAATATCAACATAGGCGACTATGTCCATTTTTCGGAGAAATATCAGGGCGAAAAAGGCCTTCTCGACATGGAATATTATGTGATGCGGGACAATCTGGAGAAAGCCAAAAAACAATTCATGGATGCAGGACGGATGATGGAGGCTTTTGAGCATTGGTTTGGGCCTTATCCATTTTACGAAGACAGCTACAAACTCGTGGAAGCGCCTTATCTCGGTATGGAACATCAGAGTTCGGTCACTTATGGTAACGGCTACCAAAACGGCTATCGCGGCACGGACCTTAGCGGAACAGGTTGGGGGATGAAATTTGACTTTATCATCATCCATGAATCCGGTCACGAGTGGTTTGCCAATAACATCACTTACAAGGATGTGGCGGACATGTGGATCCACGAGAGCTTTACCAACTATTCGGAAAGCCTGTATCTCGATTATTTCTATGGAAAAGAAGCCGGACAGGAATATGTGCGGGGTACGAGAACCCGAATAGATAACAAACTTCCTATCATCGGAAGATACAGCGTCAATAGCCGAGGTTCGGGAGATATGTACTACAAAGGTGGGAATATCCTGAATACACTTCGTGAAATTGTGAATGACGATGAAAAATGGAGAAAGATCCTTAGGGGATTGAACAGCGAATTTTACCATCAAACGGTCACTACGGCACAGGTGGAAGATTACATTTCCCAAGAGGCAGGAATAGACCTTTCTAGCTTTTTTGACCAATACCTCAGAAACAGTACTGTTCCCATTTTGGAATACTTTTTTTCAGATGATCAGACCTTTAACTTCCGATGGGCAAACTGCATTACATCATTTGAAATGCCTGTGGACTTGAACTTGGGAGAAAAGAAAGTAAGAATTGAACCAACAACGAAATGGACTCAGGTGACTTTGGAAAAAAACTCGGACCTGACGGTTGATGTGGATTATTATGTAGGGAGCTTGAAGGTGAGATAAAGATCGAAACACAGGCGTATTTATCTTTTAAAATATAAATTATGATTGTTGTATTTTACCAATTTTAGTTTTAATTTAATAGGAGTACAACCGGTTTTTTTTACCAAACAAAATTTTGACAATGAAATAATAACCCCCAGAAAAAATGAAAGATACCATTATCACGCTGTATGTAAACACCAAAAAGATCATTGCTTTAAAAGAAAAACCAAGCAAAGAAGAGGTTTTAGAATGCATTCTGATCGGAGACAATCACAACGATCAACCAAAAAAGGAAAATTTTGTGAGCAATATCCGAGATAAGTCAAAATTGGCTTGGGTTGGAGCTGCTATGCATATCATGGAAAGTGTCGAGGATTTCGTTATAATCACGAAGATTGTAGTAAATAAGAAAAAATCTCTGATCAAACTTTATGATGATGGGAAAAGCTCCGGAAAAACACACAAAGATGGACATGTCGGCAAAGCAAAGCATGGGGCGGAAGAAGAGTATAGAATTCACTTTCTAGTTAATTCAGGTGGGTTGGAAAGAAAATTTAAGATCGACCCAAAAATCCGAGTTATTTGATTTCCCATGATTTTGTGATGTGGAAATGAAAAAATTCCTGATTCCCTTTTTATTTTTTATCTCTTTTAATTGCGCTTTTTCGCAATCAGAAATGGATGTGGAAAAGAATCTTTCTATACTGGACAGTTTGAAAAAGCTTTATTTCCAGGGAAATGGTGATATGGGACTTTTGGAATCTATCCTTCAAAAAGACCCTAATCCGGATAGTATCCTAAAGTATGGTCAGATTCTAATTGATAAAACGTTGGTTAAATCTGATTATAAAGGCGCATATTACGGCTACTTACAATTAGGAAACGGCCACGTATTGAAAGGCGAACTTTCACAAGGTTTGGATTTTTACTTTCAAAGTCTCGCTTATGCTGATAAAGCCGGCTACCAAGAGGGTAGGGGAAAAGTTTTTTTGGCGATAGCAGATACCTACTCCCAAAGTGAAAACAGTCAGAATGCCGCCATTTACTATGGCAGAAGCATAGAAATTTTGAGAAATGGAAATGATTCATTAGCCCTCGCGAGTAGCATATTCAATGCCGGCGATGAGTACCTAAATCTTGGGAAACTTGACTCTGCGCTACTTTTTACCGAAGAGGCCTTAGGCATTTTCAAGAAGGTCAATTACCCGATCGGTGAGGCGTATTGCTTTGGGAATCTCGGGATGATCAATGCCCAAAACGGTAATAATACTGCCGCGGAAGAGAATATCAATAAGGCAATCAGCATTCTGGAAGCATACAATGAATTCTATCCCATTTCGGTATACCTGGAATTCATGTCCACCATTTATTTGGAAAGCGGAGATCGGGCTCGCGCCTTGAATTATGCCAACCGAAGCCTGGAACTAGCCAATCACTATGGACTTAAAGACCAAATCAGCAATTCCAATCTGACCCTTTCCAAAATATATGAGCAGGATGGCCTACCTCAAAAAGCTTTGGAATACTACAAAAAACACATCATTTATCGTGACAGTGTCAATAACATCAGCGCCGTGCAGGAGATGGCAAATCTAAGGACTGATTATGAAGTTTCTCAGAAACAAATAGAAGTGGACCTATTGGAAAAAGAAGCTTTCATCAAAGATCTCCAGACTAAAAGACAAAGGTTTATCATTTATGGAGTGATGATCGCGATGATCTTAATTGCATTGCTGGCATTTGTAGTTTACCGGCGTTTTCTCTATGAGAAACAGGCCAAACAGATTATCGAAAAAGAAAAAGACCGGTCGGAAAAACTTCTATTGAATATTTTGCCCGCAGAAACGGCGGAAGAACTGAAAGAATATGGTTCAGTCAAAGTTCTGCGAAACGAATCCGTCACCGTTTTATTTACAGATTTCAAAAATTTCAGCGCTACCGCGGAAAATATTTCACCCGAGCTGTTGGTAAAAAGTTTGGATTACTATTTCAAAAAATTTGATGAGATATGCACACGGAATAATTTGGAAAAGATCAAGACCATTGGCGATTCCTATATGTGCGTCGGTGGGCTTCCAAAGGAAAACCAAACGCATCCCCGTGACGTGGTTCTCGCTGCCAAAGAGATGATGGCGTTTGTAAAAAGTAAATCAGATGAGGGCATTTGTGCCTTTGAAATGCGGGTAGGGATCCATACAGGTCCTGTTGTGGCGGGAATAGTCGGAATTAAAAAATGGCAATATGACATATGGGGAGACACTGTCAATATTGCCTCCAGGATGGAATCTAATTCAGTCCCTGGAAAAATCAACCTTTCCGAAACGACCTATGATCTCATCAGCGAGGAGTTTGATTGTGAATACAGAGGAAGTTTCGAAATAAAGAATAGAGGTACTTGGAAAATGTATTATTTAATTGAAGGTTTTTCCTAGAAGAATAAGGAGAAAGTAGTTTGGATTATTAGGAGGGGAGTATCCGGTAGAGGTAATTCCTTTATTATTGCAAAAGCTGAATTTCTGTTCAATTTGTTGAGATATTTCATGATAAATTTCTTTCTTGATAATGGTATGAAGGATTCGCATGATAAGAAATATAATTATTTCTAAGTAGCTAGACTCAATGGTGGCATTTATTTGGATTTCACTCGCCATTCTTACGGTTTGGTTTACCCTTGTATTGACGAGGGATTTTCTCAGACATAAAAACAGGTTGGAACCTAGCAGCTGGAGAAAAACTTCCGTGATCGGATTTGTGGTCAATTTTTTTGATGTGTTGGGTATTGGTGCCTTTGCTCCTCAAACAGCGTTGTTAAAATTCACCAAACAAACCGAGGACAAGCTCATCCCGGGTACGATGAATGTTGCCAATACTCTTCCTGTGTTGTTACAGGCTCTGATTTTTATCACGATCATTGAAGTCGAGCCAAAAACCCTTATTCTAATGCTAGTCTCGGCTGCAATAGGTGCCATCGTGGGTGCAGGAGTAATTTCAAAACTTTCCGAACGAAAAATCAGGCTGACTATGGGATTTGCTTTGCTTATTACAGCCGGTTTTATGCTTGCCCGCAACTTGGATTGGATTCAGGGAGGTGGCGAGGCTATCGGCCTTGAAGGAGGTAAGCTTCTGATTGCGATCGTTGCCAACTTTTTCCTAGGTGCGTTGATGACTGCCGGTATTGGTTTGTATGCTCCTTGTATGGCTTTGGTTTTTGCGCTTGGGATGTCGCCACAGGTGGCTTTTCCGATCATGATGGGATCATGTGCTTTTTTGATGCCGCCCGCATCCATTCGTTTTATCCGTGAAGGAGCCTATAATAGAAAAGCTGCTGTAGCCATGGCAATTCCGGGTATTTTAGCCGTATTGATTGCTGCATTTATAGTGAAATCGTTGCCATTGGATATTCTCAGATGGCTTGTGATTGTCGTTATTCTTTACACTTCCACAGTGATGCTGAGAGCTGGATTGGTTCAATAGGAATTGAGTATGGATTTGGAGAAAAAGTGATTTGGAATTATTTTGAAATTACAATTAGGAAAAATGAATTAGAAGAACTGCAGTTTACCAACACGAAGAAAGAAAGGTGTATTATATACTACCTTATGCGAAGCAATTCCTTATAGCTATGATTAGCAAAACTACTTTTGGTACTCTATTTTAAGAATTCTCCATACAAAATCACCCATTTTGGTTTTAACTATCACCTCATCTCCAACAGTTTTATCAAGAAGCGATTTAGCCATGGGAGAGTCCATAGAGATGTAATTTTTGTTGCCTATTAACTCCTCGTAACCAACAATTCGAAGACGATTTTGAAGACCTTTCTTTTCGTTTTTAATTTCTACCCAAGCACCAAAATTCACTTTTCCTTCTTGGTTGGGGTGATAGTCAATAACTTTAAAGTCATCAATACACTTTCGCAAATAGCGTAGGCGATTATCAATTTCTCGGAGACGTTTTTTGTTGTAATGGTAATCGGCATTTTCTGAACGATCTCCCAAACTTGCGGCCCACGCAACCTTAGCGGTAACGTCCGGACGTTCAACCCGCCACAAATGATCATGTTCTTCTTTTAATTTTTGTAATCCTTCGGAAGTAATAAATTGTGAGCGATCGAGTTTTGGTAGAGTTGACTCTGGGATTTTTCGCCTCATTATAAATGATCTTACTTTGAAAATTTTCACAAGATAATATAATGATGGGATAGGTTTGTATGTCCCTTGTATGGCTTTGGTTTTTGCGCTTGGAATGTCGCCGCAGGTTGCTTTTCCGATCATGATAGGATCATGTGCATTTTTGATGCAGCCCGCATCCATTCGTTTTATCCGTGAAGGAGCCTATAATTGGAAAGCTGCAGTAGCCATGGCAATTCCGGGTGTGGTGGCCGATTGATTGTTGCATTTATAGTGAAATCGTTGCCATTCCTAAAAATTACAGGGATTTTTTCAACTCCTAAATTGATTAATATTTAAGCTTTTCATCTTTGTCCCAAAGACCCCAAAAGGCGCCCACATCTCCTTCCGCTCCAACCTTCCATGACTCATCAAATGATGAAAAATAAAAAATTTCAATATTCTCTTCTTTTGACCACTTCTGTGAATTGATGAAATATTTGATAAAATTTTCATCAGAAGGCATGGCAGCTCCTAGGCTGGTTCCTTGACTCGGCCAACCGGTTTCACTGATAATAACAGGTTTGCCTTTGGCGGCACGTTTTGCCCTGTTATACATTTCCTTCATGTATAACAATGAATAGTCTATGTGACATCCTTCCCAATAAGGATAGCAATTGGCCAAGATAATATCACAGGCTTCAGCGATTTTTGGATAATCCTCAAATTCATAATAGGCATCTACATAACCAACTGGAATCCCCTTAATTGCCGATTTTACTTTTTGCATGAAGGTTAAAAGCTCGTCCTCGGTGAGGTCCTCGCGGTACATGACTTCATTTCCAACTGCGGCAATGTCCACATATCCTTCATTGGAGAGCTTGATCAGATTTTCTATCTCCAACTGATTGATTTTGTCATCCTTACCCAGCCATGCGCCTACTAAAGTTTTCAACCCATATTCCTTGGCGATTTTTGGAATCAGCTCATTGCCATCCGTACAGGAGAAAGAGCGAACCCAAGATGTATAGGGCCGGATGATTTCCAATCTCCTTCTTATCTGTTCCTCTGAAATGATATCTCCGGGTTTTTGTCCTTCTGTGTATGGGCTGAAGCCAATCCCATGCATCCCAAAATCCAGGACCTTTCCATACAATTCCTTCAAGGTTTCAAAAGAAGCACCTTCAAATGAAACTCCGGCCAACGATAATAATTTTTCAGCTTTTGAAGACATTCCTAGATGTATTTTAAGTTTTCATTCTTATCCCAAATTCCCCAACGTTGACCGACATCACCCTCATGGTGTATTTTCCATGACTCATCGAATGAGGAAAAATAGAACATGTCCACCTTCTCTTGTTGGGACCAATTGTTGGCATTGATAAAGTATTTCATTGCGTTCTCTTCAGAAGGTTCGGCGTCTTGGACTTTATCTCCCTGATTCGGCCAACCTGTTTCTGTGATGATGATTTTTTTACCATTTGCAATGCCTTTTGTAGACATATACATTTGCTGCAAATGGGAAGATGCTTCTTCAATACTTTTTCCTTCCCAAAAAGGATAACAGTTTGCTAAAATGATATCACAGGCATCCACAAGTAATGGATGCTTTTGGTGTTGAAAATAGGTATCGACGTAGCTGACAGGCGTATTGGGTAGGGATTCTTTCACTTCCTTGATGTAATCTATTATTTCCTGCTCCGTCAATTCATTTCGAAGTAAAACCTCATTGCCAACGACGGCGATATCCACAAATCCTTGTTGTGCCAAGCTGATCAGATTTTTAATCTCCTGTTCATTTTTCGCTTTATCGACTCCAATCCAAGCGCCCACCATCGTCTTAAGTCCTTTTTCATGGGCTGCTTTGGGAATGTATTCATTTCCGTCTGTACATGAAAAAGAGCGAACCCATTTGACATGTTTTGAAACCAAGTCCATTCTCCTCCGGATTTGATTCTCGGATAATTGGTCACCTACATTCTGACCTTCCAAATAGGGGCTAAAGCATAGGCCATGAATGCCCGAATCAAGTGTTTTGGAAAAGAGTTGCTTTATTTCGGTGTTGGATTTATTTGAAAAATCAATGTCTGTTTTGGGAGAAGTTGCATTGTGCACTTTGGCCAATACCGCTGAATTTTCATTTTGTGAATATGGGTTTTCAAGGTTTTTTTTGGCCTCTGCCCGCTTTTTTAATTCTTCACGGATTTCGTTGGCCCTTTTTTCATCCACATCATAGTCATGCATGAGGTACATGGCCGCCATGGTTCCCAACATCGGAAGCCCCGAGAAGAAAATCCTCAGACCATCCACAGCACCTTCGGGCTGAACTGCTGCATTTCCATCGAAACCTACTATAGTCAGAATCAAACCACTCAAACCGCCTGCAATGGCAAATCCGAACTTCACCATATACCAATAAATGGCGCCGAATACCCCTTCCCTTCGTTTTCCGTAATTCAGTTCGTCTAAGTCGATCACATCGGCAGTCATTGACATCATCAACACAAAAAGACTCCCGATTCCAAAAGAATGTAATGGAAGGGAAAAGATGAACATCCAAGGCTTGCCGGGCACAAAAAGGAACCACAAAGAAAGGTAGCCTACCAAGGCAATGCCTTGGGATACCATGAAGGCATTCTTCTTACCAATCTTCCTAGACATCCTAGCTACCACAGGAATGACAATAAAGGTAGTGACCAACGCACCGATACTTCCGAATAATGGCGTCCAATAGCCGGCTGCCCCAGCATCGCCATTAAACAAATGCCAAACCACAATAAAAAAGACAAAGCCTGCAACGGTATTAAAAGCATTGAAGATAAAAAATGTGGAAATACACAATTTTCTAAATGGTGTTGAGGAAAAGGCTTCTTTGAACCCTCTGATGATTTGGGAAATACTATCACCTATTGCATTGAATGTCAGCGGGGAAAAATTTTCATTTTTGGTAGATTTACTGGGAATGAAAATAGCAGGAACCATCGCGCATAAAGCAAAAATCACTCCGACCCAAATCGATAATTCACGTGTGGCAGCTTCCGGGGATGGGAACCAACTTGGCTCGTACATAATGACCCAAAACCATGGAGCAATCACCCAAGCCCACTGCCCAATCCATTGGGCTATGGCCATAATTTGGGTACGCTCATGAAAATCCTCGCTCATTTCATAGCCCATGGCTACATAAGGGACACTGAAAATAGTAAGCCCGATGTAAAAGGCAAAAGAGCCAAATAGGAAATAGGTGAAGTTATAATTCACACTGTTATCCCCATAAAGTTGCCACATGACAGAAAAGGTAATCCCCATTAAAATAGCGCCGAGAAATACATATTGTCTCCGCCTTCCCCATCGGGATTTGGTATTATCTGAGATAAAGCCCATGATGGGGTCTGTTACAGCATCGAGGACACGCGGAATAAAGTAAACGATTCCCCACATCCAACCTGGGAATCCCAGGTTTTGAACCAGCACCACCATAAATATCCCTAGGGAAGCAGGAAACATTTGGTTGGCTAACATACCAACGCCGAAGGCTATTTTTTGGCCCATCGGGACTTTACTCGAGGTGGTTGACATTGTTATTAGGGTTTGTTGTTGACTTTTAGATCGAAAATAAAATGAGAATTTTATGGTTAAATTTTATTTGGCTGGTGGTGCCATTACTTCCTTTAGCAGGGCTTCCTTGTCTCCACCATAGGTTTTTACTATTGGGTTACCATCCCTGCCCAAACCCTCAAAAATACCTTTGTCAACCAAATCCCAAAGCGCATATTTTGCTTCACCTTTAAGTGTGAAAAGCCCGAAATGATTTTCCGAACCGTTAGGATTTCCAGCATCTTTCCATTGCTCATTGAAAGCTTCAAAATAAAAACAGGAAATTCCGGAAGCAGAAGTCCATTCACGCATGTGTTTGTAATAAAGTCCTTGCTTGTATTCGTCCGTTGCCCTAGATCCTTCTGATCCATAAAATCCATCAGATTCAGAAGCCCAACCGGTCTCACCGATATGGATCGGTTTTTCAACTCCCAAACTTTTGATATAATTAGCAACAGAATCATACTGCATTTTGGCAAAATCTTTTGCCCTTAACATGGCTGCATCTATTTTTTCAATATCTGAATTTTGGCTTTGGTCTTCAGGGACAAACCAAAAAGCAGGATTATAATGCGTGTTGTGGTAAGGATAGGTGTGTAGGGAAATATAATCTACAGCTTTAACCAGTTTTGCGAGGTCTTCGGTGTGGTAGCTAGAATCAGCGCCTCCCCAGGAGGAAAAATCATCAGAACAGGTAATCCATAATTCTTTAGGGAGTTTGCCTTCGGACTTCAAAGATTGCAGGTGATTTACCCATTTGAGTATGACTGAAGGTTGCACAAAATAACTAGTCGCCCACCTGACCATTGCTTCATTGCCTACTGCAAGGATCTTTACAATATCAGGGTATTGATTCGCAAGAGCCACGGCTCGGCCAATCTCTCCTTCATTTTGCTCGCTTTCTATTTCGTGATCGGGAGTTTGGTCTGTCCATGCGTTTTTACAATCTATCCAAGCACCAAGCATCACATACATCTCAAAATCCGGATTTTCATTTTTAAGCTCCCGGATCGCCTTAAGGACATTTGAAGCATGAGGCATTTGAACATTGTAGGTTCTCAAAATCCTAATTCCCATAGCAGATAAGATTCTGATATCTTCTTTTAGTTCCTCAACAGTAGGCTGGGTTTCTCTTGATTTTTGCCGATATCCTTCATAGGATATGGCAACGTATTCTGGATTTCCTAGTATTTCTTTTGCCGTCACTTCTTTCTTGTTTAGTTGATTTGATTCTTCTTTTTTGGCACAGGCAAAGCAAAAAGCTAAGATTGCACCTGCAATAATTATTTTCAACGATGACTTCATACACATTCCTTTATTTATGGTTATATCCATTACACTTTTTATTTGATCAAGACTTATAATTTAACCCAAATCCAAGAGGAAATAGGGGATGAATTTTATCATCCCAAAAATTAGGACCGTGTTTCCCATTGTAATCATCTACAGATTTTGGCCAGGAGTGGGGTAGTTTTCCTTTAAAGTCATACTCACCATAAAGTACTTCAGCAATGCCATGACCTTCGGACCCCGGCAACCAAGCCACAACAAATGCATCCGATTGTTCAATTTGGGGGGTTACAACCAATGGCCTGCCGCAAACAAGTACCACTACTGTTTTTTTCCCTAGCTTAATATAGGTGTCGATATAATTCTGATGGATTTCAGTAAGCGTAAGTTGATAAGCATTGATTTCTCCGCCTATGTCCCCAAAAAACTCTGCATAGGGAGATTCCCCAACCACAATCACCGCTATATCGGCATCATCATTTCCAATTCCATCTTTGTCATAAGCGACTTCAACTGATGAGATTTTTTTAAAACCTTCCAAAATGGTTGTTGCCCCACGATAGTTTTCATTGGTTCCCTGCCAGTTGACCGTCCATCCACCTGACTGCAATCCTGAGTTATCTCCAAATTCACCCACTACCACTATTTTAGCGTCTCTTTTTAGAGGTAATATATTGTCTTCATTTTTTAACAAAACAAGTGACTCCCGCACCGCTTGTCTTGCTACTTCTCTGTGCTTTTTAAGGCCTATTTTATTGATGAGTTTGTTATCAGGGAAGGGATTGTCAAATAACCCAATTCTGAATTTTTGTCTCAAAATTCTACGCACGGCATCCTTAATCCTCGTCACCGGAACAACTCCGCTTGAAACCGCTTCTTTCAGTCCGTTTTGAAATCCTTCCAAATCACCATCTACAGCCATTACCATGTCAATGCCCGCATTGATGATATCATTTTCCCCAAACCTCGAATATCCTTTCCAGTCTGAAACAACGATTCCATCAAATTTCATTTCGCCCTTTAATAGATCTGTGATCAACGCTTTATGCGCGTGCATCGAAATGCCTTCCATTTTGTTAAAAGATGCCATAACCGCACCCACGCCTTCATCAACTGCAGCCTGATAGGGGGGAAGGAGTCTTGTTTTTACCTCATCAAGGGATAAGGAGGAGTTTCCTCCTTCGACACCAAAATCCGTAGAACCATCGCCAATGAAGTGTTTTGCTGTTGCCAGCACATTTTCACTTTGGCTGAGATCACCTTGGTGTCCACGGACCGAAGCTTTAGTCAATTCCACGGCTATATCCGTGCTTTCAGAAAAAGCTTCGTAAACTCTTCCCCATTTTTCGTTGTATGGAATGGCCACACAGGGTGAAAATACCCAATTAAACCCTGTTGCCTGCGTTTCTATGGCTGTTATTTTAGCGGCTTGATGGACAAGGTCCGGATTTGCTGAAGCTCCAAGACCAATATTATGTGGAAAAATCGTAGCGCCTTCAAATGTATTTTGGCCATGCACAGCATCTAAACCAAATAACAATGGAATTCCTAAGCGTGTGGAAAGGGCTTGTTTTTGCAGATCAGTTACTTTGGCTTGCCATTCTGTAGCAGAAATACCGGGAAGCGGGCCTTGGGTATGGATGACCGAACCAATTAACTTTGTTTGAATATCATCTCCGGAGATATCATCAAAATGTCTTACTTGCGTCATCTGACCTATCATTTCATCGATGGTCATCCTTTCAAGCAATGAGTCGATTTTTTTTTCAATGATTTGAAAAGTCATTTCTTCTTTACCCATCCGGTTGGTTCTGTAAAAAACTGATTAAGTATAATCCAAAATTCTTAAGTAAGGAGGAAGTTCAAGTATCATTTGAATGCTTTTCTATCCAAATGAACAATAATTTGACTGATTTCTCCGGTTCGTCCAAATATACTTTGGCTAAAATCAATATCAAGAGTAAGATTTGGACTATTTGAAATATAGCCATTTTTCATTATTACATCAAGTTCAGAATGATCAGCAAGTTTATAGACAATTGGGATCTGACAATAAGTAAAGCCTAGAGATCCAGGTTCTAACTTCAATTTCAACCATTCTGAATTGACATCTCCATATTCAAAGATTTTTGCCTCAGTAAGAAACTCATCCTTTCTTAGCATAGAGGCATTAAATCCCAACTTTCCATCAATTACAGACACTCCAAGCTCTCCAAATCGACTTAAAACATCTTCTTTTACCTGACCTGTCATTCCCGGCTGTTGTACACCTTTCCCCAATGGGGTATGCGAGTAGGGGTCAGTCGGGAAAGCGCCGTAAAGGGTAGGGGATTTATGCAGTCCAATTCCTTCATTGATTTCATAATAATGATTTTGAATGCCATGAATCAGGTCCTCTTTTTCATTACTTTTTACAGCTTCAAGACAACATTCCTGTACTGCCAAAGACAATTTTGAAACCATGTGCCAATAAATTGACCCCAAACCTTCATAACCGAAAAATGTCCCTGATCTTCCCGTAAAGGATTTATGGTCAAAAATTTCTTCGAATATCTCCAGGGCTTTCTTTATATCCGATTCATTGATCTGTTTGTAATTGGTTTTGGAAAGTAATTCCAATTCATTTCGAAGGTCTTTTGCATTTTTAAAATTGCCATTAAAATGGTAGCCTCCGTTCACATCTTTCTCTACTATCTGCTTATTTCCCTCATTGACAAGCATCATGAGCAGCGGCGAACTTGAAATCGCAGCCTGAGAAATATTGTTCTTCTCCAGAAAACCTTTTAGGTTCTTATTGGGATAAAGGATGTAGCTATTTTGATCTTTTCTGTAAAGTGCACTGCTTCTCATTGCATCTAATAAATCCAACACCTCGGAAGATGACAAGTAGCCTGAACTTAAAACCGCAACCTGACCCTCTAACATTTCACTCAGGTAAGAAACAGAAATTTCATCCTGATCTTCAACCGTCATCAGGTTATAGCCATGATAAAGGCCGTCTTTTCTTTTATTTGCGCGAATGCTGTGTTCTAAATAGGCAAGACATATTTGGGTGAAATCCCGGAGGTCTTGGATTTGAATAGCCTCCTGATTGCCGCTAAAGGATTGTTCATAGATATGATTTCTAAATTTGCTTCCAGCTAATCCAACACCATCCAAAACCATTTTGCGATCCTTGTCAGTAAAAGAGACTTCAAGAAGGTGTTTATTTTTCTTAAGCGTATCCGACACACCCTTAAAGAAAGTCATCAATTCCTCCGAAATCTCAACTTCTTTCGATTTTGTATTTTCAAGAATTCCATCAAAAAAAGTAAGAAACCTCCTGAGGTAATACAATGTCACCATGGATAATCCATTTCCGACCAAGGCATTGTTGGCGTCATTCCATTCGGGACGCTGGGTATTCATCCAAATACCACCTTCAGGAATAAAATTGGACATCTTTGCCAACAGCGTCGCTAAAATCTTCTCTACAAAATTGACATGATAAATCGACCCTTGTCTATCCTGAAGCAAGGCACTGTCGGCACCAAGCCAAAGCCAACGTTCCTTGATCTTGGTATCAAGTCCATGATCGAAATCTATCGTGTCTTTTGGGTTTTTTAATATGTCTTCGTAGCTCTTTATCTTATAAGGTACATTGGCATAGACAAAATCCCGCCTTTCAAAATAGCTTTCTATCCTTCCTGGATAATATTTCTCAATGAACTCCAGAAACTTCAGCAAATAAATGATTTGGTGATCGCCCCAATAACCGATATATGACCACGGATCGTCCGGCTCAATTCTTTCCCAATCAATGCCATCCTTGGTCACCCGATAAGGATTGTACCCATCAAAAGTGGAAGCATTCAGAAATTTGAAAATCATTCCTTCAATAAACTCAGGGTAGGAGTGGACCAATGCCTCCCAATTCTGAAATATATCTCTCCAATTTCCCTGATAATCAAGGATTTTTGACCCGTCAGTTTCATTATAAGTGTTTATAGAGAATTTATTCCAAGGCCGGCTTGGATCCCCATGCCGTCGGCTGAACTTTAAGGGTAGATATTCAACGCACAATCTTCTAAAATCAGAATCTTTTGAATTGATTATCAGTTCTTTAAAACTACTGAGTGAAAGCTGTAGTGGAAGGTTTTCGCTGAGTTTTTGCCAGTAGGTCAAAACCTGTTTGTTTGCCTTCGAAAAATAATCGGTGATGTCTTTTTTGTCGAGTCGGTAGTTGTTATCAAAAATTCCACCCCGCATAATGTTAAACAGGGAGTTGGCAAAATGCCGGGTATCCCTCAATGTATCTTTGGTCAATTGCAGCCCATCGGCGGCAGCATTCAGTTGGATCAACTGTCTTGTTCCGGCTTCAATATCTGCGATAACCTTTTGTGCCAATTGGGGATCATTTTTTATCTGATTGGCTATTTCAATAACTTGTGTGACACTGTTGTTCACATTGGCGACGATCAGCCATTCCTTTTCTTTTCCGGGAGAAATTGAAATATCGCCATTCACAAAATATGCTCCCTTTTCGGCTTTGATATCTGATTCTTCTCTGATTGCAATCCCTTTTCTAAAATTCTCGAGCTGCAGGGATGAAAGTAGGTGCTTGGGGTTTTCTAAACCAAGAGACCATGCAATATTTGCCTTTAAAGCCTCGCTTGGTTCAGGCTTATCCACAATAATCACACTGAGAGCAAAGATTCCAACTCCGCTTTCTTTATCAAGTTCGTTCCGCTTGTAGGCATCCACCAGATTGCTTACCTGATTTTGGGTTGAACTTGGCACCCCGTAAGGAACAATATTTTGGATCCCATCAAGAACAGAAATGTCAACCGGTATTGAATTATTATTAATCAACCTGCTTTTTTTAACAAAACCATATCGATGACTTGTATTCCATTGGTACTGAAATGTCAGGTTCAAATCGAAATTGATTTCTTCGAACAGGATCGTATTGCCGTATACATTCTTGTAAAGGTTCCGCTGGATTTTATACTTTTCTGAACTTCTGATTGAAAACGGTTCCCAGATTACAGATTGGCCGGATAGGGAGACTGAAAAAATGGACTTCGATCCTGTGATGTCTGCAGACTCTGTAATTTTATCATCCGTATAGTATGGAAACAACGCATATTCTGCGTTTTTTCTACCTGCACTCAAACCACCGTTACTGCTTATAAACATCCAATGATTGGAGCTGCTTACAATGCTCATAAAGAATGGCCGCATTTGGTCGACATTCAGAATTTGGAAAAAAAGTTGATTATCTATCGTAACCTGCTTGAGTTTTGGCACTTTTCGGTTTTCTGTGATTTCTTGCATCGGGATATGATTACTGTTAGATGGGCAAGTAGAATATAATTCTGAAAAATTTAGAATTATGCCTTAACACGAAGATAGAAGTATTTTGGAAATTGCAAAAGGCTAGGCCAAACAAGTATCCTTGACCAATTGCTTAGAGAAGCTTCTCCTTCCTGATGGTCAAAAAAAATTACGCAGAGACGCAGAAACGCCAAGAAAAAGTAGCAACAGTATTCCGGTTATGTCTATCGAAACCCAAAAAGATATCAAAATGATGCAAAGGCGCCTATGTCCTGCTTATCAACTAGGGGAAGAATGACCGGCGTTTGTTTGGTTTGATTCTATTTGGACATTAAACTACTCAATCCACCCGTTTCATCTCCTTCCAATTAGTATCCAAAAAAACAGCTGCGGGATCAAAATTTGGACTATCTGTCATTAGAAAATTGGTTCCGTCTCCTCGGCTCCATGCATGGTTATAACCAGAGCTCAACTCAAAGGTCCCGGATTCATCCCGGTAATTTTCTACTTCCCTGATTGCCTTCACGAAATTGGTATGGATGCGGTCTTGGGATTGTTGGGAGGCTTCCCAACTCCTCATGTTGGAATCCATTGTAGCAGCATTTTGTTGCCCTTTTTGGATCGCCTGATTTCCGATTTGTCTGGTTCGCTCATCGATCAACTTGATATTTCCAATGTGTACTCTGTTACTCTGCGTCCTGACACTTAACCAAAAATCATCCACGGATTGTTTCCAGTAGGTATTGGTCCGAAAGCTGCCCATCATTACCGCAAGGATATTGCTTGCTTTGTCCTTTTCTCCTGACGGGTAGGAGAACACGACCCGTTCAGAAGCGGTACTTGTATATGATTTGCTGTAGGTTCCATTATAGGGATTGGGTATGACGGTTTCGATAATTACTACTCCGACCATGACAATCGCTTCCTGACCTTTACCTAAATCTACCTCAGCAGTGATGCCACTAGGATAAAAGTTAACCTGGCTTGCGCCGTATTTCATCAGCTCTTGACGAGTTTTGGCTGTATTTTCTTCCAAAGCCTGAGTTCCGCTGAGGTTTTCCTTTACACTGATTATTCTTGGATTTCCTAGTTCGTAAGGAACAAAAACCTGCTTGAAAAACGCCTCGGCATTCAATGGCTGACCAAAGGCGCAATATTTGGGATATTGTTGCTGTTGTTGGATCTGGGCCATTTGTGGATCAGAAGAATAACTCCACATGAAGTTTGGCAACAGTTCAAAACTGTATTTATTATCAGGCGAAACCGCTTTGATTCCCAGGTTATTTCCTGCACAGACAGTCCCGGGTTGGTTCCACATGATCCCGCCATCGACACTCCATCCTTTGGGAACCAACAGGCTAAATGCTTCCACAGGCCGACTGAAACCAATGTTGTCTTGGATCCTTGTCCGCTCAAATTCCGTATAATCCTGATTTTCTTGCTTCTTCATCGTAGCGGTGTTTGGAGTATTTTGGGCAAAGCAATAAAGTGTAGAAAACAAAGTGGCTGTTGCTATTGCCAAAATTTTGAGGAGGCTTTTCATGGAGATGGTTTTTTAAATATTACTACCTAAGATCATATCGAAAAGGAGGCCCGAATGTCATCAGGGGTTTTTGATTTTTTTTTTGAAAAAATGACCGAATAAAAATGCGTCAATTGAGTAGGGTAAGAAGAATAGTTAGTTAAGTTAAAGGAGAAATATACTTCAAGGGGAGAGTCCGGGAATTAGGAAAAAGGGGAGTAATGAAAAATTAAAAAATGAGGAAGTGCCTTATTCGACCAATTCCTTAAATTTGACAGCTGTTCCAGAAATCGAAGCTTCAACTTGGAATCTATTGTACTGGACATTTATCAAACCATTTGTACCTTCTCTTTTTGCTCTTTTTACCAATATATCCATCATTCCTTTTGAACCTGATGGCCATCCACCCTTAACATGGATAATTTGATTTCTTTAAATTTTTTTTCAGGTGTCTTGACTGTATAAATTCCTATGCCTTCGTAGCTTCCATCTGTCGTTGAAAAAGTCCTTGTTGCCGTACAGCTGCTCAGAAAAGCCAAAGTTAAAATCATGAAGAATAATGAGCGGAGATTTTTCATGGGTTCTACAGCTATATATTTCGAATAACGGTATTGTATTTAGGAAGATGGTTTTGATTGAAAATGAAGAAAGCAATTTCATTATGTTTATGGATTTGAATTGCAAGTTCAAAAGGTAAAAAGGTATAGATACAATCGAAACTTTGGTTGAATAGGCTTTTGTCTTAGTATCAGCCTGTGCAGGCTAGACAGTGTGTGTTGAAATACGTTTATTATCCATAGCATTGCATATTTTATATATGCTTCGGGATATAAACTTCTCCCATGCTGATAAGCCTAGAGGTGCGTAAGACAATTGACTTCTTAATAGAGATTTTCCCCTCGGTCTTTTCTGTTATTAGTTTCACAGTGAACTCCCCAGTGGGATGTTCGATAGATAAACCTGCTTCATGACTTGATGGGAGGGAAGCTATTTTATTAGCAACTGTTCCGGCTATGATGCAAGCCGTTGCTGTGGATACCGCACCGAGCACGCCAATGGCTTCATGGCATACATGAGGAATGAAGGTTCTTGTGTTGATAGCGCCGCCATTAAGAGGAACTGATACCACACAAATTTTGGGAATAGTTTGGTTTGTCACATCACCTAAATTCATTTTTGGGCCCATCTGCAATCGAATATGCTCCAGTTTTCTTTTTAATTCTTCATTTGAGTTTAACTCTAATGGTGATTCATTTCCTGATATAAGTAGATCGCTTGCGCGGATAAGTATTTCGGGCATGCCGTTGTCAATGCAGGTGACAGAAATTCCATCTACAATATCGAGCAAGTTACCCGTAGGAAATAAACTTCCACAGGTTGCACCCTCAGTACCAAGGTAATTGCAGAGTATGGGTGCGGAAGTTCCCGGAACTCCATCCACTTTAGTCTGGCCGTTATAGTTTACAATACCATTGGGTGTTTCTACCGTGACTTCGCAATGTCCACCTGTGTTTACGAGATTGACAATGGCTGTAGTTGATGGATTATTCGCTTTTATCAATCCTGATTCAATGGCGAAGGGTACAACTGCTGCTAGAATATTACCGCACGTTTGTGTAGTTGAAATCTTTCCTTTGCCAATTACAACTTGTAAAAATAAATAGTCGAGGTCAGCATTTTTTTCTTTAGATGGACTAACGACCGCAACTTTGCTTGTAAGCGATGTGGCTCCACCCATTCCATCAATTTGTCGCAGATCTCCCTGACCAACTCCCTCCATGGCTGCCAAAATGTACTTATCACGAGTTGCTACATCAGCAGGTAAATCTGCAAGATGAAAAAAAAGTGCTTTGGAACTTCCACCACGAAATAACATAAAAGGTATTGATGTTTGCATGGTAATTATTTTCTGTTTTTTAATTTAGTGAGATTATCATATACAGCTTTTGAAAGAAACGGTTCGATTCCTTTGGACTCCAGCATTTTTGCTACCGCTTCCATTTCGTGCATGCGCCTTTCGGCATGAGTAACACTACCTTCAATAAACCGGTCAATCAATTCATCGTTCCCACCGATGATGGATTGAATCTGTTCGCGCACGTAGCCTTCCAATTCAAAAACTTTTCCTGCCTCAACGGCCTCACATATGACTGCGGCAATTCCTTTGTATACAATGGAGCGAAGTAGTTTTCGGGTGGATGCATCGCCGACGGTTTCACTCAAGACCGAAAGGTATAGATTAAGATGGTTTAACTTTTCTTTCAAGATTAAGGCTCCGGGTCCAGAGGTTAACAGAGGAGTAAAAATACCACTAGGCGGCACGGGAGCCATGATTGCAACATCCACAAAATGAACTCCTGATGATTGCAAAATAGTATTGATTCCTACTTTCATCTCAGGAGATGATGTATTCATTTCGGCATAAATCTTTTTGCTATTTAAGACAGGTAAAACTTCCCTTGCCACCGCTTCCGAAACGGATGAAAGATTTACACTTAAAATAATATCAGCATCACGGCATGCTTCCAGATTACTCTTTGCAACAAAAACAGCTACATTTAATTCTCTTATCAGATTAGGATCCCAGCCAGAAACGCGAACGCCCAATTTCACTAAGTCATTTGCAAATCGACTTCCCGCTTCACCCAAACCAAGAATGGCAATGTGCAATTTATCCATCAGTAACCAAATTTTTTATCCCATCCATAAATTTGTATGGATGTTTTTCCTTCTCTCAATTGCTTTCTAACTTTTTCTTCTTTTTCCTCTCGTGCCCTCGATTTCTCAATCGCCTCATCCATTCTATCTTGAGGCACTACTACAACTCCATCACGATCACCAATTATAATATCTCCCGGATGAATCATACAGTCACCAATGATAATCGGTTCGTTCAACGTACCATCACCATGGTTGCTGGTGCCTCGTATGCATAACCCGCGACTGAACACCGGAAAACCCATCGCTTCTATATCATCGGCATCGCGCACGCACCCATCAATTACTAAACCAGCAATGCCTTTTGTCTTTGCTCCGAGACTCATTAAGTCACCCCAATATCCTGCTTCATAAAAGCCGCAACAACTCGCAACAATCACATCACCAGGTTTCGCATAAGCGTAGGCCCGATGCAACAAAACATTATCCCGGGGCATTGTCATGACTGTATAAGCGCGACCATAAACCTTCATTTTTGAATGAATAGGCTTAATACCAGAGGGTAGATTTCCATTCCGGCCCATCGCTTCATGAATAGTAGCGGAGGAAAACTTGCATAATTCTTCGATCTTGTTCATGCTCATTATTGTTAGAAAATACTGGATACAATCCGTGGCACCTGACTTTGGTATGCTTCAGCAAACTTGATGTCTTTTTTGCCCGAAATTCTTCTTACATGATTTGCCCTGCGTGAGGCTAACTCAGCATAATAATCTTTCAGATAGTTCTGTGCGCCCATGCAACTCATAGCCTCATTTTTTTTGTCCATCACAGAGCTGATGTCTACAAATGTATCTGGTACAAAGCTTGACAATTCGGGTTGATGTGGTTCAAAGGAATACCATGCTGGCGGATCAATATTTTTGAATGCACTTGGTACTCCTGCTCCAGATGAAAGAAGTCGTGCGCGCTGCACAGCCTGAAATGCCACTGGATGATCGGGATTGAAGGGGTCTTTTTCAGAATGGGTTAGAATTACGTTGGGTTCAAAATCACCGATGATCGTTGTCAGCTGCTTTATACGATCATCCGTGAGGAGCATTGGGTAATCGCCCCAATCTAAAAATTGAATCGGTGTACCCAGTATGGCCGCAGCTTTGGAAGCTTGCTCGTGTCGAATGATTTTAACGCTTTCTTCAGTGCGATTCGGATCTTCTTTCCATAGTTCACCTGATTCTCCCCGCTCTCCATATGACATTGCGATTACCAATGTAGTCCCTCCCTCTTCAATTGTTTTAGCAATCGTTCCGGCAGCACGCCAAACAAAATCACCTGAATGTGCGCCCACTATCAAAAGCCTTTTATTCATATTATTTAAATTAAATAATTACATCAAATCTTCCGGCATCGGTGTACCTCGAGTGTGAAAACTAGGTACTGTAGCTAAACCCCAAGCCTGTCCTTTTTTACGTTCCTCTATTGTCCAGATAATTGTTTGATAATCCGGATCAAGAACAAGTCGCGCTGTTGAATTTGCTACTTCAATTCGGTTGCCCCCCGGTTCATAAACATATAAAAAGAATGTTTGCTGAATGGCATGCTTGTGTGGACCAGTTTCTATGGTGATTCCGTTTTCCAAAAATATATCAGCAGCAATCAAAATTTCTTCGCGACTGTTGGTGGCAAAAGTAAGATGATGAAACCGACCGTTCAAGTTTGTGTGGTCTTCGGTAACAGCCAAGTCGTATGACTTGGAATTAACGGCAAACCAAACAGCTTTTGGGTTCATATCGGTGGTGTCATCCACAATGGTTTCTGTAAGCATACCACCTAAGTTTTGCAATTGGAAATCTCGGAAGGCACGTACATCTTTAGCAAATAAATTCAAGTGATCAATGCGCCTTACATTTATGCCCTTTCCTGGGAATTTGCTCGCAGTATTTTTTAATGCTGACATATTCTTGGTTGATGCTTTATACTTCTGCGTGTCGAAATATATTTCGGCCAGATGTCCGTCGGGGGTATGGAAACTAAAAGCACGACCATGCCCGATGTCGCCATCGTGCCAACCTATTCCCAATTTAGTGGATTGAATAGCATCAACCCTTCGTTGCAACGCTTGCTCACTTCTGGCGCGCCAGGCAAAGTGGCGCATCCCGGGATATTTGTTTGCTGTTAGCTTCAGGGAATGATGTTCGTAATCATCATATGACCGAAGATAAACAGAATCTCCTTTTACATCGCTTACCGACATGCCCATAATTTCGGTAAAGAAGCGGGCACTTTCATCGAGTTTTGGCGTTAACAATTCCACATGAGCCAAATGTGCGATATCCCAAATGATTTCTTTCTTCATTTTTCAACTTAGTTCAGATGATTTTATAAAAAGAGTAACAACACCGGCAACAACTAATGGCAAAGCAAAAGCGATGAAGTTTAAGTCTACGGACCAGCCACTGCTGATTAAAAGGCCGCCCACAAAGGGTCCGATGATGGCTCCCAATCTTCCAAAGCCTATTGCCCAACCTATACCAGTACTTCGAACCTCGGTGGAATAAATGCGAGCTGCCACAGAATATAATCCAATGAAGCCACCTTGAATCCCAAATCCTATAAGTCCAAAAAAGATCAAGGTAAGTGCTGTACCCGTAAAAAACCCGAAAAGCATCATGAGTAGGGCAGTGGCCAATAAAAAAAAACAAATCACTTTTCGCAATCCAAACTTTGCTGAAAGATAGCCTTGTGTAAGGATACCTACGAAAGCTCCCAGATTAAAAAGTATTCCTGCATAGATTGAAAGTGAATTTGATAGCCCAGTAATAAAGGCTAACTTAGGTATCCAACTTGTCAGAAAATACAGTGCAGCGAAGCACATAAGAAAGGCAGTCCAGGTAAGGATGGTGGCACTCTTTAGATCGGCATTGAAGAGCATCGTTACGTTTGTCTTTGCCTGATTCTGGTCAATGGAGGGCAGCGTTGAAATACTTTTCAACTTCATGCTTAATAAAATTGAATTAATTTTTTGTAGCGCTTGTGTGGGTTGTTTTTTTAAAAGGAAATCGATGGACTCTTTCAGGAAAAAAAATCCTAGAGGAATGGTTAACAGCGTAACGATCCCAGAAAAGATATACATGGAAGGCCATCCTTGGTGCGCAATCAATTGAGTTGCCACAAGTCCTGAAAGTACCGCACCAACCGGATAGCCCGACATCACGAAACTAACCCAGAAATTTTTTGTACGCTGGGGTGCATATTCTGAAGCAAGGGTGGAAGTGCACGCCAGCATACTGCCAATCCCAATGCCGGTAAAGAATCGCAAGAAGATTAATTGCTCCAAGGAAAGTGCGTAAGCAGTAACAAAAGAACCCAAGCCCATCCACAAGGCACATAATAAGATCATTGGCTTTCGCCCGATTACATCGGCCTTTGGTGCCAACAGCATGGCGCCTAAAGCCATACCTAATAATCCAACACTAAACACAATACCAAAACCGGATGGATTTATATTCCAGGATGAAGTAATAGAATTAGCCGTATATGAGATTACCATAACATTCATGCCATCACACATATTCATCAGGAAACAAATCAAGATTACTCCATAATGAGTTGAAGTCAGTTTTGATTTGTAGTCCAATGGAAATTCTCCTGAAGCCATCGCCTTATTTCAAGTAGGTATCCAGGAAGACAAAGACTAATTCAATATTTTCTGGAGTTTCAAATGCAGGACCACCATGCTTACTGCCTTCCAATAACACAAGCGTGACTTTTTCTTTGCCTAAAACTGCTTCAAGCTTTTTTGCAAAATTGATAGACTGTTGAGTAGGCACAAGATGGTCTTTTGTGCCATGTTGTATAAAAAATGGTGGATCATCGCTGGTAATATAAGTTTCAGGATTTGCTTCCTTTACCTTTTCGGGTATCTCAGTAATTTTTTGCCCCAATACTTTAGATTCTGGTGAGTTCGCCTCGCTGTGATCGGGTATGCCGTTGCCGGTTTCTCTTAATTGATCATCCATAGCTAAAAAGTCAGTAGGACCAAACCAATTGACCACAGCTTGGACCCGACTGGATTGATCGGCGTTTCCCAAACTCATGTCTTCTAATTCTTTCACATCCCCAGAAGTACCTGCCAATGCCGATAAATTTCCACCAGCAGAACCTCCCCATAGTGCGACCTTATTCGCATTGAGGTTATACTGGTTTGCATTTGCTTTTATCCAACGAATAGCCGCTTTGACATCATTAATATTTTTAGGAAACAATGCTTCTCCGCTCATCCTATAGTTGATAGATACGACGGCATAGCCGTACTTCAAACCTTCAAGCATTGGTTTTAGTTGATTGTCGGCTTTATCACCAAACATAAAAGCACCTCCATGTATGCTGATGATAATAGGATAGGGGCCTTTGCCTTCTTCATCAGGTAAATAAATGTCCAGCTTTTGTGCAGGTGATATCGTTGCATACTCCACATCCAGCCATTTTTTTTTGATATGATCAGTGTTGATCTTGCCTGATTGCTGTGAATGAGTGGTGTGACTCAAGAAGAGCAAAAGCAAAAATGTGACGTAGAGCTTGGTTAGTTTTATCATAGTCTTTTTATAAATCTGGAACAACTTAGAAACTATTCGAATAATTTCATAAAAAAGCATGATTCTCATTTATAAAATGGCTACATTTTAGAATTATATGGATACAATTCGAACATCTCCCAAACTGAGGCACTACGAAGGACTTTATGGAGATATAAGTCATAAGCTCGATGCCGAGTATGTGTTTTTGGAAGCTATTGAAACGCGAAGCAAGGGATTTGATTGGGTGATTTACCCCCATATTCACTCTCACTTGTATCAACTTTTTTTTATTGAATCAGGCAGTGTGAAGTTTATCGGAATATCACAAGAAACGTCTATAGAAGCACCCTGTATTCTTTTTGTTCCACCGAGTTCGCTCCATGGATTGCATTATAGCACGGATGTAAATGGTCAGATATTAACGCTGTCGGACTATGTAGTTGAAATGCTTTTCCCCCAATCTTCTGCCGTTATGATGGTACTGGAAAAGCTACAATTGATTTCATTTCCTGAAGAAAAATCTATAAATTTTGATGAAGTCATGAATTTGATAAGAACCGCTAGTCACGAGTTGTTCTCTGACCATGCGGAAAAGAAACTAATGCTCGAGGCTGTTTTAAAAAGGTTATTATTGATTATTTATCGAATTGGTAAAAATAATGATGCCAATTTTTCCAAACAAAATAAAAGTCTGGACTACTACGCACGGTTTCAGAAAATGTTAAAGAACGAAAATCAGACTAGACGCATTCCATCCCTTGCCAAAGACATCGGCATTACACCGGCACACTTAAACCGTATATGTAGAAAAGTGAGTGGCAAGTCAACATTGACCATTGTACATGAAGTGCTGATTCAAAAAGCACAAAACTATTTGGCCCATACTAGTTATTCTGTCTCAGAGATTGCTTACCTCTTAAAATTTGAATATCAAAATCATTTCGCGCGTGTATTTAAAAAAATTACCGGTGTAGCGCCTTTGGAGTACAGAAGAAGTAGGAGATAACGAATATTATTAGGTGAAATTGTTGCAGTAAAAATTACGCTACGTGGTGGATGCGTGGCGGTGGCCTTCTCACCAAATCCTATACCTCTATACCGATGCCTGAAACCCTAAGATGGCGCTTACACGGAGAAAAGTAATGGCTGACAAATATGACTAAATAGTTGGAATCAGGATTATAGAAAACAGTTGTTATATAATTTACATTATGTTAAATACAATCGGACACAATACGATATCTCTATATTTACAAGATCGCTGAGCATAATCCACCACTCTCATGATTGCGGTTTGAATTGCCTGAATTTTTTGGTAATTATAGGATTTAATTGCTGATATGAACCCTAACCTTACCTCACGCATCGGAATCATTCTTGGACCGATTTTATTTCTACTAATTTTATTTTTTGTAAAGCCTGCAGCAATGTCTAAAGAAGCTTTGGCTATGATGGCTGTGACTGTTTGGATAGCGACTTGGTGGATTACAGAAGCGATTCCGATTGCAGCTACCGCCTTGTTGCCTTTGGTGCTTTTACCTACTTTGAATGTATTGCCGATTGCCGAGACGGCAGCTTCCTATTCCCACCCGATGGTATTGCTGTATATGGGAGGTTTTATGATTGCTATGGCGATCGAAAAATGGAGTCTGCACAAGCGGATTGCTTTGAGTATCATCTCTTTTATCGGCACTGACATCCAAAAGATCATTTTGGGATTTATGGTGGCGACGGCCTTCCTTTCCATGTGGATTTCCAATACCGCTACTTCCCTGATGATGTTGCCCATCGGTGTGGCTGTGGTGACACAGTTGACTCCCAATGCGGCCATCAAGGAAGTCCTTCCAAACAACCTCGGAAAAGCATTGATGTTGGGAATTGCATATAGTGCATCTATTGGCGGTATGGCTACCTTAATTGGCACGCCTACCAACATCATTTTGGCCGGAGTCATCAAGGACATGTATGGCTATGAAATCAGCTTTTCCCAATGGATGCTGTACGGCTTTCCCGTTGCAGTATTGCTTTTGGCATTTTGCTGGTTTTATTTGGTGAAATATGCCTTCCCTTTTGAGAAGAACTTTAAGATTGAAGGCGGTAAAGAAGAAATCCAACGACAACTTTCCCTATTGGGCCCGATGACAAGGGAAGAAAAGCGGGTTGCTTGGGTTTTCGGTTCCGTGAGTTTTGCCTGGATCAGCAGGACATTTTTACTTCAAGATTTAATTCCTGCCTTGGACGATACAATCATTGCGATTGCTGGGGTTTTGGTGCTATTTGTCCTCCCCTCTTCCAAACCGAAAACTAAACTGCTAGATTGGAAAACTGCTGAAAGCATTCCTTGGGGAATATTATTGCTTTTTGGCGGCGGTTTGTCATTGGCAGAAGGATTCAAATCAACCGGATTGGCTTCCTGGATCGGCAATCAGTTTGTGTTCCTTGATTTCATTGCCTTTGGACTGTTTTTGTTGATAATCATCGCTGCGGTTAATTTCCTGACAGAAATCACTTCCAATGTAGCCACTGCATCGATGATCCTTCCGATTTTGGCGGCTGTCTCCTACTCCATGGGTGTTCATCCTTTTGGATTGATGGTCGGTGCGACGATGGCGGCCAGTTGTGCATTTATGCTTCCTGTAGCGACACCGCCCAATGCCGTGGTATTTGGTTCGGGTTACCTCCGGATTCCCGACATGGTCAAAGCCGGGTTGTGGATGAACTTTGTTTCCATCATTATCATCACTCTATTTACCTATTATCTGTTACCGCTGATTTGGGGGATTGAGTTAAAGGTTTATCCTTTTTAGATGGTGTGGGGAAAAAGAAATATAAATTAGTATAAAAATCCAAACTCTATTTGAGCTGATCATTTATTGAAAAACTTTAAAGCTCTCTTCTATGCTTATTTTATGTCTTACATTATAGTACTATCCCAGAGGGTGGATATTCTGAAATATATTTCATTTCCATCTCCGTAATTACTCATTGTCTTAATTTGTAAGCCAAAGTTTTTGGTCTCTCCTACCCATCTTAGGTTGATCTTATTCCACCAAAAGCCGTAATGGGCGCACGTCTTGGATATCTTTGATTTGGATTTTCCGAAAGTGCTTATCGCGATGGCATGCATCAATGCATATTTTCCTTTTCCTTCAACTCCTGAATAGGCCATGATTTCATATGCATGGCATCCTGTGAGACCTGCCAAGATATCATGCCATTTGCCATCAGCAGGTACTTTTCCTTCTTTGTAGGTAAGCATTCTTTCTTTAGATGCAATATGGCCTTGTTTCATCTCATTATCATTTTTGCATTTGTTGCTGGAAGGTAACAATAATGAATTCTGCAGGTCTTACTATAGCCAATTTGACTGAAACCAGCATTTTTCCTTGCAAAATGTCCAACCCTGTCATCGTAGCTCGCCAATTCCAGATTAATTCCATGGAAAGACTTGAAGCCAAAGGCTTCATCCATTTTCGACAAAATTTGGGTGGCAAAAATCTTCTCAATTAATTCATTACAGCGAATGGCGAGATTTCTATTGGAATATTGAAATTCTATAGTTGCCTTATTGATGAAATTTTGCTCCGATTCTATAATTTCCAAAAATGATTTTTCAGAATTATCCATCTTATCCCCCGATCATCACTGTTGGACATCCTAAAACAATACTACCCCCATGTGCAGTAGCATCTCCCATTCTAGCTGCTGGTTTCCCTCCTATCATCACTGTGGAAGAGCCTTTGATAATTGAGTCAGGTGGCCCTTTACAAACCAGGGAATCTCCTAAGACGGCAGCCGGCATTTTTCCAATCAAAACATTTGGAACTCCGGGGCCAATGATTGGTCCTCCCACATGGGGAATTGGTGGCAAACCGGGAGTCTGCATCGGGCAGACGTGCATATCTGTTAATCTAGCTGCTAAAGGCATCTATTTTCCCATTTAATTGATCATTACCATGGCACCTTTTACGGTGGTCTGCCCTGAAGCTGACAATTCAGCTGATGCATTTCCCTTAGCTTTGAATCCTACCTGAGCTTCAAGACTTACATTCAAACCTTTGGAAATTATATCAGCATT
The DNA here is from genome assembly GCF_022538115.1 of Cognataquiflexum rubidum. GTDB lineage: Bacteria > Bacteroidota > Bacteroidia > Cytophagales > Cyclobacteriaceae > Cognataquiflexum > Cognataquiflexum rubidum. The sequence continues at coordinate 23,177 of NZ_JAKZAL010000027.1, read as the reverse complement.
GGAAGAAATCCCGATCTCCCCCATTGCATCTAGGGAGATTTTTCCTTTTGCTGATATCTTGATGTCTTTAGGACTTTCCATAGAAATTCCACTGTCATTCATCGTTAATTTGTTTCCATTCGTATCCTCGAACTCTATCATTTTTTCTTTATCATTCATCACCCATTTATTACCTCCGGGTGTAGAAATCGTCAGAATTTTTTCTTCATCATCAAACTTTATAGTAATTCCTGACTTGGTTACAATGGATTTGAATTGGTTTTTTTCATCAGGTTCCTCTTTTGGATTGTTCTTTTTACTGTAAAGCCCCCCCATAATGACAGGAAAACGCGGATCGTTATTGACAAAACCTACCAATACTTCATCCCCAATTTCAGGATAAAAGAAAAATCCACATTGATTTGAAGCATAATCGAAAGTCATTCTTGCCCAGACATATTCTTCAACCTCTCCCTTAAAGGAAGGCATTGTTATTTTGACTCTATAATTAGCGTCAGGATCACCGTGAATAGCTGCCACCTTACCGATATGCAAACCCTTTGCAGCCGGTAAATTCCCTCCTGCATCGTGTTCCTCCAGATCTGGAAAAGAGGAATGGAAACTGGAGGACATTCCTATATACAGTGAAGTGATCCAATCCCCTTCTTCCATTTCATGAATTACTTTGGAAACGAAGGCATTTCCGTTGAATCTTTGATTAAATCCCTTTAATTCAACAATATTTCCAGGCAGGACTTTGGAAGTTCCAGGGAGCTTAATTCTCCCCTTTATTTTATTCAAGACAACCCGGTTTGCTGCACTCTTACCGATATTTTGCAGTTCCTCTTTGGTCAAGGAGGCAGAACTTAACCGGTTACTTGAAATTCCGGAAAGAACATCTGAAAGTTTTTGGGTCGTTATATTCCCAAGATTTAGCGAATCACTTACATTCGATGTGGCAGAAGCGATCTGTTGACTACTTTCATCCCAGGACACAACATTGAACTCTTTCACTATATCCTCAGCATCAATATCCAGATCAGCTTCCAGCACAACCGTATCTGCCTGAATAGATATCACAGGGGAAGAACTTAGATCGATTTCTTTTATTTTAAGTTGATTATTCTCAGTAATAACAATTTGGTTATTCATCTCGGCCCTCATGAGAATAAAATCCCAATAGGAACAATGATGTTGCACCATTTGGCCAAATGTCACATTGGTGCTGTCAATGTTATTTTCCAAACCAAATTTTCCTGCAATTTTCCCAAATGTATCGCTATCCGTTGCTTCAGTATAAACATTGGTAAACCTCCCTTTGGTAAGTTGGACTGCTTTGTCTTTACAGGTGATTTCCAGATAAGATTTGGTTTTTTTTACAATCATTCTTTGGGAAAGCAAAATTCCGGCATATACCAGTTCCCTACTATTTCCATATCCCATCTCTATTTCGACTACATTGCCGGGAACAAAATCAGGGCCTTCTGCATTTGAAAATGACTCGTTTGAAACCCCAAATGCACTCCCTTCCATAACGATAAACTTTGCACTGGAAATCCTATTTACTTCTTTTGAAACACTGACTGAAAGTATTTCAACAGTGTCTTTTATTGTACTTCCATTGATCTTGATGGATAGAGAAATCGGGTCGGAGGACTCTTTGAGGATATCAGCCATTTGTTTGGATTTTATCTTTGTGAACGGTTTTGGAGCTTTTCCATAATTCTGTCAATACAATCATTCTCTATTTCCTTTTTGAGTTGGTATAGATATTCTTTCAGTTTTTCTTCAATCATTTCACTTTTTCAAAATCAGGATTTTCATCCGTTACTTCACCTTTTATGATTAGTTCTTTAATGATCAATGTCATGTCCTATAGGGTTTTGTAAAAATTTCGGTACTTCAATGTTAAGGTCTCTATCGTAAATTCATTTTTCTCATATCCTATGGCTGCAAGTTCCCAAGAAATAGGAAATGCCTGTTCAAAAGACCATACGGCCAGTGGAATATTGGCTACACCTTCATTTGCTTCTGATTTGGAAGATACCAATCTCAAACTGATGTCGAATGGCTTGAATTTGAAATTTTCAATTGCATCCCTACACCAACTTTCTAAATTCAAACCTTTCATTAGACACCTCTACAAAACTAAATCATCATATTTAATGGATTTGGGAAGGTGGTGGACAAAAATATTGTCCTCGCCTTCTTTTTTTTTCCATCGTTTCAATCGTCACTTTCAATCCGGATACTTCCTGAAAACTGCTGTCCATCTTGGAGTTTCCGTTTCTTATAAAAACTACTTCAAAATAGAAAGCAATAGGTGGTACATACCCCTGCGTAAAGAAACTTGAGGTATCCATGCTGATTAACCGTTAGCAATAGTTAGCCCCTCGTGTGAAATTTCGATAGTTTCCACAGCTACTTCATTGGCATCAGATTTCATATCCGTTGAGCTGATTTTTGTTGGCCAAGCATTGGCTAAAGTCCAGGTCATTGTAGGATTTCCACCTTCGTCACATAACTTGATGACGACATTTTGACGTTCAACTGTGTTCATTTTGATCTTGGTGTACCAATCAAAGAACTTATTGTCCTTTGCAAACACGCCCTTTTTCAATGTCACATTGTTGTTTTTGACAATTCCGGGCATATTGATCGTCGAGAATACCGGGCTGTTGCCATGTCTGTATTCAATGGGCTGTGCAGTCACTTCCAGGCCACTTACTTCCTGAAAAGGAACGTCTGTGGTGCTTCCCAAATCTACTTTAAAGTAAAACTTGGGTAATGGCCAATCGCTATCTTGTGCTTCTCCTGCCATGATTTTGTTTTTTTATGGTTTTGGTTAAATTTTAAAAATTGAAGTGAAAAGAAAAATAGATTTATGTCAATGTTTTAAATGATTATGATTTCTGCATTTGTTGTTGGAAAGTGACTACAATAAATTCTGCAGGTCTGACAATTGCCAATTTGACTGAAACTAGCATTTTTCCTTGCAAAATGTCCAACCCTGTCATCGTAGCACCCAAGCCGATCTGAACATCAAAGGCATCCTCAGGAGATGAACCAGCTAATGCACCCTGCTTCCACTTTTCAGTCAAGAAACTGACAATCATACTCTTGACAGTGATCCAAGTATTGGCATCATTAGGTTCAAAGACATAAGCTCTGAGTGCAAGTTTGATTGATTGCTCGACCATGATGATGGTTCTCCTGACATTGATATATCGCCAATCTAAGCTGTTGCCATCGAGGGTCCTTGCACCCCATACCAAAGTTCCGACTCCGGGAAAGGTCCTGATCGCATTGATTGATTTTCCTGAGACATGTACATTTAAGTTCTCCTGTTCTTCATGGGATATCTCCACAGCAGGCTTAATCACGGCATTCAGGGAAACATTTGCCGGAGATTTCCAAACTCCTCTGTTATTGTCCACCATCGTATATATTCCTGCCAAAGCCGCAGCGGATGGCAATAAATTCATCATACTCCTTATTTCTTCCAAAATCGAGGCATACGTTGGACTTGTTGCCATCAAGCCCAAGTGTAAGTGGTCTTTTTTCTTATTGAAAAAGTCATTAAGAGCAACCTCAGGTATTTGTGAAATATTGGGAAATTCCTTTTGAAAGGCAATTCTAAAATCATCTTCATTTTTTGGAAATTCCAATATCAATTTTTGAGCATTTGACTCAGGAAGTATTGATTCCAAATCTATTTCAGGATCAAGGTTTTTAAAACTCACTTCACCTTTTTGGACCACTGTGGTATAAAGCCATGGATAATAGGCAGCCGCATAACTCAAAAAATCTATACCTATATTATCTCTAAAAAAATCAATTGGATCGTCTCCTTTCTCTCTGCTTTTATATCCATCAAAGAGGTCAAAAATCCCGATTCTGTTTTGCATGTGATTACAATGCGCCAACACCTCTCTGTAAATCTCATAACATTCCTTTCCCAATAAAACCGCCTCCGGTATACCTACCATAGTAGGTTCCTGTTCTTTTTCCAATGAGTGCAAACCCCCATCAATAGGTTTACCATTTTCATCCTTGCCATAACCCAAAAGCTGATCCTTATTAATCTTTAGGGAATCTTTTCCCTCATAAGTCCCCACTGATACTATATAACAAGTCCCTCCCCCATTGGCATAAAACAGCTTGATGCTGTTATAAAAAAGCAGGTGGTTGTCCTTCGCATATTTTATAACAAATTCAGTATCTCTAATACTAACCCTGTTTTTGTCTCCGTCTTGTGGTGTTTCAAGTTTGAATAATGGATTAAAAGCACCACCAAATAATTCTACATATTCCGCGAAGGAAGTAATCCTTGTGGGGATATTTAAAAGCGATTTACCGTTGCGGGAAGCCTTTTCAGTGTAGCCAATAAATGCAGGTATGGCCGTAGCAACTTCTACAACAGAACCAGGAAAGGCGTTTTTCTCTTCGATGTAGACGCCGGGAGTCATTAGTGGTTGTTCCACAGGTTTTAATTTTTAGTGAAATATTGGTTAGATAAAAATATGTGAATAGATATGATTTGGGGAAGAATCTTCATGATGCAGATATTCGGGAGTGGCAGTTGGTAGATGTGAAATAACTATTTTTTCACCTTCTTCCAGTTTGGAATTTTCTACCAGTTGAAAATCTACAGTTGCTGAATTTTTAAGTATAATCTCCTGATCGGACTCAAAACACCTAACTGTTCCTGGGCCATTGATCTCTATTTGTTTTTCTGTAAAAGTGTAGCTGTTTGTTCTCAGATCCTTTATTCCTAAACTAGGTTTTTTGTTTAAGTCTTGATCGGCCAATATATACCGCCACTTAGTAGCTCTGGCTTTGAAATTTACTTGGTATGAAATTGGGTAATTGGACAGGATATCTTCAAGAAGCTTTGCTATATGCAAGGAAAAAACCATGCCCGGTAACACAAAAAGTTGGTCTGGAAAGAAATAGATTTTCTTTACCTCTGTATTTGAAGGTAAAGTGAAGCTCCCTTCTTCTTCTATTTCTTCTCCAAGTGATCCATTTGGATCTACCTCTATTGAATTTCCCAATTCATCCAGAACAATAGGATTTTGGGAAGTGATAAGTTCAAAGGGGAATTTCATACCTTTATAAATGTTGAAGAGTGCATTTTGGTCTATAAGTTTTCCTTTGGTTTCGGTTTCATTTTCTTCTGTTGGAAACAAATTACTATGAAATATCAAATTCTTTTGAGGATAGAATCCTTCTAATTCAGTGTAATTCCAAAATAGCGGATCTTTGACCTGAAAGTGAAATCTCAAAGGTTTCAATTCATTCGGCAACAGTGAAGAGTTTCCTGACAAAAGATGAAACCCAGACTCAAATGGTTTAATAATCAGATTTAAATTCGATAGTATTTTTTGGGTTTCCTTAGGAATTTTCAATTGAAAAATATCGGCACTTTTCATTGCATGGTACTCATGGAAATATTGAAAGGTGGCGATATGTGAAAAAACACTCTGCATCAATGGTCTTAGTTTGGTTTGGGATAAATATTTATAGGTATTAAACCCACTACCGGTGTTTGATATGATATATCAATATAGGTGATTTAATGGCCTGTAAAAAAGCTAAATGAAAAAACTTAATTGAATAAAATGGAGATACCTTTTAAATGATTATCAGGTTCTTTTCAACAAAGTGAATTTTGAGATCAAAAATTCAGAAAATCCGATCACGGTCAATAGTCCTTAGCCATTGCAATTGTACTTCAATTCTAGTTTTATTTCAATATTGAAAAAATGCCTAAAAAAAATATTCTTTGTTTTAAAGAATATTTCCCGATTTAATGAAATCATCGAATTTGGATATACGAAAAAAGGGTAGCTATTGCTACCCTTTTGAGCCCCCTGCCGGGATCGAACCAGCGACCTACTGATTACAAGTCAGTTGCTCTACCAGCTGAGCTAAGGAGGCGATAAATAAGAAGGTTTGTAATTCGAAATCGACCGTTGTCTCAAATCGTGGTGCAAATATAGCCGTATCATGCAATCGTGCAAAAAGAAATACAAAAAAAATAAGGAGACATTTGGTATCTCCTTATTTATGAGTGTATTAAAATTCTTTCAGAATTGTTAATTTTTTCTTCAGCTTATCGATTTCACTTTCGGCCTTTTGGATTTTCTCGTCAAATTGGTTTTTGAGCTTATCTGCAGTCTTTGAGGAAGCAAAAAATTCGATATTGTTTCTCCAAAGTGTCACGTTGTTTTCAAGGTCAGCAATCTGTTTTCTGATTCCATGTTCTTTTTTATTGAGAACACGGTTACTGTTTGGATCTGATTGAAGCTTGTTCAGATTCAACCTGAACAAGAAATCATCCTTCGCCCCTCCTGCAAAGCCAAGGTTTTTGACGTATTCATCTACTGCCTCATTGAACTTATGAACGATCTCCTTCATGTTTTTGCGCGGAACAAATCCCAAAGAATTAAACTTGGCGATGTATTCCTCCAAAGAACTTTCCTTAGTAGAACCGCTTCCTGCCTCTTCTTTAATCTTTTTGATGAGTTCTTCTTTGGCTAACAGATTTTGATCAAACTCCTTGTTTACCTGCTTGTTGGAGTTTCTTCTATTTTCAAAGAAAGCATCGCAGGCAGTCTTGAATCTCTGATAAAGATCGTCTCTCACTTTTTCGGGAGTGGGACCTATTTGTTTCCAGTCCTGTTGCAAAGAAATCATCTGATTGGCTGTTTGCTGCCAATCTTTATTTTCCTTAAGCGATTCAGCTTTTGCAATCAGTTCTTCGGCTTTTTTCTTGTTCAACTGACGGATTTCGTCCAACTCTTTGAAAAAATGGTTTTTCTTTTGAAAGAAATGCTTAAACAAGCCCCAGAATTGCTTGTTTATCTCTTTTCCATTTTCTCTAGGCACAGGCCCAATGGCTTCCCATTCTTTTTGAAGCCCCAAAATTTCTTTTGTTTTACTGTTCCAGTCCTTGATTTTTGATCCTTTATAATCAGCGTCTACCTCCAGTTTTTTAATGAGCGCTTCTTTTTTTAGTAGATTTTCTTTCAAACCTTCTTTTTGGCCATCATAAAACTCTTTTCTACGGGAGTAAACAGCATCAGAAGCTTCTTTGAATCTGTTCCAAAGGGTTTCTTGCTCTTCCCTGGGAACGGGACCTACGTGCTTAAATTCTTCATGAAGGTCATTCAAGATTTTGATTGCATCCTTCAAATCCCCCATCGCTACCAAAGCCTCCGCTTTTTCGCATATTTCAAGTTTATGGGTTAGGTTTTTCTTTCGGTCAAGCTCTTTTAACTCAAAGTAGATACTTCTATTGTCATAGAACCTGTCCATCAATGCATTGAAAGACGCCCATAAGTTTTTGTTTTGGGCGGCAGGTACAGGTCCGATTTTCTTCCAATCATCCTGAATATGCTTGATGGTGTTGATGCTGTGGGTGGTTTCCTCGCCATCTACAAGTTCTCTTAACCTGTCGAGAATTGTATTTTTGGCAATGAGATTTTTTTCTTTATTTTTTTCCTGTTCTTTCAGGAATTCTATTTTTTTCTCTCTGAATTCATTGATTACTGCAAACAAGGACCTGTCTTCCTCAGACGGTCTGTATTCAAAATCATCAGCGGAACCACCGTTTTTGGTAAATTCCTCCAGTGCAGCTTCTTTTTCTTTATGAAAAATCTCGTCAAAATGGGCTTTTATTTCATTGACCTGACCATCTATTTTTAGGAATTTACCTGATTCCACAAGTTGCTTCAATGTGGCAAGGAGTTGGCTTTTGGATAAATCAGAGTAATCAACTGTTTCTGAAATTTCCTCTTCAGGTTCATGCTCCACCGCTTCAGGTTCTGGCATTTTTTCATTTGTAATTTCACTACCCTCTGCTTCCTGAATTACTTCATTGGTTTGGGTCACCTTGTCTTCTTCAGACACTTCTTTTTCATTGCTCATAATAAAACTGATACTTTTTTGCAGGACGTCTAAAACAAAAGTAATAAAATTGGATCAATTTAGCCTCGGATCAATGGGATAATTTGCCAACAGCTGAAATTCTCCTCCCATGGTTTTCAAAATATTTCTCCATAATTCTACCGGAGAATCGTTGAATATATTTTGTGGTTCAATTTTTTCACAGACGATCCATGTTTTCTCTTCCAATTCTTCGTTAAGCTGTCCTTCTGTCCATCCCGAATACCCAATGAAAAACCTGATATTTCCATTGTTCAACTCCCCGTTTTTGAGTTTTTGGATCAGGGTTTCAAAATCTCCGCCCCACCATAAGCCTTCCCCAAGCTTGATGCTTCCCGAAAGGATTTCCTCGCCTGAATAAACAAAATGCAGGGTATTCTGCTCCACCGGACCACCAACATACACATCTAAGTCAAGAAAAAACAAATCTTCTACAAGTTCACTGATTTTCAAGATCGAGAGCTTGTTCAGAACAAGCCCAAACGAGCCTTTATCATTGTTTTCACATAAAAGAATAACAGAACGCACAAAATTCTCATCCTGCAAAAAAGGCTCAGATATCAATAATTGACCTGCTAATGGAGTTTTTTTAAAGCTTTGGCTCATAGAAAAAGTGTCTGATAATTTTCTTAAGTTATATCTAAATTTTATAAATGCAATAAGTCTGGTAATTTTAGAAGAAAATTATAATACCTTATGAAACTAGCCGATATCCGAATTGATTATACATTAAAATCACTTGATGAGAAGGATGTACATGCTTCTCCGATTGATCAATTTAAAATTTGGGTGGAAGAAGCTCACCAATCCAAAGTCAATGAATGGAATGCGATGAACCTTTCAACTGTTCGCCCCGACGGAAGGCCTAATTCAAGGATTGTCCTTCTCAAAGATGTGGACACTGGTTTGGTTTTTTTTACTAACTATAATAGTGCCAAAGGAAAAGAATTGGAGAACAATCCCTATGCTGCCATTACGTTTTTTTGGCCGGTATTGGAAAGGCAGGTCAGGTTTATGGGAAAGGTTTCAAAAATTTCTCCTGAAGAATCTGATGAATATTATTTTTCAAGGCCTTTTGCCAGTCAAGTCGGAGCTTGGGCATCGCCTCAAAGCGAAGTAATTCCGAACAGGGCCTTTTTGGAGGACAAAGAAGCCCAACTATTAACTCAAATAAATGAGGAAAATATTACAAGGCCCCAGCATTGGGGAGGTTACCGGTTGATGCCGGAAGAGGTAGAGTTTTGGCAAGGAAGATCAAGCAGGCTTCACGACAGGATTCATTATCAAAAAGAAGGTGAAGCTTCATGGAAAATCGAAAGGCTTGCTCCTTAAGTCCATTAAGGGAATAGCGGATTTATTTTAGGTCAAATAAATCCGTGATTCCCAAAGTTCTTTCCACGGTAAAACCTTCACCATATTTGACCATAATACTGTGGCCTAATTCCCGAGACCTTGCTTCAATAAAATCCAAAAATTCTGCTGAAGAAATAAAACTTGCAGGTTCTTTGTTGCTCGGATCATAAAATTGCGACTTGAAAACCTTAATGCTTTCGATTTTAGTCTCCCAAAAATCCGTAATGTCCACTACAAAGTCAGGCTTGATATAGTTGTTTTGAATGTAATGGTAAACGTATTTTGGCCTCCATGGATCTTGGGAAATTCCCTCTAGGGTCGTCTCAATTTTTCTTAATCCACTCATAAAACACGCATTAGAAGCCACGGAACCCCCTTTCCCATGATCGGGATGCCTGTCGGTGACGGCATTTGCCAGCACAATTTCCGGTTGGTACTTTCTTATAATTTTGATTATTTCAAGGCGGTGATGGTCATCATCTTTAAAGAAAATGTCTTTGAAGCCGATATTCTCGCGCACCGCAATGCCGAGAATTTTGGAAGATTCCTCAGATTCCTGCATCCTGATTTCAGGTGTACCTCTTGTTCCCATCTCACCTTTGGTCAGGTCGAGTATACCAACTTTATAGCCTTTCGCAATTTGCGCCGCAATCGTACCGGAACAGGCCAATTCAGCATCATCGGGATGTGCAGCGATGACTAAGATGTCTAATTTCATAAATTTTGGATTTTGAGAAAGATAATCTCCTTTTCACTATTTCACTCTCAGTCTTCTTCCAACCTTGAGAATCGTATTGGTGGAAATTCCATTCAGTCTTGTCAAGGTGCTGACTCTGACTCCATATCTCCTTGCAATGGCACTTAATGTTTCCCCACTTCTGACTTTGTGGTATACAGCCTCCTGGGTTTTGACCACATGGTCAAAGCTAGAAGAGGTAATGTCATAGTATTGTGCTTTGATACTCCCCAGATTAAAATCAAAAACTTCGGTGGGATTAATGGAGAGACCTTGGTATCTGATTTCGAAATGCAGATGCGGTCCTGTGCTTCTTCCTGTATTGCCTCCCAGACCTATCAATTCACCTGCTTTGACTTCCTGTCCGATTTCTACACGAAATTTTGATAGGTGACCATACAATGTTTCCAAACCGTTTTTATGCCTTACTACAACGTAATAGCCATAACCTGTTCTGTCATATGACCGTATTCTCACGATTCCATCAAATGAACTGTAAACCGGATCGCCGACATTCAGCTTGAGGTCTGTTCCGTGGTGCCAACGGTATCGCCTAAACCCAAATTCGGAGGTAATACGGGTTTCGTCCAAAGGCATTTTCCAATCTGTTCCAAAAAACGGGTCGAACAGTTTTATCTGAACAGTGTCTTTGAATTCCTTTGGATTAAAATCATAGATATTGATTTTTTTACTGTCCCAAGAAGAATAATACTCGAATGCTGTCACCCAAATACTGTCTATGAGTACCTGTTCCGAAACTTGCACCAATTGATTTGTGGGTGCCCAATCCAAGGAAATCGTATCTTCAGCAACAATGCTTAGGCGTTTTTTTAATTCTACATAATCTTTAAAAAACAATGAATCTGTAGATTTGGTAATATCCTGAAGGTATTTGTCAGGATCAAAAAGTCTTAAATCCCTTGTCAGAGGGTTGGATTTAGGTTTTTCTCCAGATTTTTTCTTAATTATCTTTGGAAAATTTTGGGCATGGGATTGAATAGATCCCATGCCCAAAAATACAATTATCAATATCCAGAGACCTTTTACTTTCATTTTTTTAAATTACGCAGATTCTTTTGCAGCGAGAAATCTTTCTGCATCCAGAGCTGCCATACAACCTGTACCTGCGGCGGTGACTGCTTGTCTATAAATATGGTCTTGGGCATCCCCACAGGCAAATACGCCTTCTTTATTGGTCCGGGTACTTCCCGGAATAGTCTTGATATATCCATTTTCATCCATGTCAATGATATTTTTAAAAATATCAGTATTGGGATGATGTCCAATGGCGACGAAGAACCCGGTTATTTGCAGTTCTTTTGATTCTTTAGTGACGTTGTTATACAGCCTCACCCCTTTTACCTCATCTTCACCAAGGATCTCTTCTGTTTCAGTATTCCAAAGGACTTCAATTTTAGGGTTGTTCAAAACCCTTCTTTGCATGATTTGTGAAGCCCGCATTTCGCCTTTTCTGACGATCATGTAGACCTTGCTGCAAATATTTGAAAGATAGGAAGCTTCCTCACAGGCGGTATCCCCTGCACCGACAATGGCCACATCCTGACCTCTAAAGAAAAATCCATCACAAACCGCACACGCAGAAACTCCCCTCCCATTCAGCCTTGTTTCACTTTCCAATCCTAGCCATTTGGCGGAAGCACCAGTAGAAATTATCACTGTATCGGCATGTACTTCAAGTTGGTCATCAACTATCACCTTATGTGGAAAAGAATCAAAGTCAACAGAGGTCACTACCCCATACCTGACTTTGGTTCCAAATCTTTCAGCTTGTTTTCTAAAGTCCTCCATCATTTCCGGACCTTGGATTCCTTCCGGGTATCCGGGATAATTTTCTACATCGGTAGTAATCGTAAGTTGGCCGCCAGGCTGTCCACCTGTATAGAGAACCGGATTTAGGCCCGCCCGAGACGCATAAATCGCAGCGGTGTATCCTGCCGGCCCTGAACCAATTATCAAGACTTTGATTTTTTCAATTTCGGAAGTCATTTGATTGAATTTTTTGAAGTTGGCAAATTTTGTTAAAATCCCCTTCACAACAAAGTTAATGGGTGTTAAAATTCCCTAATTGAGGTATTATGAAGTGATGATCAGGGAGTTTATTTTTAAAATGTCTTTCGATAAGTAATTAAATAAAAAAAGGGGATAAATCCCCTTTATATTTTAATCCAAATCATTAAATAAGATTACCCAAGATAAGGCTTTAATGTTTTACTTCTGGAAGTATGCCTTAATCTCCTGATAGCCTTTTCTTTAATTTGTCTTACTCTTTCTCTGGTGAGGTTGAATTTTTCACCGATTTCTTCCAAGGTCATTGCATGTTCGCCATTCAAACCAAAGTAAAGTGTAATTACATCTGCTTCTCTTTGGGTAAGGGTTGAAAGCGCTCTTTGAACTTCTTTTCTCAAGGAATCAGTCATCAAGCCGTCATCCGGCTTTTCATCTCCATCATTTTCAAGAACATCCAACAAACTGTTTTCTTCACCCTGAACAAAAGGAGCATCCATAGAAACGTGTCTACCTGAAATTTTCATGGTATCCACTACTTCAGCAGCAGTCACTTCGAGCACTTCAGCCAATTCTTCAGGAGATGGTTCTCTTTCAAATTTTTGCTCCAGTTCGCTGAAGGTCTTGCTGATCTTGTTCAAAGATCCGACCCTGTTCAGAGGAAGCCTTACAATTCTGGATTGTTCAGCCAATGCCTGAAGGATCGATTGTCTGATCCACCACACAGCATAAGAAATAAACTTGAAACCTCTGGTTTCGTCAAATCTTTGGGCTGCTTTGATCAGACCGAGATTTCCTTCGTTGATCAGATCGCCCAACGAAAGTCCTTGGTTTTGATATTGTTTGGCTACAGAAACAACAAATCGGAGGTTGGCTTTTGTAAGTTTTTCTAATGCCAATTGATCGCCTTCTCTGATTCTTTTGGCAAGAACCACTTCCTCATCGGCTGTCAATAGATCTACTTTTCCAATCTCCTGTAGATATTTATCAAGGGACTGACTTTCCCTGTTGGTGATCTGTTTGCTAATTTTTAGCTGCCTCATTCAAGAATATAATTTTCAGTTAAGATTCAATTAATAACAGGAATCCAAATAAACAAAGTTCAAAATAACAAATACTCTATTGAACTTAGTCGTTTTTATCAGATTTTTCCGGTTTTGGCAATAATACTTTTCTGGAAAGCTTAAACTTCCCTGTTTTTTTGTCTACATCAATCAGTTTGACCATGATTTCTTCTCCCGGTTCGAGGACACCTTCCATATTTTCAAGTCTTTCCCACTTGATTTCAGAAATATGTAACAATCCGTCTTTACCTGGCATAAATTCTACAAAAGCCCCAAAAGGCATGATGTTTTTCACTTTGCCTGTGTAGGTCTCTCCGATTTCAGGCATGGCTACGATAGCCCTGATTCTTGAAATTGCCGCATTCATAGATTCCTGATTGTTTGAGAAAATATTGATTTTTCCCATATTATCTTTTTCCTCAATGATGATGGTGGCTCCGGTATCTTTTTGGATTTCCTGAATGACTTTTCCTCCTGGACCGATCACTGCTCCGATTAGCTCCTTAGGAATACTCATCATAAATGACCTTGGAGTATGCGGCTTGAGATCCGGCTTAGGGGCTGAAATGGTCTTTTTGATCTCATTCATGATATGAAGTCTGCCATCTTTTGCTTGATACAAAGCTTCTTTCAACACACTATAATCAAGACCTTCAACTTTAAGGTCCATCTGACAGGCTGTGATTCCTTTTTCAGTTCCCGTAACTTTGAAGTCCATATCGCCAAGGTGATCTTCATCGCCCAAGATGTCGGAAAGAATAGAATATTTTCCTGTTTTTGCATCAGAGATCATTCCCATTGCGATTCCGGTTACCGGAGCTTTGATCTGAATGCCCGCATCCATCAAAGCCAAAGATCCCGCGCAAACGGTAGCCATAGAAGATGATCCGTTTGATTCCAAGATATCGGAAACAATCCTGATAGTGTAAGGATTTTCATCACCTGAAGGAAGGACTTTTTTCAAAGCTCTCATGGCTAAGTTACCATGACCCACTTCTCTTCTTCCAACTCCTCTATTAGGTTTTACTTCACCTGTAGAGAATCCCGGGAAGTTGTAATGAAGATAAAACTTGTTATATCCGGATATCATTGCCCCGTCAATCATCTGCTCGTCCATTTTGGTACCTAAAGTACAAGTGGTAACAGACTGTGTTTCTCCTCTTGTAAACACTGCGGAACCGTGAGCTGATGGCAAGTAGTCAATAACTGACCAAATTGGCCTGATTTCGTCCAATCTTCTGCCGTCAAGTCTCTTTTTCTCATTTAATGTAAGGTTCCTTGCAGCTTCTTTATGGATTTTAGAGAAATATGGTCCAATCAAACTTGCTTCAAAGCCATGGCCTTCGCCCAAAGATGCTACGAACTCTTCCTTGACAGCCTTGATCAGGTCATATCTTTCAGATTTATTGGCAATCAACCTTGCCACTACTTCGTAACACTTCCCGTATAATTCAGCATGCATTTTTTCATACAATGCAGTATCTGATTTTTCATGGTTGTATTCTCTCTTCTTCTCTTTTCCGACTGCAATGGTCAATTCTTTCTGAATTTTGCAGTGTTTTTTAATTTCTTCATGTGCAAACTGGAGTGCCTCTACCATTTCATCTTCAGAAATTTCGTTGGCCTCTCCCTCTACCATCAAAATGTATTCTTCGGAACCTGCTACAATAAACTCCAAAGAAGCTGTTTCGAGCTGCGCAGGAGTAGGATTGATAAGCAACTTCCCATTGATCTTTCCTACTCGGACTTCAGATATAGGCCCGTTAAAAGGAATGTCGGATACGGCCAAGGCTGCAGAAGCCGCAAGACCTGCCAAACAATCAGGAAGAACCTCAGAGTCAGCGGACATCAAAGTAATGCCGATTTGTGTGTCAGCGTGGTAATCATCGGGGAAAATCGGTCTGATAGCCCTGTCTACAATACGGCTGATCAATATTTCATAGTCGGAAAGTCTTCCTTCTCTTTTCAAAAAACCTCCGGGAATCTTTCCGGATGCAGCAAATTTTTCTTGGTAATCCACAGACATCGGGAGAAAATCGACTCCTTCGCCAGCTTCTTTTTTAGAAACAACAGTGGCCAACAACATGGCTTTTCCCATGCGGACAACTACTGCCCCATCGGCTTGTTTTGCCAATGCCCCTGTTTCAATGATGATCTCCCTGCCGTCTTCAAGGACGATAGTTTTAGAAATTACGTTTGGTAACATACAATTTTGTAAATAATAATAGGTGTAGAATAGTTTTAAAAGTAAGGCTTAATATCAGGGGTAAATAAAAAAGTAAGGTTCTCCCATGAGAACCTTACATTAAATTGAGTTATTTTCTAATTCCTAATTCGGTGATAATAGCTCTATATCTTTCGATATCATTCTTGATAAGGTAATTGAGAAGGCTTCTTCTTTTACCTACTAATTTCAAAAGACCCAATCTTGAAGAGTGGTCTTTCTTGTTTGTTTTCAAATGGTCCGTCAAATGCTGAATTCTGAAGGTGAACAGTGCGATCTGTGATTCCGAAGAACCGGTATCGGTTTCAGCCTTTAACCTGCCATGATTTTTGAACAACTCCGCTTTTTTCTCTGATGTTAAATACATGCCTAGTTAATTATTTTAATTTTTAAAACAGGTACAAAGGTAATCCTTATAATTGAAATTCAAAAATCAGGCTTGAGATTTAGCTGGTTTTACGGTGAATTTGGCCTTAATCTTCTTAAAAAAATTGGTATAGGTATCCGGTTCAAACAACCTTGCGTCCTTTCTTGCCTGCCTCAAAAAGAAGAATCCGAATGGAAGCAAAACAAGATTTGAAAACCAGGTTCCAAATACGGTATTGGTTATTCCTTCTTTCGCCCATTTTTCACCCGTAATCGTCAACATATAGAACAGAATAAAGAATATAATTGACATCAAAACAGGCATGCCCAAGCCACCTTTTTTAATAATCGCTCCCAAAGGGGCTCCAATCATAAACATGACAATGCAGGCAAAAGCCGTAGTATATTTCTGATACCAGGCGATTTCAAACCGCCGGAATTCCCTTTCCAGGGCATCTACCTGCGTCAATTTTGTACTGAAGTTATTCTTTATCGTTCGGGCATTATTCATTCCAACAGTCGCTGCTTTTGAATTGTAATCACCTTTCGAAATTATGGAATCCATTGCAGCTCTTTTAGCATCTGTAAATACGGCGGTCTTTTGTGGAGTAATGGTATTGTTAGGGGTATTTCCGGGGGAGACAATACTGTCAATATTGGATTTAGGAACCAAAGAATCAATGGCAGTGGTCGGTGCATTAATTTTTAACACTTTCCTGTTGATGTTACGTTTTGGAACATTCCTGTCTACATTTATTGAGGTGTCATTTGAACCGTTTGCAGTCTTATTATTTACAATCGACTCTATTTTTGATAAATCCGGAATGGAATCTTTCTGAAAAATCAATTCTCTATCCAACGTAATCATGGAATCTGCACCTTTTGGAAAAGCCATTAGGTTAAGTGAATCCATTGATTTGGAACCTGATAAAACCGCTTCTTCTGCCTTTTTTTGCAAACCAGCTTTCGCGATTTTAATTGAATCATCTCTTTCTTTTCTCCTTACAACCTCCAAAGGAGGAGATAATTTTCTATCTCTTGTAAAATAAGGAAAGGAAGATTCGGTATTAAGGTAATTGTAATACACAATTTGGTTGATTTCCGAATTCATGGAATCGAGCCCGAGTTTGAGTTGGGCAATGTTTTTTATCGACCGGTTTGTAGACCATAAATCCTCGGGGGTTCGGTTCAATTGAAAAGATGCGAGGTCAAAGACAATTTGATTTTCTGAAAAAAGGGTTCTGCTCAAATCAGCAGGTTTTTCAGTAATTCCTCTCTGTGACCTTGATTCTTTATAACTGACCCCGTTATATAAGGTCAACTTCATGTAGTTATTATTGAAAAAAGGTTCCATCCTACCGGAATCGGCCATAATTACATTGATATTACCCTGTCCATCCGCGTGGTTGTAGATGATAATATCGTTCAATCTCACTTCATCTAATTTGCGGTTGACTTTGATACTATAATTTGGAATTCCATTGTAAAAAACACCTTCTTTGATGTCCAGTGCAGGCGACTTCATTCTGATATCATATAGGAGTCCAAATGTTTTGAGGTTGACCTTAGGAACCAGGTAATTGTTTGAGAGAAAAGCTGCGATGGTCAGCAACAACACAAACACTCCGATAGGCATTAAGGCCCTGACCAAGGATATACCGGCACTTTTCAATGCGGTCAATTCAAAATGCTCTCCCAGATTTCCAAAAGTCATCAATGCTGAAAGCAGCACAGCCAAAGGCAAGGCCATGGGGGAAATGCTGATTACAAAATAAGAAAACAGCTCCATATAAATCCAAAAACTCAGGCCTTTACCAAAGATTTCGTCGAAATATTTGAGCATGTTGACAGTGAGTAGAATAAAATCCACCACTACAAAGGTCAAAAAGAAGGGGCCTATAAAAGACCCCAAAATCAATTTATCTATTTTCTTCATTAATTATGAAAACCCTTACGAAGGAATGTAACGGCAAAGGTTGGAAATATTTTCAAAAGAAAAGAAAATACCGTCAATTAACCACCAATAATTTCTTTGAGTGTGTGGATTAAACTTTCCCAGATTGACTCCAACTCATCACCATCATACGAATCGCTATAATCTATGACTTTCAGAAACATGGTTTGTGTCAATTCATTTTCGTCTATCTTAAATTCAATGAAAGAATGGTCCTTTTCTTCTTGAATGGTCGGGTCAAAAAATTCAAACTTCACGTGGATGTTAGTCCTTAATGCTGTAATTCTTGCATAATGGTCCTCGCCATCGAAATGAAACTTATAGGTTTTATCTTCATTGATATTTACATCATCCGCAAACCATTCAGCCAAACCACTAGCCGTACTTAAATAAGGGAATAGAATTTTCTTGGAAGTATTGATTTGATAATCAGCAACAAACTTATTTTTTACCATTATTACTTTATTTTAGTTAACAAAAAGTCACTTTTTTTGGAGCATTTTGTTTGCAATTCATGACTTAAGACCTCATATTTGCAATCCGATTTGGAAAGGTACTATTTTTGAAAGTTATCCGGAGTCAAAGATTACCGTTCCTTACATTACCTGGCGAGGTAGCTCAGTCGGTTAGAGCGCAGGATTCATATCCGCCGCGGCGGACAGGGTTTCCGATCTAAACTGATAGTACCTGTTCATTTCCTTATATCATTACCTGGCGAGGTAGCTCAGTTGGTTAGAGCGCAGGATTCATAACCCTGAGGTCAGGGGTTCAACTCCCCTCCTCGCTACTTTAAGCTTCTCCTTCTGAGAAGCTTTTTTTATTTCTATTATTTTTAAATATGTATACTGTCTACGTTCTCTATTCCTTTTCGGCCTCCAGATTTTACACCGGAATGACTTCAGATCTCATAACCCGTTTTAAGTTTCACAACGAGAAAGGAATCGAAGGTTTCACAACTCAATTTAGACCTTGGTACTGCATCTATGTGGAGTTTTTTGATGATAAATCAATGGCACTCCAAAGGGAAACTGAACTCAAATCAGGAAAGGGAAGAGATTGGATTAAAACAAACATTCTTCCACTTTACATCTAGCTTGGATTCATATCCGCCGCGGCGGACAGGGGTTCTCCCGATAGCTATCGGGATCCCTCCTCGCTACTTTTAGCTTCTCCTTCTGAGAAGCTTTTTTTATTTCTATTATTTTTAAATATGTATACTGTCTACGTTCTCTATTCCTTTTCGGCCTCCAGATTTTACACCGGAATGACTTCAGATCTCATAACCCGTTTTAAGTTTCACAACGAGAAAGGAATCGAAGGTTTCACAACTCAATTTAGACCTTGGTACTGCATCTATGTGGAGTTTTTTGATGATAAATCAATGGCACTCCAAAGGGAAACTGAACTCAAATCAGGAAAGGGAAGAGATTGGATTAAAACAAACATTCTTCCACTTTACATCTAGCTTGGATTCATATCCGCCGCGGCGGACAGGGGTTCTCCCGATAGCTATCGGGATCCCTCCTCGCTACACAAAGCTTCTCCTCCTGAGAAGCTTTTTTGCTTTAAAACCAATTTCTCAAAACCATGTATCCAAGAGTTTTTATGATCGGTTTTACTATTTTTTGCACAATTGTAATATAAGAAAAAATCCCAAGTAGACTTCAATCATCCAAAAAATAGGTACAAAAAAAAGCCCCAAAAAGGGGCTTTTTATATTAAAATAAGAAAGTGCGTTCTTATTTTACTTTTTCAACAACAGCTTTGAATGCCTCGGGATGATTCATGGCCAAATCTGCAAGAACTTTTCTGTTCAATTCGATGTCCGCTTTTTTCAACAATCCCATAAATTGTGAGTATGAGATACCAAATTGTCTGGCACCTGCATTGATACGCTGGATCCATAAAGCTCTGAATTCTCTCTTCTTTGCTTTCCTGTCTCTGTAAGCGTACTGTAAACCTTTTTCGTATTTGTTTTTGGCTACGGTCCAAACGTTTTTACCTCTTCCGAAGTAGCCTCTTGTTGCTTTTAGAACTTTTTTTCTTCTTGCTCTGGAAGCGACGGCGTTTACTGATCTTGGCATAATTTTTTGATTTTTTGACTCTTGGTGTCAACCTTTTTCTCAGTTGATCTTGTAGACCGAAGCGCCTGGTGAATAAATAAACCTAATTGTCAATCGAAATTAAAGATCGGATCAACCGATTCTCAACATTGCTTTTACTCTTCCTTCATCTGATTCATGAACCATTCCCATTTTGGTAAGATTTCTCTTCCTTTTGGTTGATTTTTTGGTCAGAATGTGGCTTTTGTAAGCATGCTTTCTCCTGATTTTACCGGTTCCCGTAAGGGTGAACCTCTTTTTTGCACCTGATTTTGTTTTTACTTTAGGCATAACTGTGTTTGTTTGTTGAAATTATTTCTTTGATGACTTCGGCGCCAAGAATAGAAACATACGTTTCCCTTCCAGTTTTGGAAGTTGCTCCACTTGTGCATACTCCTCCAGCTCCTGTGCAAATTTCAATAACAGCATCTCTCCTCTTTCCTTGAATACAATAGATCTTCCCACGAAATGGACATAAGCTTTTACTTTTGCCCCCTCCTTTAAGAAGTTGATCGCGTGTTTCAATTTAAAATTGAAATCATGGTCATCTGTATTGGGTCCGAATCGGATTTCTTTGAGAACAGTCTTAGCTGCATTGGCTTTGATCTCCTTCTGCTTCTTTTTCTGTTCGTATTTAAATTTCGCATAGTCAATCACCTTACATACAGGTGGAGTGGCATTTGGGGAAATTTCTACGAGATCAAGTTCATTCTCTTCAGCTACTTTCAAGGCCTGAGCGAGTGTCAAAACAGCGTTTCCGCCTTCTACGTAGTCTCCTACGACCCTGACTTCTCTTGCTCTGATCCTGTCGTTAACCTTATAAGGTTCTTCTTGTCTCTGTCTGAACGGTGGTTTTCCTTTCAAATTCTTATGGTTATTTAATGAAATTGCGTACAAATATCGGAATTAATTTGAGATTTAAAAAATCTGCTTCATTATTACCGATTAATTTAATTTTTTAAAGACTCTCCTATTATTTTTTTGAAATAGGATACAAACTCAGCCGGGGAAAGACTTCCAAGATCTCCTTCTCCGTGCTTCCTGACAGAAATCTTACCTTCCTGTTGCTCTTTCTCTCCCACGATAAGCATGAAAGGGATTTTCTTAACTTCAGCATCCCGGATTTTCCTTCCGATTTTTTCGTCCCGGTTGTCAATCATTCCGATGATGTCCTCATCCTCAAGGATTCCTTTTATTTCCTCTGCATATTCAATGAATTTCTCAGAAATCGGCAAAATTGTAATCTGTTCGGGAGAAAGCCAAAGCGGGAAATTTCCGGCGCAATGCTCGATCAATACCGCCACAAATCTTTCCAAGGAACCAAATGGCGCCCTGTGAATCATGACAGGTCTGTGTTTTTGGTTATCAGAACCAATGTATTCCAATTGGAATCTTTCCGGTAGGTTATAGTCAACTTGAATAGTTCCAAGCTGCCATTTTCTTCCCAAAGCATCTTTGACCATGAAATCAAGTTTCGGTCCATAGAAGGCGGCTTCACCAAGTTCAGTGACAGTTTCCAATCCTTTCTCAGCGGCTGCTTCTACAATAGCAGACTCTGCTTTTTCCCAAGCTTCGTCCGTTCCGATGTATTTTTCCTTTTTCTCAGGATCTCTCAATGATATCTGAGCTGTATAATCATCAAATCCCAAGGCTTTGAATACATATAAAACCAAGTCAATGACTTTAATGAATTCCTCCTTGACCTGATCAGGCCTGCAGAAAATATGCGCATCATCCTGTGTAAATCCACGAACCCTAGTCAATCCATGCAATTCCCCACTTTGCTCATACCTGTAAACAGTTCCAAACTCAGCATATCTAATCGGAAGATCCTTATATGACCTAGGCTTGTGCTTATAAATTTCGCAGTGATGAGGGCAATTCATTGGCTTCAACAAAAATTCCTCCCCTTCATTTGGGGTATGGATGGGTTGAAAGGAATCCTTCCCGTACTTCTCATAGTGACCGGAAGTTTCATAAAGTGCCTTATGTCCAATATGTGGTGTCACCACTTGTTGGTACCCTGATTTATCCTGGGCCTTCTTCATGAAGTTTACCAACCGCTCACGAAGCAGTGTTCCCTTCGGCAACCAAAGCGGTAATCCCATCCCAACTTTTTCAGAGAAGGTAAACAACTCTAACTCCCTGCCTAACTTTCTATGGTCACGCTTTTTGGCTTCTTCAAGCATAAAAAGGTAATCCTGAAGTTCTTTGGCTTTTGGAAACGTGATGCCATACAGACGGGTCAGCATCTTGTTTTTCTCGTCCCCTCTCCAATAAGCTCCTGCAATATTGAGAAGCTTTACAGATTTGATAAAACCCGTGTTTGGAATATGCGGACCACGGCAAAGGTCGGTAAAGTTGCCCTGCTCATAGAAAGTAATTGAACCATCTTCAAGGCCTTCCAACAAATCAAGTTTGTAGGGATCATTTTTTTCTGTGAAATAGGCTACTGCTTCTTTCTTAGGAACTTCCTTTCTGATAAAGTCGCTTTTCAGTTTGGCCAATTCCATCATTTTGGCTTCAATCTTTTCAAGCTCTGAGCCGTCAAGAGATTTGTCTCCAAAATCCACATCGTAGTAAAATCCATTTTCGATAGGAGGACCGATTCCGAATTTTGTACCGGGATAAAGCGCTTCCAAAGCTTCTGCCATCAAGTGGGCGGAGGAGTGCCAAAAAGTGTTTTTCCCTTCAGTGTCATTCCAAGTCAAAAGTTGGACTTTGGAATCTTGGTGAATGGGTCTGCTTGAGTCCCAAACCTCACCGTTTACTTTTGCTGCAAGTACATTTCTGGCTAGACCCTCGCTGATACTAAGTGCAATTTGTAGCCCCGAAACTCCCTTTTCATACTCCCTGACAGAACCGTCGGGAAGTGTAATGTTGATCTGTTGGTTAGACATTTAAAATTTTTACTTGATGAAACATCACACCTTTACAAACAGGTGTGTTTTTGATTTGCAAATATGCGAATTGATGTTGGCTTTTTTTAGGATCAGAATAACAAAGTCAGAAAAAATGATATTTCTTACCGCAATGGGCGCTAATGTTTCTCATAGAGCGCAAGGGATTTAATTCCTAGGATTTGAAATTAGAGTTCTTTGCGTCTTGGCGCCTCCTGCGTGAGGTATATTTTTTACCGCAAAGGAAAAGAAGGTTTCGCAATGGATGCAAAGGATTTTGATTTCCCTGTTTTCGTTTCTAACCCCGAGTTACGTTCCTTTCTCGGGGCTACCCATATTTGACCACTTCGTGGTCGATCGCGGCCAATGTTTGTGAAGATGCAACCATTATACTTAATTTTTCTTTTTTTGTTCTGCGTCTGCGAGAAACTTATATTTTTCCTATATGTATATCCGCAATGATACCAGTGGCCAAATAAATATAAAGTGACAGCTAGTGACAATCGTTATTTGTTAAAGAT
>NZ_JAKZAL010000026.1 GCF_022538115.1 Cognataquiflexum rubidum | reverse complement strand
GTTCATCCTGAGCCAGGATCAAACTCTCCATTGTATAGTTTTTTTTGCCGCATCGCTGCGGCTCGTTTCCTAGCCCTGTCAATCTTGTCCTCCGGTTTTGACACCGTCAGACTTTTTAATGTCGTTTCTCCAGTATTTCAATGAACTTTTACCGCCTCTTTCAGCAGTATCGTAAGACCGTTGTCTTAAAGTAATCCAATGTTGTTTTTGATTTTCTACCTTGCGGGATGCAAAGATAAGTCAAAATTTTATTCTTTCAATAACTGATTTATAAAATTTTTTATCTTCTGAGGGAATTGGTGCGGGTTCTTTCAGAAAGCTTTTGATTGAATTGAATCAGGCTGCCCGCGTTTGGGATTGCAAAAGTGCTAATCTTTTTTTCAAATACAAAAGTCATCATGAAAAAAAAGATGGGATCGTACAGACCCTACTGAGAATCAGGGAGAAAAAATGTCTGACAGTAATTCATTTTTAATATTTGAACGTCGGTAACCTCTTTCTTTGGCTTTTATCCCAAAGCTGATTCACAAAAGAATAGCGTAAAGAAACCTCATGTGCTCCCCCCGAATTGCGCCAACCCAATTGGGATAGTGTGAAATCATAGCTGTAACCCAGATCAATCCCGCTTTGAAGAGAAAAACCTATCAAACCAATCAGGGCCTCATTGTTTGGCAATCCAATTCTGGTAGGGAACCCCCTGTACCAAACACCTAATATGATGGGATCAAAAAACAGCTCCATACCAAAATCCAATTGGTCATAAAGCCCTTGCCTCTTATAATTGAAAGCCAGGGATAATGTCCGCTCCTGCCGGGAATTGTTGAAATAATCATTGATGGCACCAGGCACCAAATCAAACTTGACCCCACCATGGGCAGAATACCTGATCGGCAATATGTCTTTATCCAAATCCAAGTAGGAAATATTTGGCTGGGTAAGGTGATGACCCGACACACCCAACCAAAACCTGTCATTATAGTAAAAAAGCCCTGTGTGCAAATCTGCAAAATTTCTTTGTCTATCATCGGGAATTGCACCTCCGGCACCGGGCAACACGACGCCTTTGCTGATGTCTAATTGCGTACTTAAGACTACTTCATCAAAACTCGCCGACCGGGAGGCATAACTTCCCTGAATCCCCATGTGCAAAAAACTCGATTGCCCGAGCTTCAATCTGTAGGAATACAGTAATCCAACTTCTGTGTTCTGAAGATTGGCAAGGCTCTCTCTGCTGCCGTTCACAATAATCCCTATCCCACTGTTTTTGCTTTCAATAAAATGGTCAGCGTAAGCAGAAAAGGCTACAAAAGACTGGTCCAAAGCCGGCCATTGATTTCTGAAATTGAATCCCACCCTTGTAATTTCGGAACTTCCGGCAAAGGCAGGATTGAGAAATAAGGGAGCAGCATAAAACTGTGAAAACTGAGTATCCTGCGCTTGGGCAAATCCAACAGTCAAGGCCATGAAAAGGATGACAATATATTTACCCATTACCTTATCAATAAAAATCTACCACTTTGCTCAACCGATTCTCCATCAATAGAAACCATTTTGACCCTGTATACATAATTGCCCCCGGGCATCAATTCCCCATTGACTTTACCATCCCAACCTTCTGTTTGCAAATCATCTGTTCTAAAAAGCATATTGCCCCAAAGGTTGAAAACCAGGATTTCCATCTTCGCGATTCCTCTGACTTTGGGCCTGAAAAAACGATTTTCAGCCAAAGTCGGGGTAAATCCTGTAGGGAACATTACCCTAAAACTTTTGGTGATAGAAAGCTCTTTTGTAATCTCAGCAACACAACCTAGGCTGTCGGTGATGGTCAAAACAACCTGATAAACCCCTTTAACTCCATAGACATGGATAGGATTCTCTTCTGCTGAACTATTCCCATCACCAAAGTCCCATGACCAACTGACCACCTCTTCAGACGACAGGTCTGTAAATTTGATAGGATCATCCGGGAAGATCCCACCCTCTTCATCCCCTTTCACTCCTGTGCCATCCACTTCGAAGTCAAAATTTGCCTTCAATACCTCTTCCACAATGATCACCTCAAAAGGCGCGGGTTCGGACCAACAAGTCAAATCTTTGTGCTTTACCCTTATCAAATAATCTCCCGAAAGGGCTATTTGGGCCATTTGCTCATTGAGCAAAAATTCTCCCGATGGTGTCTCCAATTGGTAATCATACAGCGAATCATCATGGCCTGAAATGAATTGCCGGATGTCAAGGGTCATGCCCGGATCGCATCCAACGACCGGATTGGTAATCACCAATGACGGAAAGGCAGGATTGATCAAGGTAAAACCCTCGGATTCCGTGGGGCAACTTTTAGAGTTATAGGCGATAACTTTATAGGTGCCGGGAAGGATGGCGGAGATTTGGGGAAGGTCAGAGTTGGGGATCAAAATATCATCCCTGTACCATTCGAACCTAACATAAACTTCCTCTCCGACAGCCTTTAAAATAACCGGAGCCCCTGCACAAAGCCTAACTTCATTTGTATTTTCCTCCACCCCTTCAGCCACAACGCTGACAGGTTCGGGGGATTCTTTGATCAAAAGCTTGATATAATTCCCTGAGGAT
This sequence comes from Cognataquiflexum rubidum, assembly GCF_022538115.1. GTDB lineage: Bacteria > Bacteroidota > Bacteroidia > Cytophagales > Cyclobacteriaceae > Cognataquiflexum > Cognataquiflexum rubidum. The sequence continues at coordinate 56,506 of NZ_JAKZAL010000026.1, read as the reverse complement.
GTTTTGCCATAATTATCCGTGATGGTATAATACACCTGAACTGTCTGGTCTGTGAATCCGGTATTTGGGAAAAAAGTAAATTCTCCTCCTGTATCTGAAGCACGGAAGGTTCCCTGCGGCAAAACCAAAACCCGGTTTTCCGGTCTACACCTTGCCTGAGAACAGATGTCCCCCTCTTCGGCCTGAATGTCCTCAAGGGAGCCATAAAACTGCAAACACCTGATACTTGAATTCTCATTTGGGAGGGTAGCCTCGGCGGCAGTTATTTCATAGGTGTTTTCTTGCCCTTCGCAGGAGGCTTTGTCATCAATATTGATTCCCTCGGGATTGGCTAAGCCATCCTCGTTTGAAACCTCTACAATGAGATTCCTTATTTCGTGAATATTGTTTAGCCCCCCTGTGGAAGCTGTGAATCCTATTTTAAGATTTGGGGGTGCAGGAAAGTCGTACGGTCTATCAAAAATGGTGACCATCCGCGGATTGTTTGCCTCGGTAGAAACGAGCATTTTCACCGTCAAAAAGTACCCGTCCCCGAATGGATCCGGCTGCAAATCCAAAAATACTTTTCGATACCCTGGAAGGTTTGGGTCGGTAACCCTGTTTGTCCCTGGTCCACCTGAACTTATGGGAAATTGGTCAGAAGGTCTGAGACCATCATTTCCCGGCAACATTGTTTTTCTCCCTACAACGAAGCCATAACCTGAAAGCCCGTTTCCGGGACCTCTGATGACAATGGAATTGGGAACCAAGGATTCTCCAATACCCGCAAATCCACCATTCTTTCCTTCTTGAGTGGTCCCAAAGTTGCCAAACTCATCAAATCCGATTCCCAGATATGCTCTTGATAAACCAACTTGGTTACCGCGCTGCGCATAACCAAGAGATCCGCCAAAGCCACCGGTGTTGAATATGGGCGTTTCGGCATCAAAAAGAAATGCCACTATACCATCTGCGCCATTGCCTCCATAACTGAAATACTCAAATTCAGCTTTGATGCCATAGGTTGAAGAGAAAGGGATGTCGATATAGATATACCCATTTTGCTCATTGATAGCATCTGTAAGCCTGAGAGCACCATCCACGATTCTTGCGCTGCCTCCAAAAACCGTGGCAGATTGGGTAGAATTGTCTGTAAATTGCTCACAATACGGGAAACCAACCTGCGCCACGCTTTCATTAACTAACGAAAGCACACACAATAGGAAACCTAAAAAAAATAATGCTTGCGGTTTTAATGGGAAAGGATTTTTCAATTACCTGAGAAATCTAAATTGACAATCATTTAAGAACCTGTAAAGTACAGAAACTCTTAAAAAATAAAAAGGCTTCCTTTGGGGAAGCCTTCAATTAGGAGATTATCTAAGGATCGTCTGCTTTCGATCCGGTCCGACCGATACCATTTTGATCGGAACACCAAGCTCTTTTTCGAGGAGGTCGACATAATTTCTCAGCTCTTTGGGAAATTTATCATATTCATTCACTTCTGCCAAGGATGTAAACCATCCGGGCACTGTCAGGTAAACCGGCTTGACTTCGTCGTTATTAAGTTCATAAGTCAATCTGTCTACCCGAGTCCCATCAGGGAGTTCGTAATGGGTACAGATTTTTATTTCCTCAAAAATATTGAGTACATCGGCCTTCATCATGAAAAGCTGCGTCACTCCATTGATCATAATGGAATACTTCAATGCCGGCAAATCAATCCAACCGCATCGTCTTGGGCGTCCGGTAGTAGACCCAAATTCGTTTCCTTCTTTGCGCATGGCCTCTCCTGTGGCATCATGGAGTTCGGTAGGGAAAGGTCCGCTGCCTACTCTGGTACAGTAGGCTTTGAATATCCCAAAGACATCGCCGATTTTGGATGGGGAAACACCTAGACCTGTACAGGCGCCCGCGACCATGGTACTGCTTGAGGTGACAAAAGGATAACTTCCAAAGTCTATGTCCAACAAAGAGCCCTGTGCACCTTCTGCCAATACTTTTTTGCCGGAGGCTAGGTAATCATTGACTTCATATTCGCTGTCAACGAGGTTGAGTGTCCTGAAAAATGCCACTGCATCAAAAAAGGTTTTTTCCAATTCTGCCAATTGGCTGATATCAAAATCGTAGAAATTGAGAATTGTCTTGTGCTTTTCTACCAATGCGCTGTATTTCTCTTCAAAATCCGCCGCCAAAATATCTCCTACCCGTAGGGCTACTCTTCCGATTTTATCCTGATAGGTTGGTCCGATTCCTTTGAGCGTAGACCCAATTTTCTTGTCTCCTTTGGATTTTTCATAAGCGGCATCCAACAGCTTGTGTGTAGGGATGATGATGGTTGCCTTTTTGGATATAAAGAGGTTTTTCTTAAAAGCAATATTGAATTTTTGAAGGCCCTCAATTTCCTTTCTCAAAACTAACGGATCCAAAACAACTCCGTTGCCAATGATATTGAGGATATTTTCCCTAAAAATACCGGAAGGGATCTGATGCAAGACATGCTTGATCCCGTCAAATTCCAACGTATGACCTGCGTTTGGACCTCCCTGAAACCTGGCTACCACGTCATATTGAGGAGCCAATACATCTACTACTTTACCTTTTCCCTCGTCTCCCCATTGCAGGCCTAAAAGAACATCCATTTTCATTTTAATCTATGTGTATAAAATTTTAAAATCAATTCGGCCGTGAAGTTTGTCATATCCACAAAAAATAACAAATAACTCTCTTTATTTTATATAGATATCCCCACGTTGCCAATTATGCAATAGCGTTTTTTGCCTCGGAGATGGAGGGGTAAACGGTGAAAATATTGTTCAATTTGGTGATAATGAGCAGCTTTTGAACATGTTCTGAGGGCGCTGTCAGGTAGACTTCCCCACCTGAATTTCTCATTTTGGTAAGCATGGTGATCAAAAGCCCAATGCCACTCGAACTGATGTACCTCACTTCAGAGAGGTCCACCACAAAAAACCTGATCTTGTCATTCACTGCATCGGACACCATTTCTACCAGTTTTGGTCCGACCTCGTCTCCGATCAAATCACCTGTCACAAACAGAAAGTGGGCTTTATCCTCTTTTTCAATCCTGTAATTTAATTTCATATTATGGCTCTATTTTCGCAGTTTTCTTTTAAGCATGTTCCGTACAGGATCAGAGAATGATGAAGGACTTTGAAATTTAAAATCTCGCTGACTGTATTTTGGATGTTTTGTATCCTAGGATCGCAAAACTCAAGCACTTTGTTGCATTCGATGCAGATCAAGTGGTCGTGCTGCTTGTAACCATAGGATTTTTCGAATTGGGCGATATTTTTGCCAAACTGATGCTTGGTCACCAGATCGCATTCTTCCAATAAGTCCAAGGTATTGTACACAGTAGCTCGGCTTACCCGGTAGTTTTTGTTTTTCATGCTGATGTAGAGTGATTCTACATCGAAGTGTCCGCCACGCCCGTAGATTTCTTCCAAAATGGCATAACGCTCGGGTGTCTTTCTAAGCTTTTTATTTTCCAGGTAGGCTGTAAATATTTTCTTTACCTCTTCGAAAAGGGTCTGATTTAAGGCCATGAATTTTAGGTTTTTGCAAATATAACTTATCTTATTTAGAAAAGATTCGAATAAGCAAGATAGAAATCCTTTTAATCAAACCTTGTCTCTTTGAAAATTCCTTCTAATTGGAAAAGTTTTGTTGCTTGAAAGAGTTTTGACTGATTGTCGGTTAATATTTTATCACTGAGATAAAATGGACTGGAATAATTACTGTCCAATAGCAGGGTCATTCTTAAAAAAGACCACTTTTTTTGACTTTGGATCGGATGGAAAATTTACTTGAACAATGTAAATGGATAATCAGGGTTCAAAAATCATCAGCGAACAGAAAAGACCATACCTCTAATTTCGTTTGCCTTCCTTTTCCAATCCTAATCTTCTCCTATCACCAATATTTTGGCTGTATCCCATTTTTGAGTCAGCCTGGACACGAAGATTATGGTTAACAAACTGCTGACCATTGCCAATGTACGAAACGGAAACAAGACCGCGCCATCCTCAATCATCGGATAGTCAATTAAAATAGGCAAACCCAGTGAGGCCTCGCCCCCTCCAAATCTCAAAATCACGCCAATCGCAAAACCTGCCATTGACCCGATTTTATTGGCTTTTTTGTCAAATAGAGCAGTCACCAACTGCGGAAAGAGCAGGCAATACACAAAATCGCTGCACAGTACCCAAAGGGAATAAACACTTGTCACATTTAGTGCAACCAAAGTAGCAGCTATGCCAATAATCCCAATCGAAGTTTTGATGACTTTATTTAGATTTTCAGTCGAAATATCGGGTTTAACCAAGGGCCGATACACGTTCCAACTTGCCAGTGAAGATGCTGATAAAATGGAGGAATCAATCGAGGACATGACCGCAGCCGCAATTGCTCCGAGCCCAATCGTAGCCACCACAGTAGGTGTAAGGTAGCGAATGACATAGGGCAAAATCATGGAATTGTTTTCTAAATTGGCCGCTGCCCCAAAATCCATCCAATCGGTTACGTTGCTTCCGATAATACCGATCATCACAGCCGGAACTGCGGCTATCAGACAGACTACACCTGCCAAAATGGACAGGCGAACGGCTGTTTGTTCGTCTTTGGATGCCAATACCCGTTGAAAATAAACCTGCCAAGGAATTCCGCCAAAGATGAGTAATAGGGCATAATCCCACCAATACCAATAATAACTCCCCAGTACTTCTTTACTCGGGATGAAGGTCGCTGCTCCACCTTTCATGGTTTTGTAATTAGCCCAAGCCACATCCCATCCCCCAACCTCAGAAAGTGCAAAGGGAACAACTATCGCCAAGCCAATCAATAAAATTGACATTTGAATAATATCCGTCAAAGCCACCGCCAAAAGTCCCCCAATAGCTGTGTAGGCAATGGTAACGACTGCTGATATAATAATAGAGGTTTGGGTATCAATACCTAAAACGGTAGAAAATGTGGTGCCGAGTGCCACCAAAATGGCTGCTGTCCAAAATATTTCACCGGCCAAGGCAGGCAAAAAAAGCACAGCTCCCATTTGTTTGCCGAAGCGCTGGGCCAATGGGTCAAGCATGGTTTTGAAACGATGACGTCGCATTTTCCGCGCAAAAATCAACCCTCCCAACATCAAACTCAAAGCATATCCCCAAGGTGCCTGCACCCATACCAAGCCGTCTCCGTAGGCGTATTCCGCTGAGCCATTGATGTAGCCACCCCCAACCCAGGTGGCACTCATTGTAAAAATTGCAATCCCCAGTGGCAAACCTCGCCCCGCCAACATCATATCGGCTTTTGATTCCTTTTTTTGGGCGACAATGGTGCCGTAGTAGAAAATCAAAGCATAAAAAATCATCATGGATGCATAACCATACCAAAAAACCTCAGCTTCGGTAAACCAATACAAATACAATCCAAATAAGATTAAAACGCCTAGCAAGAAAAGTGTAGGGTAGATTTTTTTCATGGTTTTAATAGGCTTCTATAATATTGTTGAGCTTGGTCTGGAAACTGACTATGACTGCTTCCGCTATTTATTTTATGCTCCGGATTTAACACTAAATTGGGGAATAAATATTATTGATGAATTAAGGAAAGCCAATATAATAACTTACAAAGTTCAACTTATTCTTTTTCACTTTGACTTCTTTACATTGACTTCCAAAAGAAACAGCTCACAAGCTTTTCTTTGCAATATTTCCCCTTTTGAGAAAGAAGAGAATCGTATAAATCGTTGACTATTTTAACCAATTAACTTTTTACAGCATGTATTTGAGGTGTTGCAAATTAAATGAATTTGGCATTTGGGCATCACTTCAATTTTAAACCTCAAATTTCAAACCTCATCATTTTAAATAAAAAGGATAAATTTGCTCCTGAAGCCAAGTTGCTAAATAATGACCATCCTTATGATAAAATTGATGTGAAAAAATTCAGCTTTTTTCAATACGTCTTAGCATGGTCAGTTCATGCCTTTACAGCATCGGGGATGATTTTTGGTTTCTTGGCAATGTTAGCAATTCAAAAACAAGATTTTGCTCAGGTTTTCGTATGGCTTACGGTTGCGTTTTTGGTAGATGCAATAGACGGTACACTTGCCCGTGCTGCCAAAGTTTCGGAGGTATTGCCCAATTTTAAAGGCGACTCAATTGACCATGTGATTGATTTTGCAAACTATGCCATTATTCCGGCATATTTTATCCATGAAGCAGGTCTTTTGCCTGCAGAATTTAATCTGTTTGGCGCATCGGCAATCCTGTTTGTTTCGTGTTTTTATTATGGCAAAACGACCTATGTTACCGAAGATCTTTATTTTGAAGGATTTCCTATTTTGTGGAATTTTGTAGCGTTTTACCTCTATTTTGTGTTTGATTTTTCGCCTACGGCAAACTTGGTTTTGCTTTTAATCCTTTGCGTCCTCCCAATTTTGCCATGGAAATACCCCTACCCAAGTCAAACAAAAGAATATAGACTGCTGACATTTACAGCACTCTTTTTTATTGCCATAGGAATCATTGGGACCGTTGTCATTTTCCCCGAGAAAAACTATTGGATTCAACTGTGTTCCTATGTAGGGATAGTCTATATTTTTGGAATGGCAATTTTTAAAACATTCTTTTCCAAAAAATAAAAGGCTGAATACCTGAGTCCGAAAAAGTCATTAACGAATCATAGGATTTTGAGGCAAATGAAAACCTGGTATTCCAAGGCGTCTAAATCAATAGTACTCCAACAAAATTCAAATTCTGACGGCCCAGTGTTCAATCAAACCTTGTCACTTTGAGGATTCCTTCGACTTTTGAAAGGTTTGACATTAATTTTTCGAGGTGTTGGGTGCTGTGGACGTAGAGTTTGATCGATCCTTCAAATATTCCGCTGTCAGAATCTACGGTGATGGACCGCATGTTGACTTTGAGTTCATTGGAGATTACCCTGGTGACATCATTGATCAGCCCCACCCTGTCGGTACCTACGATTCTCAAGCCCGCCAAAAACGCGATCTGCTGTTGGCTTGTCCAACGGGCTTTGATTACCCTGTTTCCGTGGTTGGACAGCAATTCTAAGGCATTCGGACAGGAAGTTCTGTGGATTTTGATGCCTTCATTGATGGTCACAAAGCCGAAAACATCATCTCCGGGGATAGGATTACAGCATTTGGCAAGGATATAATCCACCAAATCCATGTCTTCACCGATGAGCAGTTGGTCATGGTCAGGGCCTTTGAGGTTTTTGATTTCCTTAGTAAAGGAGGATTCGTCCTTTACTTTTTCAAAGGAAGCTTTGCCTTTTTGTTTTTTCTGCTCTTTAAATTCTTTGAAGCTTTTGATCGATGTGGCATCGATGACTCCTTTCCCTACTTTATAAAAAAACTCGTTTGGCGTTTTGGTCTCAAAATATGCCCTCAATTGCTCGACGACTTCGGAAGTGAATTCCATTTTCATTTGACGGAGTTTCCTTTGGACGATCTCTTTCCCATCCAGGATGGTAGATTTCTTTTCTTCCCGGAGCGCGTCTTTGATTTTGGCTTTGGCCCGTGAGGTCACCACGGAATTGAGCCAGTCTTCAGTTGGTTTTTGTTTGTTGGAGGTCAGGATTTCTACCTGATCGCCGTTTTTGAGCTTGTGGTTGATTGAAACCAATTTTTGGTTGACCTTGGCTCCGATGCATTTGGCTCCGACTTCTGAGTGTATCTCAAAGGCAAAATCCAAGGCTGTTGCACCATTGGGAAGGACCTTCAATTCACCTTTTGGGGTAAAGACAAAAACCTCGTCATGGAAAAGGTTGCCGCGGAAGTCGTCCATAAACTCAATGGCCGAGCCGTCATTTGACTCCAACAATGTCCGTACTTGGGTAATCCATTCGTCTAATCCTGTTCCCTTGTTTTGGATAGTATCCTTTTCCTTGTATTTCCAATGAGCGGCATATCCCCGCTCGGCGATGTCATCCATCCTGGACGTCCTGATCTGAACTTCCACCCATTGGCCGGTCTGACTCATGACCGTAGTATGGAGGGATTCATAGCCGTTTGCCCTCGGGGTGCTGATCCAATCCCTGAGTCGGTCGGGATTGGGCCTATAGAAGTCTGTCACTACGGAATACACCTGCCAACAATCTGCTTTTTCATTTTCGAGCTCGCTGTCAATGATGATCCTCACAGCAAAAAGATCATATACCTCTTCAAAAGGTATATTCTGCAATTTCATTTTGTTGTAGATCGAAAAAATAGATTTTGGTCTTCCTTTGATGGTAAATTTGAAGCCCTGGGAAAGCAGTTCCTCTTCCATGGGACCAATAAAACTTTTGATGAATTTATTTCTGGAGAGCCTGGTTTCATTGATTTTGTTGACAATGAAAAGGTAGGTCTCCGAATCTGTAAATTTGAGGTAAAGATCCTCCAACTCCGATTTGATGGCATAGAGCCCCAATCGGTGGGCGAGCGGAGCATAGAGGTACATCGTTTCGGAAGCGATCTTCAACTGCTTGTGCCTTGGCATGCTGTCAAGGGTACGCATGTTGTTGAGCCTGTCCGCCAATTTGATCAGGATCACCCGTACATCGTCGGAAAGCGTGAGGAGCATTTTCCGGAAGTTTTCTGCCTGCTGTGATGATCCGTATTCAAATACTCCTGAGATTTTGGTCAAGCCGTCTATGATCTGGGCGACTTTGGCACCGAATTCCCTTTCTATGTCTTCCAGTTCCCAATCGGTGTCCTCCACCACATCGTGCAGCAAGGCTGCCACAATACTGGTAGTTCCCAGGCCAATTTCCTCCACACATATCAATGCGACCTCAAGAGGATGATAGATATAAGGTTCTCCGGACTTCCGCCGCATTTCTTTATGGGCTTCATTGGAAATGGTAAAAGCCCTTTTGATGATTTTGGCGTCACCGGGTTTGAGGACCGGTTTGGCCATTTTCAAAACCTTTTTGTATCTTTTTAAGATCTCCTTTCTTTCCTCTACCGGGTCTATTTCTATCATATTATCGAAGCTAAAGCAATTCTTTTATCAAAACAACCCGTCCTGTAGGGTATTTAACAAATTTTGGGATGAATTTTATTCCAATTTTTGCAAGTTTAATTTTACTTATTACCTTTGCAACCACAAATCGCGGATGTGGCGAAATTGGTAGACGCACTAGACTTAGGATCTAGCGCCGCGAGGCATGGGGGTTCGAGTCCCTCTATCCGCACGCTTCTTAACCCTCAATCAACTTTCCGGCTTCGAGCCTAATACAGGCAATCGAAATAAGAAATGGGATTGGGGGTTTTTAAATTCAAATCACACCAAAATACAGCAAATTGGAAATCTCATTAGACAAGCACGCAGCAAATCAGGCTTCAGTTAAAATTAAACTAAATGAAGCAGATTATCAACCAAAGGTGGATGCGAAAATTAAGGACTATGCCAAAAAAGCCACAATAAGAGGTTTTAGACCTGGCAAAGCTCCCATCACCATGGTAAAAAAGATGTATGGAACCTCGGTACTCGTGGATGAAATCAATTCGATCCTTACTTCTTCCCTGAATGATTATCTGAAAGCCCAGACTTTTAAAATATTGGGAGATCCCCTTCCAATGGTTGAAGATGCCGCAAATATCAATTGGGATAGCCAAAAAGAATTTGAGTTCAAATACAAAATAGGTTTTGTAGAAGATATCTCTGTCAATATCGATGGCATTGATGCTGTCAACTATAAGATGGAAATGGAAGAAAAGGAAGTAGATGACGCCATCCAAAACCTTCGAAGCCAATACGGAAAAATGACCAATCCTGAGGTCAGCCAAGAAAATGATTTTCTATATGGCGACCTGAAATCTGAGGATAGTTCATTTGAAAAAACCTTCTCCATGCCACTTTCTGCCATAGAAGCAGGTTCTTTAAAGCAATTCATCGGATTGAAAAAAGGAGATGTAGTGACCTTTGATCCTTCCAAAGCCATCAAGGAAAACCTTGCTGCCACCGCAGGTGTCACTGAGGAAGAAGCTGCTGACCTTAAAGGTAATTTTACATTTACTGTTCAAAACATCAACAGGACTGAATTGGCAGACTTGAATCAGGAGTTTTTTGACAAACTGTTTGGCGAAGGTCAGGTAGACTCAGAGGAAGCGATGAGAACCAAAGTGAAAGAAATTCTTTCAGAAAATTACAACAAAGAGCTGAGGGTTTTTGGTGAAGAAAAAATCAAAGAAAAACTCGTTGCCAAAGCCAATATCGATTTGCCGGAAGATTTCCTGAAAGAATGGTTGCTAAGGGCCAACGAAGGAAAAGTGACGACAGAACAAGTAGAGCAGGAATATCCAATCTACGCCAAGCAACTGACATGGACATTGATTTCCAACAAAATTGCGAAGGACAATGATATTCAGGCAGAACATGCAGATGTCATTGAAAAAACCAAAGAAATGATCCGCGAGCAATTCGCTTCTTCAGGACTTGGTTCACAGATGGAAGCAAGCATGGATATGTTTGTGGATAATTATCTCAAGGGCAACGAAGGCCAAAATTATATGCAGATGCTGACTTCTGTACAGAATGAAAAAGTCCTTGATTTTGTAAGAGAAAAAGGAAATCTGAAAGAAGAAGTCATCAAAATCGACAAATTCAAAGAACTGTTAGAAAACTAATTTTTGGATAAAATCGTTATCAAAAAGTCCTTCTTTAAGGGCTTTTTTTATTTTTGTACAAGACTAAAACAGAAATTATGATAAACAGAGACGAATTCAGAAAATACGCTGTCCACAGCAGGGGCATCAGCGGTAACGCTTTTGACCAATACAACACATTTGTGGAAAACATGACCAGGTCAGTAATCGAGGAAAGACCTACCAATTTCCGCGAAATTGATGTATTTTCAAGGTTGATCATGGACAGAATCATCTTTTTGGGAACTCAGGTAGATGATTTCATTGCCAATATAATCACTGCACAGTTGTTGTTTTTGGAATCTACGGATCCAAAAAAAGATGTGCTGCTATATGTCAACAGCCCCGGAGGCTCTGTGACTGCAGGACTCGGCATCTATGATACTATGCAGTATATCAATCCTGACGTGGCCACTATCTGTACCGGTATTGCAGCTTCAATGGGAGCGGTATTGCTAGCCGGTGGTGCCAAAGACAAGAGATCGGCTTTGCAACATTCCAGGGTGATGATTCATCAGCCTTCGGGAGGCATGCAGGGACAATCTAAGGACATGGAGATTTCTTTGAAGTTGATCCTTTCCATGAAGCAAGAATTGTATCAGATCCTTGCTGACCATTCAGGAAAATCTTTTGAAGAAATTGAAAAGGATTCTGACAGAGATTATTGGATGAAAGCACCGGAAGCCAAGGAATATGGCTTAATTGATGAAGTATTGATTAAAAAAACTAAATAATGGCACAAATTACCTGTTCATTTTGCGGAAGAAACAAGAAAGACGTGGACCTGATGGTCTCCGGGATCTCGGCGCATATCTGCAATTTCTGTATTGACCAGGCCTACCAGATTCTTGGCGAGGAAGATAAAAACAAAAAACCCGGCAAGAATGTCAAGGTCAAGCTCAAAAAACCAAAGGAGCTTACTGAATTTCTAAACCAATATGTGATCGGTCAATATGAAGCCAAAAAAGTACTGACCGTAGCCGTGTACAACCACTTCAAAAGGTTGCTTCAAAAGGGTGAGGAAAATGACGATATCAGGATCGAAAAATCCAACATCATCATGGTCGGTGATACAGGAACAGGTAAAACCTATCTAGCCAAAACATTGGCCAAGGTGTTGGAAGTGCCATTTTGTATTGCTGATGCCACTGTGCTGACCGAAGCAGGGTATGTGGGTGAGGATGTGGAAAGTATCCTGACAAGGTTACTTCAAGCCGCTGATTACAATGTAGAAGCTGCTGAAAAAGGCATCGTTTACATTGACGAAATCGATAAAATCGCCAGAAAATCAGACAACCCTTCCATTACCCGTGATGTAAGCGGTGAAGGCGTGCAGCAGGCTTTGTTGAAGTTGTTGGAAGGAACAGTGGTAAATGTACCCCCACAAGGTGGCAGAAAGCATCCTGACCAGAAAATGATCGCCGTCAATACAGAGAACATCCTATTTATCTGCGGTGGGGCATTTGACGGGATTGGAAGACACATTGCCAAAAGGCTGAATACCCAACCCATGGGATTCAATAAATATGTGGAAGACAGACAAGTGGACAGGACCAACCTGCTCCAATATGTCACCGCACAGGATTTGAAATCTTTTGGTCTCATCCCTGAGTTGATAGGAAGACTTCCTGTGGTAACCCACTTGGACCCTTTGGATAGAGACACGCTGAAGAGCATCTTGACCGAACCAAAAAACGCCTTGACCAAACAGTACAAAAAGCTGATAGAAATGGAAGGTGTCAAATTGGTTTTTGAAGAAAGCGGTATCGACTATATCGTAGAGAAAGCCGTGGAATACAACCTTGGAGCTAGGGGCTTGCGGTCAATCTGCGAAGCGATCATCACCGATGCGATGTATGAATTGCCTTCGGATGATTCGATCAAAGAATTGGTTATTGATGCCAAATATGCGCAGGAGCAGTTTGACAAGTCTAAGTTTAAGAAACTACAGGTAGCCTAATGGAGTGATCAGTTTTCAGTGATCAGTTTTAAAACCGCAGAAGAAACCAAAAGGACTTCTGCGGTTTTTTTATGTCCAGAAGATAAGCTACTGTTTTTTATTAAAATCTTCTTAGTAGATTAGTACGTTAAATGATGTCATTATGAAAAGGATATATCATATTTTCGTCCCATTGGTTTTTTTGGTGTCAAGCTGTGAATTGGGTCGAACCGAACAAGAACCTATTTTTGATGAGGTGAAGTTGGCATTATCTGAGACACTTTTCACTCCAGAAGGAAAATTGAAAAGCAAATATGACTTTCAGGAATTCCATATTCCCTTGGGAAGGATTGATTATTATTATGATGCTTCAGGAAAGCTTAAACTATCAGTTGGGATTAAACCTAACAATGATTCTTCCTCAGTTTTTCTGTATGATTATGACCAACGTGGAAATCAGGTGGCTGTCAATGTGTATTCAAAAGAAGAAGGAAAACATATTCTATCGTCAAAGACTTTAAAAGAGTATGACGAAATGGGTAGGATTATCACTGAAAAAAATACAGGTAGTATAGCAAAACGTACTTACCTATACGATGAATCAGGGTTTTTGATTACAATAATATTAGCGGGCGATTTGACAGGAGGGGAATGCCATTTGTTTTATGCTGATGATCAAAATCGTACTGCTAGGCTGGTTTGGGGAAATTGCATTGAGGGCGCTACCCCAATAATGGAATATTTTTATAGGTACAATGAAAATGGTTTATTAGAAGCCAAGGAAACGTGGGATGGGCCTTCAGGAAAGAAGGATGCCTTCCAATATTTCTATAATGAATTAGATCAAATGCTTGAAGAAAAAGAATACTATCCTCAATGGGGTTTTGTCCCAAGGAATAGATCAACATATGAATACTATACGACTTCTTGAGTTTCCGGCAAATAAAACTTTTTAATCAATCCATCAGGCTTTCAAAATATTCATTTACAAAAGTCTTTTGACCATGATGGAATATATTGGTCACGTTAAAATTTATGATGATGCCTTTAGGAGCTTTTAGCAGTTTCATATAGGCCAATGTTTGGGCATGAAACAGGGGGATGACTTCTTGAACAGCTTTTATTTCAAGAACCAATGACTCCTCAATGTAGAAATCAAAGGTAAGGTCTAAGTCCACAAACTCTCCTTTGTAGTCAAAAGGCATTTTGACTTGTTCTCTGTATTTAATTCCTCTGAGAGATAACTCTCTAGCCAGACATTTTTGATACACTTTTTCTAGCAAACCGGGGCCCAAAATCCTATGGACCTCAATAGCGGCCCCAATTACATTATAGCTTAACTTATCGAGTTGTTTTTTGGACATTTCCATTTGGACAGAGGTTAAATCAAAGAGTCAATTTTGAATAATTTCTTAATTTCTAAAATTCAAAACAAAAAACATAGTGGGAGAAAAAATAATTACCATATAGGTCATATAGACAACATGGGCACTAATCAAACCATATAATGATTTCATAATTCAATTGACATTTTCAATCCTCATATCAACATTCTTCAGGGAAAAGATTAACCACATAGCTCATATAGAACACAAAGTTCTTAGCCAAACTTTTTTTGATATCAAAAATTAAATTGAAGATATGGATCCTTGATTAATTCCTCTAAAAAACTATGTGGACTATGTGTCTATGTGGTAAATTAACCTCAAATCCTTTTGTCCATTGACCATTCCTAAAGTCCGGAAGAAAAATTACCCACATAGCCCATATAGAACACATAGTTCTTGGCCAAACTTTTTTTGATATCAAAAATTAAATTGAAGATATGGATCCTTGATTAATTCCTCTAAAAAACTATGTGGGCTATGTGTCTATGTGGTAAATTAACCTCAAATCCTTTTGTCCATTGACCATTCCAAAATTCCAAAGAAAAAATTAACCACATAGCTCATATAGAACACATTGTTCTTAGCCAAACATGCCTTGATATCAAAAATTAAATTTGCGCTTAAAATCCTTTATCAATTCCCTCTAAAAATCTATGTGGGCTATGTATCTATCTGGTAAATCAAATAACCTCAATGGCTAATCCATAGGCTGCTACAAATCATCTTAGCAGCAGTTTCTGAAGCTGAACCGGTCCCCAGCTTTTCTTTGATTTCGGTATAGCCATCCAAAATTTCAGCTTTGTGTAAAATATTAGACAGGATCAGATTCAGTTCCTGACTGAGGTTCTCGACGTCATAATCATCTTGGATCAATTCTGCAACGACTTTCCGATCGGCGATCAAGTTGACAAGAGAAATAAACGGTACCCGAATCAATCTTTTGGCGATGGCATAGCTGATACCTGAGGTTTTGTAGACGACTACTTGGGGAACGCGGAAAAGGGCTGTTTCCAAAGTGGCTGTGCCCGAGGTGACAATGGCTGCATTGGCATGGTGCAGCAGGTCATAAGTCTGATTGTAAATGACTTTAATACCGGCTTTGATGGCAGTTTCATATAAGGTTGTGCTAAGATTGTCTACTCCTGCAATGACAAACTGTGCATTCGGAAACTTCTTGACCACCTGCAGCATGACATGCATCATGTTGGTGAGTTCCTGCTTTCGGCTTCCAGGCAGCAAAGCGATGATGGGACTGTAGCTTAAACTGTTCTTTTGATGAAAAAAAGGATGCGGTTCAAATTTGGCGATTTCGTCGAGCAAGGGATTTCCAACATATTCAATATTTACTCCATACCGCTCAAAAAACGCTGGTTCAAAAGGAAGAATCGAATATACCTGATCGGTGAACTCCTTAATTTTAAAAGCTCTTTTTTGGTTCCAAGCCCAAACTTTTGGTGGGATATAATAGTGGACAGGGATGGTATGCTTTTTCCCAAAAGCTGCCATTTTCATATTGAACCCCCCATAATCCACCAAAATGAGGATATCAGGTTTGGCGTCTAGGATATCATTTTTGACTAGAGAGAGGTATTTCAATACTTTTCTGAACCCAAAAAGCACTTCTACAAAACCCATCACTGCCACTTCATCATAATGGGCACAGAGAGAAAGTCCTTCATTTTTGGAATAATCTCCACCCATGCCACGAAAGGTAGCTTTAGGATCCAAGGCTTTGATGGCCCGGATAAGGTTGGAGGCGTGTAAGTCTCCTGATCTTTCACCTGATATGATGTAGTACTTCATTGTTATGGTAAGAGGTGGAGAGGTTAAAGGTGAGAGGTAGAAGGTAAAAGGTGAGAGGTAAGAGGTAAGAGGTAAGTTATTTGCAGAATTGCGATGATTTATTGATCATTGAATTTAGCATTCTATTTATTGAAGCACAATCATTCAATACTTTTGCCAATTCCTCTTCTGATATAAGTTGAAGGTCAAAGGCGATTTCAATCCAATGCTGGGTTTCCAAAATTTCCGCATCAGCATCGGTCAACTTACTGATAAAATGTTTTTCATATCTCCTTTTGGCCCATGATTCGGCTATCTGAGCACCTACAGACCTGGAAGATCTTCGAATTTGATCAGTAAGTGAAAACATTTCCTCCTTCGGGAATTTTTTTGTCAATAAGAAAATATTTGAAGCCAAAGATCTTGACAAAATATAAACCTCCAGATTCTTATAGTTGCTTACAAAGGTCATGAGCAAGTCTGTTAAATTAACTTATTAATTTAACAAAAGATAAAAGGAATCCAAATCAAAAAAAAATCTCAAATTCATGGTTGACCCCACCTCTTACCTTTTACTTCTTACCATAAATAAAACTCAGCTTTTTCCCAACCAAATTACTACTCCCCAAAGTACTCCACAAAATTTCTTGGGGTTTCGTAGAGCGTGAGTTTGTACAATTTACCCTGTGGGACGATTTTGTTGACGGCAGGCTCGAGGATTTTCCAGAATTCCATGACGAGGTTTTCGCAACTTGCCATTTTGCCAAGCATAAAATCCACGTCCACATTGAGGTTTTTGTGGTCGACTTTGTCAATGACCAAGGTTCTGATCAATGTGCTCAATTGCTTTAAATCCACCACAAATCCTGTCTCTGGATCGGGAAGACCTTTTACTGTGACGATCAGCTCAAAATTATGCCCGTGCCAGTTGACATTGGCGCAGGGTCCAAATACTGCAGTGTTTTTCTCCTCTGACCAATTGGGATTCCAAAGCTTATGGGCGGCGTTGAAATGCTCTTTTCTACAAACGTGTACCATCCTCGAATTCTAATGAGGTGCAAAAATAAGCAAAAAGAACAAGGATAGACAAATTGGTAAGAGTTTCAAAAAAGAAACCCTTTCGGTTTGAAAGGGTTTTGAGAATTTTCAATTATTAAGAAGATTGATCAACCTGATCACATCCGATTTTTCTTTGAGGTCAAGTGAATAATCCTTGATCAGCTTGTTGACTTTGGCGGTATCTTCCCCAAAAGTTTCCTGGATAGATTTCGGTTTGGTTTTCATCAATTTGGCATCGCCATCATTCACTACATACAATTCTTCCACACTCTGGAAAATTTTGGACTTTTGAGAACCATAGGCAGCAGTCAGGTCATCCCCCAAAGTCTTATAGTGATGGCTAATCAACGAATACTCCCCGTCAACCAGGATTTCAACAAAGACATTTGCCCCTACCTTGGGGATAGCATAGCCTGATCTAAAAACTCTCGGATTAAAATCAGGATTAAGGATAAATCCTGAAATCTTTGAGGGAATGTAAGCCACTAACTGTCCATCTGATCTGTGTTCCAAGGTATTGTCATAAGTGTTGAAAGCTATGATCATGTTTCTTGCCGTATCTTTTTCTGAATACAAGATACTCCCTTGTTCAAAATCGAGAAGATAGGCAGACCCTTTGATTTCTGCGTAGGGATTGGCCGTAACCGGTCTTCCACCTGAGACACCGTCTTTTAATAACTTCAACTGTGCCATGGCAGGATGAATCAATCCTGTCAAAAGCAATACTGTAACAATCTTTAAACTAATTTTATTCATATTCAAAAATAAAAAAAAGGCCGGAAATCCGGCCTTTTTTTTAATTATTTATTTTTAATTTTTTAATACTTAAGGAGCAGGATTAGGTCTTGTAATCCTGATCTGTACTCGTTTGTGATTCTCACTAGCAGGAATCTGAGCATTGCCTTCCAATTCAAGTAAAACATCCACAGAACCTCCCAATGCACCTGTGTTAGGAATGGTTACCACGGCATTTGCAGTACTTGAATTAGCCGGAATTACCAAAGATCCTGTTACAGTGAAATCAGTTCCAGCTACACCTGTAGTTCCTTCAGGAACAACTTTGAAGGTAATTGTTTCGTCGGAAGTCCTCTGAGCAGCTACAAGATTGACCTGGAGATTTACCGTGCCTACAGTATTTGCAACTGTAATCCTTGGATAAGTCACCCCGGGTGCAGGAGCTCTAACAACGGCATCCTGGAATTCGACGACAGCGCCTGACCAAGTTGGATAGTTTTGCTCAATACAAGAAGAGAAAGCCAAAACCAAGACCAATGATAATAATGATAGTATCTTTTTCATATTCAATTCTTTTTAGTAGCCTCTATTTTGGTTCAAGTTAGGGTTACCATCAACCTCTCTTTGAGGGATTGGAGGAAGGATTTTGAAATCATCAAAAGTCAAAATAACAGACGGTACAATCTTCACAACGTTCCTACCATATCTTTTTAGATCAAACCACCTGTGACCTTCAAAGGCAAATTCCTTGAAACGCTCCAAAAGGATCTCATCCAAAAGGGCTTGACCTGTAAGTGAAACAGCAGGCAAACCTCTCAAACCTTTGAACGCATTCAGTTCAGCCAATGCAGCAGCTTCATTACCTGGAATATGATAATTGGCTTCAGCCCTGTTAAGATGCATTTCGGATTTTCTGATCACAGGTACATTGTCTAAGTAAGCAGCTCCACTTTTGGAAGCAAATTTGATACACTCGATCTGACGACCCGCACCTCTTACAGTATTACCTGTGGTAAACAAAAATCCTCTGATGTCGCTGTTTCTAGTCACATCCCAATTGTTGTTATCCGATGCAGGGTTACCAAGTTGTAATTGAGTCAGACCAAAGAAACCTCTTACAGTAGGATTAGGGATAAAGTCACCCCAACCACCTTGAGAATTTTTATTGGCAGTCAAGTTAAGAAGCGTGGTATAAGAAGTCTGAAGGGACTCATTCACACCAATAGACTCAGCCGCGATGGCGAACCTCACTTCAAACATAGACTCAGGATTTATATCCGCTCTCCAACCATTCACATAAGAAGAACCGGATAATACAGTACCCACATTGCTTGCTAGTGCAGTGGTAGCTTCCGCTGCTGCCTTAGGCCAATCACCTCTATACAAAGCGACCCTTGAAAGCAAAGCTGATGCTGCTGCAGAAGAAGCAAATTGAGTTCCTCTAGAAGTCAATAAGGTTTTTGCTGCCTCCAAATCTGTGTAGATCTGTGCATAAACCTGGTCAACGGTAGACCTTGGAGATTGACGGGACAAAGCCGCATCCGAAGTTATAACTCCTTCCAAAACCAATGGAATACCTCCTTCATCTATCACACCAGGAGCGTAAACAGCAGTAGGGATGTAGGAGTAAACTTTAACCAAATCAAAGTAATACAAAGCCCTTAAGAACTTGGCTTCGCCTTCCCATCTTGCCAATTGAGCAGCAGAAGCTCCTTCAACCGTAGACAACGCAGCGATAATCAGGTTAGCTTCGTTGATTGCAAAATAGCTGTTTGCCCAAAGGTCTGCAGTAAAATGCGCATTGGGCTGGTTGTTATTTTCACCAATCAAACGGCCGGAGTTAGAGGTTGTAACACCTACATCAGCCAAGGCATCTGACAACGCCAATAAATTCCTACCGTAATTTGAAACCGGTCTCAATCTCGCATACACAGAGTTGAGGGCAGCCGATACCGCGTCAGGAGTATTCAATGCTCCGTTAGCATCAATTGATTGTCTTGGATCAACTTGTAGCAGGTCATCGCAGGAAGTAATCAAAAACGAACCTGCAAAGACAAAGGATAAGACAATTTTATTTATAAATTTCATATTTTTCATTTCCTTAAGATGTTTAGAATCCGATTTGAACACCTATGGTATAGTTCTTAGTCAAAGGTATCTGACCTGTACCTGCACCGACGAACTCTGGGTCATATCCCGGATAGTCTGCGAAAGTCAAAAGGTTCAATCCCTGTGCATATATTCTTGCTCTTGACAATCCGAGGCTTCTTGCCAAAGTTGGGCTTAAGTTGTAGGCAAATGTCAACTGTGCCAATCTGATAAAATCTGCTTTCAACAGAGCAGCTGAGCCCGAATTTCTTCCAACACCTCTTGCTTCATTACCGCCATTGGTAGTAACGTCACGGGGTATATCAGTAATATCCCCTGGTGCCAACCATTTTCTATCATTTACTACAGATAGTCCATTCAAGGACAACCTTGTGCCATTTTCTCTCAAGAAGTTATACTGACCATCCGATACGATAGCACCGAATTCGTAAGTAAAGAAGGCAGTCAATTCAAATCCTTTGAATCTAAATTCATTATTAAAACCACCAAAGGTAGTAGCCAAGTTAGATCCATTGTATTGTCTGTCTGCTGCGAGAGGCTGGTAGGTAATGTTTCCATTGATATCGTACCACATAGGACGGCCTGTCGCTGGATTGACACCGGCATATTCCGCAACGAACCAAGAACCAGGAGCGGCCTGCCCATCATTAGCAGGGTTACCCACAGGTTGACCAACTGCCAATCCTGGGTTAGCAGGTAGGAATTGAAGGTCGTCATAAAGACTTATGATCTGGTTTTTGATATGGGTGAAGTTGAAGGAAGTATTCCATCTGAAACCACCTTTATCGATGTTGATGGTAGTAACTTCGAATTCAATCCCTTTATTCTGCAATTCACCTACGTTATTTGCGATTGTTCCAAAACCGTTTGTCCAAAGGATTGGCTGGTCCAAAAGCAAATCTCTGGTTCTTCTGTCAAACACATCCAATGAACCTGTAATCCTGTTGCTCAAGAAACCATAATCAAGACCAAGGTTGAAAGTTACGTTTGATTCCCAACCCAAGTTGAGGTTAGCGAGTGAAGTAGGTCTGATACCTGCCTGACCTGCGTAGTTACCTCCACCACCGTAAAGACCTCTGGCAGCAAAGTTACCAATCTGGTCATTACCGGTCTTACCGTAAGATGCTCTCAATTTCAAATCAGAAACAGCCTCACTGTTTTGCAAGAAACTTTCTTCTACGATATTCCAGCCAAGTCTGATGGAAGGGAACAAACCGTATCTGTTGTTTTCACCGAATCTCGAGGATCCATCATAACGTGCAGTAACAGTTGCCAAATATTTTTTCTTGTAATCATAACTACCTGAAATGAATGCACCTGCCCTTTTGTAACCTGTCCAGAATCCTGTAATGGATTCAGGAGTTGCAGCAGACTGGATAGTTCTGAACTGGAAGGTTGGGAAACCGATACCTGCACCTGAAAGGCCTTCTCTTGTCTCAGAAACATATTCCAAACCGAAGATTCCTGACACGTTGTGCACTGAATTGAAGGTTTTGTTCCAGTTCAAGGTCTGGGTTGTAATAAATCTTGTTCTCCAGTCAGACTGGTTAGAGCTTCTACCTACCACACCGGCGCCATCAGGAGTCCTTGGATCTCTGTATGATTCACCTTGAAGCAACCTGTAATCCAAACCAAATAGGGATCTGAAAACTAGGTTATCTAGAATTTTGTAGTTAGCTACCATGTTACCTACCACAGTATTGGTCCTTTGAAGACCTGAATTATAAGCATTTACCAAGACAACGTTTTGCCCCAATACACCACCTATAGAAGTGTTGAAAGATCCGTCTTCATTGTAGATTGCGTTGTGAGGAAGCACTGCAGAAGAAGAGAATGCAGGGTTACCCAAGAATGCACCGTCTACAGCGAATGGGACATTCTGCTGGAATGTAGAAAGGTTGATGCTTGTTTCAAGATTTAACCTTGCATTGGCCTGATGTGTCAAAGCCACTCTTACTGTTCCCCTTTCAAAGTCAACAGGCTTGAAAGATGATTCTTGATAATTGTATGATCCTGAGAGGAAGAAGGTGGTTTTGTCATCACCGCCGGAAACTGATAGCTCGTAGTTTTGAATTCTACCTGTTCCCATAACCTCATCTTGCCAATCATATGTTGGAAGACCATTTCCAAAGGCATCTAATTGCTCCAAAGTCAAATTTCCAAAATCTGCCGGTCTTTGATTTGGGTGAAGCATGCTGTTCAATGCGTTGAATGAGGCAGTTCTTTCAGGAAACCCACTGTTTAGGTTGCCAAGTTTTCTTGATTGAAACCACTCAGGACCACTTAATACATCCAAGTATTTCATTGGTTCAGTGGATCCACCAAATGCGTTGAATTCAAATCTTGCTTTTCCTTGCTTACCTCTCTTGGTGGTGATGATTACCACACCGTTTGCAGCTTGAGAACCGTAGATGGCTGCAGATGCAGCATCTTTCAAGATTTCCATCGACTCAATGTCATTTGGGTTCAAGAATGCAAGCGGATTAGATTGTGTAAAATTAGCATTTGATTGGTTGTTCAACTGAACACCGTCGATAATGAACAAAGGCTCATTACCTGCGTTGATCGAACCTACACCTCTGATACGAATATTGACCGCACCACCTGGAAGACCGTTTGCAGATCTTACCTGTACACCGGCAGCCCTACCTTGCAAAGCCCTGTCAAAAGACTGCATAGGCAAGTTTTGGATCAATTCACCTTTAACCGAGGAAATAGCACCTGTGACTTCCCTTTTTTGCTGAGTTCCATAACCTGTTACGATTACTTCGCCCAAACTTTCGGTGTCCGGTTGCAATTCAACAACGATTTGGGATCTGTTACCAAGAGAGACCTCTTGATCAACAAAACCTGTGAAACTGATAACCAGGACATTCCTGCCATCTGGTATATTGAGTGAAAACTTACCATCCAAATCGGTAGCTGCACCGATTGTAGTACCTTTCACCACGACTGACGCACCTGGTAACGGAAGACGGTCCTCGCCGGATGTCACCGTTCCAGTCACTACACGACCTTGCGCAAATGCAGCTGCACCCACGAAAAGAAGCATAAGTCCTAGAAGTAAAACTTTCTTCATAATTAATTTTTTTGGTTTAACGATTAGCCAATTTTATCCAATAACCTCTTATAATCCAAAATCGTTTGAAAAAATTACATACGTGGAAGACCAACAACGATTAAAGAATATTTGGTCTGTGACAAAATATTAACATTTTAAACCACCAAAATGGGATTTTACCTACATTAAAGAGAGTTAATGGTTTGTTATCGCAAGGTTAACGGAATAAAATATTTTTTAACTTTTGTTAACATTATTTTCAGAATGAAAAATAAGTTGCCATTTAATTTCTGAAAACATAAAATTGATTGAATCTTATATTTTTATAACACTTATATATTCTATTTATAAATTAATAGTCTTATTTTAATAATAAATAAATTTTTTTTAATAAATAAGACATTACTAAAAAATGGAATTTTTCCAATATAATATACCGAATAAATGCCCATTTCAGGCATTTATAGCAGGTTTAGTTCCAATATCAAAATTTTTATGGTGAATTGAACGTTTTTAAAAAATAATGTATAGACATCAATTGCTGCTGTAAGCGAGGGATTATACCATTATTTAATTGAGATGGTCACCCGCCTGTTGAGTGCTTTGTTTTCAGCTGTATCA
Organism: Cognataquiflexum rubidum; assembly: GCF_022538115.1. Classification (GTDB taxonomy): domain Bacteria; phylum Bacteroidota; class Bacteroidia; order Cytophagales; family Cyclobacteriaceae; genus Cognataquiflexum; species Cognataquiflexum rubidum. The sequence continues at coordinate 33,155 of NZ_JAKZAL010000026.1, read as the reverse complement.
TTGGGGCGGATAGGCACTCTGTCGCCTTTGCCTTCTGTAGATACACGGTCCACAGGGATACCCTTATCTATCAAGAACCGCTTTACACTCTCTGCCCTTCTTAGGCTCAAGTTTTCATTGTACCCCGGACTACCCTGATTATCGGTATGGCCAATGATCGTGATGGACACCTTGCTGTTTTCTATCAAGAAATTATAAAGACGTTTGAGCGAACTTGAGGATTCGGGTTTTAATTCGTCCTTGTCCAAGTCAAAAAATATATTTTCAAAAACAAACTCTTCTCCCGGACCAATGGGCACCAAGGAAACCATCAAATCCTTTTGATTTTTGAGGTTGTCGCGATCCACATTGTATATTTTTGGCAAATAACCTTCTTTTTCCACATAGAGACCGGAAAAAGATTTGTCAGGATAAAGCATCATGAATTCTCCTGTTTTTCCGTCAGATCGGAATTCATAAAGGGTACTGTCATTGCTGAGACTGACGAGCGAAAGCCTCGCGTCTATAGGATCGCCTGTTTTGCTGTTAAAGACTTTGCCTTGGGTGACAATCAGGTTTTCGCCCAAAGAGATTTCTTCTGGAAATTTAAATTTATACAGGTAGGACCTCTCCTCCATACTTTCATTGAAAGTGTTCTCTGTATAATAGGCATAGTCCCTTTGGGCAGTAATAAATAGTGAAAACTGATCCAAATGGTCATTGATAGGATATCCAAGATTTTCAGGGTTGGTAAAAAGCCCTTTTTCAACCCTAGAAACAAATATATCCTGACCTCCAAAACCCCTGTGCCCATCCGAGGCAAAAAACAATATCTCATTGTTGAAATAAATGAAAGGAGAAACCTCATCTTTTGACGTATTGACCAAGGACCCTAGGTTTTTTGCTTCTGACCAACTACCGTTTGACATCCTGAGGGCGTACCAAAGGTCTCTTCCCCCAAACCCACCTTTTCTGTTGGAGGAGAAAAACAAAATCCGACCGTCTGCAGAGAGGGACGGTTGAGAATCCCAAGACCGGGAATTCACGTTTTTGCCCATATTGGAGGGCCTTTGCCAGGCATCATTGATTTTGTAGGCGATGTAGAGATCACAGTCTCCAAACGAATCAGGGGTCTCGCAAGAGGAAAAAATCAGAATCTTACCATCTGCTGAGATGGTGCATGTTCCCTCATTATAATTGGTATTGATGACATTGGAAATACTCTCCGGTTCGGACCACAGACTGTCTTTTTCTGAAAAATTGCTGATAAATAAATCCTCATGTTCAAAGTTTTTGAGGCCATCTCTTTTTACAAAAATGATCTTTTTGCTGTCGGCAGTCAGGACAGGGAAATACTGCAGGGAAAACTTGTTTAACGGTTCAGGTAATTTTTGCTTGTCTATTGAAAGGGTTTTTTCAAGCTGCTGACGGATAAACCTCATCTGACTTTCCGTCTCCCGGTAATCGAGACGTTGCTTGAAGCTTGGTTCTAGCAAGGCACTTGCTTTTTCATATTCTTCCAAGGCTTCCTGAAAATTGCCCATGGACAGATAGCAATGGAGTTTGAGCCATTTGAATTCACCTTTGATCTGGTTTTTTGCCTGCTTAGCTCTTGCCTCGCCCCTTTCAGCCACTTCAATTGCTTCCTGAGGTTTTCCTTTGGTCAAAAGAATCCTTCCCCACTTGATATAAGATTCCAAAAAGCCCGCTTCCCTTTGGATGGAAGCCTTGTATTTTTCAATGGCCTCATCGTACATCCTTTTCTGCACCAATTCATCACCTTCCTGGTGCATTTTGATCGCCTTGCTGTCAATGATAGAATAGCCCTGCCCGAATGAGAAAGAGATGAAAAAAAACAGGGCTAAACTAAGAAGGCTTATTTTCATGGGCTAAGGGATGTCCATAAATTTATGTGTTTGTAGCGATATTTTCCAATTTGGATTTGATTTTACGTAATCTATCACCTTTTTGGTCATAGTCTCTTTTTTGCTCCACTCAGGTTGGAGCAGTTTTTGACAGGTGGGTTTTACCTTGGAAGCGTGTTCTTCCGCAAATGCAAAATCCGAATTATGGTATGCGATGACTTTCAATTCATCTGCTTTTTCGTAAATGCTGGGATGAGGTTTTTTAAATTTTTTGGGTGAAAAGCAGACCCAATCAAAGGTACCCGAAAAAGGATGGGCCCCGGAAGTCTCTATGTGGATCCTAAAACCATTTTCCTTCAAGGCCGCTGTCAATGGGCCGAGATTGTACATCAGAGGTTCTCCCCCTGTGATGACCACCGTCCTGCTTGGAAAGTTCTTTGCCTCCTTCACTATCGAGTCAATGGACAAGATCGGCCACTTCTCAGCTTCCCAGGATTCTTTGACATCACACCACACACAGCCCACGTCACAGCCTCCAAGTCTGATAAAATAGGTAGGGCTACCGGAGAAGGCTCCTTCTCCCTGAATCGTGTAAAAGGCTTCCATCACAGGAAGCATCGTTCCTTCCGAAACTTGTATTTTGATATTTTCCATAATTTTTGATGAAGCGGGTAATTGAACCGCTGGGTAAATCTTTGATTTTTGGTCTGCAAAGGTAGGCAAAAAAAGGTAGAATGCTAAAAATTGAGAGAGTGGGGGATTGGAAAATTGAAAGGTTGGAAGGTGAGAACGTTGAAAGGTTGGGAGGTTGGAAGATTATAAAATTGGATTGGAAGGTTCGAAGTTTGGAAGGCTGGAATCGGCTAAAGTCTATTCACTCAAAGAACTTTTTCCATTACAATCCTGTATTCTTTGACTTCTCCTTTTTTGATCAAATCTATAATCATAAAACCTCTATTGAGTCCGAAATGAATCATTTTGGAAAGCCTGTTTCTGGTTTTGAAAGTCACTTTGACAAATCCATGGGTTTTTGCCCAAGTCTCCTGACTGTCCGCTAATCTGGTGGCAATTCCTTTTCTCCTGTATTGGTCCAACACCCCACCCATCCATGAGTAAAATACATCATGCCCGTACCGACGGTATCCGACTTTAAATCCAACAGGTTTGCCATATACAGTTGCAATCAAAATTAAATGAGGTACGTCCGAAAGCCTTTCCTCATAGGTTTTTTGGGAGTATGGCTGAAAAAATTCAGTTACTTCCCTGCTTAGAGCCACCACTTCGGCAATCGTTCCTTTCCTGATTTGGATTTCCATTACAATTCAATTTCCATTTTGGTATCACATCTTCCATATTTTCCGCATTCGGGCGGTGTTTCCTTGAATCCAAACTTGCGGTATAGGTTCAAGGCAGCCTCTAATTTGGTGTTAGAATAAAGGACAACTTTTTTGGCACCCAAGGATTTTGCCTTTTCCAAAATCGAAGTTGCAAGTAACTGACCCACTTTTTTGCCTTGAGCTTTGGGGATGACTGCCATCTTTATCATTTCATAGGTGTCGTCAGTAGATTTTGCCAAGCCCACAGTCCCAATGATCTCCTCCCCATCTTTTGCAAAAAGAATCGCTCCTCCCTTGTTAAGGATTACTTCTTGGGGATTACCCAACTGCTCTAAATCAAAGGGTTCCAAGGTGAAATATTTTTCCACCCATTCTCTGTTGATCTTTTCGAAGTGAGGCTTAAGGTCAGGAGTGTAATCTATAATCTGAACCATATTGGGCTAGGTAGGTTTGAAAAACGCAATCAAATATAACAGGCATAAAAATAAGAAAAGCCTGAGAGGTTTCCCAATCAGGCTTTTGTCTTTGATAAAATATTTCAATTATTTAAAAGACGGAAGCTTAGACTCCATTTTAGAAATTAAGCTGCACCTGTTTTCCGATCTTATCTTTTTGCTCCAATTCAAGTAATTTGGATTTCCTCCACAAGCCCCCGGCATATCCGGTAAGTTGTCCAAATTGTCCAACAATTCTGTGGCAGGGTAGCATAATCAATATGGGATTTGCTCCTATAGCCGTTCCGACAGCCCTTACTGCTTGGGGATTGCCTAGACTGTTGGCGATTTTTTGGTAAGAAACAGTCTGACCAAAAGGTATTTTGTTGACCTCCATCCATACTTTATGTTGGAAGTCAGTCCCTCCGAGTGCGACCGGAACGTCAAACGTTTTGAGTTTGCCCTGAAAGTAAAGCCCCAATTGGATCCAAACATCCATCAAGATCCCATCAAAAGAATCCTCAGTGGGATCTTGCTCAGTAAATTTCAAACTAACCAGGTATCCGTCCCAGACTTCAGCCCTGACATTTCCAAGTGGTGTCTCTAATACCGCAAATTCTCTCATATTTACTGATCGTTTAAGGTAATTATTCCATTTGTCAATAAACATTTCCGCAATCATAGACTTACAACGATTTAAAATCCAATTTGTCTTACAAAATCTTATTTTATTTAAAAATCAGTTTAAAATTTGGATCAATTCCATTTTAAATAAAAAAATAATATAATTAATCAGCTCGGCAAAATATTCTCTTAAAACACTCACACGATCATCAATCTGAACATCCAAACCTCCCGTATTGACCTGATATCGACTTCGAAAGGTTTGAATATCGGATTGGAAGAACAAAGTAACAATTTTTCATTTTCCTTGACAGTATTGTAGGCAATTTTAAAAGTGATGCCTTCAGATTCTGTCAGGACCACATATTTTTCTCCATCCTTGATTCGGGTCCAATCATCCACGTACTCGCACACAATCCATGCACCGTCAGGAATGGGAAGCATCGAATCCCCATCAATCTGGAAAACACGGTATTTCTTATCCTGAGGCAAAAATGGGAGCGAGAAACGGGGAAGTTCACCGATAAAATCAGGATCCGAAAAACCTGCCAAATAACTCGCTTTTACTTTTTGGGAAACAACTTCGATCAGTTCCTTTCCTTCAGCGTCCACCGTGGTAGCCAATATCCTCAGATTTTTGCCTTTCAAAAAACGGTCTGTATCCAATAATTCCCTCAGCTTATACTCTGAAAGTTCCTCCAGGTTTTTTCTTAGGAGCAAGTCTATCGACACGCCAAGGTAATCAGCTATCAGGAGCAAAGTCTCCAAAGGTGGATTGATGTTCAACTCATATCCTGCGAGCTTGGACCTGCTAATGCCTATGGAAGCAGCCATCGTTTCTTGGGTGATGGATTTCTTTTTTCTAAGTATTTTGATGTTGGCGCTCAGGTGCATCTTGCAGGTTGTTTGGAAACAAGGCCATGAAATTCATACCAAAAATACTACTATTGTTAAAATAACAGACAAAAATTTGATGATATTTTAAACAATCAGAGAAGAGCACATAAAAAAAAGCCCCGCTGAAAGCGAGGCTTGTACCAGGAGCGGGAATCGAACCCGCACGAGATTGCTCTCACAAGATTTTAAGTCTTGCGTGTCTACCTGTTCCACCATCCCGGCATTCTCTAACGTGATTAGAGATTTCAAAATTACCGAAAACAACAAAGCCCTTCTTCAAGGGCCTTTTTGAGCGAGAGACGAGATTCGAACTCGCGACCCCGACCTTGGCAAGGTCGTGCTCTACCAACTGAGCTACTCTCGCAGTATATTCAATAATTCAAAACTATGAGTCTTGCTCTACCTCCCGATAGCTATCGGGATGAGCTACTCTCGCAGTGTATTCAACAATTTGAAGCAAAAACCTTACGCCTTTGTCTTTTGTGAGTGCAAATGTAAAGCAGTTTTCCAAAATAGCAAAAGTACAACCGTAAAAAATTTTGTTTCCATTTGCTTGCCATCTCTCCAAAATTGATAATCAGGCATTTATTTAAAATTATTGGAGATAAGAATTTTCATTAAATCATTAGAATTCTTTGCCCCCAATTTTTTCAGTATTTTTTTCCTGTGTGTAAAGACTGTATTTATTGAAATAAATAAATATTCTGCGATTTCCTGTGAATCCAATCCTTCCAGCAATAACAAAGCGACTTCCTTTTCCTTTTTGGAAAGGGAGATGTCATGCATTGGAGGCTTTTCTTTTTGATGGGTTGTTTTGGACCCGTCATCTTTGGTGTAAGAATAGCTCCAATCATATCCTTTCAGGTGTTCATTGTTGGTAATCAAAAGGCCGATATGGAGGTCATAAATAAAATTTCCTTTTTCATCAATCAGGTATGGTTTGGCTTTGGTAAAAAACCAGATTTCCTTTTTGGTGGTCTTGTGGATCCAACGGAGCGTATAAGACAATTCAAAAGTCTTTTTTTCCTGAAGACTTGCCTTTTGAAATACTTCTAAAAAAATATTGTTAAAGGCCACATGCTCTTTGGCATCCTCAGGATGCAATGCGGAAATAACGCCCACAAGGCCATTTTCCCTTAAAAATTCAGCGGTATAGCCGCTGAGTTCCTCGATATTTTCGGTAAAAAAAGGCAAACTCATGTCCCTGTAATCAAAGCATCCAATGATTATCCCATCTTTCATCCCGAGGCTGTGGCTGATTTTATGCAAATCTTTGATGAGCGACTCCTCATCAGGATGGGAAATAAATTCCCTGTCATTTTTGTATGAAAAAAATTCTGATAACTTATTCTGATTTCTTAATTCTTCCAACAACGAAATATCCATATACTCAATCTAAAACTATCAGTTTAAAATTTTACCTTCAATTTAAACATATCCAACCAAGTTTCAATTGCCTAATTTCTTCTTAATCTCATTCAGTTTAAGCAATGCCTCAATGGGAGAAATGGTATTGATATCTATAGCCGAAAGCATTTCCTGCGCCTCTTTGAATTTTGGATCAGCATCGAACAGACTCAGTTGATAATTGCTCTTGGGCATGTCCTTGATTCTGTCCTTTGGCGCATTCATTTCTTTGTCTTTTTCCAAATGCACCATGATTTCGGAAGCCCTCAAAACGACCGGATTTGGCATCCCCGCCATCTGGGCCACATGAATCCCAAAGCTATGCTCGCTCCCACCTTCCTTTAATTTCCGCATAAAGATTACTTTGTTTCCAACCTCTTTTACAGAAACGTTGAAATTTTTGATTTTGGGAAAATCGTCTGCTAACTGATTCAATTCATGATAATGAGTTGCAAATAGGGTTTTTGCTCTGAATTTTGGGTGATTGTGCAAAAACTCAACTATCGACCAAGCGATAGATATACCGTCGTAGGTAGATGTACCCCGGCCTATTTCATCCATCAATACGAGGCTTCTGTCGGAAAGGTTATTTAAAATACTTGCCGTTTCGGTCATCTCCACCATAAAGGTAGACTCTCCTTTGGACAAATTATCGGAAGCTCCAACCCTTGTAAAAACTTTGTCAATGATCCCGATTCTGGCGTAGGAAGCAGGCACAAAGCTTCCCATTTGGGCCATCAGCACAATCAAAGCAGTCTGTCTCAGCAAGGCGGATTTACCTGCCATATTTGGACCTGTGATGATGATGATTTGTTGGCTTTCATTGTCAAGGAATATGTCATTGGGAACATACTCTTCTCCTATCGGCAGCTGTCTTTCAATAACCGGATGTCTTCCATCTTTGATCTCGAGGGAATCCGTATCCGAGATTTTTGGCTTACAATAATTGTTCTTTTTGGCTACCATGGAAAAAGAAAGCAAACAATCCACTGTGGCCAATATCCTTGCATTTTGTTGGATCTGACTGACATACTCCGACGCATCCATGACAAGCGCCAAAAAATACCTTTGCTCAATCGCCAACATCCGGTCTTCGGCGTTCAGGATTTTTTCTTCATATTCTTTCAATTCCGGCGTGATATACCTCTCGGCATTGACCAAGGTCTGTTTTCTGATCCAATCTTGCGGCACCTTGTCTTTATGGGAATTGGTCACCTCCAGGTAATAGCCAAATACTTTGTTGAAAGCTACTTTGAGAGAAGAGATTCCCGTCCTCTGAGTTTCTCTTTGTTGCAAGGAAACCAGGTAATCCTTGCCCGTATTGGCCAGATTCCTGTATTCATCCAATTCTTCATCGACTCCCGGCTTGATAATTCCGCCCTGATGGATCAGCATGGGTGCATCTTCAAGAAGCTCCTTTTCTATTTTGTCCAATAAAAATTCACATGGACTGATCTGGTCGGAGAGTTTTTTGAGTGAACCGTTTTTGGAGTTTTTCAAAATCTCTTTGATGGGCAAGGTATTTTTCAATGCCCTTTTCAGCTGGTTCATTTCCCTGGGATTGATCCTGCCCACAGCAACTTTTGAAATCAATCTTTCCAAATCCCCAATATGTTTCAGATGGACCACAATTTCCTCGCACAGTTCCGGCGATTCAAAAAAATACTCTACTACTTTGAGCCTGTCTTCAATCGGTTCTTTCTCTTTGAGGGGAAGAACCATCCATTTTTTCATCATTCTGGAGCCCATCGGGGTAATGGTCTGATCGAGAATATTGATCAAAGGAACGCCACCATCCTGTTGGGAATAGACGAGCTCAAGGTTGCGGATGGTAAACTTATCCAACCACACATATTTTTCTTCCGCAATCCTGGAAATCGAGGAGATATGCTTGACCTCTTTGTGCTCTGTTTCTTCGAGGTAATACAATATCGCTCCTGAGGCAATGATCCCATGTTCGAGATTTTCAATCCCAAAGCCTTTTAAGTTTGCGGTAGCGAAATGTCCTGTGAGCTTTTCATAGGTATAATCAAGTTGGAATACCCAATCCTCACAGTGAAAGGTCGTAAACTGGTCCTTGAGTATGTCCTGCGCCTTTGCTCTTGCGGCTTTGGAATAGATCACCTCTGAAGGACTAAAACTCTGAAGAAGCTTTTCTATATAGGATTGTGAGCCTTCCGAACACATAAATTCCCCGGTGGAAAGATCCAAAAATGCAATCCCCAAAATATCTTTCCCAAAATAAACCGATGCGAGGTAATTGTTTTTTCTTTTGTCCAGGACATTGTCATTGAATGAAAGCCCCGGGGTCACCAACTCCGTTACTCCTCTTTTGACTATTCCTTTGACATCTTTTGGATCTTCGAGTTGGTCACATATCGCTACCCTGTTTCCGGCCCGGACCAATTTGGGTAAATAGGTATCCAAAGAATGATGGGGAAATCCGGCCAATTCGATATGTGAAGCTGAACCATTTGCTCTCTTGGTCAGGACTATATCCAAAACCTTGCTGGCTTTGATGGCATCCTCCCCGAAAGTCTCATAAAAATCCCCCACCCTAAAAAGAAGCAAAGCGCCAGGATGCTTTGCTTTGATGGCGTTGTATTGTTTCATCAAAGGGGTTTCCTTCACTTCATTTTCCTTCTCCTTGGCCATACTGTCCCTGATTTGATTCTTTGTGTTACTTTTGAATATTATAAAAGGTTGAAATTAAAAGATATCAAAAGGGAAACAAAACTGCATGCGAAAATTAAACATGGCGGAACTAAACCGCCTGACTGTGGATGAGTTCAAATCGGAACGAAAATCTCCGATTGTCATTGTTTTGGATAATGTGAGAAGTCTCAATAACGTGGGATCGGCCTTTAGGACTTCCGACGCCTTCCTTGTTGAAAAAATATACCTCTGCGGGATCACCGGGAAACCTCCCCACAAGGACATCCAAAAAACTGCACTCGGGGCAACCGAGTCCGTGATTTGGGAATATGTAGACAGTACTTTGGCCGCCATCCAACAATTGAAGAAGGAAGGATATACTGTCTGTGCTTTGGAACAGGTTGATAAAAGTATAAAGCTGCATGAATTCCTCCCCGACCCCGATCGGAAGTTTGCTTTGGTATTTGGGAATGAGGTTTTTGGAGTGGAGGAAGAAGTGATCGAGGCATCAGATTATGTCATCGAAATCCCCCAACTAGGGACCAAGCATTCTCTCAATATCTCTGTTTCAATGGGAATTGCCCTGTGGGATTTTATAGTAAAAATGGGAATTTTAGACAAACATTAGCAAAAAAAAAGAGACTAATCTAGTCTCTTTTTTACTGTGTAAATTATGGTATTTGCATTAATCTTCTTTGAACCTGTCTACTATGTAAAGAAATAGATTGAACGACAGGGTTGAAATTTCTTCTTTTTTTGCGTCTTTTTCGCCGCCTTGTCTGTACAAGGGATTATCCTTTTTCAGACCTGTTGCTGTAGCAGGCTTGGAATCTTTGACAGGGTTCAAGGTAGTCCTTTGACCGTTGTCCTGCCTTGAATCCACAGATGATGATTCAGAACCTTCAAATTGGGTGGATTGCTCCGTGTTTTTCGGAAGGTCCGGAAAGTTTCTTTCTCTTTCAGTTTGTGCGTAGGACACAAAACTCATGATGAAACCTAATAAAAAGGTCAGTTGAAGCTTTTTCATTCCCAAAGTAGAGATTTTTGATACTTCCAACATTTATAAGAGAGGTTTGAGTAGATTTATAACTCCCCATCGGGGTGGAAAGTTTCCAAATATATAAAAATTCTTAATCAATGCAAACGATTGACTTTATCGAATTTCAAAGAATTGACCTTCGCGTAGGAACAATAGTGCGTGCCGAAATCTTTGCTAAAACGAAAAAACCGGCATATAAAATATGGGTGGATTTGGGGCCACTTGGTATAAAAAAATCATCTGCCCAAATCACTGACCATTATCAGCCTGAACAACTGATTGGAAAGCAGGTACTTTGTGTTTGTAATTTCGCCCCAAAACAAATAGCGGATTTCATGTCTGAAGTTTTGGTGACGGGATTTGACGATGGAAGTGGTCAGATTGTATTGGCTTCTGCCGACAAAGCAGTTCCCAATGGCTCAAAATTGCATTGATGGACATCGGTCAAATCCATATTTCAAGTCCACTTTCAGAAAGTTCTACTTTGTAAACTTTTAAATCAGGACACTGTCCTGTCAGCACCTGTCCGGATCTGAGATCAAACCTATATTCATGAAGGGGGCAAACTATTTCATCCCTGACAATAGTGCCTTGGAGCAAAGAGGCCATACGGTGTGGACAAAACGGTTCGAAAGCAAAGAAAGCCTCCCCATTTCTGGAAATGCAGATTTTCTCACCTCCCAATTGGACGAGCTTGATCCTCTTTTCCGGAATCATCTGAAGCACCTGCTCTTTGCTTTGTCCAAGGGTAAATGTTTTCATTAGCAAGTTTAAAATGGTAACTTAGAATCCTAAACCTAATATAATCCCACCATGAAAAAAATAATTTTACTGCCCTTTCTGTTTCTCGCCGGGGCGATTTTTGCCCAAAGTCTGGAAGGTGCCTGGAAAATGACCCATCAAAACGGCAAGGCCATGACCGAAACAGAATACATCAAAATATACCAAGACGGTTATTTTTCTTTCGGCGCAAAAGAAACAGCTACCAACGCTTTTGTAAGTGCGGGCGGTGGACCATTCACCATCAAAGACAATCTGTATCAGGAATTGTTAGATTTTTACACCACTAATCCCGAAATGGTGGGGCAAAGGACAGATTTCAGCTTGGATATGGTGGGAGGGAAAATGGTGATTTCCACCGAAATGAGTGGCAAGACATTGGTTGAAATATGGGAAAAAGTAAGTGATGCCAAAGATGACCTGACCCGTAATTGGGTGATTACAGGAAGAAAAAGAGACGATGAAATCGCAAGAAGCACTCCCGGGGCACGACGAACCATCAAAATCCTGAGCGGTGGACGCTTCCAATGGGTGGCTTTCAATTCCGAAACCAAAGAATTTAGCGGGACAGGCGGTGGAACCTACACTGCTGAAAACGGCACTTACATTGAAAAAATCGAGTTCTTCTCCAGAGACAATAGCAGAGTCGGCGCAAGTCTTGAATTCAAATACGAGGTCATCGATGGCGAGTGGCACCACAGCGGCCTAAGCTCCACCGGCAATCCCATCTATGAAATCTGGTCTGCCTACAGCAAAGCGTATAACCCCGTCAAATAGTGGACAGACTCGCCCAAGTTTGTATCCCCACAAACTCGGGCGAGTCTGTCCAACTCCATGTATAGGGGAAAAAAATTGGATTAAATTTCTTTTTTTGAAAAAAACATCAAAGCCAAGCAAATAGGAATTTCCTTATGCTTGGCTTTTTTATTTGCCCAAGGCTCTGACTTCTTGATACCTGAAACAATCGACCAAATGGTCATTGACCAGACCGGTGGCCTGCATGTGGGCATACAATATGGTGCTTCCCAAAAATTTGAACCCCCGGGATTTCATGTCCTTGGCAAGTCTATCGGATATTGGGCTGGTCGCAGGAACTTCGGACATGGATTTCAATTGGTTTTGGATAGGTTTTCCACCCACAAAATCCCAGATGTAGTTCTTAAAGCTTCCATGTGATGCCTGGATTTCCATAAATCTTTTGGCATTGTTGATGGCAGCCCGGATTTTCATTTCATTCCTGATGATACCCGAATCCAGCAATAACTCCTGTACATATCCATCCGGCAAATCTGCCACCACCCGGTAATCAAATTCTGCAAAAGCTTTCCGATAACCTTCCCTTTTTTTCAAAATCGTAGACCAGCTTAACCCAGCCTGCGCGCTTTCCAAGACCAAAAATTCGAACTGTTTTTGATCATCAAAAACGGGAACTCCCCATTCTTCATCATGGTATTTGACATAATCTTCAAAACCCAGGCACCACGGGCAGCGGAATTTTCCGGTTTCCTGTTCTATTGCCATACTATTTAATTGAGATACCAAATCCCGGCATTCAGTGCCGTCGCAAAACTTACCCAAAGCAAATAAGGAACCATCAGGTAAGACGCAATTTTATTGATCGGGAAAAATACCCTGATGCAGACGACGATCATGATCCAAAGTGGAACTATAACCAATAATCCGAGGATGGGAGATTCCATACCAAAAAAAGCCGGAGACCAGATCCCGTTGAGGACAAGCTGGATTGCAAACAACCAAAGGGCCGTTTTCTTCATGGGATGGTTTGATTTCCAGATCAAAAACAAAGCAATCCCCATCAATAAATAAAGTGTCGTCCACGCAGGTCCAAAAACCCAAGAAGGAGGTGTGAAAAATGGTTTGTTAATCGTCTGATACCAGCTCTGTACAGAGGAAATGGTGACTAAAGCGCCCAATCCCCCGACAACCTGAGGAATAATAATTGAAATGATCAATTTGAATATATTTGTCATGGCTTATTCTACGGTTTCAAGTAAGGTTCTGAATACCACAAACCTATCTCTAAATTTCTGATTTACATCTTCCTGAAGCTTTGCGGCAAAACTTTGTTGGTATTCCATAATTTTTTCCATGCTGTCAGTAAAATACTGCACAGAATAATTGGTCGAACCGTCCTCGTTGTCATGGAGGATTTTATAAAACCTGTTTTCCAAAAACATCCCCGTGGCCAATACATCCGGGATATGCGTTTCCTTCATCCAGCTTACCCATTCTGCTTCGGATTCTTTCTCAATATTGACTGTTACATTGTATAATATCATATTTCTTTACATTTGTCTTTAATTTTGTGGCACACGTTGCCCAACAAATATAAGTTCATGTTGTTAATCACCCGTGAATAATCCAAAATCATTTCGACAATATGTCCCCGGGCGTTATTAAAAGATCAGAATATCAAACCGTGAAGGAGGCCATCCAAGACATACAAACAAACAGGATTGGGCTGATGAGGGGGATTATTTCCGCTTTTTACGTCTTTGGAATAATCGGGCTATCCATTCCAATGGTGCGCCCCTATTTTCAAATGATGACGCCATTTACGTTGATCCTGAGTCTCGGTATTTTATTGTTATTTCATTCTGGGTGGAATAAGCCGTTTGGGATTTTTGCAGTATCAGTTGCAATTTTGGGATTCGGATCAGAAGTATTGGGCATCCATACCGGGTTTCCCTTTGGAAGTTACGTATATGGAAAAACTCTGGGCCTTCAGCTTTTTGAAGTCCCCTTGGTAATTGGGGTCAACTGGCTGCTTCTGGTCTACCTTACAGGAAATTTATTTTCCACCAAAATCAAAAATGATTGGCTGGCAGCCACCCTGTCTGCCATGGTGATGGTAGCCATAGATTTCTTGATCGAGCCGGTTGCGGTCAATCTTGATTACTGGTCATGGGAAGGAAATGTGATTCCACTTTCCAATTATCTTGGCTGGTTAGGAGTGGCATTCATTCTCCAAATCGGCTACCGGAAAACTTATTTTAACAAAGAGAATGCGATTTCAATTTATCTCTTGATCAATCTGGTAACATTCTTTGCCTTTTTGAATTTTATTTCCTAAATCAAAATTCACCAATAAACATTCTAATTCACTTGGAGTTATGTCAATAATGCTTGCTGTACTATTTACATCGATCGGATTCGCAATAATGGAATTTTCAGGTTGGTTTATCCATAAATATATCATGCATGGTCCACTCTGGAATATCCACAAAACACATCATGAGCCTTCAAAATCTTTCTTTGAGCTTAACGATTTGTTTTCTCTTCTTTTCGGAAGTATCGCGGTTGCATTGATCTTTCTCGGAGTTGATGATTTAGACTACCGGTTTTGGATAGGGATAGGGATCAGCTTATATGGGGTATTGTATTTCATCATCCATGATGTATTGGTACACCGGAGAGCAAAGTGGTTTGATAGGCCAAAAAACAGTTTCCTATTGGGAATCTTCAGAGCCCATCAAGCCCATCACGCTACAAACAAAAAACATGATGCCGTTTCTTTCGGCTTATTCATAGTACCCAAGAAATACTTTAAACGCTACTAATTGTGAGTACTTATTCAATCAAAGATCTGGAACAAATGTCGGGCATCAAGGCCCACACTTTACGTATTTGGGAACAGCGTTACAATTTGTTGCAGCCTATGAGGACTGACACCAACATCAGATTTTATGATGATGCCAGTCTCAAACTCATTTTAAATGTGGCTTTGTTGAACGACAACGGTTTCAAAATCAGCAAAATCGCCAATATGACTGAGGCTGAGATGAAGGAAGAAGTCGTCAAACTCACTGAAAAAACCCTCACCCATGACGATCAGATCCATGCATTGACCATCTGCATGATCGAGATGGATGAAGAGAGATTCGAAAAGGTGCTTTCAACCAATATCCTGAAGATAGGTTTTGAACAAACAATGCTCAATATCATCTATCCTTTTATGTCAAAAATAGGCGTATTGTGGCAGACAGGTGCGATCAATCCGGCACAGGAGCATTTTATCAGTAATCTGATCCGACAAAAACTGATCGTCGCGATCGATGGCCAACTATATAAAGGAGGAGGAAAAAAGTTCTTGCTTTACTTACCTGAAGGTGAATTGCATGAAATATCCATTCTCTTTGCTGCTTACCTGATCAAACTCAAAGGCCACAAGCTCATCTATCTTGGACAAAACACTCCGGATGAAGACCTTCAGATTGTATACAGACTTCATCAGCCTGAGTTTTTGATGACTGTCATCACAACTTCCCCAAGCAGCGAACAAATCCAAGATTATATATATAGCATCTCTGAAAGATTCGATAAATCAGAAATTATTCTGTCCGGCTACCAAATCGTGGGACAGGACCTGGATTTCCCTAAAAACGTCCGTGCTATGCATTATATCAAGCAATTGAAGGAATTTATAGAAGAAATGGACAATGTACTTGCAGAAAAATAGTTTGAAAAATTAAGCAAAAAATTAAACAAGGTGAGAAATACCATTCTCACCTTTTTTTTGTGCCTTTAAATACAAAATATACCTCTAATCGTTACTTATGACATTTTAGATATTCATAGATTTATTTTGTTTAAGATTTTTATATTTTTATTAGACAAAATGTTTGGATTTTGTTTAAAGATATCTACCTTTGATTAAACAAAATCAAAAAGCCATGACGACTCTAGAATTCAGTTACTCGCTACAGAAGCTTTCAAGTTCTTTGAAGCCTTTTGCACTAAAATTGACCAGGGATACTGATGATGCCAATGATCTTCTTCAAGATACCATGGTCAAAGCTTTTACCAATAAAGATAAATTCACTGAAGGAACTAATCTGAAAGCGTGGCTTTATACCATCATGAAAAATACCTTTATTACCAACTACCAAAGGATGGTAAGAAGAGGTACCTTTGTAGACACGACGGATAATCTGCACTATCTTAACTCAGGAGACGTCTTGGTAGAAAACGGCGCTTATGGAGATTTTGCAATGAACGATATCCAACTGGCTATCGAAAACTTAGAAGCAGTCTACAAAACTCCGTTCATGATGCACTTCAGGGGTTTTAAATACCATGAGATTGCTGACAAATTAGAGATACCAATTGGAACTGTAAAAAATAGAATACATATAGCAAGGAAGCTTTTGAAAGACGAGCTGCATATGTACAAACATAGAAATTAATGTCAATGAATAAGAAAAACGTGGTGGTGATAGGATCCGGCTTTGCAGGACTATCTGCAGCCACACACCTGGCACATGCAGGATATCAAGTGACGCTATTAGAAAAAAATGATACCCCCGGGGGAAGAGCTAGAAAGTTCGAATCCGAGGGTTTTGTTTTTGATATGGGTCCCAGCTGGTATTGGATGCCGGATGTGTTTGAATCCTACTTCGGATATTTTGGAAAAAAAGTCTCGGATTATTATGATCTAAAGCGACTCAGCCCTTCTTATACAGTAGTCTTCGGTGAGAATGATTTCATGGAAATCCCTTCAGACCTGAATGAATTCAAATCCTTATTGGAAACCTTGGAACCGGGTGTAGGACCGAAACTGGATGAATTCCTGAAGCAGGCGGCTTACAAATACAAAGTGGGGATTGAGGATTTGGTCTATAAGCCAAGTAGGTCTTTGACGGAATTCACCAGCCCAAAATTACTGATCGACGTGGTCAGGATGGACGTATTCCAGTCTATGTCCAAACATGTCAGGAAGTTTTTCAAACACGAGAAAATCATCAGATTGATGGAATTCCCGGTTCTTTTTCTAGGAGGAACTGCAGACAATATCCCCGCACTTTACAGCTTGATGAATTATGCAGACATTGCTCTGGGAACTTGGTATCCTATGGGAGGCATGTTCAAAATCGTGGAGGGCATGATCAGTTTGGCCGAAGAAAAAGGTGTGAAATTCCGGTTGGGCGCTGAAGTAGACCATATCAATGTCACCAATGGTATAGCCCGCAATGTGGTTTTGAAAAACGGTGAAAAGATCGAAACAGACATTTTGGTAGCAGGTGCAGATTATCACCATGTGGAGAGTGTTTTATTGGCTCCGGAATACAGAAACTACGATGCCACCTATTGGGATAAGCGTGTCATGGCACCTTCAAGCTTACTCTTCTACCTTGGCGTGGATAAGAAAATCGAAAACATAACCCACCATTGTCTCTTTTTTGATGAGCAAATGGGACCACATGCAGATGCCATTTATACCAATCCGAGATGGCCGGAGAAACCTCTTTTCTACCTTTCTGCTGCTTCCAAAACTGACCCTACTGTGGCACCTGAAGGACAGGAAAATCTCGTTATTCTGATACCACTTGCTCCAGATTTGGAGGATGGGGAAGAAATCCGGGAGAAATATTACCATATGGTGATGGACAGACTGGAGAAACTCACCGGACAGGAAATCCGAAGTCACGTGATTTACAAACGCTCTTATGCCCACAGCGACTTCAAGGCTGATTACCATGCTTTCAAAGGTAATGCTTATGGATTGGCCAATACTTTATTGCAGACAGCAATATTGAAACCTTCCCTAAAAAACAAAAAAGTCAAAAATCTGTACTATACTGGACAACTGACTGTTCCGGGACCGGGTGTCCCGCCTAGTCTTATTTCAGGCCATGTAGTTGCCAGAGAAGTTGTCAAGGAAAACAAACTGTAAAAATAAATTGGTATATTAAAGGGATGAATGCAAGAAGCCTTTTTGACAATACGACTTTCGAATGCAGTAAACTGATCACGCAGCGGTATAGCACGAGCTTTACTATGGGTATAAAAACGTTGGACAAAAAATTCCATTTACCAATTTATGCCATTTATGGTTTTGTAAGGTATGCCGATGAAATCGTAGACACCTTTCACGATAAAGACAAAAAAGCACTGCTTGACAGATTCAAAAGTGATGCCTACGAAGCCATCGATGAGGAAATCAGCCTAAATCCTGTTCTCCACGCATTCCAGCTCATCGTCAACCAATATAAAATTGATAAAGATCTGATCGAAGCCTTTTTGCGAAGCATGGAAATGGATCTTGATTTCAAAACATACAATGATTCCCGCTACCACGAATATATCTATGGTTCGGCAGAAGTGGTAGGATTAATGTGTCTCAAGGTATTTTGCGAGGGAAATAAGGAAGAATATGAAAGTCTCAAGTCACCTGCCTGCAAGTTGGGGGCTGCTTTCCAAAAAGTGAACTTCCTGAGAGATATCAAGAGTGATTTTGAGGAAAGGGGTAGGGTTTACTTTCCCGGAGTAGACTTCAATTCCTTTGACAAATCAACAAAACAACTCATCGAAGAAGATATACAAAAGGACTTTGATGAGGCCTTAGACGGTATAAGGAGATTGCCTAAGGGAGCTAAAATGGGAGTAAAAGTAGCTTACCTTTATTACCAAAAACTATTTGACAAAATCAAAAGCCTACCCCCGGAAACGATCACCCATCAACGGATCAGGATTCCTAACAGCAGAAAACTATCATTACTCCTGAGTACCTATTTCGAATCCAAGTTGGGATTCAACTGAAAACTCTAACATACCTCAAGCCAAAACTTTGAGGACGAAAACAGTGAAAAATTAAAGCTTAAAACAATTATCCAAGTCCAAAGTTTATCTCCTATGATGAATTTGAATGTACAAATCGATCAGCATTCCGGTTTTTGTTTTGGGGTCGTCTATGCCATCGAAATGGCAGAAGAAGTACTTGAGGAACAAGGTTATCTATATTGCCTTGGAGATATTGTACACAATGATGAAGAAGTAACTAGATTGACCAAAAAAGGGCTGAAAATCATTGATCATGAGGAATTAAAAAACCTTTTCAACGAAAAAGTACTGATCAGGGCTCATGGCGAACCGCCCTCTACCTATCAGCTTGCAATCAATAATAACCTGACTCTGATAGATGCAAGCTGTCCGGTCGTCCTTAAACTTCAAAACCGGATCAAAAATTCTTTTGACAAAGATGAAACGATCTACATTTATGGCAAACATGGGCATGCCGAAGTGATCGGACTCCTAGGCCAAACCAATAACAAAGCCGTTGTTTTTCAGGACATCAATGAACTCGACTTGCCTTCTTTGCCCAAGAATCTGACCCTTTACAGCCAAACCACCAAGAGTACAGACAACTTCTACAAAATAAATGAAGCCTTCAAAGAGAGTGGTATCGAGGTGAACACCAACGATACCATCTGCAGACAGGTATCCAACAGAGACAAGGAGTTGCGGATTTTTGCAGAGAAATTTGACAGGATCATTTTCGTAAGCGGCACCAAGTCTTCCAATGGGAAAGTTCTCTATAATGTCTGCAAAGAGAAAAATCCAAACACCTATTTCATATCAAATCCCGATCAGGTCGAAAAGGAATGGTTTAGCCAAAATGAAACAGTCGGAATATGCGGCGCCACCTCCACCCCTATGTGGCTGATGGAACAAGTAAAAGAAAGAATCGAAACTTTTTAGTCTTTCTTTACTAAATTTGCGGCGTGCCTTACAATATTAAATCCTCAAGCTCGATAGGAAAAACCGGTGTCTTCATCGGCTTGACTGTAATTTTATTATGGTTCACGTCTCTGTCATTACTTTTGAGCTTTGACATTTCGTGGTCCAATCCCCTAGTCTATTTGGGTATTCTGATCCAGATGCATCTTTATACAGGTCTGTTTATCACTGCCCATGACGCCATGCACGGGATGGTGTCAGAAAATAAAAAACTGAACCATGCCATTGGTTGGTTTGCTGCCATCCTTTTTTCCTACAATTTTTACTGGAGACTCTTTCCAAAACACCATGAGCATCACCGGTTTGTAGCCACGGATAAAGACCCTGATTATCACCCTTCCGGCAAGTTTTTGATCTGGTACCTGAGTTTTATAAAACAATATGTATCAGTCTGGCAAATCCTCCTGATGGCTGCCACCTTCAATATCCTCAAGCTATTTTTGCCAACAGAAAATCTGGTGGTTTTCTGGATGTTGCCGGCGGTGCTTTCTACCCTACAGCTATTTTATTTTGGTACTTATCTTCCCCATATGGGAGAATCAGACAACAAACACCATTCAAAAAGCCAATCTAAAAATCACTTGTGGGCTTTCCTTTCCTGCTATTTTTTTGGTTACCACTATGAGCACCATGATTCTCCCGGTACACCTTGGTGGAGGCTTTGGAAAGTAAAAGAGGAATTGGAAAAAGGAATTTAACTCATCATTTTTCAATTTTTTAAAATTATTTGAACAATCCTGACTAAAAACAGATTAGTACTTTGAAAACTAATACCAGCATATGAGACTATTCTTTACAATTATCTTACTTTCATTTACACTTTCAGATTTATTTGCCCAAGGAGCCGAAGTCCGGGGCCGCGTTTTCAATCCTGTCAACAACGAGGGAATTCCTTTTGCCAACGTGATTGTTTTGGGAACTGACTTTGGGACAGTGACAGATGAAAACGGAAATTACGTATTGGCAAACCTTCCTGCAGGGCTTTACAATATCAGGGCGAGTTTTATTGGATATCGTGCCAAGACTTTCTTTGAAATTCAAGTGACCTTGGCAAGGGCAGTCAGGCTTGATTTTGACCTCCGGGAAGAGGCTTCAGAACTCACCGAAGTGACTGTTAATGCAGATTTCAGCAGGTCTGAAGAAACACCCATTTCCGTAAGGCGGCTCAACACCAATGAAATCGAGCGGTATCCGGGAGGAAACCGGGATATCAGCAGGGTAATCCAATCTCTGCCCGGTGTGGCGAGTACTGCAAGTTTTAGAAATGACATCATCATCAGGGGCGGAGCGCCAAATGAGAACAAATTCTTTATCGATGAAATCGAAGTACCCGTCATCAACCACTTCTCTACACAAGGTTCCTCAGGCGGTCCAGTCGGAATTCTCAACGTGAACCTGATCAAAAATGTCGATGTCATTACCGGTGGCTTCCCGGCAGACAGGATGAACTCGCTCAGTTCATTCTTTGAATTCCAGCTGAAAGAAGGAAGAAAAGACAAAATGTTTACCCAGATGACCTTGGGAGCTAGTGAACTGACACTTTCCAATGAAGGACCGATCGGGGAAAAAACAACATATATCCTCTCTGCCAGAAGATCTTATTTGCAGTTTCTCTTCAGACAGCTTCAGCTTCCATTCTTGCCCACTTTCAATGATTTTCAGTTAAAAACCACCACAAAACTCAATGCCAAAACCGAACTGACTTTTATCGGTGTGGGTGCTATTGACGACTTCGCTTTGAATTTTGATGTTCCGGAAGACGAAACAGAGGAAGAAAGGGAACAAAGGCTCTACACCTTAGAAAACCTCCCCGTATCTACCCAATGGAATTACGCCACAGGTTTGAAATTGAAAAGATTTCGGGAAAATGGATTCTGGACTTTCATATTGAGCAGGAATATGCTCAACAACAGGTCCTTCAAATATGCACAAAATGATAACAGCAACCCTGATAACCTATTGTTCGATTACACTTCCCAAGAAAGTGAAAACAAGTTCCGTGCGGAGAATTCGATTTTTGCCAAAGGCTTTAACCTGAAGTATGGGGTAAATTACGAATACGCCAGGTATTTCATCAGCGAAATTGACAGAAGTACCTTGGCCACCGAAGGCGAGGTCATCACTGCGAAAGCAGAGGCTTTTTTCAACAGCTACGGAGGTTTTGTTTCGGCGAGCAAATATTTCAACAATGAGCGCCTTTTGGTGACCGCAGGTCTGAGAATGGATGGAAGCACCTTTGGTAAAACTGCCCAGAACCCGCTCAACCAGCTAAGTCCACGGGCCTCAGTGTCTTACCAGATTAAGCCCCAGCTGTTTTGGACTGCCAATGTCGGTCTTTATTATCAAAAGCCTCCATACACAGCCTTAGGCTACAGAAACAGCGAAGGAGAACTTGAAAACCAAATAAATGACATCAGATTTATCAGGTCAACGCATTTTATCACAGGGATTGAAAAAGTAATTCCTGAGAAAAGCAGACGGTTCAGTGTGGAAGGATTCTATAAATTATACGCCAATTATCCATCTTCCATCAGAAATGGCATTTCACTTGCCAATCTCGGGGCGGATTTCGGGGTCATCGGAAATGAACCGGTTATCTCCAATTCCGATGGTCGGGCTTACGGTCTTGAGTTCTTGGCCCAACAACGATTTTTCAATAATTTCTATGGAATCGCTGCGGTCACTTTGGTCAGAAGTGAGTTTACCAATCCCAACACAGAAGGATTTGTACCCTCTGCATGGGACAACAGGGTTATTGTCAGCTTGACAGCAGGAAGAAGATTCAAGAAAAACTGGGAAATCGGTGCCAGATGGAGGTATTTGGGTGGATTGCCATTTACCCCGGTTGACGTAGAAACTTCTTCTCTGAGAGAAGTATGGGACTTGACCGGACGTGCAGTATTGGATTTCAATCAGATTAACAGTCAGAGACTTTCTGCTTTCAACCAATTTGATTTCAGGGTCGACAAGCGGTATTTCTTTAATAAATGGAACCTCAACTGGTATTTTGATGTGCAGAATGCATTCAATTTCCAAGCGGAACAACCTCCGGTTTTGATTCCGGTAAGGAATTCTGACGGAAGCATAAAAATTGATCCTAATGACCCTAGCAGATATCAGATGAGATTTATTGACAATCCTGCGGGCACTATCCTTCCGACCATCGGGATTATTGTTGAATTCTAACAATCCAACTTAAGTAATAAATGAAAAAACCGTCCCCCAACTAGGCAGGAGACGTTTTTTTTTGGTCAAATTGATTGGGTTTATTGTACGTTGATTAAGGATTCTCGTCTTCTCATTTTTCCGGCAGGCAAACCATACATCATCTTAAATCTTCTACAGAAGTAGGCTGTGTCTTTGTAGCCTACATCTTTGCCGATATCGCGGATACTTTTCTTGGATGTTCTGAGTAACTCCACTGCCGCCTCCATTCTTTGGTATTCGATATAATCCTGTGGATTGATTCCGGTCAGCATTTTGAAATATTGGCCCACATAATCCTCGGATACATTGGCAACTTTGGCCAAAACCTTATTGGATAAGTCTCCACCAATATTTTTCTTGATATAATTGAACAAATCAATCAGCCTAGGATCTTTAAAATAAGTGCTGTTGGTAGAAAGTTCTTCGACAAACAACCTGTTCTTAAGGACGTGGCGGACAATTTCAATCACCAAAA
Organism: Cognataquiflexum rubidum; assembly: GCF_022538115.1. Classification (GTDB taxonomy): domain Bacteria; phylum Bacteroidota; class Bacteroidia; order Cytophagales; family Cyclobacteriaceae; genus Cognataquiflexum; species Cognataquiflexum rubidum. The sequence goes on along the minus strand of NZ_JAKZAL010000026.1, from coordinate 9,918 downwards.
GCTCTGTATATAGCTTGATTACCCTTTCTTTTCCCGGGGTGTTTTGCTCAGATTCTTTGATGATATCCTCCACAATGGTCGCTATCCGGTCATTGAACCTGATTACGAATGGGGGAATTCCCAAAGAGTGGAAAAAGTTGACGACATCAAAGACTTTGGCTTCAAAATTCAGGATGGTGACACAATCCTCCTCTACACTTTTTATCTCCTTGAATGAGATTGTCTGAAGGTATTTCCTTTTGTTGTCTAAAAAGCCTTCAATATTGGTTTCGGTTTTTTTGCCCTGTTGACCAAACGAAATATTGGTTCTTCTTCCCGCAGGTATAAAAAGAATTTCTCCTTCGTTTACCAATTCCATTTCATCAGAAAACTTGAGTGACCCTTGGTGAAGCAATAAAACGGTATTTTCAGTATCACTGTAATCCAATACTGTCACGGGTTTTTCAATTTTAAAATTGTTTCCCTTCAGAAACCTAACCCCGACAGATTCGATTACCTTATTGTAATATTCCATGAAAGCAGTTATTATAGGTTGTGGCGTAAAACTATCACAATTTTCTAAAAGCAAGGTGATTATTCAATATTTTTTTGATATAAAATAAAAAAAGGCATAAAAAATAGATTTTATGCCCTTTTTACCAAATAAAAATTGATTATCTTATTATACTTCTTGATATGACTATTTTTTGAATTTCGCTGGTTCCTTCATAAATCTGTGTAATTTTTGCATCACGCATCAAACGCTCCACATGGTACTCTTTGACATAACCATAGCCACCGTGAACCTGAACTGCTTCAATGGTGACATTCATCGCCACCTCAGAAGCATAAAGTTTTGCCATCGCACTTGCAAAGGCATAATCCTTTCCTTCATCCTTCAGCCAAGCCGCTTTTAGGACAAGAAGCCTTGCCGCTTCAATCTGGGTAGCCATATCCGCCAATTTGAATTGGATGGCTTGGTGCTGATTGATAGGCTTTCCGAAAGCTTTCCGCTCCTTGGAGTAAGCAAGTGCCAATTCATAGGCTCCTGAAGCTATACCCAATGCTTGGGCTGCGATTCCGATTCTTCCGCCGTTGAGTGTTTCCATGGCGAACGTAAATCCAAAACCCTCCTCTCCAATCCGATTGGCAACAGGAACTTTTACATCAGAAAACATCAAGGAATGGGTGTCAGAGCCTCGAATGCCCAATTTATCTTCTTTTTTGCCAATTACAAATCCTTCCTGACCTTTTTCTACAATAAATACAGAAATCCCTTTATGACCTTTCGAAGCATCTGTCTGAGCAATGACGAGGTAGACAGACGCAGAACTGCCATTAGTAATCCAGTTTTTGGTACCATTGAGGATATAGTGATCACCTGCCAATTCAGCAGAAGTCTTTTGGGAAGTAGCATCCGAACCGGCTTCTGGTTCTGACAGACAAAAAGCACCGATGATTTCCCCGGCTGCCAATCTTTTTAGATATTTCTCTTTTTGGGCTTCAGAACCATATTTTTCCAAACCCCAACAAACCAGGGAATTGTTGACGGACATACAGACCGAGGCTGAGGCATCGATCTTGGAAATCTCTTCCATCGCCAACACATACGAGATGGTGTCCATTCCTCCCCCGTTGTATTTGGGGTCTACCATCATGCCCATGAATCCAAGTTCACCCATTTTTTTGACCTGCTCTTTGGGAAACCTACCTTCTGTGTCTCTGTCAATTACACCTGCCAATAATTCGGAATGGGCAAACTCCCTTGCGGCATCTCGGACGGCTACATGCTCTTCTGTATATTCAAAATTCATAAGAATATTTGGGTTAATAATTTCGGTCGGAAGATATAAGAAAAAAAAATAAGGGGCAATTTCTTGCCCCTTAAAGTAAACTCATTTGGTTGATTTAAGTTTCCTTAATCTCTGTTGCCAAAGAAAATGAAAATGTAATAGGCCAAAGTTGCTAAAGCTGCAAGCGCTGCCACCACGTAAGTCATGGCTGCCCATTTCAAAGCATCTTTGGACATTTCGAATTCGGAAGGTGTGACAATATTCCTTTCTTTGACCCAAGCCAAAGCCCTGTTACTTGCATCAAATTCCACAGGTAGTGTGACCAATGTGAAAAGTGTCATCACGCCATAAGATCCTACTACAATGTACCCGATGATTTCATAAGGAAGTCCCATAAAGGCTCCTCCCAATAAGGATGCGATCAATACAATATTCAATATTTTGCTACTGATGTTTTGAACAGGCACCATCGCGGAACGGAGATTGAGCCAAGCATAAGAACGCGCATGCTGCACAGCGTGTCCACATTCGTGGGCGGACACAGCAGCAGCTGCTGCATTTCTGCCATAGAATACATCCGGGCTGAGGTTGACCGTTTTGTTCATAGGGTTATAGTGGTCAGTGAGCTGACCTTCCACAGACACGACCTTGACATCGTGGATATTATTATCTGCCAACATCAATTCGGCAATTTCCTTTCCCGAAAGATTTGCCATCAAAGGAGTCTGTGAATACTTTTTGAACTTGCTTTTCAGCTTTGAGCTGACTACAAATCCAAGCACTGCGAAGACAACGACAATTAGAATAATCATAGTTTTTATTTTTTGCTTAAGTGTTTACGAAATTAAGAAGATTTGGATACTTTTTTCCCAGTTATTTTAAAGACAATTCCCAATGAAACAAGCCCGAAGACGACAATCGTCAAAACCTGACTGCTATGGACGATCACCGCGAATATTTTTCCATCTGATTCACTCAGACCATAAGCTATCAAAATGAAGGCCACCAATGCGTGAAAGGTCCCTATACCCCCCTGAACCGGTGCAACCATGCCAATACTTCCCATTACCATCACCATCAGCAGTGAGCTCAGTGACAAGTTGGCAGTAGAAGGAATGGCCCATGCAACCAAAACCAAGGTAATATAATAAATCATCCAGATAGCAAATGAGCTTCCCCAAAACCCCGATTGGTTTCGGACCTGCCTGATGCTGATGATGCCTTTGACCAAATCTCGGGTAAAGTGCCTTAATTTTCTAAAAATATTACTTTCTCTGTATTTCAGAAAAGCAAAATAAAAGAAAATGGCCATAACCAATAAGCCTCCGATTAGAAGAGGAAGGTATTGGGTTACTTTTTCTACCAAAGTTTCTACAGAAACCAGTTCCGAAAAAAGCTCCAGAAACAGGTTTCTTTCAATGACAAATGCCAGGAAGATGGTGAAAACGAGAAATAGAAGGTCAACAGTTCTTTCCAGAATTACCGTCCCAAATAATTTGCCCATTTGTAAGCCATCGGTTTTTGCCAAAACCCCACAGCGGGCCAATTCTCCTGCTCTCGGCACAAGCATATTGGTCATATAACCAATCATAAGTGCCCAAAAACTCCTTGAAGTGGGAGTTTTATAGGATTGATCAGCATCTATAAGCAGGGCCCACCGCCAGGCCCTAAGCCAAAACCCAAGAAGGGAAACCAAAACAGAAATCCCTATCAAAAGGAAAGAGGTTTCTGAAACAGCCTTCAAGAGACTATCAAGACTGATGTCTTTGTATAAAAACCAAAAAATCCAGACAGCGACTATCAACGATAATGCCACCTGAATCCATTGTTTGAGGTTTAACTTCACCTTTAAATCAGTTTGTTGTGGTCATCAGGGAATACGATGACCGGTTTGTGTTTTTTAGCTTCCTCAAAATCCATAGAAGCATAGGAAATGATGATGACGATATCGCCTACCTGCGCTTTTCTAGCAGCCGGACCATTGAGACATACCATGCCGCTTCCCCGTTCTCCTTTGATGACATAGGTTTCCAGCCGCTCCCCGTTGTTGATGTTGACGATAGCGACTTTTTCATTTTCAATCATATTGGCGGCGTCCAAGATATCCTCATCTATGGTAATGCTTCCGACATAATGTAATTCTGCTTGGGTAATCTTTACCCTGTGGATTTTTGATTTTAAAACCTGAATGTGCATGTGGGGAAATTTTGCGCGAATTTAATCAAATATGGAAATGTTGTCGATCAACCTGACATCGCCGAAGTAAGCCGCAGTACAGATTGACACATTTTTCTCTTCGCCGATATCCTCTAATACGTAAAAGGAATCAGAAGTTACCAATTCGAAATATTCCAATTTCGCTTTTGGCTCAGATTCAAACATCTGGTTGATCTTTTTCCGGATGCTTAACCACGGGCTACCCCCCAAAAGTTCTGATTTTGCAAAAAATAATGTTTTCGAAATTATTCGGGCTGCTTGTCTCGACTCAGAATTCAGTCTCAGGTTCCGTGAGGACAAGGCTACACCATCTTCTTCTCTCACGGTCGGAACGACATTGATTTTGACATCGAATGAAAGGTCATGGACCAGCCTTTTGATGATCGCCACCTGCTGCAAATCCTTCTGTCCGAAGTAGGCTTGGTGGGGTTTAACAATATTTAACAGTTTGGAAACAACTATCCCCACGCCATTAAAATGACCCGGCCGAAAGGAACCTTCCAATATTTTATCCAAATGTCCAAAATCTATGGAGAGCATAGGCTTTGAGGGATATATCTCCATGGTATCTGGCAGAAAAAGGTAATCTACCCCGGATTTATCCAACAGTTCCAAGTCTTTATCCAAAGTTTTTGGATATTTTTCAAAGTCCTCTTGGTTGTTGAATTGGGTGGGATTAATGAAAATAGACACTACCACGATGTCAGAATATTGTTTTGCGATTTTGACTAATTCCAAATGACCTTGGTGTAAAGCACCCATGGTGGGCACCAAACCAATGGTTTTATTGCTGTTACGGAGAATATGAAGGTTATTGTTTACCTCTTCTTTGGTCCCAAGGATATACACTATTGTTGTACTTTGCGAATGTAAAATAGAGGCAAAACTATGTTATTCCTTAGAAATACAATGGCTTTACCGCTTTTTTTTGTATATTTGTGCGTTTATTATCACTCATCTAAACACAACAAGTATGTCCAAACTCCGTATTCTCTACGTTGCAAGTGAAATCAATCCGTTTTTACAGACTTCTGAGGTGGCAAATTTCGTTAGGGCATTGCCCCAGGCGATGCAGGAAATGGGGATGGAAATCCGTATTCTTGTGCCAAGATTTGGGCTCATCAATGAAAGGAAGAACAGGTTGCATGAAGTAGTGAGGCTGTCAGGGATCAACATTGCCGTAGGAGAAGAAGAGAAACCTTTGATTATCAAGGTTGCCTCCATACCGAATGCCAAGCTTCAGGTTTATTTCATCGACAATGAAGACTACTTCCAGAGAAAAAGCGTGTTTCATGACAAGCATGAAAAATTCTATGAAGACAATGACGAAAGGGCAATTTTCTTTTGTAAAGGCGTCATAGAAACAGTGAAAAAGTTAGGTTGGGCTCCCGATGTGGTACATTGCAATGATTGGATGACAAGTCTGATCCCCATGTACCTCAAAACTACCTACAAAAACGAGCCTCTCTTTAAGGACACAAAATCGGTTTTTGCTATTTACAATACCGGATTTACCCATAAATTTGGCGACGATTTGTTTGAGAAGGTAAAAATGGTGGATATCGATGATGCCATTCTTGCGCCACTCAAATCCAAAGATTACGAAGGCTTCCTAAAAATAGGAATGGAATACGCCGACGTAGTCATCAAAAGTGAAGACATATCCGAAAACCTCAGCAAACTCATCGAGGAGTGCTCTAAAGAAAAACAGTGTGAGATTAACAACGAAGAAGAGAAACTTTTTGAAAGTTATTACAACATCTATAATGACTTGGCCGGCTAAGCTGTCCGCTGGATTATTCATTGTTCTTACCATTGCAACTTCCTGTGAAGATCCTTCCAATATAGGTTTGGAACTGGATCCGGAAAACAATCAGATAGGGGTATTCTACCAAGAAATATCCCTGTCTGCTTCTGTAGTGCTACAAGATTCCCTAAGCACTATCAATACCGGTGTCATAATATATGGAAATGAAGAAAGTGATTTCTTTGGAAAAACAGAAAGCATCGGATACACCCGGCTTTTCTTCAACAGGGACATCGCCAGACCCAAAGAAAATGCAGTCCTTGATTCGGTCAGGTTTCTGATTAGCATGCGGGAGGTCTTAACGGCAGACACCATCAATCCCAAAACTATCAATGTCCACCTACTCACAGAGCAGATCCAGGACGTAGATTATTTTAATTTCAGCAGCGTAGCCTATGAACCTACTCCTTCCTTCAGCGCCACATTTAATTTTACCAATAGACAGGACACCATTGTATCTACCAAAATCAATAATGCACTTACCCAGGAAATATTCTCTGAGTTAAAAGACGGCAGGTATTTTCAGGATATCTTTTCGTTTCGTGAGTTTTTGCCCGGCCTTGCTTTCAAAGCCGAAGAGGGTGAAAATGTTGGATTTACAACTTTTATAGGAAACAATACAGGATTTATCTTTTATTTCAAAAACGAAGGAGACACAGTCTCCCGAGCTTATCCAATTGCGACAGGGATCAATTTCAATTTGGCAAGACATTTCAGCCAAGTCATCAACGATCCTACCGGAACCCCGATTGAAGTCGTTACAGAAAAGAATAAAGCATATGAATTACCTGATTTTGTAGGATCAAAAGCAACGATGGGGCTTCAAGTTAAACTTGACTTTAGTCCCCTTGATACTTTCTTGGATACATTATCGAATGTAAATTTTAATCAAGTAATGCTTGAGATGGGGCCGCTGATTGATTTCAGCATAATCGAATCTCCGTTGACATTAATTCCTTATTTTACAAATGAAACAAACCGTTTGCTTTTTAGAAAAGACGGTTTCCCTCTTATTGTACAGCCTGATGGAAGTGTTCAAGTAGACGCCGAAACCGGGGAGCCTGCATTCACATTTAACGCTGCGCATCTTACATTGACGAGTAATCAAAAAACTTACACTCAATTTATCACCTCACACATCAATGCTATCTATAGAAATAAAATAAACCGCACTGATGTTTTGCTAGTTCCAGGATTTGTTAATAGACAAACCCAAAACATTTCTCAAGATTTTAGATCTAATTTAAAAGAATATGTTGTTGGACAAAACACCATCAAACTGAAAATCTTTTATTCAAGAAGCAGATCTCTGTAGACAAGGAATTTTAAAGAAGTCGGTACAATCCACGAGAAATTTTGTAGAAGTATATTTTTTCACCTAGAATTTGTACTTGTAATTCGAAAAAGTATAGATTTGGGCTTTTAAATTTTTATATATGTGTGGAATCGTAGCTTATGTGGGGCAACAAGAAGCCCTGCCAATCATCATCAAAGGACTTAAAAGACTGGAATACCGCGGCTATGATAGCGCCGGGGTAGCCCTTCTCAACAAAGACGGCCTGAGTATTTACAAAAAAAAGGGCAAGGTATCAGAATTGGAAAACCACCTTGGTTCTATCCAAAACCTGAATTCAAAAATCGGCATAGGTCATACACGTTGGGCCACCCACGGCGAACCCAATGATGTCAATGCCCATCCCCATTATTCCTCGAATGAAAAATTTGCAATGATCCATAATGGCATCATTGAAAATTATGATGTCTTGAAAACAGACCTGATCAACAAGGGGTACAAATTCCAAAGTGAAACAGATTCTGAGGTTTTTATCAAATTCATAGAAGACATCTATGCCAATAATTTTTGCAGCCTAGAGGAAGCTGTGAGATTGGCTTTGCACAAAGTAGTCGGTGCTTACGCCATTGTGATCATGAACATTGAAGAACCTGACACGCTGATTGCGGCAAGAAAGGGTTCCCCGCTTGTGATCGGTGTCGGAGAGAACGAATATTTTTTGGCTTCAGATGCTACTCCGATTATAGAATACACCAATCAGGTGGTCTATTTGGATGATTATGAAATCGCAGTCATCCGTGACAACAAGCTCCAGATCAAAACCATTGAGAACGTCGAGACCAACCCATATATCAATCAATTGGAAATGGAACTCGAAGCCATCGAAAAAGGCGGCTACGAGCATTTCATGTTGAAAGAAATCAACGAGCAGCCGAGGTCTATTGCCGATTGTATGCGGGGAAGGTTGGATGCCAAAAACGGCAGGTTGGTACTTGGTGGCCTGAGGGATTATATGAACAAATTCCAAAATGCCGATAGGATCATCATTACTGCCTGCGGAACTTCATGGCATGCGGGTTTGGTAGCCGAATACCTCTTTGAGGAATTTGCAAGAATCCCTGTGGAAGTAGAATACGCTTCCGAATTCAGATATAGAAATCCCGTCATATCAGAAAAAGACTTTGTCATCGCCATTTCCCAATCAGGTGAAACCGCCGATACTTTGGCTGCCATCGAGTTGGCCAAATCCAAAGGAGCGACCATCTTTGGAGTATGTAATGTCGTAGGATCTTCGATCCCGAGAGCAACCCATGCGGGTTCCTATACCCACGCAGGTCCTGAAATCGGAGTGGCCTCCACCAAAGCCTTCACGGCACAGATTTCTGTTTTGACCATGATGGCCTTGAAATTGGGATACCAAAGAGGCACTTTGTCTGAAACACGGTACATGCATTTGTTGAATGAATTGGCGACCATTCCATCCAAAGTCGAAAGGGCACTGAAACTTGATGCAAAGATCAAAGTCATCGCAGCCGAGTACAAAGATTCCCGCAACTTCCTGTATTTGGGAAGAGGTTATAACTTCCCGGTAGCTTTGGAGGGTGCTTTAAAACTGAAAGAAATTTCCTACATCCATGCTGAAGGTTATCCTGCGGCGGAGATGAAACATGGCCCTATTGCCTTGATAGATGCAGAAATGCCGGTAGTATTCATTGCCACCAAAGACAGTTCTTACGAAAAAGTAGTCAGCAACATTCAGGAAGTAAAAGCCCGAAAAGGCAAAATCATCGCAGTAGTAACCGAAGGCGATACGACTGTAAGAGGTCTCGCTGATCACGTGATTGAAATCCCTGATACCGAAGAAGCCTTTGTCCCTTTGATTGCAGTCGTTCCTTTGCAGCAACTTTCCTATCACATCGCAGTCATGAGAGGCTGTAATGTCGATCAGCCAAGGAATCTGGCGAAGTCGGTGACGGTGGAGTAAAGTGGTGAGAGGTAAGAGGAAATAGGTTAGTGGTGAGAGGTAAGAGGTTAAAGGTGAAAGGTGGGTTCAGATTATCTCTTTAGATTTTGGTAAAAAAAATAAATATAAATCATAACTGTCCTTAGGTAATTCTTAAGGGCAGTTTTGTTTTTGGTCACTACAATATCCCTATTTGAAGAATTACTTTTCGATGAAGATTTCAATTATTTCCAAAATTATTGGTAGATCAGTATTTATTGAACAACAAAGAAACAAAGAAAACAAAAGCCCGATATTTGTATCCTTTGTTTCTTTGTGGTTTATTCTTTTTTCACCGCAGTGTAAGGAATATTCAAACACCCGGCTTTGGGAAATTTTGAATGTTAATTCTCTTTGTTCCCTTTTGTTCCTTTGTGGTTTAATCTTTTACCTAGGATGCATCATATGCTTTTTTCTTTATTTCCTCTGCATACTTGCGTGAGGTATATTTTTTACCGCAAAGGGATGGAAGGTTTCGCAATGGGACGCAAAGGATTTTGAGCTTCCCTGTTTTTGGCGGAAAACCTAATTACTCTCTTCTCCTTGTTTCGGCCAAAAACCGGAATCGTATTTTTTGTCTTTATCCCCGAGTTGCGTTCCTTACTCGGGGTTATAATTATGTGATCCCTTCAGGATCATTTCTCCCGCCGATGATAGTGCCTCCCAAACCATTATTCATTCAGCAATTTTAATTCCCATACTTTTTTCCCTTTCCCTTTGTGTACTTGCGTGAGGTATATTTTTTACCGCAAAGATTCTGTGTTAAGAATCAAGATAAAATATAAAATTTTTATCTTTAACCATTAAATCAGCTTAAGCTAGATTC
>NZ_JAKZAL010000025.1 GCF_022538115.1 Cognataquiflexum rubidum | reverse complement strand
CAGCTTCGCCTGATTGGATCAGGTTATTGGCCACAGTCGGGATATAAAATTCAGACTTGAGATTCTCTTTGTTGGCTGGCAGGAAATCAAGCCACATCTTTTCAATATCCGAAAACACATCTTGATGAAAACCCCAAAAATTCATCGATACAGGCGTTCCTTCTTTAATTTCTAGGACTTCACCATCTCCTTTGGCAAGTATTTTATCTCCTTCTCGCGCGATGGAAGTTTTTTCGACCATGCCGATGAGTTGATTCGCTTCATTCATGGAACATACGCCCCGGCTGACGGTGCCATGCTCGGAAAGTACGTTTTGAATCGCATATCCCACCATGGCATGCAGGTCAGGTCTGACATTTTCGACCAGAAATTTACCTAAAACTTCAAAAGCCTCTTTGCCATAAAAGTCATCCGCATTGATTACTGCAAATGGTTCTGCAATAGCGTCTTTGGCACAAAGCACCGCATGGGCTGTTCCGTAAGGTTTTACCCTTTCTGGATTTTGGAATTCAGCAGGAACAAAACTTTTAATTGATTGAAGTACAAAGTCCACTTCAATTTTACCTTCCATTTTTGGTAAAAGTAGGTCTTTGGCAGTTTGAAGGATTTCTTCTCTGACGATCAGGACTACCTTGCCAAATCCTGCACGGATAGCATCGTAGATAGAATATTCCAAAATGGTCTCTCCATTGGGTCCAAATCCATCGATCTGTTTGTTTCCTCCGTATCTGCTGCCCATTCCGGCGGCAAGGACTAAAAGTGTTGGTTTTTTGCTCATAAAATATTGCTTATGTTTTTTCAGGCCTCAAAGTTAGGTTTTTCAGCTTTCAGACAAAGATTTGGTTTAGATTATTTACGAAGGGCCATTAATTCATCCATTTCATGGTCAATATGAATCCATTGGTCTTAAAAAGAATTAGTAAAGTACTTTTTTAATAAAAAAATAGAAATAGCAGTTAAAAAAATATGTCTAAATAATAGAAAATATGTGTTTTTTAAAAAATTCAATTGAAAAAATAACCAAATTATGTTTCTACTCGATTTTTCACTTACATTAGCAATGTTTTTCCAATGAATCACCGTTAAAATTGAAGAAAATGAAAAAAATCGAAGCAATCATTAGAACATCCAAATTCGATGAGATACATCAATGCGTCGCCGGTCTTGGTGTTAAGTTCCTGACGTTTTATGAAGTAAAGGGAATGGGGATGGAGCATGCCAAACTGCAGACCTACCGGGGAGTCGCTTATGAACCTACTTACATACACAGGACCAAACTGGAAATCGTCACCCAAGACGAATTGGTACCGGCAGTGGTAGATTGTATCCTAAAAATGGGAAAAACAGGCGAAGTGGGTGATGGCAAGATTTTCATTTACGAAGCCATCGAAGCCTTCAGGATTAGAAACAGCGATACGGGGGAAGATGCCCTTTAATGAAAAATAGATTCAAGAATAAGAAGATACATACATATTAACCTTTCAAACCTATGACTCAAGAATTATTCACCATCAATAACCTTTGGATGATGGTAGCTACCATTTTGGTATTTATCATGCACCTGGGTTTTGCAAGTCTAGAAGCCGGCCTGACAAGAGCAAAAAATACAGTCAACATCCTATTTAAAAATACACTCATTCCGGCAATAGGCCTACTTTCTTATGCCTTTGTCGGATTTAACCTTATGTATCCGGGAGGGGATTTTGCCGGGGGATTTATGGGATTTTCAGGTTTTGGGCTATCCCTTCCTGAAGGTTGGGACACTAGCAACTACAATGCAGGGTACACTTTTTACACTGATTTTATTTTCCAGGCGATGTTTGCTGCAACAGCGGCTACGATCGTTTCTGGTGCAGTTGCTGAGCGGATGAAATTGGGTCCATTTATTTTCTTTTCGATATTATACGTGGGATTATGTTATCCGATAGTGGGTATGTGGAAATGGGGCGGTGGATTTTTGAATACCATGGCTACGCCGTTTTATGATTTTGCAGGATCTACGATTGTACATTCAGTAGGTGGATGGGCAGCGTTGGCAGGAGCGTTTTTGCTTGGGCCAAGACTGGGAAAATATACACCTACGGGCATGAAAGCCATTCCGGGGCATAATATCCCAATGGCCACGATCGGTGTATTTTTGTTATGGTTCGGATGGTTCGGTTTTAACGGTGGTTCGGTGCTGACGGCAAATCCTGGGACTGTATCTTTGGTCTTTGTGACCACCGCCATCGCAGGTGCAGCCGGAGCCTTTGGAGCTTTGATCGCTTCCTACCTGAAGTTCAAAACTTATGACATCACCATGGTGCTCAACGGGATACTTGCCGGATTGGTAGGAATCACAGCCGGAGCCGACCAAATGGGCGTCGGAGAATCTGCCATCATCGGATTTATTGGCGGGAATTTGGTGGTATTTGCAGTGGTGTTTTTTGATAGAATCAAAATTGACGATCCTGTAGGAGCCATCTCGGTGCATCTGATAGGAGGAATTTGGGGTACTTTGGCAGTTGGATTATTGGGTAATCTGGCAAGTTTTCAGCAGGCAATGTCCCAATTAATCGGGATTGGCATTGTCGGAGCGTTTTGCTTTGGGGCAAGCTGGCTGATTTTCTTCACCTTAAAGAAAACTGTGGGAATCAGGGTTGATGAAAGGGAAGAACTCGAAGGTCTGGATATCAACGAGCACAGCATGCAGGCTTATCCTGATTTTGCTTCAAAGGACTAAATTGATTACATAGGAAGAATTAAAAATGCCCAAGAAATTAATTCTTGGGCATTTTTTTTAAGGCAATAATTAATTTACAATGACTATTAATGTCTATTGAGGTAAAATACCTGATTCAATATCCACCAATATCCGATATCAAATAGTATCGAATTTTATATTCAGGATTTTTTTTTCAATAAGCTTTCAAACTGATATCCATACTTCTTACATGATGTGTCAGTGCGCCAACAGAAATATAATCGACACCACATTCGGCCACATCTTTGAGCGTTTCTTCGGTGATTCCTCCGGATGCTTCCAGCGGATATTTGCCATCAACCATGCTCACTGCTTTCCGCATGGTTTCATAGTCCATATTGTCCAGCATGATGTAATCTACGCCACCTATAGCTAGGACTTCCTCGACTTCTTTGAGATTTCTGGTTTCAACCTCGATTTTGAGATGGAGTCCTTCCTTTTCCAGATAGCGCTTTACATTCTGTATCGCATTAGAAATACCTCCTGCAAAATCAATGTGGTTGTCTTTCAGCATCACCATGTCATACAATGCAAACCGGTGGTTAAGGCCTCCGCCAAGCACGACTGCCCACTTTTCGATCATCCTGAAGTTTGGAGTGGTTTTGCGGGTATCCATCAGGCGGGCCTTCGTATGGGCTATCATTTGGGATAGCTGATGGGTTTTGGTGGCGATTCCGCTCATCCGCTGCAGGCAATTCAATACCAGCCTTTCGGTAGTCAAGATGGAAGCTGCTGAACCCTTCACTCTCAGGCCAATGTCTCCGGGATTTACCGCATCGCCATCTTTCAATAGAATTTCTACAACTAGACTCGGATCAAATTGATGGAAAATATTTTCTGCAAGCTCTAGCCCTGCGATGATTCCTGATTCTTTGATGATCAGTTGGGCTTGTCCATATTGGTTTTTTGGGATGGAGCCTAGGGTTGAATGGTCACCGGGACCGATGTCTTCTAAAAGTGCTTCCCGGATAAACTCCCGTATTTTTTCTGCTGATAAGTAAGGTAAATTTTCCACACCCAAAATTAAAAAAAAAGTTGGTGTGCCTTTTAAATTTTGGTTTTTATAATGTCTATGCTGTAAATCCGCAAAGCCTCGGTTTTTGAATAGCCTTTGATCAAGACCCTGAATTGCTCAGATTTTGCCTGATAGGAACCCACATAAAAAACTGTTGGACCGGGTGAACCTGCCTGATGCAGCACATTGAAGTCGAGAGGAGGATATTTCAGGAAAAAATCCCTTAAAATATATTCTGCTTGGTTTTTAGAATAATCACCGTTTGTTCCATTGATATTCAGGAGCACTGTTTGGTCAAAATACCTTGCGATTTCCTTACTTGAGCCGGCTTTAAAATGAACGATTACATCGTTGGCATCCAACTTGTTGTTGTCAAATCCGATGGCTTCCGAAAACAAAAATATCGCAAAAAAGAAAATAACTAGTAGGGAGGGCTTTTTCATGGCTACATGTAGTTCAAATATTAAGCCAAATCATTTTGATTTTTTAGTTTTTCAAAAAAAAAGTACTTTCAACTAATAAAAATTCATGTCAAGGGCCAATTTGCCACTTGATTGAGCTGCTTTGAAAAAAATTAACTTGTGGAATTTTGTCCGCTTGACAAAGAATAGACAACTTTACAAGTTGATTGAATTCAATTTTCAATATTCCAAATTCTTTTTCCATGAACAGTAAGAAAGTAGTACTAATGATTTTGGATGGATGGGGCATTGCGACCAATCCGGAAGTTTCTGCAATTGACAAAGCTAAGACGCCATTTATCGACGGACTCTATTCCAAATATCCGCACTCCAAACTTCAGGCCTCAGGCCTGGCTGTTGGCCTGCCGGAAGGACAAATGGGCAATTCTGAAGTAGGACACATGAATATCGGTGCAGGGAGGGTGGTTTACCAAGATCTTGTCAGGATCAATCAAGCTGCAAAAGAAGGTGAATTGAACAGTCACCCCGTATTGGTGGAGGCTTTTGATTACGCCAAAAAATCCAAGAAGAATGTCCATTTCATCGGCTTGCTTTCAGATGGAGGTGTGCATGCACACATTAACCACCTCAAGGCCCTTTGCGATGCTGCCAAAGCCAATGGAATGTCTGATGCCTATATCCATGCTTTTACGGATGGAAGGGATACAGACCCCAAAGGAGGCATTCATTACCTCAATGAATTGAAAGAACACCTACAGCATTCTGTTGGAAAAATCGCTTCCGTCGTAGGTCGGTATTACGCCATGGACAGGGACAAAAGATGGGAAAGAGTGAAGTTAGCCTATGACGCCATGGTAAATGGCGAAGGTGAAAAATCAAAGGATATCATTGCATCGATCACCAAATCCTATTCCAACGGGGTTACGGACGAATTTATCAGACCTATCATTCAGGTAAATGAGGCGGGCAAGCCTTTGGCAATGATCAAAGAAGGCGATGTCGTGATCTGTTTCAATTTCCGTACAGACAGGGGCAGGGAAATTACAGAAGTACTTACCCAAAAGGATTTTGAGGATTTCAATATGAAAAAACTCAAACTGAATTATATCACCTTTACCAATTACGATGATACTTTCAAGGGTGTCAAAGTTCTTTATGACAAAGACAACCTAAACAATACATTGGGTGAAGTCTTATCAAAGCATGGTAAAAAGCAGATCAGAATAGCTGAGACTGAAAAATATCCCCATGTGACTTTTTTCTTTTCGGGAGGAAGGGAGACGGAGTTTGAAGGCGAAAGCAGGATACTTTGTCCATCACCCAAAGTGGCGACTTATGACCTAAAACCTGAAATGAGTGCCTTTGAAATTGCCAGTAAAATCAAGACCGAACTCAAAAGGAAAGAGGTGGATTTTGTTTGCCTCAATTTTGCAAATCCTGATATGGTGGGTCACACAGGGGTTTTTGATGCTGCGGTCAAGGCTTGTGAAACTGTAGATGAGTGTGCTAAGCAGGTGATTACGCTCGGGCTGGAAAATGGGTACACGTTTATTGTCATCGCTGATCACGGTAACAGTGACATGATGATCAATGAGGATGGCACTCCAAATACCGCTCATACCACTAACTTAGTCCCTTGTATTATGGTCGACAATCAGGATCAAATACAGATCAATGACGGAAAACTCGGAGATCTTGCTCCTACCATTCTTACTTTGATGGGTGTGCCAATACCAGCTGAAATGACAGGGAATATCCTGATAAAATAAGGTAATACATGTGTCTACAATGAATACATTCAAACCTGAATGGAGTCATTGTCATTTTATATCAAATAGAAAATAACAGATGAGAATGAAACATAATTTTATTGCGGTTTTGATTTTAATTCTAGTTGCGGGGTGTTCCTCCGAGAATGAGACCGGAATACAATCAGAAACAGTTTATTTTCCTCTCAAGGATTATATTGAGGTTACCGCATCAGGAATGGAGGGAGTTGGGATTTTAAAGGAATTGAATGTGAATGGTGAAAAGGAAACAATCCGGGATACCCTAACTTCGGAAAGCTGGTTAAAGGAACTTGATTTCTTTATCAAAGCAGATATCAGCAGGCCAAGTCTTTCCGGTTCTTATGAAACCCAGCGAAGTGTAGAATACCTAATTCATACTTTGAAAGAAGGTGAAAAAGGAGAAATTCAGAAAATTGTGGTCAAATATGAAGGACAAATCATCAAGGAAGTGACCTTTAGAATGAAAAGCTCAAATCTTTTTTATAACTCCGAAACTAGGGGTGTTATCTTTAATCAAAGCTTAACAGGCAGACTTGACCATTACACCGTAGAAACGGTCCAGAAAGTTATCTTTCTCAAGCCAAATAAAATGATTGTGAATGCCTCAGTGGTTTGGTAACCATCAGGCCAATTTCTATAAATTGGCCTGTCTATTTTTTTAAGGTCAAACGAAGGCGAAAAACACCAACCAAATTATAAACAGGATTGGAAGTAATATTGGAAGTGAAAACCTAATTATGTATCCAAAAAAGGATGGCATTTTGATGCCATTTTGTTCTGCAATGGATTTGACCATAAAGTTCGGCCCGTTGCCAATATATGTCATTGCACCGAAGAATACCGAAGCAAGAGATATGGCCATCAGCTCAAAGGATGAATCCTCATAATTATCAAGGGAAAAATTCCTAACGTCCTCAATTACCCCAATCTCTGCCCCTTGGGAGGCCATGGCTGCGGCCAGGAAGTTGAGGTAGGTTGGAGCATTGTCCAAGACCCCGGACAAGACACCCGTGCCCCAATACAAAGTGTTGTGGGTAATCAAAGCAGCTCCTTCGGGAGATTTGGCAAAATTACCTACCAATTCCAAAGCGGGCATCATCGTTCCAAAGATCCCGATAAATATGAAAGCAACTTCGAGGATTGGTTCGAAGTTAAATTCATTTCCTTTTATGGCTTTTTGATCGGCAAATTTATAACTCATGAAAGCAACGGAAAGCATAATGATCTCTCTTAGGAAAGAAAATTTTTGCCCGTCATAGTTTATGGCAGGTACCCAATCCAAAACATTTGGATCCAAAAACACCGATCCGATGATCACTAATAACCACAAGAAATTTCTTGAACCAATCAAGCCAAATTTGTTGGTATAAACTACTTCTTCAAGGTCCTCTTCCTCAATGGATTTTCCAAACTTCCTATCAATCACATAAAATACCCCGGCCAATAAAAGCAAGGCCAATGCCCATGCCGGCCAATTATGTTCGATTGTCCAAAAGAAAGGTACACCCTTTAGGAAGCCAAGGAAAAGCGGTGGATCACCGATCGGAGTCAAAGATCCTCCGATATTGCTCACCATAAATATGAAAAAGATAATATGATAAGGTTGGATATTTCCCTTGTTTAACCTGATAAAAGGCCTTATAAGAAGCATCGAAGCCCCTGTTGTCCCGATTAGGTTGGATACCAAAGCTCCCACCAAAAGGAGGGTGACATTGGCTAACGGGGTGGATTTTTTATCAATTTCAATCAGGATTCCACCTGAAGCAATGTAAAGCGAAGATAAGAGGGCAATAAATTGGATATATTCTGCCAAGGCATGCACAGGTCCGTGGACATTATGTAGCACAAACAGGTAATAGAAAACAACCATGATAGCCAAACCCACTGCGATTTTTGGATAATTATGGTGCCAAAAATTTTCATAAAATAAGGGACCGGTCGCAATCATTAACAACAATGCCACAAAGGGAATCACCAGCCAGATGGGGGCTGAACCATGGGCATCATGACCCTCACTATGCACAGCCTCTCCGTCATTATGATGGATTGCACTATCCCCACTTGTCATTTCTGTTTGGGCCTCTGTCTGGGCATTTGCCTCCGGAATTAGGTTTAAAAAAACCATCCCGAAAACAAGCATAAAAACGGCAAATAGGTTCTTCATTAATTTTAAAATTAAGCAGTCTTTTTCAACAGTTTTGGGTTTCAGAAAAACCTAAGATATAATGTCAATCAATATACAAATTTGGATTTTACTTTCGCTAAACTACTTATTTTGAATGAAAAGGTCTGCATACTAAATCAGCTGCAAGAGGAATTAATTTAAAATTAACCCCTCTTGGCTGATGATTGGTTAAATGTTTATACCAACTGCTTTAATGCAATTTCCAATGAGGTTTCCGCAACCTTATTTCTGGAGCTGTTTTTTTCAAAAGTCATTTGAAGGGCATTTTTGATGGTCTTGCTCACATCCCCAAAAATAGCTTCATCCGTTAAAAGTGCCCGATCTGACATCAGGTAAGCAAATACCCGCGCCATTCCGCAATTGGCTATGAAATCAGGAATAAGCGATACTTTCTCATCAAGCCACACGCCGATCGGCCCAAAAAATATCTCAGGGTCAGCAAAAGGCACATTTGCACCACAGCTGATGACTTCAAGCCCGGCATTGACCATCCTTTCGGCCTGTTCTTTGGTCACCAATCTCGAGGCAGCTGCCGGAATAAATATCTCACATCCTATATCCCATATTTTTTCATTTATTTCTGCAAAGGGGATCATTTGGTCCGCAACAAGCTTATTCCCTTCCCTTTTTATGAATAGATTCCGGATTTCATCCAAAGTAAATCCTGAAGGATTGATCAAGCCGCCGTCGCGGTCAATGATTCCGACGATTTTTACACCTTCCACAGCCAAAAAACAGGCTGCCGCAGCACCGACATTTCCCCAACCTTGTATGATTGCCCGTTTGCCTGTAAGGTTTCCACCCCAGATGGAATAAAAATGTCTCACGGCTTCAGCCACTCCAAAGCCTGTAATCATGTCGGCCACTTTATATTTCCTAGGTCCGTTGGGAGTATAATGGGGGTCTTCCAAAACTTTAGAAACGCCCTGTCTTAGCTGACCGATTTTTCGGATTTTTTCAGGTTCATTCGCATGAAAATGGCCGTTTACAATTCCTTCTTGGGGATGCCAAAGGCCATAATTTTCTGTAATCGGGATGACTTCATGGATTTCATCGATATTGAGGTCTCCTCCTGTACCGTAATAATTTTTCAATAAAGGCATGACCGCTTTGTACCATCGTCTGAGTACTTCTTCTTTTCTCGGGTCGTTTGGATCGAAATTGATCCCTGACTTTGCTCCACCAATAGCTGGCCCTGAGACAGTGAATTTGACTTCCATCGTTTTGGCAAGGGATTCCACTTCTCTTCTGTCAAGTCCTTTTCGCATTCTCGTTCCTCCACCGGCAGCACCTCCCCTTAGGGAATTGATGACTACCCATCCTTCCGCTTCTGATTCGCTGTCACTCCATTCGAAAATAATTTCAGGTTGCTTGTTCTCAAATTTTTTGAGTAGTTCTTTCATGGTAAATATTTGGGTTTATTAGCTGGCAAAAATAGAAATATTCTCCACGCCAAAAAGCCCCGGTTTTCTTAACCATGGATAAGACCGCCACAATTGTCCCTCGAGGCTCCGGTCACGGTCGCCAGGGAGTTGTTTTCTCCTCTCAATTTCAAAACTCCCAAAAAAGCAAAGACAAGGGCCTCCTTGAAATTGATGAGCAAAGGATCTGCTTGTACCATCTCGATATCTGGATCAAGGGACGCCCCTAATTTTTCTATAAAAAACTTATTGAATGCACCGCCACCTGTTACAAGGACTTTTGTTTTCCTCCCTGAGACCGGGACCAAAATCTTGTTGATTTGGTCCACAAAATGAATAACAAGCGTATGGAGGATGTTTTCGGGTTTCATATCGCTGCTCATTTTCAGGATTTTCAGATAACCTTCCAAGTCTTCTCTGCCAAGAGATTTTGCCCCCTCGATCTGATAGTAAGGCAACTTATTGAGCTGTGCGAGTTCTTTTTTCAGCAGTTTCCCCTTTTTGGCCAGTTTACCGTTTTTATCATAGGATTTGCCGCATTCTTCGGCAAAATGGTTGAGTAATAGATTGAATGGGCAGATATCAAAAGCAATCCTGTTTCCGCCTGATTCCATACTGATATTGGCTATGCCACCCAGATTGATACAGTAATCATATTCTGCAAAAAGCAGCTTATCACCAATCGGTACCAATGGCGCACCCTGACCGCCCAGCTGCACATCCAACATCCTGAAATCATTGATCACCGGAATTCCGCATGCTGCGTGCAGAGCCCATCCATTTCCGGTCTGTAGGCTAAGTTTTTTTGAAGGTTGATGAAATACGGTATGACCATGTGAGGCAACAGCCTCTACTTCCAGGTTATTCTTTTTGATAAAAATCCCAACTTGCTCCCCCATCCATTGTCCAAATCCCAGATCAAGAAGTGAAAGTTTGTATCCTTTCATGAGATGGGCCTTCTTCAGTTTTTTTCCAAGTTTTTTTGGAAAAGGTACTGTTTCACTTGCTTTGATTTCAAAACTCCAGCTGTCACCTTTTTTAAATTCACAATAGGCAATATCGAGTCCGTCTCCTGATGTACCGGACATCAAGCCAATTACTTTATAAGTGGAAGGGGTCTTCATGGGTTAATTTTTGTTAAATAATTCTCCCTAAAGTTAAATTTAATTTATTCAAAAAGTGGGGTATCGGAATTTGACTAATTTCGCAAAGGTCAAAATCTTTCTGGAGGTTGAAACAGCTTATCATAGATATCGGAAATACTAGAATCAAAACAGCTGTTTTTGAGAAGGAAATTCTTTTGGAAGAAAGTAGTTTTGAGGACTTCTCACTGTTTTTGACTTATGCAAAAAGGCAGAATTTCAGCCACGCCATCGTAAGTTCTGTTACTTATACTGAATCGCAGCTTACTGATTTATTGGGTTTTCCGTTTTTGTTTCTCAGCTCCAAAACCCGGATACCGTTCCAAAATCTATATGCTACCCCAGAGACTTTGGGAGTGGACAGAAAGGCGGCAGTAATAGGTGCAAGGACGGTTTTTGAAAATTGTCCTGTTTTGGCCATAGACTTGGGAAGCTGTATTACATACGACTTTTTGGATGGGTCGGACTGTTACCTTGGAGGAGCAATATCCCCGGGATTGCAGATGAGGTTCAAGGCGATGAACCAGCATACAGTAAGGTTGCCATTGGTAGAAATGGATCCCGAAGAAACGCCAAAGATGATAGGAGACAGCACAGTAGCCTGTCTGAGGGCCGGCGTGTATTTTGGTATCGAGTTTGAAATGCAGGGATTTATCCAGGCATACCAAGCACGATACGATGGTTTGAAGGTCATTATTTGTGGAGGTGACTCAAAAATCTTTGAAAGCTTAACAAAAGACCACATATTTGTAATCCCTAATTTGGTCCTGCGTGGATTGAATAGAATATTAAGCTACAATGTCAATTACCAATAGGATTAGATTTCTGGGTGTTCTAAGCACCTTTTTCATTTTCTCACAAGCCTTTCCGCAGTCAAGTGCCTCGACTTACAGTGCGCTTGGATTGGGGGAATTCAACTATTCCGGCCTTACCCAAAATCAGGGAATGGGTGGATTGGGAATAAGTTTTGGTACAGGATGGGGGGTAAATTACATGAACCCGGCGCTGTCAACCCGCAACACCATTTTTAATTTTCAGGCAGCTTTAAACTACAAGAGAATCAATGTCACCAGCGGAACAGACAATGCCACCATCGATGGCGGCGGACTTTCTTACGTGGCCTTGTCTTTTCCTGTCAAGTCTGGGAAAAGGACCCTTGGAATGGGTCTTGGACAGATTTCAAGTGTGAATTACAGCATTCTTGTAAACGGTCAGGTAACCAATTCTGACTTATCTTCGATCAACAGGGTCGAGGGCGAAGGAGGTATCTCCGAGGCTTATTTGTCTTATGGTTTTGTTTTGGCCAAAAACCTGAGTTTGGGAATTCATGGTTCTTATCTTTTCGGTTCCACGATTCGGACCAACCAATTGGCTTTGCTGAACCCCGATGAGGCAGAATTCGGATTTCAGACAGAGTATTACGAAAGACTGACTGTCAGTGACGTTACTTATAAAACAGGAATCCATTATTATTTCAAAACAGGAAGCAAAAGCAACCTTCATGTGGGTGCCACCTATCATGCATTTGGAAATATTAATGGAAAAGAATTTGCTAAGATTGCCGATTTTGGTCAAGCTAGCAGGCCCGATTCGGATGGAGATGTCTTGTCAAACAATGAAAAGGGGACGATTTTTATTCCAAGTAACCTAGGCTATGGAATTTCTTATGAAAAAATAAATAAATTTGTGATTGGTCTGGAAGCCCAGATGCAGAATTTTAGCCAATATCGTTCTTTCTCAGGTGTACAGGGGGAACTCGGTGATAATTACAGGGTTGCTCTCGGAGGTCAGATTGTTCCTAACTTCTCCATGGCCAGTAATGTATTCAAAAGATCGACTATTCGGTTTGGAGTTGAATACCAGCAAACACCCTTCATTTTGAACCAGACGCAGATTACTGATATTGGCATTAATTTTGGAGCTTCGGTTCCTATCAACAGTTTATCTTTGATGAACTTTGCCCTAAAGTTTGGTTCGAGAGGTACACTTAATAATAATTTGATCAAAGAAGATTACTTCGGCTTTACCTTAGGGTTTTCATTGAACGATAATACCTGGTTTTACAAACGCGTATTCGAATAACACTAACAGATATGAAACTTAAAAACGCCCTCTTCGGATTACTTACCCTCGGACTTGTAGGAATGGCCCAAGCTCAGGAATTCAATTGGCCTTCAGATCCTCAATTGGAAGTGAAAGCCCGTGAATACAATGCGGCCTATGTGGATTACATGAAATCAGAGCAATTTGTCGATGCGACCAAGCCCCTTAACTGGTTGCTCGTCAACACCCCAAAGCTCAATGAATCCATCTATATCAACGGTGTGACTATATACAATGGTGCAGCAGCAGCTACCACAGATGCAGCGCAAAAGAGAATTTATCAGGATTCTGTCATCACAATTTTCGACCTCAGGAAAGAAAATTATGACAACGAAACAAAGTGGATAGAAAATAAGGCCTATTATAATTACAATTACTATAAAGGCGATAAAGCCAAATTAGGTCAGGCACTTGGAGTCTTTGACAGGGTGGTTGAATTAAATGGAACTTTCAATACCATCAATCTGGTGGCTGCTTATTTTGATTTGGTGTATAGACATAATGCATACAACAAAGCATTTACTAAAGTCGAATTGTTAGAAAGATATGAAAAGCTAAATGTTTTGTTGGCGGAAGCCGAGGCTAACGGAAAAGACATTTCTGCTCCCAAAAGCACTCTAGAGCAGCTGGTCGTAGCAATGGAGCTTATTGATTGTGAATTTATCGAAAACACACTTGGTCCAAGGCTTACTGCAGACCCGACCAATATGGTTATGGCACAAAAGATTTTTGATTATTCTGTCAAGTATAAGTGTTATGGCTCAAATTCATTCCTTGCAGCATTGGAAGTCATTGATAACCAAAAACCTACTTTTGCTACCTCACAAGTGAGAGCAATGAGGTATATGCAAAACAGGGAATATGAAAAAGCATTACCGGTTTTGGAAAAAGCTTTGGGTCTGGCTGAGAATGATGTCCAAAAAGCAGACGTTCACTACGAACTCGCAAAAGTTCATGCTCTTTCAGGTAAGAAAAGCTCCGCAAGAACTGAAGCACTTTCAGCAGCCAAATTAGATGCTGAAAAAGCCAAAGAAGCATGGAAGCTTATCGCTGAAATGTACATGAGTTCTTCTGCAGATTGTAGAAGAGGAGTAAGTAGGGTAGAAGATCAGGCAGTATATATTGCCGCATACAATGCCTACTCAAGAGCAGGAGATTCCAAGGGAATGGGAGAAGCAAGAGCAAGATTCCCGTCTAGAGAAGAATTGTTTACCGAAAGCAGACAGGTCGGTGAAACAATTACGGTAGGATGCTGGATCGGAGAGACCGTTACATTGGCGACAAGGGATTAATCCTTCCAAAATATAAACACAAAAGGCAGTCAGAAAAGGCTGCCTTTTTTTATGTCCTCGATGATTTACCAATCTTTCTTATCTTTGTAGCCATGAGTTTTATTGGTGGCTTCAAATATCTTATCCTGTTCCTTCTGCTCGGCGTGTTTTCCTGTGGTGAGGAAGTAGACAGCAGTATTTTGGAGACTTACAAAGGACCTGTGGGATTGGCTTTTGATGTTGAGCTTTTCCACAGTGATTCCACGATCATCAGGACCCATGTCAAGGCCAAAAAACAAATGGAGTTTGCGACAGGGGACCTTGAGTTTCCTGAAGGAATAGACATCTCCTTTTTTGACAAAGAAGGGAATACCATCACCACGATGCGTGCGGATAAGGGATTTTTTGACAGGACCAAAAATATCTACAGGGGCGAGGGGGATGTGAGGGTGCATAATACCGAAAAGGATCAAAAGCTATCCTCTGAGGAGTTGTTTTGGGATCCCAATGCAAAGAAAATTTACACAGAGAAATTTGTCACCATCCAAGAAAAGGAAACCATCTTCAATGGTACCGGAATGGAGTCAGATGACAAATTCAGTGAATACAAGCTATTTAAAGTAACCAACAGCAGGACCATTCTCCCTGGAGAAGGAATTTAAGCATGAAATTACCGGACTTCTTACTCTTGTCACTTGCCGCTGCTTTGGTAATCATCGGTACCCATCTGACGATAACCTCGGGACTGATCAGTTCTTATCCGGTCTTCATGTTTGCAGTAGCCTTACTGTTTTGGTACAGGTATAGAAAAAATGAAGCAACCATAAAATCAGGAGAAGAGAAGCAAGTCCCCGTCAATAAAGTAAAAAGCCGAAAATCAAAATGATAGAGTCACAATACCTCATTTACGTTATCATCACCTTGCTTTTTTCCGCCTTTTTTTCAGGTATGGAGATGGCTTTTGTGTCTGCCAACAGACTACAGATAGAGCTTCAGAGCAAACAGGGATCCGTTTCAGGCAGGGTGCTTTCAACTTTTGTCAAAAAGCCGGGGCAATTTATCGGAACAACCCTTATCGGGAATACGATCGCACTCGTTTTGTACGGTATTTTTATGGCCTATTTGCTGGAGCCGGAGATAATTACCTGGCTTAATTATTGGCTCCCTGCAAACTTTAACAACCAAGCAAATGTGGTCATCATTCAGACCATCTTGTCTACCATAATTGTCTTGATTACAGGCGAGTTTCTTCCCAAGAGTATTTTCATGCTCAACCCAAACAGCTTGTTATCCTTTTTTTCCTTACCCTTTCAGCTTATTTATTTTTTGATGTACCCTTTGGTATGGTTGATAGTAGGGATGTCAAGGCTGTTTATCACCAAAGTGTTGAGGCTTGATTACAGTGAAGACAAGCCGGTATTTAAGGTGACAGATCTGAACAGCTTTATCAAAAACAGCCTGCACCACAGCGGGCAGGATGTGAAAGTGGATTTGGACGCAAAGATTTTTGACAATGCTATAGAGTTCAAAACCATCCGGGTTAGAGAATGTATGGTACCCCGTACAGATATCGTGGCTGTGGATATAGAGGATTCAATGGATGATCTCAAGCAGGTTTTTGCCGAAAGCGGGCATTCAAAAATCATCGTGTACAAAGAATCCATAGATGATGTGATTGGATATTGCCACCAATTGGAGATGTTCAAAAAACCCAAAAGGATCTCCGATATCCTGACTCCGATCATCATCGTACCCGAATCCGCCTTGGCCAATGAACTCCTGATCCAATTTATAAAAGACCGAAAAAGCCTTGCCTTGGTGGTAGATGAATTTGGAGGGACGAGCGGGATCGTCAGCATGGAAGATATCATAGAAGAAATATTCGGAGAGATCCAGGATGAGTACGATCAGGATGATCTGATTGAGCAAAAACTCTCTGACAATGAGTATTTATTGAGTGCGAGACATGAAATAGATTATTTAAATGAAAAATATGGATGGGATCTTCCTTACGGAGATTTCGAAACTTTGGCAGGATTTATTATCTCTCTTAAAGAGGACTTTCCGCAAAAAGGGGAGTCTATTACCTTTGAATCATATACTTTTACTATAGTTTCAAAACTAGATCATAGGATAGAAACAGTAAAAATCAAGATACATTTCGGGGCGGAATCCAATAAGTAATTTATTGACAGTGATATTATTTTGAATTTACAGGTAGATTGAATTATTTTGCGGCACTTCAAAAAACAGGAGAATGGCTTTAATTAAAAAAATCAGACAAAGAACAGGTCTTGCAATCGGTGTTATAGCAGTTGGATTGATATTTTTCCTCGTTGGAGGGGATCTATTGGGCCCTAATTCTACCCTATTGGGTAGTAGCGCAAACAATGTGGGAGAGATTGCAGGTGAAGACGTTTCCTATGAGGAATACATCCGAAAGATCGAAGAGATCAAAATCTCATTCCAACAAAATACAGGAAGAACTCCTTCCGAAAATGAAATGAGTACTTTGCGTGAACAGGCCTGGCAGGCCTTGATCGTAGACAAGGTATTTGCAGAGCAGTACGAGGCCTTAGGTCTGACAATCTCCGATGCCGAATTGGTGGATATGGTTCAGGGCAAAAACATCATCGCTGAGTTAAGACAACAATTGACCAATCCTGCCACAGGGGAGTTTGACAGGTCACAGCTCATCAGCTTTTTGCAATCACTCGAAACAGCCGGACCTGAGCAGATTGCTTTTTGGGAACAGCAAGAAAAGTTGTTTGCCAAAGGAAGATTGAGAATCAAGTATGACAACCTGCTTTCGACTTCCGAATATGCCAATTCGAAAGAAGGAAAGTTAGAGCACAGAATGGCAAACAGCATCGCCGATGTGGATCACTTGTTCATTCCTTTTTATGCTATTTCAGATTCAGCAGTAGAAGTTTCTGACAGTGAATTGAAAGCCTACATTTCCAAATATCCAGAGAAATTCAAGGTCAAGAATGCAGCTGATTTGGAATATGTGAGTTTTGACCTGATACCAAGTTCAGAAGATTCCGCTGCAGTCATTGCAGAGATCAAAAAACTGACTGAAGAACTCAGGAACTCAGATGCTGATTCAGCCTTTGCTATCCGTAACTCAGACGGCCAATCTCCATTTGCGGTGGTTGCTCCGGGGGAAGAACTTCCAAATACACTGACTTCCAATGTTGACGATATTCAGGTGGGTGAGACTTATGGTCCATTCTTGACCAACAGGTCTTCCTACATTACCCATAAGGTGACTTCCAAATTTGAGGGAACTCCAAGAATGAGAGCTTCCCATATTTTGTTCAGCGCTGGTCCTGAATTGTCCGAAGATGCCAAAGCAGAGGTGAAGCTGAATGCTGAAAGGGTTTTGAAAGAAATTCAGGATGGTCTTGATTTCGCTACAGCTGCAGCACAAAACGGTCAGGATGGAACAGCACAAAGAGGCGGTGACCTCGGTTGGTTTGCCAAAGCAGACTTTGTGGATGCTTTTGCAGACGTTTCCTTCGCTGCCAAAACAACAGGGTTGATCAATAGAATTATTGAAACCGAATTCGGTTACCATATCATTTCTATCACTGATTTGCCTCAGTCCACTTCTTATAAAATCGCTTCCATCGAATTGGAGTTGGGTCCAAGCGATGTGACAAGAAACGATGTATTCAGAAGAGCTGATTCATTTGCCTCAAGTGCCGGTAATGCTGCCGAATTCACTGCCAATGCAGAGAAAGAAGGATACAGAATCATCCAGGCAAATAATGTTGATGCATTTGCCAGAACCTTGAACAACCTTCAAAGTGCAAGAGAAGTCGTAAGGTGGGCATTTAACGATGCGGCTGAAGGAGCTGTTTCTACAGTGTTTGAATTGGACAATTCTTACATCGTGGCCAATCTTAAAAAGAAATATGAAGAAGGTACTGCTACCCTTGATCAGGTGAAACCGCAGGTATTGACCCAAGTCAGAAATGACAAAAAAGCAGAAATCATCAAAGGAAAACTTGCAGGAAAAACCACATTGGAAGAAATGCAATCTGTATTTCCTAACGAAGCCTCTTTGGATAAATCTCCGGACCTCAGAATGAACGCATCTGTTCTTCCGGGCGTAGGATATGCTCCAAAGGCAATCGGTGGTGCTTTTGGATTGCAAACCACAGGAGCCATCAGCAAGCCTGTCCACGAAGATGTAGGAATCATTGTTATTAAATTGAACAACTTAACTCCTGCGACGGATGTTGCTAGCTACAATTCATACCAAAGCCAATTGACCCTGAGCGCGTCACAAAGGACGGCTTATATGATCATGATGGCATTGGAAGATCTCGCAGACGTAAAAGATTTCAGATATAAGTTTTTCTGATCCATCAATCAGAAATCTAAAACAAAACCCGTAGGACTTCCTGCGGGTTTTTTTATGGACAAGGATTTTATTTTTATTGTGTGGTGTTAATCCCTTAAATTCGTGAAAGATGAAAGACACATTTGACAGGCAGGCTTTCAAAGACAAACTTGAAGCTCAGACCACTTTCCCTACATTGTATATGTTCAAATTTATTGTTCCCAATGGCAGGGAATCACAAGTGGCCGCATTATTGCCTAATAATAAAATGACCTTAAAACATTCCTCCCAAGGAAAGTATGTCTCCGCTACTATCAAGGCCCTGATGCCAAACAGCGATTCAATTTTGGACATTTATGAAAAGGCTTCGAAGATCGAAGGCGTAATATCACTTTAAACCATTCAAACCATGTGGACCGAAAAAAACAACTGTCTGAGTAAAACTTTCAAATTCAAAGATTTTCAGGAAGCTTTTGCTTTTATGACAAGGGTGGCTTTTTTAGCTGAAGCACAAAATCACCATCCCAATTGGAGCAATGTCTACAATACTGTCACCATAGAACTCAACACCCATGATGCAGGAGACATTGTCACCGAAAAGGACCACAAACTCGCCAAGGCCATAGACAAGATTTAGTATGTCGGAAGAAAAGACGATTAGCCTTTTTCTGGTTCCCACGCCTATCGGCAACCTCAAGGATATTACACTCAGGGCAATTGAAGTATTGAAATCAGTTGATGTGATTTTGGCTGAAGATACCCGTACTACCGGAAAATTATTGAAACACCTTGAAATCAACCGTCCGCTTCAGAGTTATCATATTTTCAACGAACATAAAACTGTTGAAAAATTAGTCGACAGGATGAGGCGTGGAGAAGTGCTTGCCTTGGTCAGTGACGCCGGGACGCCGGGGATCTCAGATCCCGGATTTCTTCTTGTAAGGGCGGCTAAGGACGCAGGGCTTGAAGTCAACTGTCTTCCCGGCGCTACAGCTTTTGTGCCCGCATTGGTCAACTCAGGGCTTCCAAACGACAGGTTTACCTTTGAAGGGTTTCTTCCCCACAAAAAAGGGAGGAAGACAAGGATAGAATCTTTGCTGGAAGAATCCCGCACCATGATATTCTACGAATCTCCTCACCGCCTGATGAAGACCTTGGAGCAGTTTGCCGAGGCATTTGGTCCGGACAGAATGGCAAGCGTATCGAGGGAGCTTACTAAGATCTATGAGGAAAATGTCAGAGGAACCCTTCAGGAACTTGTCGCCTACTACAAAGAGCATCCGATAAAAGGTGAGATTGTACTTGTGGTTCAAGGGAAATAGACAAAGATATCCTCCCACAAATCGGTGGAAGATAATTTCCTTCGACAGACTTTTTTCCCAATTGTTTTGAATTAAAAATTGCAGAAACATATTTGCCCGGATTTTCAATCCTTGACTACTTTTACCAGTTTAACTTTAAAAAATCCCTGACCATAAAATCTCGCCACCATGATTAACCTCTTACCAATCCTCCAACAAACAGAAAAAGTCGCCAAGGAAGCCGGTGCATTTATCCGCCAAGAAAGACAATCCTTTGACCTCAATAAAGTCGAGCAAAAAGGGCTGAACGACCTTGTATCTTACGTGGATAAAGAGGCCGAAAAAATTATTGTTGACCGACTCAGCCGGATTTTGCCTGAGGCGGATTTTATAACCGAAGAAGGAACGGGGTCAACCAACGGAAAAGAATATACATGGATCATCGACCCCTTGGATGGAACGACCAATTTCATCCATGGCCTCCCGGTTTTTTCAGTAAGTATTGGTCTCAAATATAAAAAAGAGGTTGTTCTTGGTGTGGTATATGAGATTAACCTCGACGAATGCTTTTCGGCATTCAAAGGAAACGGGGCATATTGTAATGGAAAGAAAATCAGTGTCAGCCCAGCAAAAACCTTGGGAGAAAGTCTGATCGGTACCGGTTTTCCATACAGTGCCTTTGGTGAAATAGATAATTACCTGGCAGTTTTGAGGCTTTTGATGGAAAAATGTCACGGCCTGAGACGGATGGGAAGTGCGGCTGTGGACTTGTGTTATGTGGCTTGTGGCAGGTTCGACGGATTTTTTGAATATGACCTGAAGCCTTACGATGTGGCGGCAGGAATCATCATCATCCAAGAGGCCGGAGGAAGGGTTTCTGACTTTGAGATGGGTGATGATTTCCTTTTTGGTAAGAAAATTGTAGCTACCAATGGTCTAGTCCACAACGAACTAGGCAGAGATATCCAAAAAATCTGGAAAAAATAGGAAAGTTGGGTTCTTCCAAAAGGAATCCAAAATACATTTTCCTCCGTTATTAAGATTGCCTTAATCCAATCTATTATGAAAAAGACATTGCTCATCATACTCGGTATTTTTATTTTTTTACTGGTTTCTCTTTTCGCTTTGCCTTTTGTTTTTAAAGGAAAAATCTTAGAAAGAATCGAAAGAGAAATCGCCTCCTCGGTCAACGCGCAGGTTTATTATGACATCAACAATGTTAGCCTGAGCATTTTCAAAAGATTCCCACACATATCCGCTACTGTAGAGCAATTTGGAATTGTCGGAAATGAACCTTTCCGGGGTGACACTTTGGTGCATATGGACAAACTCCAAGTGGATTTCAATCTGAAGTCGGTGTTGTTTGGAGATATTCCTACACTCACCGGAATCCATTTAGATGGAGGTAGTCTTTTTGTAAAGGTTTTGGAAGATGGCACAGCCAACTATGACATCACTTATCCTTCTGAAGAAGATACGGTAGTAGAAAGTAATTTTCAGGTTGCTGTTGATCTGATTCAGGTGAAGGATTTTGACCTGATCTATGATGACAGATCCCTACAATATTTCATGGCTTTGGGAAATATCAACCTCGAAGGAAGCGGCGATTTTACTGCTGATGTCTACGATTTGCCAATAAAAATGGAAGCTTTGATCGCTGACATTGCCTATGAGGGTACCGATTACCTTACCAACAAGCAGTTCAAGGGAGAAACCACCATGAATATTGACATGGCCAATATGAAGTTTGCCTTCGGTGAAGGGGAATTTGCACTCAATGACTTTCTTTTTGATATGAAGGGATTCATTGCCATGCCTGCCGAGGATATTGAAATTGCCCTATCCTTTGGCGGCAAAGACAATACTTTCAAAAGCATCCTGTCTTTGGTTCCGGGCATCTATACGGATAGTTTTGCAGATTTGAAAACTTCCGGTACTATGGATTTTCAAGGATTTGTAAAAGGTATTTACAATGAAACCAGCTTTCCCGCCTTTGATGTATCGCTGAATGTAGCAGACGGGATGTTCCAATATCCGGATCTGCCACGTCCCGTGAGTAATGTAAACATCGAAATGCAAGTCAAAAACGAAACTGACAACCTGGACAATACCATCGTCAATATCCCCACCTTCAACCTTGATTTTGGAAGCAATCCGATTTCGGGGCGTTTCTTTTTGGCCAATCTAAAGAGCTATGACATGGATGGGGTACTGCAAGGAAAGCTTAACCTAGAGGAAATGACATCCATATTTCCGATTGAAGGAATGGAACTCAAAGGGCTCTTAGATGTCAATGCACAAGCCAAAGGCAGGTATGACTCAGCAGCCAAAATCATCCCCAACCTGGACATCAAAATGTTGCTCAGCAATGGCTATATCAAGAGTACTGACTATCCGGCACCAATTGACAAACTCAACATCAATGCATCTGTTATCAATACATCCGGTAACATGAATGACTTTTTGGTCGACCTGAGTCAGTTTGGATTTGAATTGGAAGATGAAGCAATCAATGGCCGCATGAAAATCAATGACTTTACCCTGCTCAATTGGGACGGAGCCCTCAACGGAACAGTTGATTTGGGTAAGATACTAACCATTTTCCCGATGGAAGGAATGAAAATGGAAGGGAAAATTCAGGCTGACATCCAAACCAAAGGTTCCTACAAAGACGTGGAGGAAGGACGATACGACAAATTGAATACCCGTGGAAATGTGGGTGTGAGCAGTTTTGCATTTTCCTCTGCCGATATTCCGCAAGGTATTAAGATCAATCAGGCCAAAGCCGATTTTTCTCCTGACAGAATAACGTTAAGTCAGTTTGATTCCCAAGTGGGTCAAAGTCCACTTCAGGCCACGGGCTTCCTTTCCAACTACATGAATTATTTCCTGAAGGAGGGCGAGACTTTGAAAGGTCAGCTGAGTCTGAATTCCAGCAAGTTCAATGTCAATGAATGGATGACGGAATCGACTACAGCCGATACAGCTGCATTGACCGTGATAGAATTGCCAAAAAACATAGACTTCTCCATGTCAGTCGCTGCGGTGGAAGTTGTCTATGACAACCTTTCCCTGAAAGACGTAAAAGGAAACATGTCCCTAAGAGAGGGCATCCTCAGATTTTCTGATGCATCCATGCGTACATTGGGTGGTCAAATGACACTGAACGGTTCCTATGACCCTACAGATTTGTCAGAACCCAAGTTTGATTTTAACCTGAACCTTGCGAATCTCAGTATTCCCCAGGCCTTCCAATCCTTCAATACAATCAAGGCCTTTGCTCCGATTGCCGAGCATCTGACAGGAAATTTCAACTCCACTTTGGCTTTTTCAGGAAAATTGGGACAGGATATGATGCCGATTCTTTCTTCTTTGGATGGTAAAGGTCTATTGAAAATCGCGGAAGCCGCCTTGAAAGACAGTCCGATCATCCAAGGGATAACAAGCCTTACCAAGTTGAATGATACGAATACCATCCAATTCAAAAACCTTTCTATTCCAATCGATATCAATAACGGCGTCCTGGACGTGAAGCCGTTTGATGTGAAGCTGTGGGATTACCAAGCCAATATCCAAGGCAGTACAGGATTTGATGGAACGATCAAATACCTGATCAATATGCAAGTTCCTGCTGGAAAATTTGGTACCCAAGCCAATACCCTTCTTGCTGCCATTTCAGGAAATGAAGTCAGCGAATCCACGATTATTCCTGTAGCCGTCAGTCTTGGTGGCACTTACAACGCGCCTAAGGTAGGTTTGGCCGGTGGCAATAGCATTGAAAACCTGTTGGCCACTGCGCTCAAATCAAGGGTAAGCAATGAAACCGCAATTATCCAACAGGAAGTCACAGAACAGTTCAAAGCGGCAGAGGACAGTCTAAAAAGAGAATTGAAGCTCAAAGCAGATATACTCCAAGACAGTGTGAAGAAAGAAGCCGATAAGAAAATAGAAGAAACCAAAACCAAAGCTGCAGACGAGGCCAAAAAAGTCCTGAGGGGATTATTAAAGCCAAAACCAGCCAAGCCGGATACTACTAGGTTGGATTAATTGGGGATTTGGTTAAGGGTTGTTTGGTTACTTCGACTGCGCTCAGTACAAGTATTTGGTTAAAGGTTATTTGGTTAACCCTACTTTACAAACTTAGATTGAGGTATAAAATTTATTTGTATATCCGCTTTCTTATCGGTAACCAAATTTATTAATGTTCACCTCGACTTCGCTCAGTGTCGGGTACGGAAGGGGAGGAAAATGCGGCGAAGCCGCATTTTCCTCCCCTTCCTTTATTAGCATAAATCCGGTGGCCGAGCGAAGTCGAGGTCATTTTGACCTACTTCTATTCAATAATCCTTCTGATTGAAAGCAAGTGATTCTAGGTATTATTTGGTTGAAGTCACTGTCCCTTTAGGGACAAAATATTGGTAGAAAAAATTTCAGTGGATTTCCGTGCCTTTAGGTACGGAATATGATGTACCCGCCTTTAGGTGGGCAATTCCGAAACCTACCAAACCAGCATTAAACGTTATTGGTTAATTGTCAGC
The DNA here is from genome assembly GCF_022538115.1 of Cognataquiflexum rubidum. Lineage (GTDB taxonomy): Bacteria > Bacteroidota > Bacteroidia > Cytophagales > Cyclobacteriaceae > Cognataquiflexum > Cognataquiflexum rubidum. Next base: position 46,324 of record NZ_JAKZAL010000025.1, on the reverse strand, counting down.
TACTAAGACAATATAAAATACCAGATAGCGAGGGTAAAAAATGAAAGCGGAATTCCGATTCCCACAAGGAGAGAAGCAAGTTTGGGTTCGAGGTCGTGGGTGATGGCAATGATCGAGCCCGTAATCATCGGGGCCATGGCAGCCTCCATGACCGATACCTGCAAAATCAAACCTTCCAATCGGAACACATACTTGAAAAGAAGCAAAATTACCAAAGGAATCAGGATAAGTTTGTAGGTTAGTCCATACCAGAGAAACTTTGACTTCAATGCGGCAAAGTCCATTTTGACCTGCAAACCTACAGAAGTCAATGCCACAGGAGTCAAAGTAGCTGTTATGACCTGCAATAATGCATCAAATCTTCCTCCGATCTCAAGACCATAAAAATTAAGCCCAAAGGCGATCAAAAAGAACAAAAAGGGTGGGAATGTGAGAATTTTTCTGGTGATGTCTCTCTTCCTTTTTTTGCCGACACTGTAAATCGATGCCACGATGACTGCCACGCTGCTGACAATAATGAATGACCCGGCCTGATCTATCAGCAAGGCAATTTTGACACCTTCCTCCCCATAAAGAGCCTGTATGATTGGGATTCCCACAAAAGAGGTATTTGCCAAGCCTGCTGTAATCACCAGACAACCTGTAATGGAATTTCCCCAATTGTACTTTTTACCGAGTGTTCCAAAAATCAACCAAGAAAGCCCAAATCCAATCCATGCCGCGGCTACCGGCAACAATAACTCTGTCCGCAAATCGATTTTGGGTAAATACCGCAATGCCAAAGCTGGTAGGACTATGTAAATCAGGTAACTGTTCAGGTACTTGGAGGTATTTGCGGGGACAAATTTGAACCGCTGCAAGAAAAAGCCCAAAACCAAAAAAACAACAATGAGGATGATATTTACCATGTACTAAGGTGCCAAAGCTTTTGAACAGGATGACTAATTGAAATCAAAATAGAAGTAAATTCTAAAGTTAACATAATCGTAATTTACAATTAACCGATTCTAAGATCTATTGCTTTTCATTTGTAAGGTAATAACTGAGCAATGATGAAATTGATCCCATTAGTCATCGAAGGAAAAAGAATCGTCCAACTCTCCCAACTCACCATCGATCAGGCCAATGACCTGAGGAGCTGGCTTCCTTCCAACAGCATCAAGAAAGTAAATTTTCAGGGAATGGAGATCAGTGATTGTATCTCTTTTGAGACATATGAGTATTGGTTCAGAACCTATCATTCACTCACTCGTGCTTACGAGACGATTCTGGATTTTTAATCCAGCCCAAAACCTTTCCTCTTTTCGGAAAAGTATTCTTTAAGATCAGGATAATACTTGCTCTCTACTTCGGGGATTCCCAATAGCGTCAATCCCATATTTCCCGATGCACTGTCCCAATCCGTTTCCATAGTTTCAATCATAAAAATCACTTCCTGGGTGGACAAAGTCTCAAAGCTCTTGGAAGGACTCAGATTGATGTCATTGCCATAAAAATCCACTGCTTCATAGTGGATCATCCCATCCAAAAGGTTGGCATAGATACTTATTACTTCCCCCCACTGACTTTCAGGAAAATCAAGCCTGATCAAAAGTACCGATGTAAGCTCGGCTTCAAAATAGGTTTCGGGTCTGAATCTGAAATCAACCATGTCGGAAAACTACTCAAAATATGGCAAAAGGTTGTTTTTTAGGCTATTCTAAAAATATAATTCGACAGGGAATAAAATTATGAATGGTAATTTTTGATTAACAATCTTATATATATTTGCGTTATCTGTTTGAATTATTGAAATAAGTGAAAAAATTCCGCGACATAGTCCCATTCCTCAGTCATTTCAGCTTGGCATTGATGCTCAGCATTTTGGCTAATGGTGTGTTGTTTTTTCACTCTCATGAGTTGAACGGAAAGATCATTACCCATGCTCATCCGATTTTATCTTTCGAACAGGAATCCCAACCTGACCATGGGCATACAGAAGAAGAACTGATCATCCTGGATCTGCTCGCACATGCTGATTATATTGTTTATCAGTTTGAAGTTCCTGTTCCTGAATCGATTGTTTTTGACCAAAGTTTTGAATCATCCTTTGCCTCAGTAGAATTTTTCTCCCAAGTCCAGCTTGGATTTGACCACCGGGGCCCCCCTGCTATTGCCTGATTTTTATTTCTTGAAAGGTAGGTTCTTACCTTTCTAAATTCCCTATTTTAATTTATTTCAAATTACAAGCAATTTAAGCAATGCGACTACTATTCGTTATTGCCCTTACTCTGATTTCCGTCGGGGTATTGGCAGCACAAGACCTTACCATCACAGGACGAGTCCTTGATAAAAATACCAATTCCCCTTTGCCGGGTGTTTCAGTTTTCGTTCCCGAACTCAATCGCGGAGTGGTCACTGACCTCGAAGGAAATTTTAAAATCACTTCCCTGCCGGAAAAAAATATAACCTTCCAAATATCCTATATAGGGTATTCCACCCAAGTGCAAACTGTGAGGCCAAATACCGCAGGGAAGGCTGTTGTGATCCAATTGGAGGAATCTACGACCAATATCGATGAAGTCGTGATTTCGGGGGCATATATCATGAGCAAGGAAAGTTCTCCCATCAGCATCGAAAAAGTTGACAGGATGGCAATTCTCAAAATGCCTTCACCAAGTTTGATGACGGCATTGACCAGAACCCCGGGCGTGAATGAAATCTCTTTGGGACCCGGTATCAGCAAACCTGTCATCCGAGGACTTTCTTTCAGTAGGGTGTTGTCAGTATACCAAGGAGGAAGATTTGAAAACCAACAATGGGGTGCTGACCATGGTTTGGGATTGACAGAGACAGGAATTGGCAATGTCGAGTTGATCAAAGGCCCCGCTTCTTTAATCTATGGATCAGGTGCGATGGCAGGTGTTGTGAACCTCATTGAGGAAAATGATGCTGCCAAGGGTGATGTAGATGGCTATGTCAACCTGCGGGGATACAGCAATAACCTTGGTTTACGATCTGAAGTCGGTGTCAAAGGAGCTGCTGAGAATGGCTTTGTTTGGTCTATGAACGGTGCTTTGGAATCCCATGCAGATTACATTGACGGGGATGGCCGGACAATGGGCAATACCAGATTCAATACCCAAAACCTCAAAGGAGGAGTGGGACTTCAAAAGAAATGGGGAGATACAAGACTCCGCTACACTTACATGAAGCAGAAGCTTGGCATCTTGGATGAAAATGGGATAGATGAGCTTGCAACTTTTAGAGGTGACCGCAAAACACAGGTTCCTTATCAAAATGTCACTGACCACTTTATTTCCTCAGAGACCAATGTGTTTTTGGGTGAGGACAAGTTCAAAGCTACCTTTGGATTGCATAAGAACCTCAGAGAAGAATTGGAATCTGGCCCTGAAAGTGTTGATTTGGGATTGAACCAGACCAATATCATGTACGATCTTAAGTACTTCAAGACCCTCAATCCTCATTTGGAAGCAATTTTTGGCGTTCAGGGCTTTGTGCTCAATACCATCAACTACGATGATGCATTGGAATTCCTTATCCCTGACGCAAGAAAAGACGACCGATCGGTCTATGGTCTTTTGAATTACAACAAAGACAAATGGGTCATCCAAGGTGGCCTACGATATGATTACAGAAAAGTGAATGTGGATGCAAGTGCGCCACATTTCATTGATTTCGGATTTATCTTACCGGGCGAACCTGAAGACAGGAAGCTCGAGAGGACATTCGATGGTGTGACCACTAGCGGTGGGGCGACTTTTCGACCGGATAATAAATGGAGATTCAGGTTAAACATCGCCCAGGGTTTCAGGGCGCCGGATTTGGCTGAGCTATTTTCGAATGGGGTACATCCTGGCACAAGAAGATTTGAAAAAGGAAATGCCTCTTTTGAAAGAGAGCAAAACATCCAGACCGACTTTGGTATTCGGTACAGCGGCAAAGGATTCGCGCTTTCCGGAGAAGTTTTCTACAATAACATCAACAATTATATTTTCTTTGCCCCGACAGGAGAAGTTCAGCAGGATTTGGATATATGGTCATTTGAGCAGGCAGACGCTAGACTTTATGGAGGAGAAATCGAATTGGATATCCAGCCTACTTCGGTCAAATGGATCAGCGGCTCAACGTCCTATGCGATGGTCATCGGTCAGAGAACAAATGACCTGAGCTACCTTCCCTACATCCCAGCGTTCCGATGGAATCAAAATGTAGATTTCAGAATAAATGACATCGGAATTCTTCAAAAACCATACATCAGCGTTTTGGGATCTTTGGTTTTTGACCAGGAAAGAGCAGCACCTTTGGAAGAAGCAACCCCGGGTTATTTCCTTTTGGGAATGAATATCGGAGGAAATCTGAAAGTGGGGAACAATACGGTGGATGTCTATGTCAGCGGAACCAACCTGTTGAACAAAGCTTATTTGGATCACTTATCTCTTTTCAGACCTTTTGGTGTCAATCAGATGGGAAGGAATATTGCATTGAATGTGAGGATACCGTTTTAAGTTAAGTGGTTACCCGCTTCTTTGTCAGTAGCCTTTATTCATCTGCAGGCAGGACGGAATTCCGATAGCTATCGGAACGAAGTCGGAAGACCGATGTACCGGGCATTTCAGTCTCATGCCAAGAATTAAGTTGAAATTCAATATTACTATCATATTTCGAACATAAATTTTAAATTAACATAAACCCATTAATTAAGCCCTCTTGATTTGCAATCAGAGGGTTTTTGGTTTATTCAAATCAAGGCCTTATTGCAGATTTGAGGAGATATTCATTTTATATTCCATTGGATAATCCATTGAATAAAACTAATTTTGGCCGACCTATTAAAATATCCCCATGAAAAGAGATCAGGCTATTTTTGACCTAATTGCCAAAGAGGAAAACCGTCAAAAAACCGGAATTGAATTGATTGCTTCAGAAAACTTCACCAGCAAGCAGGTGATGGAAGCAGCAGGTACAGTACTGACCAATAAATACGCAGAAGGACTTCCCGGCAAGCGGTATTATGGAGGTTGTGAGATTGTAGATCAGATCGAGCAATTGGCAATTGACAGGGCAAAGGAGCTTTTTGGGGCTACTTGGGCCAATGTGCAGCCGCATTCCGGAGCACAAGCAAATGCTGCTGTTTTCTTGGCAGTGCTCAATGCCGGTGATCCGATCTTGGGTTTCGACCTTTCACATGGAGGGCATTTGACCCATGGTTCCCCAGTTAATTTTTCGGGGAAATTATACAAGCCGCATTTTTATGGCGTAGAGGAAGAAACCGGAGTCATCGATTACGACAAAGTGGAAGCCAAGGCATTGGAAGTAAAACCAAAATTGTTGATTTGTGGCGCTTCGGCCTATAGCCGCGATTGGGATTATGAGAGGTTGAGAGACATTGCGGACCAAGTCGGCGCTTTGTTATTGGCAGATATTTCACATCCATCAGGATTGATAGCCAAAGGACTTTTGAATGATCCATTGGAGTATTGTCATATCGTGACTACTACCACCCACAAAACCCTTCGCGGACCAAGAGGTGGATTGATCCTGATGCGTGATGATTTTGACAATCCATTTGGGTTGAAGACGCCTAAAGGTGAATTGAGAAAAATGTCTTCCCTTTTGGATTCAGGCGTATTCCCAGGAACACAGGGCGGTCCATTGGAACATATCATTGCAGCCAAAGCCATCGCTTTTGAAGAAGCACTTTCTGATGAGTACATGGAGTATGTCCTTCAGGTCAAAAAGAATGCAGCTGTCATGGCGGATACTTTTGTAGGTTTGGGATACCAAATCATTTCAGGCGGAACTGATAACCACATGATGCTGATCGACCTTCGCAATAAAGACCTGACAGGTAAATTGGCTGAAGAAACTCTCGGCAAAGTAGATATCACTATCAACAAAAACATGGTTCCCTTTGATACCAGATCGCCTTTTGTCACCTCAGGAATGAGGGTTGGATCTGCTGCGGTCACCACCCGGGGGTTAAAAGAAGCGGACATGCGCAAAATCGTATCACTTATTGACAGGGCACTGACAAACCACAGTGATGAGGCTGAACTGGCCAAAATCAAATCCGAAGTCAATGACTGGATGGTTCAGTTTCCATTGTATTAATTATCCTAAAAAAGCGTGGCCTTAGATCAGTATAAAGAAGAGGAAGAAGAAGGCATGTCCTTTTTGGACCATTTGGAGCAGTTGAGATGGCACTTGCTGCGCTCTGCTGCAGCCATATTAATATTTACCGTTGCAGCATTTCTTGCAAAAGGATTTGTTTTCGGTATTGTCATCCTTGGTCCCTCTAAGGTAGACTTCATCACTTATAGGGTGCTTTGCCAGATTTCTGATTACCTTAACGTACCACCTTTGTGTATCGATACCCTTCCATTTACCATCCAAAGCAGGCAGATGACAGGACAGTTTTCCATGCACCTGACCTCTAGTATGGTTGTAGGCCTGATTGTTTCATTTCCCTACTTATTTTGGGAAGTTTGGAAATTTATCGCACCAGGACTGTATTCTAAAGAAAGACAGGCCGCCCGCGGTGCGGTGTTTTTTGTTAGCCTGTTGTTTTTCTTGGGAACCGCATTTGGGTATTTTATCCTTGCGCCACTTTCGATTAACTTCTTGGCCAATTACCAGTTGGATCCAAGTATCCTCAATGAATTTGACATTACTTCTTATATAGGTACACTGAGTATGCTCGTGTTGGCGTCTGCCATCATGTTTCAGCTTCCTGTCGTTATCTATTTCCTTTCAATGTCAGGTTTGGTTACAGCAGCCATGTTGAAAGCATATAGAAGGCATTCTATCGTGGTGATTTTGATCCTATCTGCATTGATTACCCCGCCGGATGTCATCAGTCAGGTTTTGATTGCCATGCCGATTTTGGTGCTTTACGAAGTCGGAATCCAGGTAGCAAAAAGACTCGAAAGGCAACGAGCCAAAAAAGAATTGGAAGACAACCTGAAATACAAAGACAATGGATAAAAGAATCGCCATAGCAGGAGACCATGCCGGTTTTGAATATAAAACCGAGCTGATTAAAGTATTGGAATCTGCGGGCTATGAGGTCAAAGATTTTGGTCCATATACGGCCGCTTCAGCAGATTATCCGGACTTTGTCCATCCATTATGTAATGCCATCGAAGATGGTGAATTCAAGCAGGGAATCCTCATTTGTGGCAGCGGCAATGGCGTTGCCATCACTGCCAACAAACATCAGGGAATACGGGCAGCGCTTTGCTGGAATGAGGATTTGGCAGCTTTGGCAAGACAACACAACGATGCCAATGTCTTGGCTTTGCCGGCTCGGTTTATTCCTTTTGATTTGGCAGCCAAGCTTGCGGATATATTCCTGACGACAGATTTTGAAGGTGGTAGACATGCCACAAGGGTGAATAAGATCGCCTGTAAATAACAAATCCTCCTCATGAAAATGGGGAGGATGTTTTTTTGTTCATTGTCCATGGTTGATAGTCCATAGACGGTGGAAAAAAAGTGAATTGACCACAGACCACGGTCGACAGTCCATTGCCGCTTCAATTGGACTTCAATCCAGGTTTTACCAAGATTCCTTTAAAACCCACCGAGATACTAAAAATGCCCAAATGCTAGAAAAATGTCCGTAAATCGTAAATCGTAATTCGTAATTCGTAACTCATACTTCCTTTCAAGCCTTTTTGACAAACTCAGACTTCAAGGCCATGGAACCGAATCCTTCAATTTTGCAGTCGATGTTGTGGTCACCTTCTACAAGGCGGATGTTTTTGACTTTTGTCCCGGCTTTGATGGGATGGGCGGCACCTTTGACAGGTAGATTTTTGATGATGGTCACTGAATCCCCATTTGCCAAAATGGACCCGTTGGAATCCTTCACCACAAGTCCTTCTTCAACAACGGTTTCCTCTGCCTCCCATTCGAAAGCACATTCCGGGCAGACAAATTTGCCATCCAATTCGTAAGTATATTCAGATTTGCAGGCCGGGCAAGGGGGTAGATTTTCCATAGGGTGAAGGTAAGGGAAGAATAGGATAGAATAGAGAAATTACAAAATAATATGGATAGGTCCACCCCTGGTCAAATAAAACTATGGTAATATTCTCGATCGGGTTTTCATTCAAATCCCGCTAGCTTAAGAATCCTTCTTTGATTAGGGTTATTTGTATTTTTTTTCATCAAACCACTTTTGAAGGTCTGGAGAAACAGCTTTCAATTTTCCTGAAGTCCAAAAGGAATAAGCCTCAGCATAGAACTCCTCTGGTTTATGCGGCCAATTCTCTTGAGCGTAATCCGAAATCGGGGGAATGTTCTTTAATTCTACAAATGCCACAAATTTTTGAACCCTCGCCGACCTTTCATGTGCCAATGCGTTTGCCTTTGCAGCATGAAAGAATTTTTCCTGTTCCTGCTCCACAGGGGCCAATGTCATCAAAATTGCATGCTTGGCGTCAGTATTTGACAATGATTCAAATGCTTGAATTCTTTCTTCCATTTTCTTGTCGACACCAACAATATAGCTTTCTACCTCGGCTTCGGATTTTTCTCTGGACTTGGTTTGGGAATGGAAATTTTCAATTTCGGTGCTTAGGGCTTGTACTGATGTCAGGTATTGTACGGCTTCTCCCAGATTTTTCATATCGTTAGTGACACCTCCAATTGCCTTTGACAGGACTTTGTCATGGTTTGACTTGGCTGTGGAAGTGCTTTGATCGATGGCATCGAGGTCTGTTTGGCTGATGCCGTGTTTTTTGGCTTCACTTTCTTTTTTGTCTGAAGCGGTCTTGGCAGTTTTTGTAGCTGCTTCGTCAGCTTTTAATAATTTCTCATTTTTTGTTCTTTCTGTTCTTTTTTGGTCTGCTATCTTCCTCAAGGCATCCATTTCACCTTTCAATTGTTTCTTTATTGTAGGTTCTGACTCTTTGTTAAACTCTTCCACCTTTTTGGTAAGTTCATCAACAGCAAGGTTCATTTCATCGTTGGCCATAGTAAAGGTGATACTACTTTCATTTTCCTTGTTTATCTTGGTGTTATATTCTGCCAAAGCTTTGTTAGAAGCCAAGTTAGCCTGCCTGCTTGGAAATGTAGCAATGGCATGGCCGACTTCGTGTTGCACCAATCTTTTTTGCTCCACTTCCGGAGTTCCCGGTTTAAAATTCAAATCTGCCAATGAAAGCTCATATTCGTCGGTTACCGTTGTATCATTTACCGATTGTTGAGAAGAAAATTGACCTGCGGTTTTTCCACCCAAACTGGAGACACGTTTCAGAACTACGTCTTTTAGAGCATGGATATCTTCATTTGGAATGTTTGCGATCGCCTCCTTCGTGATTCTCAATTCCTCCAAAGTCCAAGTGGAGGTTTCATCCTCAACTGATTTGAGGGAAAAGGCTGTCTTTATTTCGGATTTAAGCTTAGCAATTGCCTCTTGTTCCTTTTTCCTTGCATCCTCATCAGGATCTCTCTGTATCTCTTTTGATTTTTGGATGAAATGCGTCAGTTCGTGCGCCAATAACTTCTTACCGCTTTGGCTATCAGGATCAAATTTTCCTGAGTTGAAGTAAATGTCTGCGCCATGCGTAAAAGCCATAGCACCTAGGTTTTTGCTCAACGTAGCGGCAGAGGTATCAGTATGTATTTTGACTTTGGAAAAATCCGTCACAAATGCTTGTTCCATTTCTGACTGGGTATTTTTGGGCAATGGATTTCCACCTCCTTTGGAAGTAAAAAGTTGAGAGGATGTTTTTGAGGAAACCACAGGCGTTTCGGCATTTGTCCTCTTCGTCATCAATGTTTGGCTCAAATTTTCATCATCTGAATTACCCTTTAAATGGACTGATGTTGGGTTGGGGGTGATGAAGGGTTCATTTTTTTGGCTAGGTGAGGAAGTATCACTTTCCGAAGCCGAGATTTTTTGAATTACCTGTTCAGCGACTTGGTCTGCTTCAACTTCATATTTGTCGCCGGGTTGGTTTACTTTAAGTTTGGTCTGGATAGGTGTTGCAGAAAAAAAAGATTCCTTTCCAAGAACTTTTGGCTTAGAATGAGATTTCTTATTTTCTTGTACAGCCTCCATTTATATTTCTTCTTAAGTTGAATGAGTTATCTATTTGCCTTATAATTCATGGGTATGATTTAGCAGGAATTTCTTTAAAACTTGAACACAAGACCCAATCCTACTCCTGCCTTTACTTTTCCATCAGATCCAATGTCTATCGGAACTCCAGCTTTCGCGGAGAGCATGTCAGTGATTTTGAGGGAAACTCCGGGTGTAATTTGTCCCGAAGGACCCTGTTCGTCCAAAAGAAATTTTCCTGCGATTTCCGGTGTCAGACGGCCATTTGGAAAAAATATCGCTTTTCCATCCACAGACAGGGAGGGGGAATTTTTGAAGTCCGTTTCGGCTGTAATCCCCGAGTCCAGTTTGAGTTTTGAATCGAATAGTGTCCAACTTCCATTTACTTTGAAATAGGCTTTTGCTTTATCGGGCTTGGAGAGGTCCAAGGGAGTTTCCTCCGCTTTGATTCCTGCGGTGGCAGAAATTCCCGAAGCTTTGTCTTTTGCCACAAGTTCTGCGGAAGTGCTCACGGTATCGCCTGAAGTTTTTTCTGAAGCCTTGGCAGTAATTGCATCGGTCACTTTTTCTTCCCCTGACCTGGTGGTGGTTGTCTTTCCTTTGATTTCCCCTTCTTTGTATTCTGTAGCGACCTCCACTTTTGTTTCAACCTTAGGTTTGTCATCAGCCTTATCTTTTTGTTCTTCCCCTTCTCTTTTGATAGAAAAACTGCTCGACGCATTTGGCTGCAGGGTATGGACGAGTTCATGCGCCAAAAGTCTTTTTCCCACGCCATCTTTTGGGTTGAAATATTTCTTTTGAAAGTAAATATCCGAGCCAACAGTAAAAGCTTTTGCGTTGATTTCCTTTCCCAACCGGGTGGACTGTTCATCAGAATGGATTTTTACGCCGGAAAAATCGCTACCGAAGGCACTTTCCATTTGCCTTTTGGTTTGAGGAGAAAGTGTGCCACCCCTTCCTGGGTTGGTTTTGAGTTCAGAAGCGAAATGAGAGCTTGGTTCAGTTTTTTTATTTTCGTGAACTGTCCTCATCACCTGCCCGGCCATCTTTTCCGATTCTTTTTCCTGCTGGTCATTTGGTCGGCTTATTTTCAACTTTTCCTGAAATGGATTACCCATGAAAAAGGGATTTTTTCCATTTGAATTTGTCTTGACTTTCGACCTTTTAGTCTCCTTTATCGCTTCCATTTCCTTCGTTTTTATTTGTAAATGATGATCTTTCTTGCTACTTCCCCTCCTTCTCCATTTCCCTCTTTATTCCTTTTATCATCATGTCTTTGGTCAATACAAAATCCCGGCTTTCTAAGGCAGTCAGAGATAGGTATTGGACGATGTTGATGATGTGGGAGCCGGTCAGTTCGTATTTTTCGGCGATTTCCCTGAGTCCGTTTTCTTTGCTTATTTTGAACTGGCTTGGCAGGGATTTTTCCCACAAAACCAATCTGTCGTCTGCCTTGGGTGCAGGAAAATAAATAATGGCATTGAACCTCCTGATGAAGGCCGTGTCAATATTGTTTCGGAAGTTGGAGGCCAAAATCACCAAGCCATTATAGCTTTCTATCCTTTGGAGCAGATAGGAAACTTCCTGATTGGCATATTTGTCATGCGCATCTCTGACACCGGTTCGCTTTCCAAAAAGCGCATCTGCTTCATCAAAAAACAGGATCCAATCTTTATTTTCGGCTTTATCAAAAAGCATTGAAAGGTTCTTTTCGGTCTCGCCGATATACTTGGATACGACCATAGAAAGGTCAATCCTGAATACTTCCTTTCCGGTATACTTTGCCAAAAGTGTCGCAGTGATGGTTTTGCCTGTTCCAGGCGGACCGTAAAACAAAGCTCTATACCCGGGTTTGATCTTCCGTCCCAGGTCCCAATCTGAATGTAAAGTATCCTTATGTTTGAGCCAAGTCTGCAATTCTTTGACCTGATGCCAGACTTGATCCGGGAGTACAAGGTCTTCCCAAGTCATTTCAGAATGCAGGTGTTCTGCTGGAAAATTGATGCTCAAAGCGGGAAGGGAAATCTTTCCGGTGGTCATCACTTCCACGTATTCGGGGTCCATGACCAGTTTTCCGCTCAATCTTGGCTCTCCGGTTTTGACAGTTTCCAATGATAAGATCCGGTGTTTGATCAATGGATTGGATTGATCAAAGATCGAGAGTTGGTTCAACCTTTGCGGAATGTCCATTCCCGCCAGTAAAAAAAGAATGGTTTCTCCCGTGGGAACCATGCCTCTATGCTGCTCTGGTTTTACCCCGCCAAACTCAGGAAAATCCCCGCCTTGGGGAAGGTATTCCCGAATGATCTTGTCAAAAAATCCTGGAACAATATGGGGAACCAAGGCGGCAGACAATAAAAGCAAATTCTCTTTATTCAAGTTGTAATGCCTGATTAATCTAGACACTGTGCTTTGCGTGTCGAAAATCAATTCTGTGGAATCCTGATCTTCCAAAATTTTACTATGGAAAAAGTTGTCGAGCCGGTTTTTCAAACTGACTTCCAAAAACTCAATGATGGTTTTTAAATCCTCCATAGTCAGCGCATTTTTATTCCCATTCGACAAACATCATGTCATTCATCCAAGGCAGTTTGATGATACCGAGTCCCCAAGGCAGCTTGGCCAAAAGCACATCTACCGTTTTTCGTTCTACCTGGAGTTTCCACCCTTTTTCTACCCGGCTGATTTTGCCGTTGCGTTGCAGGAAAGTTTCCCGTAAACCGTCAATACTTGTGTTTTTCAAGAAAGACCAATGCCCAATTACTGCCTGAAGCAATTCTTCACCTTCAATTTTGAACTCCTGACTGATGTCAATTTCCACTCCCAAAACTTGAGAAACGCCCATCCCGCAAAGGATTTTATTGAGAGGGTAGAAATTTTCTGAAAGTTCATTTTCTCCAAATACCAAAAATTGGAGCATCCTTGCAGCCAATGATTGGTCGGATTCTGCCACAAACTTTCCGTTTTCTGTCAGTTGTAGGTTGCCGAAGAGTCCGGCCAAAAATGGATGCAAAAGAACCAAACCTGCATTTTCCACAAATATTCCTTCTTTTATTTCCTGATCTTCCTGTTCTTTTGATCCCAATTGATTGGGGGATGGATTTGGTCTTTTCATTGGTCTTGGATCAGGCTGTGATTTGGGGAAGTCCTTTTGGTTTAATGGCTTTGAATTATGTTTTCCTATTTTCTTCTGCAGGAATTCACCTTTTAGAAATTCTACTTCCTCAAGTGAAAAGCCTACTTCTTTCCAAAATGAAGGATTTCTTTTCTGGATACTTTGCATTAGATGGGGAATCTTTCTTTGCAATTCGGGTGGATTGGTTTCAAGAACCAACGTCTTCATTTCTTTTCTTAGTTCCTTCCCCGTATCAACTTCTCTGGCCAAGTACTCTCCCAAATATGTCAAATTTTCCAAAGAGAAATTGGTGATCAGATTTTCAAGAAAGTGGGTTAAGGAAAATGGTTTTTTCTCGGGATCAATACGAACCAATACTTGAAATAATTCTTCTTGGAGATTGGCTCCATCTAGAAAAGAAACCAAATTGGTTACATCAGGATGTAATTTTAGACTCCATCCTGAAACCACTTTTGAAATGAAATCGGAGCTAAAAGCATGAAAGAAACGCTCTTGAAGTGCCGGAGACTTAAGAAAAACAAACCTGAGTTTTTCTAAAAATGGAGGTTCCAAAACCACCGAATCTTCCAAATCTCTAGGATTTGCAAAAGGACTGTTCCAAGGGAAATATCCTTTTTTAAGAAAATGGATAAAAACTTCTTCAGCCTTTTTTCCAACAGGAATGATTTCATTTTTCTCTTTTGATACTGACTTTAAATTTTCATCAAGTTGTATTAAAACCTGTTTTACCAGGTTCTCTTCCCAGTTTTCATATGAAATATGTCCACAATCCAGTTCAAGTTTATCAAAGACAATAGTGGCTTTTGGATCTCCATAATTGTCAAAAGTTTTTTCTAAAGCAGGTTTTATTTTTTCGTAAAACAACAAACCAAGACTGTCCTGCACTCCCAATCCTTCTTCCAACCCTTCAAAATCTACCTGAAGGGAAGCTGTATGGATTTTATGGTTTTGGATTTCGGACATGGTATTTCAAATCAGATGATATTCCCGATTTTCTGAAGTCGTTCTAAATATTTTGGTTTGGTGCTCACTTCCCCATTTTCCTCTGTCTGGGCTATGGCCGCACCTATATCATTGGCAATCCTAAGGACAAGCTGGGTTTCTATTCGCCCAAATGCGCCGGTTCCCCGCATGGATGCCCACACCATAGCATGCTCCTCTATGAATGAAAAGATATTTTCCATCGGGATTTTTGCCTGATCAAAATCCTCTTTTTGGATACAGACTATATATGTCGCCAAGAGATTCAAGATCCGGTAAAGCTCAAAAGCCAAACTTCTGAGTTCTCTAAATTTCAAAATTACATCGTGCAATTGCTGTAGCCATTCCACGAATTGAGAAAGCAATCCGGTATTGACAAATTCACTGACAAAGAATTCAATCTGTTTGTCTGTCGTTTCTCCTGCTATTTGTCTCATCAAAGTAAAGAACTCCTTTATCTGTCCATAAGGGGAATAAATTTCGATGAACCTTTTAAACAGGTCATTGGAATCAGTATTGTCAAATGTCTCAAAGGCTTTGATTATCTCCCTGATTGGTCCGCAGGTTTTTATCAAGATATCATCTCCTCCATCCCTGACAGCAACGCTTACCTCGACCGAATCACTGGAACTGTTCCCGCCCGTATCCGTCACTTTCAGCCCGAATTTGTATATCCCTGCCAAAAGTCCGGTCACAGTTGTCTGCACCAGATTCGGATCGGTGATTGAAGGATTCATTGGCCCTCCTTCAAATGTCCAAATGAAATCAAGCGCATTTCCCTCAGGATCGGTGGAATTACTTCCATCCAAAATAACAGTTGCAGGAGTGTTTGGATTTGGAACCAAAACAGACTGGTTCTCGCCTGCCTCTGCTACTGGAGGATTGTTTTGGGGAGCCACTACGGTGATGGTAACACTGTCTTCGGCATCGGCACCTCTGTCATCGGTTACCTTGAGCACAAATACATATTGACCGGGAGACCGGAAAAGCACTCTGGTCTGAACCTGATCAGGTGTATTGATGACGGCCGATGGACCGCTCTGCTGAGACCAAGAAAATACTACGATCGAGCCATCTCCATCCGTCGATCCCGATCCATTCAAAAAAGTAGTCACCGGTGTTGATGGATTAAAGTCAATATCCTGATCCGGTCCGGCGTTTGCAACAGGAGGGTTATTTGCAGGAGGATTTACAATAATGGTTACAGTGTCTTGGGCAGAAGCACCTTTGTCATCAGTCACTTTCAGCGCAAAAACATATTGCCCCGGATTTTGGAACTGAATAATGGTCTGTACCTGATCGGGTGTGATGATGACTGCTGATGGGCCGCTTTGTTGGGTCCATAAAAATTCAATTATGGTCCCATCTGCATCTGTGGATGCAGACCCATTCAAAGTAACCGTGGCTGATTCAACAATAGTTATGGTCTGATCGGGACCGGCATTGGCTACAGGCCCTTTATTTTCAGGTTTTTTTTCTTCAGGGATCACATAAGCGATCGGTGGACAGTCACTGCAACAGAGATATGGAAGATAAAAATCAGCTATCACCGTTCCCTTGGCGATCGGAGTAGCCTGATCCCGGATTTCATTGTCCCTGATATTGAGTGCATCAAGTACACTTTTGGCTGCGTCTCCGAGATTCAGTTTTTTGATCAGGTCAGAGGCAAATTCAAACTCTGTGCGTTTTGCGGTGATGGCAAGTTCTTTTACATCTTTTCCAATGTTTGTAGAAATACTGGCTTTTTGAGGTTCTGATTTTATTGCCAGACTCTCTTTTGCCAACAAGTTTGTCAGATTATTTCTAGTAAATAAGTCAAGGTTTAAGTTTGGATTAGCCAATTCCGGCAAAGTCAAAACTCTTTCTACTTCACCGTTATATACCAAGATGAAAGTGCCCCCTTTGGTCACACCGGCCTTATGTTCCAATCCCGGATGTTTTTTGAAATACTCATTGAAATTGATGGCGGCATGGTATTGCTCCAACCTTTTGAGGTATTCTTCCTTCAAGGCAAAGAGTTTTTCATTGGCACATTTGAAAAGCAGTTCATTGTTGCTTGGGGAGAAATACCTCTTGATCTCTTCATTTTCAGAGTTTGTAGCTTCTTTGATCAGGCTGGCAACGGTTTTGGAATAGGGAGTCCACAATTTATTGTATGCATCTTCATCGAATTTGTCCAAATCGAAGGAAAGCAGGTACTTCACTATTTCTGCCAATTGCTGCAGGAAAATCAACAACAAATCCGGTTGCCTGATGATGTGTTCAAAAAATACTTTTTGGTCAACGATAAAATTCGAAACATCTTTTGCCACAAAATCTGCGAGCTTTTCACCAGGTTCGACATCCCGTAATGCAAGATTTTTGATGATGTCTCCATTGGAAATACTGATAGCTTGGTTTTTAGAAAGGTCAGCTTTGATGGTTTTTTGCATATCCACCAGATTTTTGGATATGTTAAAACCCCTTTTCAAGGTCAATCCACCCAGTTCTCTATTTGGTTCGATGGTTCTTTTGGGGCGGAGATTACCGACATAGGCCATGATTTGCTGCAACTGACAGACGATGCCGGTGATCATCACTCTGTAGTCAGATTCCAGGTCTTCCACATGGCAACGGATTTCTTTGCCGTTCAATATTGCCGACAGGTCGATGGCATTGAGCGCCAAAACATCAAAAGGAAGGTTGAACCGTTGCTTTTGGCGGATGATTTCTGTCAAGGCGGTTCGGTAATTTTTTCCGATATGGCCTTCAATCCTGAATGCATTATACCTTTCGAGGTCATACAAAAGCGGATTTTTGATCGGTTCCGGAGCATCGGTTTGTTGTGCGGCACGGTATCCCAAATTAAACCTTTGATTGCCCGAATAACTTCTGCTAAAATACCATACAGGATTGACCGCTTTCCAATCATAATAATAAGGAATGGCTCTGTAGCTGATAAAATCATATCCCAAAGTATTAGGGGTAATGGTGATGGGTTCGTTGGTCTGAAGTTTATCCCCGATAAATCCCCTGACCATGGCCACCAATCTTTCCAAAAGTAAGATGGCTTCGTCAGCATTATTCCCCTGTCCATTTAATATCGGAGAGGATTCAAAATAGTGTCTGTGGGTATTCCTTTTTCCCAGAATGGTATTTTCACTTGCCAATCCCAAGGTCAGGTGCATGGGATAATCCATTTCGTCCGCACAGCATTCACCAAAAACCTCTCTCATTTTTGCCCTGAATTCAATGTAGGCTTTGAGCAGGTCGTCCACAAAATCATAGAAATACTGCACAAAAATCCTTTGGCCTGTTTTGCCGGACAGCTTCTTTTTGACAGCTATCAGGTTTAACCCTTTCAATGGATTTTCAGCAGGAAGCCCAAGAGGAACTGCAAACCTGTCCCAACTTCGGATGAGGTTTTCGGAAAGCTTGGTCAGGGTACTGTCATCTGTGATCGCGAGAAAACCGTTGAAAATATCCTCAGCCGTTTTCATATCTGCAACAGGGACATTGAAGCGCTTCAGAAGAATGGAATTGAAAGTAATGGCCTTGCTGGAATCGAAAAGTGACTTTTTGACCAAAAGAACCCTGAGAATGAAGTCCATTCTGCTGCCTTTGTCATTACAATCCTGCGTGTCACAGTTTTTGAGGTTTATCTGTTCGGCTTCAAGAAATAAGACAACGGCATAATCTTGTTTATTAATAGTACTTATTGACTTTTTCCCTTCAGTTTCTTTGTCGCTGTCAGGGATGAGTTGGAGGATATCCTTGGAACCATAGTAAGGAACTTTGTCCCGGTTTTCTTCGCCACATTGGGTCAAAAAATACAGGTCATTTGGAAGAACCGGCGGTGAATAGGAGATAAAATGGGTGTAGTTGGTATCACACAACTGCATCAGGTATCCTTGGGAAGTCAATCCGCAGCCCTTACTGATATTGATGGCAGCATTGGAAGTGTTGATTTCCAATCCGCAGACGATACCTCTGCCCACGAGCTTGATACGCGTCAGCCTTTCCTGCTGCTCCAGGTAGTTCAACAAGTTGTTCAGGTGTCCATTGGACAGCACCTGATCAGCTTCAAAAACGGGGTATGATTGTAAAGGCTGCATGATTATAATTTTTGAGTTCCTAAAATGGTTTTGCCCAGCATGACCGGGTTTTTGTCGGCATCACTTTCTTCACAGTCGTGGAGCGTGGCCTTTGGATACACAGAGTTGAGTTTTGCCAATATTGACAGCATCCTGTCATTGGCCTCCTGATACGTTGCATGGTTATTTCCTGTCGCTTTGAAAGTTGCCAGTTCTTTGATCCAGGTGTTATAACTTGATTCAAATTCCCGGAGCTTCTCATTGCTGACCCAACAGATTTTCAGTTGGACATGGGCCGGGGCTTCCTCCCGGATTTTCTTTTCGAAGTACTGACGAAAGGCCATGTCATCGAAATGCATGGGCCAATGAGGCAATACCACCGAAGCCCTGAAGGAATAAATGTCCTGTTCACAGGGACAGTCACAATCCTGCAGACAGACTTCCATCAATTTGAAATTCTTGCTTTTGGGTCTCAAAAGTAGGTGCTCAATCAGGTGAAAGCCCTCCGGGTCATCACAGTCCATGGCCATTTCTTCGGTGATATCCTGTATGATGGCAAGGGCATCTCCTTCGGTTGGAAATGTCTTTTCACTTTCAAGAATGATCACATTCTGCTTTTTGAGCTTAATTTTTTTGGTGGTATAGTGGTAATTTTCAGGGTTGGTTCCCAATTCCATCACTTCAGTCAATACCGCTTCAGCTTGTGCTTTGTCCTCAAATTTCTTGGAAACGAGTCTGACTCCGTTTCTGGAAGTCAGGGAAAATGAATGCATACAGTGGATTGTTTCTCCGACTTCTTTTTCCTCGCAAATGATCTCAACATTTTTGATACAATACAGAAACCGTCTTGAAAAATCACTGATTCCGGTCAAATGGCTGATTCGTTTTTCCAGTCCGGACACATTATCGGTATCCCAAAGCCTGGTTTCATCAAGTTCAAAATTTTCATCCTGTGGAAAATAATTGAATGCCAAGGACCTGGAATAGCTGATTTCGGGATAGGCTTGAAGGGTCCGGATTTTGATGTCGATGATTTCCTGAGGTTCGATTTTTTCAAGACTGATGTTATCGAGGTTGATCTGATACATGAGTAGGGCATAGTCATTGAAGGACTCTGCAAACCGGGCAAGAAGATGGTCCAGAAACCTGTTTCTTCTCTCAAAAAACAGGTTTTGATTTTCGTAAAGTCTTTGCCATAAAGCCTGACTCACAGGATCGAGAGGATCGTTGGCTATGGCTTTTTCCAAATCTGTGTGAAGGACACCATCGAT
Organism: Cognataquiflexum rubidum; assembly: GCF_022538115.1. Classification (GTDB taxonomy): domain Bacteria; phylum Bacteroidota; class Bacteroidia; order Cytophagales; family Cyclobacteriaceae; genus Cognataquiflexum; species Cognataquiflexum rubidum. The sequence continues at coordinate 26,791 of NZ_JAKZAL010000025.1, read as the reverse complement.
TTCCCGGATGCTTCCAAGGTATTGGGCAAAATAGGTTTGCCTGATTTCGTCGGTAGAAAAGAGACTCTTGGCATTGGAAAGCTGGGAATTAAAATCGGCCAAGAGCTGCTCAAAAAACATCAGATACCCTTTCAGCTGCTGCTGCTGTGCTTTTCGGAGGTTGTCTGCATGCGAGGGAAGTCCAAATTCCCCTACGCCATAGACCATCGGCAAGTCGTATTGGACCGGCCAATAGCTCATGGTATCTCTTTGTTTTCCTTTGGGAACAGGGAGATCGGCAAAAGTGGGAACCAACTTTCCGATGGACCTTTGGGCATGAAGCAACTGAACGGTATCCCGAACTTCTTCATATTGGGACAAAAACGGAAAACCATCTTTGAAAAAAAGGATTTTTGAGAAACCTGTACTCATCACAGGCTTGTGCAAGGAACCTACAGGCATGCACCAAGAGATTCCTTTTTGACCGGCGACCGGCTTTCCATCGCTATCATATTTCGTCATCAGAAAATTTCTGATCCCCTTTATTCCCTTGATATCCATCAGTAAATTGATGATATCGGAAGCATAGATGACCGATCTCAGCTGTGCTTTTTCTATTTCTTCGGTATCGATAAAGCCATGTGCCAGTCTAGGTCCTTCAAAAATCTCTTCCGTCGGAACGCCTTTTTCCGTCATTTCTTTGAGGGTAAAAAATGAAACCGGAGGATTGAGGTAATTCTCAATGGTGTAGTAAATCTCAGCCTGCACTTGCTCGATATCGGTATCTGCGGTGACATCGACATCAAAGCAAAATGCGATTTCCTCAGAATCTATCGGTTCTACGCTTACAAAATCCTCGCACAGGTTTCTGTTTTTAAGGAGGGTCTTGATGGCGTTTTTGAGGATAGTATCGGCTTTGGATATTTTTTCCAAATAGCTTTCCAGAATCAAGGTTGCAAATGGAATGTCCTGCAAAATAAAAGCCACATGGCTGTCAAGAATTTTTCCTTTGGATGGGTTTTTTGGGATGCTCACTTTAAATGGAATCTCCACGATTTCTCCATCCGGCAATTCGATTTTGAAATGATAGAACCAATTCTTAGAAGAATTTTTTTCAATAGTAAAAGTGGAAGTATCCTCAGTCAGAATTTTTTTGTTTACCTCTTTGATACTTGGCAGTTCAAATTTGAGTTGAAACTCGCCGGCTTCCATATCGACCATGGTAGAAAAAGCAAAGGGGATGTTTTCCAATTCAATGTCGCCGGTATTGAGATCTCCGAGTTCGAGGTCAATGGAAAGATCCAACAAGACCGAATAAAGGCCCTTTAATACTAATTTCTGATCTGTTTTTCCGTACTGTAGTTTGTCCTCCTTGCAATTGAGGAAAATGGGGACTTCCTGTTTTGCGTCGGTAAAAAGCCAGGCATTGTTGATTCCGGGGATGTCTACCAACAGTTTTCTATAGTCTGTAATCGTCAAAGGCGCAGATGTCAAGATCTGCCTGGCCGTGAAAAAAGTCTGTCCGGTAGCTTGGGTTATGAGGTCTTTGATTTCAAAATGGGACCTGTACCCGAGTTCTGTGATGGCATAGCACAGCGCCTCCAAGATGGTTATCCCAGGATCATGGCTGTTATAATCCGTCCAGATATTGCTTGACAGTTTTTCGATATGGCCCAATCCTTCCTGACGTAGCCGCTCAAAGTCCAAGGAATGGGCTAGAATGGGATTTTTTGGTATGGTCGGAGAGGTCTTCATCAGCAGTCGCAGGTTTGGATTACTTGGATGATATGGCGTGGAGCGGATGGATTGGATTCCTCAAAATGCGAAACCAATACCGATCTCGAACCCGATGCGGTAATTTCCTCTAAATCAGAGTTCTTCTTGGCGACTTTACCCTCCTCGTCCCTGATGATGTGGTGGATTTTGAAGCAACTGAGAAAGTCCACATAGGGTCTTTCTTCCACAAAATTGATGAGGGTTGACTTGTTGATTTTTCCTCCGAATGTGATCTTTTGGTTGCTATCCCATGCCCAAGGACAGAGAAACTGCTCGATTTCTATGTCGAGGAGATTTCTGTAAAACACCTCGTCCATGTTGTCATGAAACCTGACTTCAAACTCCAGCTGCACTTCCTCAAACTGTGGGTTGACCACATGTAGCTGCGCAAATGGATTTTTCAGTTTTTCAAGAAACAGACTGATATCGGTAAGTGTGGCTATGGGAGTATAAGGTCGAAGGGGATTGATGTTGGTTTTGTTTTTGAGGTCGGGGATACAGATGACAGTCACATGTCCGGGGAAGTTTTCGCAGAAAATATTCTCTCCGTTTTTTTCATAAAACCCGGTATGGTTGAGACATTTTGTCTGGTAGATTGAGGTGAACTCCTGTAGAATCAAATGCTCATAATCCCAGATGCTGATAGCTCTTTGTTTATGTCTTAGCCGCTCGCTGACCCTTTGGTAATAATCAGGATCGCTTTCCCTTACCCTTCCACCTGTAGAATCAGCGGGTTGGGTAATGGATTTGATGGCACTGTCAGAAAGTTTCAGTTTGCTGATCGTGCCTGCAGGAAGGAGATTTCTGAATTCGATGCCTTCCTGTTCGGATTGTACTAACTCGGCCAAGGCACCTTGGGCTTTGATATCTATGATTTTACAGACTGCGTCTGTGTTTGCAGCGACGGAAGCCTTGACCCAAATGAGCCCTGAAGTAAAAGCAGTATGAATTAATCCCGCTTCTTTTGGAATGCTCAAGGTTACGATTCCAGTTCTTGTGAGATTGATTGTCCCGTCGATGACTTGATTGTCTTCAAATACCGACCATAGGTTTTCTTCAATTAAGAATGACCAAGTGACGGTTTCCAGGTTTTTCAAAGGGTTGGAACTGCCATCAGCAAGAAGAAAAAGCAAATTAATAGTTATAGGAGTTTCGGTTTTTGCTATTCCTATTAACAGCTCCCCTTCTTGGCTGAACCGGGGGACAAGCGATTTTTCTCCGGGTATAGGCTTATAATACCCAAAAGGAGAGAGGTTAAAAAATGCATGTTTTGAATTTGAAGTTGCATTGATCGGGATGTTTTCAGATGCTGTGTAATCGATGGAAAAAGATTCAGCGATGACTTCCTTAGGAACAGGAACAGAATTTCCGGACACCTTGAGCAAACCTGAAATCTCTGATACCTTTTTAAGGTTGGCTGTCAAATTTTGATCGAACACCAAATTTTCAATTTCTATGGCTTTTGCTACTGCTTGACTGCTTTCAACTTTTGTCACCTCGATGGGCTGAAAACTTCCCTGCTGAGAATTGATCACGATGTTGTCAAGTGCCTTATTGACCTCGGACATATGGGTTGCAAGGGAATATGCACTGGTATTTAGCCTGATTCGGAGAAAACCCTCATAGGATTTGGCCTGAAGGAATTCATTACTTCGGAAGTCTAGGGAAGCCTGTTTGAGAAGATTGCCGGCTGTGTTTTTCTGAACCAGATAGCCATTCACATCTTTGGGAAAAGGATAAGATTCCCAATCGTTTCCATGGAGGTATTCACAATAGATGGGTACCGAAATGGGAAGGTTGATTTTGATATAGTCCAGCTTTTTTTGGAAAATTTCCCTGGAACCAATATAAAAACTCGCATTCAGCTTGGGAAAATCACCAAAAGGTTTGAAAGGCTTGGAAGCATCTATAGAACCTCCGTCGCTGCTCAGTGTCAGGTCTTTGACACCAATTACATTGACTTCCAACTTGATGGAGGCGATGGGATTATTCATCAGATCGGCATACCAAATATTGCTTGCTCCCTGATCGAGATATGCCATCAACAAGGGTAAAGCGGTATTGAAGTTTTTTTTATGGGTCTTTTCGAGGTATGGAAGAATCGGTGGCTCCTCCACCCCTAGAGAAAACTCAAAGTTCAAATCATTTTGATTTTCGGAAAATGTGGCATCCACCGTTTTCGAAACCCAATCTTTTTCTCCGGTGAGGGTGATATCGAATGGAATGGATTTTTGATTTCTAAGTATTCCAAATCTGGAAATGGCCGTTTTTGATCGGAGCGGATTTTCAAAGTTGACTGTGATCTTGACAGTTCTCTCTCCTTCTTTGAGAAAGAGAAGATTGGAGGCTATTGCAAATCCTGCTTCTTTGGTTGGCAACATTTTTCTGTCCCCAAATGCGAACCAACTTTTGTCATCCCCTTCGAATTTGCCACCGAGTCCATCAGGACTATTGATGACAGGAAAGGCCAAAAGACTTTTGTTATGGATCTGGAAAGCTTTGATTTCTTTTACTTCAGCCTGATTGAATACCACATCTTGGGTCAGGCTGTAGTGCATTTCCTTGCCGTTTGGGTCTTTTCCGCCTTTCAATAGCGTTCCTTTCGGCAACAAATGCTGTTGGATGTGTTTTTGAAGTCCGATGGTCAGATGGACCTTGTCCGGAACAGGGTTTTGGTTTTTAAGCCTCAATACATCCTTATAATAGAAATCCAGGTGTCTGACGCTAAAGTCATTGAGGCTGTTTTGTGCAGCATTGAAAAGTTTCAGAAATGCCAAGAACAAACCATAATGTGGTTCGTGGTTGGAATATTCATTCAGGGATTTGGTAAAAAGTTCTTGGGCTTTTTGAAGAATGGAAGATATTCCGCTGAGCAAAAGAGAAATCTGATTATTGAATAAATTATGGTTGATGACATGGCTGATTTTTTCTCTGGTTTCGGTTCCGGGAAGGGTGATTTTCAGTTTTTCCGAAGTGAGAGAAAAATAAGTCAATGCCAGCGCTTGGTGAGAATCAATGGTGTTCAGCGGAGCTGTATTGTCGGTCTGATTAGACGTGGATAACAAAGCTATGTTGTCCGCCCTGAAATTATATAGTTTTGAAAATGGTGTATTGAGTTTGGTTTGGATAACAGACTTGATGGTTTGTTGGTGGTCTATTTCCTCCTTCAAAAATCCACACTGCTCATCAATGGTTTTGGCCAGAGAAAAGAGTAAATCGAAAAGGAATTTGAACTGTAAACTTGCTTCCGCATCATCTGAAGCAGCGATCCCAAGTTTAGTTCTTTTGTAAAGGAGCTTGATATAGTCCGACACTTCCAGCATATCAAGTGAAAGCAAAACAGCCAACACTACCGAAATATCCACTTTCATCAATGGTTCCCAAGTGCCTGCATCGGTATTATCCAAATCCTTGTATTTAATATAGGCTGCGTATTTTTTTGCAAAGAGGATCAAATCTTCCATAGACCTTTCGTCCACCTTGGCAAAGGTGGGAGGAAGGGCTTCCAGTTTTCTAGTCAACCGGTCCACACCTTCTCTGGTCAATGGGTTTTTGTCGTTGCAGGCCATAATGCTTTAAGTCAGTTCAGTGCCTTCAGTTTTATAAAATGGAAATACAAAGTTGAACCTTGAATTGGTGGCCCTGACCTTGTAGGAAATGGTTATCAAGATTCTTCCTTCAAGTTCCCCGGTATCATTGAGCTCGATTTTTTCGACTTCGATTCTTGGTTCATGGTAGAGAATCGAGGTTCTGATCAGGTCTGTGATGTAGGTTTTGAATGTCGTCGTAAGCGGCTCAAACACCAGTTCGTGGAGGTCACAACCATAGTCAGAGCGCATCACCCTTTCCCCTCTTTTGGTCGAAAGCAGGATTTCGAGGCTGCTTTGGATATCGGCCTCGTCGTTGAGCATCTTGGTTTTGCTTCCCTCGTTTTCAAATTGTGGGGGGAAACTCCAACCTGTTCCAATAAATGACCGGTGTATATTTTCCATGTTTCTATCCTCCAATGATTACAGTGGAACAACCTAGTATAATTACTCCTCCATGTGCGGTAGAATCCCCCATTCTTGCTGCAGGTTTGCCACCGATCAAAACCGTACCTGAACCTGCGATAATCGTATCCGGGGGTCCGACACATACTGCTTTGTCTCCTACCCTTGCGGCAGGAAGCCCTCCGATCAGGACAGTTGGTTCGCCGGCAGGCAATATGGGTCCACCTACATGAGGTACAGGCCCTGGTTCCACCATTGGGCAAATGTGCATATCTGTGATCCTTGCAGCTGGGGGCATGTTTCCTTTAATTTATTTTGACTAGACTTCCTTTGACATTGACCATGGCTCCTTCGAGGTCAGCTGTGCCGCCGCTTTTTAGATTTAAGGTGGCACCCGCCTCCATACTGATTTTCATATCCGCCTTGAAGGCCATCTCCGGGGCTGTGAGAGAAATTTTGGTTCCGCCTTTGATGCTGATTTCTTTTGGGGATTCCATAGAAATACCGTTGTCATCCATCACCATGACATTACCTATAGGATCTTCTACCTGTACTGTTCCTGCTGTATCATCCATGGTAAATTTCCTTCCGCCGGGAGTTTCAATGACGATGCTTTTATCCCCATCGTGGATAGTGATTTTGATTTCAGATCTGGAGACATAGCCTTTTTTGTCATTGGACTCTTCGGGTTCAAGTGGCGTCGGCTTGGCGCTGCTGTGGACCATCCCAAGAATGATAGGATGGGAAGGGTCACCATTCATAAAACCGATGATTACCTCATCGCCTATTTCAGGTCTGAAAAATGTTCCCCTGTTGTTTCCGGCATCCAACGTTGCCACTCGGGCATAAATGCCTTCGTCATTCATATTGACCATCGGCAGACGGACTTTGACTCTGCCTTCTCCTAGGGGATCCATGATATCAGTAACGATTCCGATTTGTAGTCCTTGGATAGCTGAGAATTGACCGCTTCCTGAACTGGGGTGAAAAGGATTGAATTTCTCGGTAAAAAAATCTTCCTCCCAGCCTAGGGTTGCCTCAGTTTCCCAATTGCCGTTTCTCGTCCGATGCTGTACTGCACTTACAAAGGCTTTGCCGCTGAATTGGTCCCCTACACCATTGATTTCCAGCCAGTCACCGGGATTTACTCCGGAGTTGCCCATGAAGGTCACTTTTCCCTTGATTTTGGAGAGTGCCTGTTTTTGCTTTTTGGAATCAGCAATGGATTGCAGGGCTTCATTCGTCAGCATCACAGGGGTTTTTATTTCAAATTCCTGCCCGTTGATGTCTGCCAAATCCGAAGTCTGGATATTTCCGGGGGAAGCACCATTTAAGTCTGCCCCCTCTGTTTCCAAAAGCGTTTGGTTTGCATAGTCCCAGGAAAAAGCCTTCACCGCCGTACACTGAGACCTTACATCGGTATCCATTTTCATAGAAATGATGTCTGCCCCATAGGTCAGGGATAAAACAGGATCTTGAGATGGATTGGGCCTGAAGACCGAAAAAGTGCCGTCTTGGATTTTACAGACCATACCGTTAGAGTCGATTCGGCTGAGAATAAAATCCCAATCACTGACATTGGCCTGAAGCAATTGCTCATGTGAACTTCCAAAAGAGGGGATATCAAAATCTGTCAATCCATTTTCCTGAAGGAGATTTTCGACAATCTCATTGTCTTTGAGCTCATTGAAATGCCTGTTTTTCTTGGCCACAGTCATTTTGACTGTCTCATGTTTGCAGGTTAGGTTAAAGGTTGTCTGACTGCCGCTGATGATATGGGAATTCCCAATGATGATTCCTTTAAAAACCGACTGGTCATCAGTACTGTATCCGAGTTGGATATCGATGCTTTTGCCCAATGCAAACTCACCACTGTTGCCGATCGAAAAATCTGAATCCGCAGCCGAACCATCCGCCACTTTGATTACAGCAAAGGGGATTTTGTTGAGTTCCTTGTAGACCGTAATGTCCAGGATTTGGATTCGGCCCGAAACTTCCTGATCCGGAAGTGCACCAGGACCAGTTCCCAAAAGGATTTTCGAAGTTACAAGTTCATGTAGGCCAGTTGAAATCATTTCTTGGGTTTATTTAGCTAAAGGGGGAAAGTAGATTTTCGTGCCTGTTCTAATATTTCGAAAACTGTCAAGGGAATTGAATCCGGCAACATTGATATAATGGATATCATTTTCGTAGATTCTTTCTGTAAGCAAATCCAATCGGTCTGTTCCTTTAAAAATCCGCTCGTGGGTAATGTCCGGACTTTCCCGGTTTTCTTCCGCAGCTCTTTCCACATCTGCGATACTCTCTGCAAACTGACATTTGGCAACGGCCCTGATCGGCTTGCCATCAGGCGCAAAAACCTTGTACTCAATATCCATTTGCTTCAATACTCCTTTGAACAAGAGCTCTCCCCAATGGATTTTTAAGTAGTATGGCCGGTGTTTGTCAGATTGGTAATCAATGATTTTGTGCTTAAAGGATTCGATCTGCTCTGTGACATTGGCTGGTTTTTCAAAAGGATTGGCAATGCCCAAACTGAGGACAGACATGTCTTTGACCACCCCTGTGGCATCAAACAAGAAATCAAAATGGAAATCTCCGGGAAGAATTCTGTTGAATTTCATGTTTGCTCCAGAAGTCCCCGGAGCTTGGGTGGAGTCAAATTCAAATTTGTAGGAAACATTATAGGTCGCAGGGTTGACCAATGCACTGAACTTGTTGTCAGGAACAGGGATTTTAAATTCTGCATCGCTGTATGCCTGCACATATAATTTTTCGGCTTTTTGGCCAAGATCGATCATTACCGTTCGAGTTTTAGCTGTATCATTCTTAAGACTTCTTCAGTCACTTCCTTTACAATTTCCTGCCTCAACTGCTCCAAATCCGGTTGATTGGAATTCTGTGGAGATTGATTTCCTGCATTGTTGCCCACTGCAGCTCTGATCTGGAGTTCTCTGATTTCTATTGGCATAGGAGAAGGGTTAAATTAAATACCAACACTACCGGATGCACTGATATTTCCTGCCATGGAAAGCGCAGAGTCCAGACTGATGATATTGAAATATTGGTAGCTAAGGGTAATAGATTCTATGACAATGGAGCTTTGTTCGGCATTGAAGCTGGAGACTGACCATTTTTTTGGGATGGCATTGACCACATACCAGGATTGGATGGGGATGTGATTTTCATTGAGGAGGCTGATGATGATGTTGACAGGCTCAAAGACAAAATTTTCAAAGGCATTTTTGCACCACATCAAAATCCCTGATCCAATGAACATCCCTCTTTTCAATACCAAGTCCGAATATTTTGCCCTTACGGGAAGCTGCCATGTAAATCTGTTTTGTCCCCCTTCAATGACGGTTTCCATCATCATTTCCATATCCAATCCACTGACTTCCTGAAACCTGAAATCATTTGGGGTTTGGGGAAATAGCTGGAAGACTACTGAAAAATGGAAACCTACCGGTGGATATGAAAACATGGCTACTCGTTTATCATGGTGAGACCTTCATGGGCAATTTCCATCGTTTCGATGGCCGTTTCATTACCGGTTGCATTGAGGTCCGTGGATTGGACTTTGATCGGCCAGGCGTTTTTTACCCGCCATACTACTACCGGTGCGTGGCTTTCATCCAAAAGAGAGATGATCAAATCCCTTCTTTCGATGGTATTCAAGGCCACCGTATTCCACCATTGGTAGAATTGGTTGTCGCTTTTGAAAATACCGCGTTTCAAGGTGATGTTTGAAAAACTTTGTAAGCCTGGCATTTTGATTTTGGAATATTCGGGACTTGCGCCGTCCCGGTATTCGATGGGCTCGATGGTCACTTCGAGTCCGGTCACTTCACTGAATCCGATTTTTGTTCCTCCCCAGTCAACCTGGAAATGGAACTTGGGAAGAGGATAATTAGCCATGATATTTTTGGTTAAATGTTTTTATGATTAATTGAAAGTATTATGATTCCTGCATTTTGTGGGAGAAGCGCAGGATGATGAATTCAGCTGGACGGACAGCGGCCATTCCTATTTCGACGATAAGCCTTCCTTCCAGAATATCCTGTGCCGTCATCGTTTGACCCAAACCGCATCGTACATAAAACGCATGCTCTGGTTTGGCGCCTGCCAATGCTCCTTGTCTCCAGAGAAGGGTCAGGTAGTTTTCGAGCATTGCACGGAGCTTGACCCAGGTGTTGGCGTCATTGGGTTCGAAGACAAATTGCATCGTTGCTTTTTTGGAAGATTCTTCCACCATGATAAAAAATCTTCGGACGTTGATATACCGCCATTCATTGTCGTTACCTGCCAAAGTTCTTGCTCCCCATACCAAAAATCCTTTTCCTTGGAAAAGCCTGATGGCGTTGACTGATTTTCCTGAGGTTGGGTCAATGTTCATTCCGCCTTGTTCGGCTTCGCTGATTTTTGCGGAAAGGTCATATACCCCATTGAGGGAGACATTTGCCGGAGCTTTCCATACTCCTCTCGATCCGTCGACTTTGGCAAATACACCGGCCATGGCTGAGGAAGGAGGAAGTGTAGGGCTTAATTTTTCTCTTATTTTGGCTAGCGCAAAATTGTAGACGGAAGTTTCGGTATTGACCAAAGTGGATAAAGCTACTGCCGCTGCAGCGACTCCATTGGTGGTGATTACAACATCCACATCTGCATCGTCATAGGCAAAATCAAAAGTGGTCTTTAGATATGGATAATAGACAGCACCATAATTGAGGCTGTCATTTTTTGTGAACGCACCCCTGAATCCACTGATGGTTGTGGTGTTGTTGGTTCCCGCTGTATGGACATCCAGAATTGTAAACCTGTCCTGAAGTTTGGCACATTGGTCAATGGCTGAGGATATCAAAGCATAATAATCAGCTTGATTGAGGGTGTTTACTGCATCAGGAAAAACAATAAGGGTAGGTTCATCTTCTGCTTCGCAAGCCAAAAGTCCGGCATCATAATCATCAGGATTTGCAGCGCCAGTTGTATCTCCTATCGAAATAATATAGCAAGGTCCACCTCCATTGGCAAAATACATTCTGATGTTATAATACATCGTAAATTCCGATTGATCGGTAATGGTGGCATCTCCTGTCATGGCGATCCTTGCCCCGTTTTCGGTGGTGATATCCACGGTCACTTCGATACCTTCTTCTTTTTCAGCTTTTCCAAAATAGTTTTCATATTCCTTCAGGGAAAAAATTTTGGTAGGGACATTTTCAAGTGATTCTCCGATTTCGTTGATGGCATTCTGCGTGTAGCCGATAAAAGCCGGAACAGCAGTTTCGACTTGGGCTACGGATGGGGGAAACAGGGGGATTTCATTGATATAGACTCCCGGTGTCTTGATTGCGGATTCATTGATCTGTGACATTGGATAATGGTTTTATGGTTTCTTGTTATTTTCAGTTGTTTAAATGAATGGTGAACAAATGTTCATTTTCATTACCATTTGCAGCCGTGTAGAATAGGGTTTGGGTAGTGACATCTGTATATATTCTATGAGTACTTGAGCCTTCTGTGACAATATCTATTATTCCAAAACCGCCACTGAGATTGACTGATTTGGTAGCCCAGCTGCCGGGATTTCCAGGTGAAAATACAGGCATCAAATCTCTCGATGGGAGCGGGCCTAAGGTCGCACCTGCAAGAGACATAGAGTTGGCGGAAGCCCTGACATTGATCCGAAACCTGTAGAGGTTTTCTTTGCCATGGGTGATGGATACACCTGTTTGTTCTTTGACCGGACTTTTGACACTGAATAAAAATCTTGCGCTGAAATTACTTGGCAACCTGAAATAGGGAGAGTCCTCATTGCTTTTGATTCGGACAAAACAAAACAACATGTCCTGCCTGACTCTGAAATGGATGTCATGTTTTTTGAATAAGGATGCAGTCAGTAGATCAGGTTCGATGGTGAGGGAATCAGTGATCAAACCTCCCTTGGCGCCGGAATAGGGGAATGCCTGGTTGTCAAACCGGATGGAAAACAATTTTTCGAACTTCCAAATGATCCTATCCATGGCTAAAGAGTCTTGTTGTTGAACTGCGCATCGATCGTTTTGACCAAAGGAATCTCCATGCCCTCTTCCATACTGTCTATATATGCCAATCTCATTTTATAGACTACTGAGGGAATATATTTTCCTCCCATGATGCCCCAAAGCTGGTTGAGTTCCTCAAAATTGGTCGAATGGAGGTCAAAAATGATCTTTTCAAGGCCAAAATCGGGAAGGTTTGGAATTTCTGAAACAGTGAAAATTGAGTTACGCTGAAAAAAAGAAATTACTTGGGAGATCCTTTGAAGTCCAATATTGTATTGCGTCTTATTGGCTCCTATCAGAAGGTAAATGTTCAGAAAGATCCCGGGATTTCGGGCGACTCCTCTGGGCAACCCGGAATTGTCAAAAATCTGCCGGTTGGCAGCCATATTTCTGAGTGTGCTTTCCTGCTGTATATTTACCACCGAGACCACTACCCGGTCTGCAATGCTGTTTTCACCTTCGACCAGTGTTGAGTCTACCATGGATAAGTTTCCAAGCATGACATCCGGCTCGGATGTACCGATATGGTCGTTCAACAAAACAATTACCGTATTTAATACTTGGTCTATCATGTTGCGAGATAAAATGTCAAAAATGAAACAATTTCCTCGGGCGATTTTTAAAAGTTAAAAACCTCCCAACTTGGAGTAGTTATTCAAAATTGACCATTATATCCTGCAAAAAAATCCATGAAAATATGGATTTTAAAAAGTCATGGAATTCATGGATGTCTGGTAGATATTGCGGGCAACTGCCTCCCGTACAAGCCCTGCGGTATTGCGTACGCCCATTTTTTGGATCAGGTGGAGTCGGTGGGTTTCTACTGTGCAAAAACTGATAAAAAGTTTGTTGGCTATTTCTTGGGTGGTATATTCCTCCACGATCAGCTGGAGGATTTCTTTTTCTCTTTTTGTCAGCGCTCGGAGGGTCGTACTGGATTTGCCTATTTCTAGGAGGTTTTGCGTCAGGAACAATCTCAGCTTGGGATCTATGTAGATTTTGCCTTTTTCACTTTGACCAATGGCTTCTTTGATATTTTTAACGCTACAGTCCGGTAAAAAATAGCCCGAAATTCCTGCTTTTAGAAAATCCTTGACGAGTATGGGATCTTTACTTTCGCAGAACACAAAGATTTTTGACTTGGGAAGCTCTATTTTGATCTGCTTGCAAATTTTTAAAGGAGAATTTTTTTCATTTGAAACCACTATCCAAAGGAATTCGGTCTTTTCGCTGAGTTTGAGAATTTGGTTGCTGATATCCTCAAAACTTAAATTCCCCACTTCTGTCTGCCCTAGATTTTCCAATACTAAATTTAATCCTTTTGACAATAGGGTATTTTCTCCTATAATAAAATGATTTTGCATGGCATAGAGGGTTTAAAAATGACCGAAATAATGGCCTCTGTTTTTTTGGCTTTTCTAAGGCTTGTTTGGGTTGAGCCTTGGTCATTAATCCAATTGAAATAACTTTTTGATAAAGCCTTATTTTTGAGAGGGTTATAAATTTAACAATAAAAATCCATTTTCTACAAATGGATTTTTCAAAATTATTGAATTAAAAAAATAAAAATTATTTAATTATCAAGATAAAATGCTAGTTGGTATTTTTGAGAAAATAACTTGTCCCTCGCTTTTCATATTGCTGCGATAAAATGGGAATTCTTTCTAAAAGCCGGGCAAAAACCCCTTCTTCATCAATGATAATTTCCGGTCTTTCTTTGAGAAAATTTTGATAAACTTCCACCGTATTTTCAAGATCTTCCCTATCCAGGATAATGTTCTTGGATAGCCTGAAATGTAAATAGGGTGTCGCAAGGGAAGCATTTTGAAAATACCCCAAATCTTCACCAAGTACCAAGATTTGTTTGCCCCGGGTTACTTCATGCTTTTGGTCAAAGGTTACAGCATAGGTTTCCATTTTTCCCGAATTGATTTGGAGCAAAGTCCAGGTAATCCCGATCGCCGGAATGCCAATAACAAATATCGCAGTCAGGATTTTGATGGCAATCCCTTTTTTGTACACTACCAAAAGCAAGGATATAAAATAGGTCAAAGCCGGCAGAATGACGATCAATTGATAAGGTGCCCGCCTGTTTGTCAATAAAACTGCCGACACGGCAAATATGGAAAAGATGAGGTTGAGCTGCAGCTGCTTCTGTTGGTTGACAGTCTGTGACTTGACAATAAATCCGACAAAGAATCCCATAACCGACAAAAACAAAGGCAGGGCAAAAAGCAAAGCCAAATCCCTAAGGGAAACGTGCGCATAGCTTTCGATCAACCTCGGTGCGATGATAAACTCATAGAAAAAGGCCTCAAAGCCATCTATCCAAAAATAGTATAAAGCACAAAAGACCAATGGCATGGCATAGGCAATCAGAGAGACGATGATCTGTTGGAAAGAAAAACCGCTGACCACGATCCCCGAGACCAACAAGAACGGAAGAAATGTCGCCAGAGGAAAATGAAAACAGGCAGCAATCCCTCCAAAAATCCCCACCAACAAAACTGCGTCAGAGCCTTCCTTTTGTAGGACCGTTTGGGAAAACAACTGTCCCAAGGCCAAAACAATGAAACTACTTCCCATGAGTGCGGGAGAAAGTGTCACTAAGTCAAAAGAGACATAAAACAAAACCGTCATCACAAAAGCCGGAATGTAGGTATTGTCCTCAAATGACTTATACCTGATAAAAAGGTAATTGACATAGATGACCTGAAAAAGAACGACAAAGGCGGCTAAGACCTTGTAGGCCAGTGTGGATTTGCCAAAAATCAAATGGACAACCCAAAATACCCCCGCTGACAAGGGACCGGTATCGTCAATGATGTCGATATACATGTGCTTGCCGTCCGCCATCCTTTCACCCAAAAGCATCCATATCATTTCGGGCTGAAGAATTGGGATATCCACCACCCAAATATATATTGTACTCATCAGGAGCATAATCCCCAAAATGGCGATTAATCTGAACGGATCGTTGATTCTAAAAAAACTTAACAAACTGGAGCTATTTCTAAGGATTGGACAAACTGCAGGGTCGAAATTAAGTGTTCCGCATTTAAATTCACTAAATTTGTCACAATAATTAGAGATATGGAAAGTAAAAGACAACAGAAATTCAATAAACTTATCCAAAAGGAATTGGGTGGAATTTTTCAAAAAGAAGCAAAGCATATTATCGGATCTGCCTTCATCACAGTTTCGAGGGTGATTATCAGCCCGGATTTGAGCGTGGCAAGAATTTACCTCAGTTTTTTGGTGGACAAGGACCGCGCTGTCTTTGAAATATTGAATGATAAAAAAAGTGAGATCAGAAAGCATTTGGGAAACAGAATCGGAAAATCCGTGAGAATTGTACCCGAACTTGCTTTCTTTATCGATGATTCGGCGACTTACGCCCAGCACATGGACAAAGTGATCGGGGCATTGGATATTCCCGAAGCTACGGACGAGGATGAAGAAGAATAATTAACTTTTCAGGAACCTTGAACCTCTCCTTTTTTATAGCCTATCGTTATTTCCGTAGCAAAAAGAAACGGAACTTTATCACTGTGCTTTCCCGTATTTCCATGATCGGGGTAGCAGTCGGAACCATGGCTTTGGTGATCGTTTTGTCGGTTTTCAACGGGTTGGAGGAACTTGTCAGGGGTTTGTATGCATCTTTTGATGCAGAGCTGAAGATAGAATCCAAGTTGGGTAAATCATTTTTAGCCGAAACGGAATGGCTCGAATCCATCTCCAAGATTGAAGGGGTGGAAGTATTAACAGAAGTCATTGAGGACAATGCCTTGTTCAAATACCGCGATTACCAGCACCTTGCGCGCTTGAAGGGCGTCTCTGACAATTATATGGAACAGGGCAGGTTTGAAAAGGGCTTTACCTGGGGAAATCTCAGTTTGGGGTCCGAAAACCAGCCCAAAGCCATCATGGGAAGGGGTGTTGGTTTTTTTCTCTCTGTGGACCTGGATAATGACATGGATCTGCTTCAGGTGTTTTATCCCAAGGCACCAAGAAGTGCCGGTTCCATTGATCCAAGTCAGCTGTACAATAAAGGGATTTTAAAGCCCGGCGCTTTTTTTAGTATTGAAAAGGAATTTGACGACAATTTCATCCTTGCGCCGATAGGTTTTGTGAGTAACCTGCTCAATTACGGCCAAAAGAGAACTGCCCTAGAAGTAAAAGTGAAAGAAGGAGAAAACATCCAAAATGTCAAATCCAGATTGATTTCATTTTTGGGGGAAGACTATACCGTCAAGGATACCGATGAACAGCACGCCCAAATCCTCCGGACGATCAAGATCGAAAAGCTTTTTGTTTTTTTGACCTTGAGTTTCATCTTGGCTGTCGCCTCGTTTAACATCTTTTTTTCCCTGTCTATGCTCGCCATAGAAAAGAAGAAAGACAATGCTATTTTGTTTGCGATGGGTGCCAAAGAAAGTCTCATCCGAAAAATTTATTTGAAACAAGGTGCAATCATTGGATTGAGCGGTGCAGTGATTGGGTTGGTTTTAGGTTTTCTTGTTTGTTGGATTCAGGACCGTTTTGGATTGGTAACTTTGGGGATATCGTCTTCAATCGTGGATGCTTATCCGGTCAAAATGATTTGGTCAGATTTTTTCTGGACGAGTATTTCGGTCTTTGCGATTACTTTTTTTGCCTCTTTCCGTCCTGCGTTCATTGCCTCGAAGGTCACGCCTACTGATCTTTGATTTCTCAATATTTGGAGTAAAATAAAATCACCACAGAGTAAAATAAAATCACCACAGAGCCCACATAGGACACGGAGAAAAAAAGAGAAAAGAAACTCTGCGCCCTCCGTGAGCTCTGTGGTAAATTATTATTCACGCCAATTCTCCCTTTGCGACCATTGCGAAACCTTCTTTTCCTTTGCGGTGAAAAAAGAATTTTCACCACAGAGCTCTCAGAGGGCTCAGAGGAAAAGGGAGAAATTAAGAATGAGGAATGTTTGTGGAGACACAAATATTGGCGCAGAAGGAATTTAAATGAAAAATGCTTTGGAAAAAGCAAAAATCTGCTGCGATTTTCTCTGAGTTCTCAGTGATCTCTGTGGTCAATTTACACTTCTCCGTTTGCGACCATTGCGAAACCCTCGCGCTCCTTGCGGTAAAAAAAATAATCACCAATAAAGCCTCAGAATCCACAGAGAAAAATGGTGGGAGGAGGAATGTAGTAGGTACAATTTAAATTGGGAACTACGATTTACGAATGACGAGCTCTATTCTTTGCTCCCTCCAGCTCCGTGGACTCGGTGCACTCTGTGGTAAATAAAAATTATCACTACAGAGAAAAAAGGTGGGAGGAGGAATGTAGTAGGTACAATTTAAATTGGGAACTACGATTTACGAATGACCAGCTCGATTCTTTGCTCCCTCCAGCTCCGAGGACTCGGTGCACTCTGTGGTAAATAATTCCGATTGCTATAAAAATAAAAAAGCTGTGAATACGTGCTCACAGCTTTAGTCAATTAACAATAAACCCAAAATAACCAGCTGTAGGAGAAGGATTCGAACCTCCACAGGGCGGTTAGGCAAAACACGAGCTCCATGTTTGCTTTATGCCGGTATCCCTACCCCCGAGACCGGAGGGCATGTCTGCCAGTTTCAACATCCTACAATATAAATTTTTCAATTTTTGAAGTGCCTTTTGCGCTCCTTTTGATTTCGTTATTCTTGCTGTAGGGGAAGGATTCGAACCTCCACAGGGCAGTTAGGCAAAACACGAGCTCCATGTTTGCTTTATTCTGAGATCCCTACCCCCGAGACCGGAGGGCTTGTCTGCCAATTTCAACACCCTACAATGTGTAAGAAGACCATTTGTCTTTCTTGATGAATCAAAGTTAGTAAAACATCCATTACATTAAAATTAATTCAATAAAATAGCTAAAAATATACATTATATTTAATAAAATACCATAAATGTTAATGATATGGAAAAATATCAATCTAGATTTATTGGGATGTTAAAAAATCGGCAATCAAAATTTGGTATGAAATTCTGGTTCCAAATGTTAAATTGAAATTCTTTCAACCTTTTCGGATCCTTAACCACACGAATTATATGAAATATTTCCTTTTGGCTGCTTTTGTTCTTGCTTTCAATGTTCAGGTTTTGGCCCAAGCTGAGAAAAAGGACCCGACTTTTGAAGAAGTAATCTCTCTCAGAAGCGTAGGTGCGGTGGTGATGTCTCCGAGCGGGGAATTGGTGGCCTTTACCCAACAGACTTCTGACTGGAAGGACAATAGGTTTGACACAGAGATATGGATGGTCAAAAATGGAAGCGAACCTTTTCAGGTTACCAACAATCCCGGCAACAGCAGTTTTGCACCGACATTTTCACCCGATGGCAAGTGGCTCGCATTTTTGGCGGATAAAGGCAATAAGACCCAAGTCTATGCTATGCGCCTGAATGGTGGGGAATCAATACCACTAACCGAAGAAGAGGATGGGGTAAGTGCATTTCAATGGCATCCGGATGGAAAAAGGATAATTTTTGCAAAAAGGGAAAAGGATGATCCCTCTAAAAAGAAAATCGAAAGCAGGTACGGTGGTTTCTTTATGGATGACAAAGATTATTCCTTGACGCATTTATGGGAAATCGCTTTTGATCCAAACCAGCCCAATCCATCTGAGTTACCTTGCTATGAAACGGCCGATTCCCTCAAAACTGTAAGCGGCTGCATCACGAGAGCCAAGCCAAAAAGACTGACTGAAGGAGATTTCAATGTCAATGTCTTCAAAATTTCGCCTGACGGGAAAAAGATAGCATATACCCATCAGCCAAATCCCCTGATCAATTCAAGTTCCAAATCCGACATATCCGTATTGGATCTAGATAAAATGGAAACCCAGCTTTTGGTCAGTAACCCAAGTTCGGACAGATTGGAAGATTGGTCTCCGGATTCCAAACAGTTGCTGTACACAAGCCATGTGGCTGATACTGTTTCTAATTTTTATTCCAATTCGAAAATTTTTGTCATTGATGTGGGATCCAAAAGCAGTAAGCAAATTGCAGCCAAACTTGATGAAAATCCATCTGGATTGACTTGGAATCCCAAAGGAATCTATGGACTATTTTGGCAAAAAACCCAAAGACACATTTACAGGATCGAACCCAAAGACGGTTCCTTCACGATCTTGAAAGGATTTCCGGAAATGGTGACAGGGGTTTCTTTTTCCCAATCAGGAGAAAAATTAGTCGTCAATGCCCGCAACGGAAACCAACTCAATGAAATCTGGGTAAGCAACATCCAAAAACCTGCTGCAAAAAAAGTCACCAACCTGACAAAGCAGATTGAAAATTGGAAGGTGTCCCAAAGTGAAGTGGTGGTCTGGAGAAGCAAAGACGGAGCCCTGATAGAAGGTGTCCTGCACAAACCTGTGGACTACGATCCCACCAAAAAATATCCTTTGATGGTGGTGATTCATGGCGGTCCAACGGGGATTGATACGCCATCTCCCGTTCCGGGATATGTCTATCCGATTGTGCAATGGCTGAATAAAGGCTGCCTTGTCCTTCAACCCAATTACCGTGGGTCGGCAGGTTACGGAGAAGCTTTCCGATCGCTCAATGTTGAAAATCTCGGCGTGGGAGATGCTTGGGATGTATTGAGTGGTGTGGATAATCTCAGCGCAAGCAACCTGATCGACACGACTAGAATGGCTGTCATGGGATGGAGTCAGGGAGGGTATATTTCAGCATTTTTGACTACCAATACTAACAGGTTCAAAGCAGTAAGTGTCGGTGCCGGGATTTCCAATTGGATGACCTACTATGTCAACACGGATATCCATCCATTTACTATCCAATACTTGAAAGCCAATCCTTGGGACAATGAGGAAATTTACCGCAAAACTTCCCCCATGACCAACATCAAAAAAGCAAAAACCCCTACATTGATCCAACATGGAGAATTTGACCAAAGGGTTCCTATTCCAAATGCCTATGAATTACTTCAGGGATTAAGGGATCAAAATGTGCCTGCAGAATTGGTGGTGTACAAAGGTTTTGGACATGGCATCACCAAACCCAAGGAAAGATTGGCCGCCACCTGGCACAACTGGCAATGGTTTGCAAAATATGTTTGGGGTGAAGAAGTCGAATTACCGACAGGAGAAAGCAAATGACCTAAGACAAAAAACCAATCCATCAATTTCTTTTGAATCCCATAATTAGCTTAACAATCTCAAATTAACCGATGATATGAATCATATTTTGAAAAGAAGTGGCTTCCTGGTAATGTTCGTTTCCGCCGTATTGGTGACAATTGCCTCATGGAAGTCATTCGAGCAAGAAGCTTTTACTCCCTATTCCCAAAAAATTCCTGATTCGGGTCAAAGTTTCGGAATGGTCCCGATCCAAGGAGGCAAATTCATGATGGGAAGCGAAGGAACCTTGCCGGATGAAAGTCCGGTCCATGAGGTAGAGATTTCTCCCTTTTGGATGGGAACGCATGAGATTACCTGGGACATATTCGAACTCTTTTTGGATAAAAATTATGAGATCGCCATTGCGGAAAAAGAACTTCCTGCACAGGTAGACGGTCTCAGCCGGCCAAGCATTCCATACTTGGATATGACGGCAGGCATGGGCAAAGAAGGCAAACCGGCCATCGGCATGACCAATTATGGTGCGATTCAGTTCTGTAAGTGGCTTTATCTCAAAACAGGGATTTTCTATAGATTGCCTACTGAGGCTGAATGGGAATATGCCGCAAGGGCAGGTTCAAAAAGCATGTATTTTTTTGGAGAGGATGAAAAACTCCTGGATCAATACGCTTGGTACGCTGCCAACAGTGGAAACATAACCCACAATATTGGGCAGAAAAAGCCAAATCCATGGGGATTGTACGATATACTCGGCAATGTAATGGAATGGACTTCAGACCAATATGCAGCGGATACCTACCAGAGCAGGAAGGATAAGCAAGTGAAAGATCCTACCATTGAAATCAAAAAACTATATCCTGGAGCTATTCGGGGTGGACATTACAACAGTCCTGGACCAGACCTGCGCACAGCCAAAAGAACAGCATCAAAGGCAGAATGGAAGAGGATAGATCCACAGATTCCCAAAAGCCAATGGTGGTTTCCTGAAGCTCCTTTTCTTGGTTTGAGGGTGGTTAGACCCCTCAACCCGCCAAGTCAGGCAGAGATCATGGCCTATTATGACAGGGCTCCGATAACAGATTATTAAAGCAAATAACCATAAAACAATACACTCATGAATAACCAAAATCAACGCAGGGACTTTATCAAAACTTCCGCAATCCTTGCCGGAGGAATAATACTTCAGCCTTTTGGCATGCCGGGGGCTTATGCCTCAGGAACTGATCAAATCAAACTTGCCGTCATCGGCTGTGGAGGCAGGGGAACGGGTGCCGTTTTCCAGGCCTTTGACACCGGGCACAATATCAAACTCGTCGCGATGGCAGATGCTTTCAGAGACAGGATAGACAAAAGCTATACCCCCATTTTTGAGAAATATGGAAAAGACAAAGTCGATGTTCCTGAAGACAGGAAGTTTGTGGGCTTTGAAGGTTACAAAGAAGCCATCAAATTGGCTGATGTGGTGATTTTGGCATCGCCTCCAGGATTCAGACCGGACCATTTTGAGGAAGCGGTAAGGCAAGGCAAGCAGGTTTTTATGGAAAAGCCAGTAGCAGTTGATGCAGCCGGTATCCGAAAAGTGTTGGCAGCAGCAGAAGAAGCGAAAAAGAAAAAACTCAATGTGGTGGTTGGTCTTCAAAGACATTATCAGGACAATTACAGAGAAACCATCAAGCGTCTTCATGACGGTGCCATCGGTGAAATTGTCGGTGGGCAGGTATATTGGAATGACGGTGGTGTATGGGTCAATCCACGCGAAGCTAGTCAAACCGAGATGGAATACCAGATGAGGAATTGGTATTATTTCAATTGGCTTTGCGGTGACCATATCAATGAGCAGCATGTCCACAATCTCGATGTGGCCAATTGGGTGAAAAACAGCTACCCTGTACAGGCTTATGGCACCGGTGGCCGTCAGGTCCGAACAGGGAAAGAGCACGGCGAAATTTTTGACCACCACAGTATCACCTTTACTTATCCTGATGGATCAGTAATCTTCAGCGAATGCCGCCACTTCCCGGGAGCAGCCAATAGGGTTGACGAGTCTTTCCAAGGCACTAAAGGTAAAGTATATATGAGCGCAGGAAATCATGGAGAAATTTCTGATTACAAAGGAAATTCTATTTACTCCCACAATCGGGAGAATAATCCAAATCCATATCAGGTGGAGCATGATGAACTTTTCGCTGCCATTGTGAAGGGAGAATACAAATATGCCGATGCAGAAAATGCGGCAAAAAGTACCATGACAGCTATTCTTGGCCGAAATGCAACCTATTCTGGCAAGGTAGTCACTTGGGATGAAGCCCTCAATTCTGAGATCAATTTAATGCCAAATACTTTGGCTTGGGATGCCATGCCGAAAGTCCTGCCAAATGCAGATGGCTATTACCCTTTTGCGATACCGGGCAAAACAAAAGTAATCTGATATGAAAAGGAGAAATTTTGTTAGAAATATAAGTTTGGGATCTGCAGTAGCTGCTCTCGCCGGTGGTACTAGCCTTTCCTCCTTTGCAAAAAGCAATGCAGCCGGAAAGCCATTTAACCTGGATTATGCTCCCCACTTTGGGATGTTTAAAGCCCACGCCGGAGACGGACTTGTTTCCCAACTGGAATTCATGGCTGATCAGGGATTCAGGTCTTTGGAGGACAATGGACTGCTTGGACGTCCTGTTGAAGACCAAAATCTCATCGGCAAAACCCTCGAAAGGCTCAACATGCGCATGGGGGTTTTTGTGGTAGACGGAGGTGACAATTGGAAGATTTCCCTCGCTTCCGGCAAGCAGGAGTTTATCGACAACTTTGTCGCTACCTGCAAAAAATCTGTGGAGGCCTCCAAGCGTGTCAATGCCAAATGGGCAACGGTTGTTCCCGGCTTTTTTGAGAGAAAACTGCCGATGGGAATCCAAACTTCGCATGTGATCGAAGCGCTGAAGCGTGGTGCCGAGGTCATGGAACCAAGTGGATTGGTGATGGTTTTGGAGCCATTGAGTGATACTCCGGAGCTATTTCTGAGGTTTTCGGACCAAACCCACGCCATCTGCAAGGCGGTCGACAGTCCTTCCTGCAAAATTCTCTATGATGCCTACCACATGCAGCGCAACGAAGGCAACCTAATCGCGATGATGGATGCCTGTTGGGATGAGATAGCCTATATTCAGATTGGGGACAATCCGGGGAGAAAAGAACCCGGAACAGGTGAAATCAATTACCTGAATGTCTTCAAGCACATCGATGCCAAAGGATTCAAAGGCGTCTGCGGGATGGAACACGGCAATGCCATTCCCGGAAAAGAAGGGGAGTTGGCCCTGATGGCAGCGTATAGAAAAGCAGATATGTTTAAGTAAAAAAATCACCGCAGAGCACACTGAGAGCACGGAGAGAAAGGAAAAAATAGCCAAGGCATGGAGATAAAAAGAAAAATGAAGCCCGCAAAGACGCCATTTGCGCAAAGAAGATAGTCACAAAAGAAGAGTGGGAAACAGCATTGATTGCGGCTTACAGAAAAGCGGATATGTTTAAGTAGAATGTACTGTCAAAAAAAGTGAAGAGGTGAGGTTTTGGCCTCACCTTTTTTTGTTGCCTATGATTATTTAAAGTCGGATTTATTCATCATGCTAATAGAATTTGTAAATGAAGAAAACCACTGTTATCTTTCGTTTGAGCCGTTGGTCGGATAGTCCAATTGCATCCCGATGGCTATCGTGGATGGAGTCATAAAAGGGTGTAATTACAAATCCCACCCAGTCGCAGCATCAGCCGGTAAACTAAACCTAGGATAGTAATCTTAAACTTCAGGAAGATCCTCTTTTGGAACACTTGTGGGGAGGAGGTCGGCGGACCGGGCCGGCGGGGGGAATGAGCGTGGATAGGATTCCGCCGACTTGAACTTTTTGGTTACTTTTTGTTTCAAGACAAAAAGTGACACCAGGATAAATGGTCAAAAAAATCATAACCACATCGAGAAAAGAACAAATAAATTCAACCCTCTCCTTTGTTTTTGAACTTTTTTCCCAAACTGAAACAATCAATCCGTTTTGTTTCCATCATTTAGCTTTAACAAATAGTATGTATTCCAATCTTCTTCCCCAAGAAGCCTTTGATTTTTTTGGACAAAAATTTGTCCCTCTTTGTTTACGATAGGGCTTGAGATTGTTCCTGATGGCAATTCAATATCGTCTTGGAGCAATTTGTAATCTGAATCAAAAACTGCCGCATATACTGGTAAGGATCCTAAGAAATCCATCCACTCAGCTTGGTTTTCCCTGTCGTAATTCTTCACGATATTTTCGCCGGCGCCTTTTTTGTAAATAAGAATGATTTTGTCTTCGATCACATAAAGTTGTTCTATCATGGATGGGACTACCATTTCCAGCTTGGAAAATAATTCTTGTGTGTTTTGTAAATTGGCCTGTGGAAAAGGGATTTGATCTTTCACGTTCAGACTGACACTTTCTTTAAAAATCAGCTCTTCGTCCTGTTCCTCATAGACATAAAACTTCATTTCAGCCATCAGGAATAAATACCAGAGTTTTCCTTTTTTTATGATTTTAGGATGATATAAGAAATGAAAATCGCCGTCTTTGTAGATTGAAGTTTCAGGAAGTTCCATTTTCAGCGTTACTTCTTTTGTAATGGGATCAAAAACTTCGAGCAGTGGTTCATTGTAGTATTTTCGATAGAATTTCTCTTGGTCTTCCCAATCTTTTAGATCTCTCTCAGGACGGTAGTATGCTATTTTATTCCCCAATTTAAATGCCGGTCTATTGTACGGATGCATATATAGATAATCCTCTGGTATAGGGATATTTTTGATTATCTCTCCTTCATTTGAAAACTGGATCAATCCCTTATGTAAATCCATTATGGTAAATTTCCCATCAAAAAACCCTCCTGAATAGACCATGTTTATCGCATTTGGACCGTCTGTTTTGAGCTCAATAGGAGAGATGATGGTACCGGATTTGTCAAAAATAATGTAGGTTGAAAGCCCCTCTTCTTTTGCCAAGAACATTCCGTCTTCCATATCAATTAATGTCAATTCTTCCAGGTGATTGACTCTGATTGAATCTGTAATTTCAAATTTATAATTTGATGAAATGGATTGATCTGTGTTTTTATCTTTTCCGCAACCAATTAATGCTGCAACAAGAATCAGGCATATAAAATATTTCATCCTCAAATTTAATGGAATGGGAAATTTCAGGCATGTTAAGTTATGTTAGAAAGGAATGCATAACTCTTAATTAATCTATAATTATTACTGAATATTGGCCCATCTAGATGTAGAATGGCGTAGGCTCTAAGCGTAGTTTGTAACTACGCTTTTCTATCAAAATGAATTTGTAATTCAAGTTGCCAAGAATTAACTTTTAATTAGAGGTTTTTTGATTGAATCCAATTGCAAATTTCAAAAGATAAAAGGGTAGGACAAAGTGTTTGGAAATGATCGCTTTGGATCATTTTAGCTTTGGGCCAGGTGTAGGGTAGGCAAATTCCACCGAGTCGTTGCAGTGGAATTGCCTGCCAATAGCAACCACACAGCCGCAACATCCCACTTTTTCCTCGCCCAAGAGTGGGGTGATTTGACCTTACTTTTTTTGTTTCCATACGGTTGTTTTTAGTCGGATTCTGTAAATAACCTTCTGCAAGGTGAGTATGAAAATCAGGGTCCTATCCTCATTTTTTTTCATAATGTGCTTGAATTCTAGCCGATTATACCAAAAATGAGCGCATTTTTAAAAAAACAGGATTAAACCTATCAGCTCCTCTTGCAGGACTGGGGAAAAATTTTGAAATTCCTGCTAGAACCATAAAACTCTCATTATGAAGAAAACATTTTTATTCCCGACTTTGGCCATCCTCGGCCTGCTATTTATCCAAGGCACCTCCAAATCTGTCTCCGAATCAGAAATTGAACTGCATGCCATGGCTCCTGACATGCCTGCAAACGTGAAGGCTGTGGTGGAGCAAAAGTGCTATGGCTGTCACAATGCTGAATCCAAAAACGAAAAAGGAAAAGCCAAATTGGATTGGGATGCTTTTGAGGCTACCAAAAAGTCCAAGCAACTCGCTACCATGGCAAAGATCAACGAGACATTGGCAAAAGGGGAAATGCCTCCTGCGAAGTTCCTCGAAAACAAGCCTGAGGGCAAGTTGTCTGAGTCCGATCTTGCGACTCTGATGGAATGGAGTGCCGGCAAAAAGAAATCCAACTAATGAAACTTTGGCAATACCTGCTCCTAGGATTGGGGGTAGTATTTATTGGGATTCAGTTTGTTCCCAATGAACTTCCTGCTGTCCAAACCGACAATCCCGGCGATATCGTGCTCGGAGGTTTGGCAAGTGAAGAAATCTCCACTATGTTGAAAACTTCCTGTTACAGCTGTCACAGCAATGAGACGGTTTATCCATGGTATTCGTATGTGGCGCCCTCCTCTTGGTTGGTGGCCAAGGATGTGCGGGAAGCCCGTGAGGAAGTCAACTTCTCCATTTGGCAGGAATACGACATGATGGATAAGCTGGGCATCCTGGATGACATCGCCATTGAGGTAAAAGAAGGCCGCATGCCGATGGATATCTACACCTTAATGCATCCTTCGGGCAAGCTTGACGATGCGCAGCGTGCCAAGATCGTGACTTGGGCAGAGGAGACAATGGATATCGTGGCTGAGGAGGAAGATGAAGAGGAATAGGAATTACGATCTTCTGATTAAAACAATAAAACCACCTGATCGGTGGTTTTTTTTGTAATTCAGCTCTTTAAATCAAATAATTCAATCCAAATATTTAATTATATGATTATCCGCAATCATTCCAGTAAGGATAAATTGAAGCAATGATGAGTCTGTCAAAAAGCTTTTGACCGAAATA
>NZ_JAKZAL010000024.1 GCF_022538115.1 Cognataquiflexum rubidum | reverse complement strand
TTACAAGGTCGAGTGGCCGAGTGTCAGGCAGGAGTCAGCAAGACTTTATACGGTGGTTCAAATCCATCCTCGACCTCCAAAAGCTTCCCAATTTTGGGGAGCTTTTTTTATTCTAGCAAAATAAAATGAATTTTAACTGAACCAAAATTTGGTTATAGTCCGTTTGATTTAATTAGTAGAATCCCTACATTTGCATTCCGTAAAAAAACGGTCGAGTGGCCGAGTGGCTAGGCAGAGGTCTGCAAAACCTTGTACAGCGGTTCGAATCCGCTCTCGACCTCAAAAAAAAAGCATCCTTGAAAAGGGATGCTTTTTTGTTTTCTGTTCAAGGCTGAAAAACTTTAGATGATAGAAAATTCTTAGACAAGGGGGAAAGAAACCGAATGATGGTATTTCATTTTTTGACCAATTTGAGTTTATAGAAAGTGAGATGGTTTTGCTCTTCCCCTAGAAAATCATCATCTCTTAAGGCATAGAATGGCTTATCTAGAGATTCGATATTGAGTATGAAATCAATTTTTGAAGGAAGCATTACCTCGTTTGACCAACCATATCCGTACCGGTAGATTTTGAGATAATTCTTAACGAAATGAGGGTACAGGTAAAAATTTTCTCTTTCTTTCAAGTTGTTTTTTACAAAAGTATCACTATCAATTCCTCCATGATAGGTGACGATGATATGGTTCGAATCCGAAAAAATGCCCTGAATCTTTGCTTCAAACATCTTGGTCATTTCTTGGTACGTCACAGGCGTTTTTTGCCCAGGCATCAATTTAAAGTCGATAGGATTGATATCCATACTCCTTTTCCATAGAATACTATCCCCCAAAGCATATATATGCAAAATGGGCTCATTAGAAAAAGTTAGGTAGAGGCTGTCGTTTTCGATGGTGAAATTGAGATCGGGTCGGTTGAAAAAATCATCCCCGCTGAATTTCGAAGTAGAAGGGGTTCTCACCACCGGGCTTGATGTTTTTGTCTTCAGATCATACAATTCCAAAAGAGGGTAATCTCTATAAAAATGGTCAATATAGGGACTGACACCATTGCGCCCAGGATACCATACCAGCATTTTTTCTTTCCAAAAAGCAATGTTTTTTCTGTTATAGGCACCCCCTCTTGCTTCACCCAAAAAAGGCATTTCCAACCTTTCTTTCAAATTAAGATCAGCATCAAAATGATAAACATCTTTAAATGATGTCGTTCCAAAAAATTCACCGTTATACTCAACCAAAGACTGTAAAAACGATATAGACCCGGGGCCTTCTAGAGGAAATTCTTTCTTTGTAAGAATATTTCCCATAGAGTCAAACCTAATTAAAGTGCCACCTACCATGTCTTTAACCAGTCCAATTCCCTTATTAAATATTCCCTCTCTAACATTCCCCAAATAATCCACCTGGATAGAATCCAAGATCACAAGTTCCCATTCGTTTGAATCGGCTTTATTTTGTGATTCTCTTTCCTGCTTTGAACAACTGCAGATCGCTACCCAAATCAACAGTATTGCAATGTTGTTTTTTATCATTTCCCTACCAATTTTACTTTGTAAATTCTTAAAAAATCTTCTTCCTCTTCCTCATTTGGCGCTTTTTCCATCCATAGAAATCCACCGCCTGATGCGAAACCACTTATGTTTACTCCTCTGGGAAAATCAAGGTTTCCAATTACTTCCAAAGTCTTTTGATCCAATATCAAAATCCCCTGATTGACTTCACTTTCAATTTTTTCATAGAGCAATTCAGCTTCCTCTTCACTTCCCAAACTATAAAGCGCTTCTAATTCCTTCATTTTCTCCTCGGGAATTCCTCCATAGTATTGCAACAGAATTTTGCCCTCCACGACATGTATGTTTCGAATAGCAGGAGTGCCACCTTTTATAATTACTGTACCTTCGGCAAATTCTGCCCTTGGAGTTACAGACAGTTTGCCGAAGCCGGGCCAATCGAGCATGACCACCGTATCCAACTTTGCTCCCTCAGGACTCAGGTCGTACACATTCAACCGCTGCTCCCCACCCAAGGCGATGTATAGTTTGTCCCCGGCGGCTTCTAATGCCGGAGCATAATCACTTTCAAAATAGCCGTTTCCATCCAAAAACTGACTTCCTTGCTCAAAAGGCACGATTTCAATGAATTTTTCATCCTCAATATCGATAAGCTCTAAAGCCCTGAAGCTGTCATAAAATTTTTGTTCTCCGGCGAAAGTCTCCCGGGTACGGACAGATTTGCTAAGCAAATATTGCTTTCCATGAAGTGTTGCCGTTTCCATTCCCTTACCCGAAAAACTCATAAAACCCGCTCCCGCCAAAGTCTCAGGATGCGCAAGCTTTTGTATCATATTGCCGTCTAAATCATAGATAAAAATCCCATTCATCCCGGCCAAGGCGAGTTGATCTTCATTGACGAAACCGGGGGATTCCATCAGGAATCCATAAGAATCAGGGGTGTCTTTATTTTTCGAAAATTGGCTCAAAATAGCTCCTGAGCTGTCCGTGATGATAAATTCGCTGTTGGCAAAATCATAGAAGACAAACCGGTCTGCTTTTGGGCTGACATCCGTAATCAAGGGATCGCCCAAAATCTGCAAATCCAGCGAATCAATAACCTCAAACGAATAAATGGTAGGAATTTCTAGCTCCTTTTTTTCAGGGCCTGAACACGAGCAAAAAATTAGGAGGACGAGTATATAAAGTTGGAGATGTTTCATAGTCCAAACTTAGAAAAAACTTCCATTATTAAATTTATTCTTAGTTCATTTATTCAAATTTTATCCAAACATTCATTTGCCTCTAATTCGCACCAAGCTATAAATGGGGAAGAGTATAAAAAAAAGTGTCCGCCTTTTGGCAGACACTTTTCTATATTTAAAATCTATACCCAACCCCCACCTGTAAACTGAATACTTCCAACACTTGGCGGGAATCAAATTCCTGTTTTTTGAAAGGAATCCATGAATGCCTGCTGAAATTCGGAAAAACGAAAAGGCTCAGATTTTCTTTTTCGATTCTTCCTCCGATACCAACAATGTATCCGATTCCACTTTGATCCTGAGAATTGAACATGTCATTAGTCAGTTGAAAATCTATTTGAGGGCCTGCAGAAAGGTAGAAATATTTGAGAAACTCAAAGTCTGCCAATAAAGGGATAGAGAGTAGTTTTAGAGGTTCCTTAAATTGAGAAGGACCATGAGTAGGCATCCCAGTTGGCATACGGGTCATGATTTTCTCCGCCTGAAAGTACTGAAGTCCCGTATTAAATCCCCATTTTTCATTAATCTGCCTTCTATACCTGATTCCAAAATCCAAAGCTGAATTCAATTGGTAAGATGAAGCACCGATTACTTCAAAATTCCACCGCATCCGGGCCTCAGGAAGACCATAATAAACCTGGATTTCATTGTTTTTTTGAGAAAGGGCTGAAAAACTTATACCCATCAGCACCATTATGAATAAACATCTTTTTGTCATCTGCCTTAAAACTTGGAATACCTATTTATGACGAAAAAAAATTTAGAAATGCGACAAATTAAAGTAAAACGCTAATTATTTTTATTTGGAGCTAAAAAAAGTTAATCCTTCAAGGTTCTAAAAAACTCAAAGGATTAGTTATAAAAAAAGTGTCCACCTTTCGGCAGACACTTCTTTAAATTTATCTCCAATCTTCAAATTCCATGAGAATCTATCTCATGTCTTGAATCTTGTCCCGATAGCTATCGGGACTCATTTCTTATTTCTTTCCGCCTTCCATCTTCTCCTTCAGCTCAGCCAAAGCATCGATGTCACCGAATGTTGATTTCTCTGCAGCAGCAGGAGCCTCAGCCTTTGGTTCGTCAGCTTTTTTCTTGCCTTTCTTAGCAGCTGCAGCAGCTGCAGAGTTTGCAGAAGATTTAGCATCTTCTTTGTAAGAAGCCGAATGGGAAAGAACAATCCTTTTGTCATCTTTAGAGAATTCGATTACTTTGAAATCCAAAGACTCACCGACTTCTACAGTAGATCCGTCTTCTTTCTCTAGGTTTTTGGAGGTCGCAAAACCTTCAAGACCGTAAGGAAGCTCAAGAACTGCACCTTTGTCATTTTTAGAATTCACAGTACACTTGTGCACTGATCCGATTGGGAATACAGTTTCGAAAGTATCCCAAGGGTTTTCTTCCAATTGCTTGTGTCCAAGTGCCAATCTTCTGTTGTCAACATCAAGTTCCAAAACAGCTACCGCCAATTCGTCACCGACTTTTACAAACTCAGATGGATGTTTGATTTTCTTGGTCCAAGATAGGTCAGATACATGTACCAAACCATCGATTCCTTCTTCCAATTCTAGGAACAAACCGAAGTTGGTCAAGTTTCTTACCACTCCTTTATGTTTGGTAGCCACTGCGTATTTGGTAGACATGTCACCTTTTGTCCAAGGATCTTCTGTCAACTGCTTGATGCCCAAAGACATTTTTCTTTCGTCTTTATCCAAAGTCAAAACAACCGCTTCGATCTCGTCACTGACTTTTACGAAGTCAGCAGGATTTCTAAGGTGCTGCGACCAGCTCATTTCAGAAACGTGGATCAAACCTTCGACGCCAGGAGCCAATTCCAAGAATGCACCGTAATCGGCTACGTTGACGATTTTACCTTTCACTCTTGAGCCAACTTCCAATTCAGCTGACAAAGCATCCCAAGGATGTGAAGTCAATTGCTTCATACCCAAAGAAATTCTCTTCTTGTCATCATCGAAGTCAAGTACCACAACCTGAACTTTGTCGTCAAGGTTAAGAACTTCTTCCGGATGGTTGATTCTACCCCAAGAGATATCAGTGATGTGAAGCAAGCCATCTACACCACCCAAATCGATGAATACACCGAAGTTGGTCATGTTCTTGATGACGCCTTCCAATACCTGACCTTTTTCAAGGTTGTTGAGGATTTCAGCTTTTTGCTTCTCAAGGTCTTTTTCGATCAAGACTTTGTGCGAAACAACTACGTTATCGTTGGTGTGGTTGATTTTAACCACTTTTACTTCCATTTTCTTACCTACATAGATATCAAAATCCCTGATAGGCTTCACGTCGATCTGAGAACCTGGCAAGAAAGCCTCCACACCGTAGATATCCACGATAAGACCACCTTTGGTTCTTCTTTTTACAAGACCTTCGATCACGCTGTCATTGGTAAGGGCATCTTCGATGTCAGTCCATGCACGTACCATTCTTGCTTTTTTCCTTGAAAGGACAAGCTGTCCCAAGGAATTTTCCTGCTCTTCGATGAATAGTTCTACCTGATCACCGATTTTAAGATTGGGAAGGTCACGGAATTCGGATACTGGAACCAAGCCATCAGATTTGAATCCGATGTTGATGATCACGTCCTTGTCATTGATCCCTACTACGGTACCTTTGATGACTTCTTTTTCTGTGATCGTGTTCAAAGTTCCGGCATACATGGCTTCCATGTCGGCCTTTTGGTCTTTGGAATATCCGTCACCAAAACCTTTGGTGGAGAAATTATCCCAGTTAAACTCTTTTTGATTAGACATATTGTGTGATTGACCCTGACATTCCTCCATCCTAGGGTCATAGGATTGAGGCTTTTAGTTGATGAAAAGTCGCTGAGAATCAGTCGCAGAGACCCCGTTCACCCGAACGGACTGCAAATGTAAGGTTTTTTTGGAAAAGGAGAATAAGTGGTGGAAGATTATTCAGCTATTTTACAAATCAAAAAACAGTTTATTATCTCACATTAGCTTTAATTACAACAAAGTTATCATTTTGAAAATCATGTTCATTTTTTCTATAAAACTGATGAATGCCATCCGGTTTATTAAAATTATTAGAACTGATTGATTTTCCCCCAAAACTTTTGAGATACTCTTTTTGAAAACTTCTTGAATCTTTGAATAAAATAATATTCCCATTGAATTGGGAAATTGGCGAAAAATCGCCATCAAAATTATCGATATCATTGATGAATTTCGAAGCAACTGTATAACTTTTTAAGTCTTCATTTAAAATAACGTATTTGGTCTTTAATCCTATTTGAACAATTGTTGCCAAGAAATTATTCTTAAGTGGAAGAAACGAAAATATATTTTCTACCATATTATTCTCCCTTAAGTAGGTATAACGTTCCGGAGAAAGCCCGAATTCCTTTCTCTTTTGATCTGGAAAATTATACCTTCCAAAATCAAATTCAATCTCATTTTCGATATTCCCAGTTTCATCAAAAACAACTACTTCGTTAGATGTGTCAAGTTTCAAAAAAATCTTTTTCCTTAAATCGTCTTTTAAGAAACCAGAAGTTGAAGAATAATTTATCCCTATGAATTCTTCTTTTACTTTTTTCATCCCTAAAAGGTCATTTCTATTTTTTCCAATAATAGAAAAATTCTCGTACTCAGGCCTATTCGCAAAATACATTAATAGTCGATTGCTTGATTGATGAATGTTGTAAGGGTGAAATTCAATTTTATTTTCCTCTTTGAATGCTCCCGACAAATCAAACTTTATTAATTTCTTTAGATTATTGTCCAATATTAAAATTTCACCTAGGAGAATTTGGAAATCTTCCAGATTTAAGAATTCACCAGGTCCAGGCCCGGATGATTTAATGATTCTTTCAAATTTTCCCGAACTACTAAATATTAATAGATTATTTAGTTCTCTGTCCTGAACAAAAATCCCAAATTCATTTATTGTTAATTTGGCAGGGTTTATAAGCGGTACACTATCAGGTATTTGGAGAAAAATATATTCAAAACGCTGAAAAATATCCGAATACTTCAACTCTTTAGTATCGTTCAAATTAATCGAAATTTTTTCTTTGTCGATTTCTTTTGAACAACTAAGAAAAACGAACAATACAATAATGCAAAAGAAATTTGGTTTCATATTAAAATTTTTAAGAAAATAAGCCTGCATGAATTACCATTTCATACAGGCTTATTTAAATTTAACCTTCGCCACATGGAATTTGAGAAGAAACTGAACATGATGCATTCTCCATTGGCCTGCATTTTACAACCCAAAGTGTACCAGCAACGACAGGATAGCCACACGGTTCAAGTTTTGGTTCATAGCCCTGTTCTGGCAAAGATGCTTGGCTTTGTACTTTCCCAGAAGAAAACAGCATTGCCACCATTGCAAAACCGAACGTGGCTGATAAAAGGTACTTTTTCATAAGCTTTAATAATAAATGGTTAAAGATAAATTAATCCTATGAATGTAAAAAAAAAATAAACTGCCAAATTTTTATATATAAAATCTATAAAAATTAATAGGAATTTTTTCGTTTTTTAAAAAAAACAATATACCTAAAAGGATATAATATTCGAAATCCGTAGTTTAAGGAAAATTTATCAGCCTCATTATTTTGAAGTATATGTGAAAGACCAAATTATAGCCTGTATATTAAGTTTTGGTTAAAATCCTTCAGGTCTTCAAAGAATAACAAAAAACGAAACCCCTGAAATCGCTCTCAAGGGTCAAAGAAGTAGCTTATTTTTTAAATTTATACTTGGCCAAAATCAAAAAATCATCCCTACTGATCTTCTTTGCAAGGGTCGTAAAATTATTGTCGAGTTTGCCTAATTCTTGTTTATTCTTTTCATAATGTTGGAGGATTTCCTCAGGTTCAAAATAGGAATACAGATAATCTTCATCCATGCTTTTAATGATTCCAAATCCCATTCCACGATCCAAATCATTCACGATTTTTGAAGAGAGATAAGGTATCTTTTCTTTCATGTCATATACAAAAAAATCAATTCGTGGCTTTTTTCTAAAAGCAGATGCAACATATCTTGAATTACCGAATAAATGGGGAGAGTGAGTAGATATGTTATTAAATCCATCTCCATTTAATCTATTTACCAATTCAAGTATAGGAATGCCGTACAACTTGGACAAATCATTTTGGGAAGAACCAAAATCAAGAAAGAGCTTTTTACTGATTTTCTTTTCAGAAATGAAATAAATAGTGTCGCAAAAATTTAATGAAAACATGATTGTTTCTCCCATTTTAAAGAGATTATTCTTTTCTCCCATGTAATTTAAGACTTCCGGAAAAATAGGTTCTAAAATTGGTTCTAAACTATCCTCATCAGGTGAGTAATTGTATAGAATTGCTTTGTCAATTCCTGCTCTCAGTTCAGGAGCCAAGACCTCAGGAAAATAAAATAAATACCTGTCATCATCCAGTTTTAAAAATTTATAAGGTCTGTTTCTTATTTGAATTTCACTGCTGAAATTCCCTTCCAAATCGTATTTAATGAGGTGATTTCTGGAAATGATAATCATATTTTTATTAATTTCATCAAAATCCACATCCGTAATCTGAAGATATTCACCCGGTCCTTCTCCATAGTGACCAATAGAGTTGAGGAAATTCCCATAATGATCATATCTCAATAAAGTATGGTTGCTCCAAAAATCTGCCAAAATAATCCCCTCTTCAAAAACGAATAATTTGTCAGCTTTGGCAAAAGGTTTATTTGGGTTTTCCAACACTACATACTCAATCTCGTCTACAATTTTTGATAGGTTTTCAGGCTTAGCTTCATCGATGTAGATTACTTCTACATTTTGGTCCATTGGCTTGGAATTACATCCGAAGAGAACCGATGCACAAAAAGCAATGACAAGGAGGGTTTTAAAAGCAAGATTGTTTTTTGACATAGAATTGTATTTAACTCAAAAGGGACATTAAATTTCTAAGGTTCCTGAAATTAACTAAAAGACAATGTACAATAAAATTCTAAGGCCAAGTCTATGAAAGTCGAAAATTCTCCTCTGTTTGTTTTGAATCAATTGTTAAAAAAAATCAGTCCATAGTCCACGGTCGAAAGCCCAAAGCCACTGTTTTCAGTGGTCAGTGGGCAGTTTTCAGAGGTCAGTTTTACGGTAATCAGTACACTGTCCTAGCCTACTGAGTGAAAATTAGGAAAGGGTTATTTAAGCCTTCATTTCCTTTGCGGTTTTGCGACTTTGCGAGAAATAAAAAATTTTATGGAAATTAAATCCTAAAAAAACGAAACCCCTGAAATTGCTCTCAGGGGTTGTTTGCAAGTAAAGAGTTAGTAAATTTATTTAACGATTGCCAAAATTACCCAAACGATTCCGAAAATGAAAATCATTCTGTGGATTTATACCCTTTATGCTGCCGTATTGTTTGTCCTATTGATGTTGGTCTTTGGATTGTTTATTGTCATTCCTCTCTTGGTCAGTCCGAGGGGCGGGAAGGTTTCCTTTATTTTTATCCGCTTTTGGGCAGGAATTTGGTCTTTTTTGGTAGGTATCCGCTATGAAATCCACGGTCGGGAACACATTGACCCGAAGCAGGCATACATCTATATTTTCAACCACCGGTCCTTTATCGATGCTCCGGTGATTCCGATGGCCATCCGACAGGAAGTGCGGGCTATCGGCAAAAAGGAACTTTCCAAAATCCCTGTTTTCGGGTTTGTGGTTTCCAGGGTGGCGGTTTGGGTAGACAGAAAGGATACCGCTTCGCGCAAAGCCTCCGTGGAACGGCTGATGCAGATTCTCAAAAAAGGCATTTCTATTGTTGTCGCTCCGGAAGGAACAAGAAACGATAGCGGGCAGGCATTGCTGCCCTTTCAAAAAGGGGCTTTCCGGATAGCTATCGAGACAGGGACACCCATCATGCCGATGGCAGTCATCGGTGCAGACCGAATTATGAAGCGGGGCTCAATCTTGTTGAGGCCGGGGAAAGTCCAAGTCTATTTTTCAGCAGCCATTCAGCCCGGTTCTTTCTCTGGAGAAGATGGTTTTTTGAAGTTGGCAGACAAGTGCTACAACAGGCTTGAAGCAATGATTTTGACACACGAATAATATTAGTCGACTAAAATCGCCTCCTGACGGCCTTGGGTTTTTTAATCATTGGAATAATCATGAAATTGTTTTTTCCATTTTCAACCCAATTTTTAAGCCATGAATTTTCAGGAAGACTTCCTTCAGACAGTATGGAAATACCAGTATTTTGACAAAAACTCATTACATACCACTGAAGGACTTCCGATAGAAGTCAAGAAAATCGGTTACCACAATTTCCATGAAGGGCCAGATTTTCAGGAAGCCCATATCAAACTTGGCAAATTGGATCTTTTCGGACATGTGGAAGTACACCGCAAAGCCTCAGACTGGAAATCCCACGACCACAATGCTGACCTCAGGTACAATTCTGTGGTGCTTCACGTAGTCTGGGAAGAGGACAAAACCATACTCAGAAATGACGGAAGCAAAATCCCCACCTTGGAACTCAAGGGAAAAATACTGCTCGATGTCATCCGCAATTACGAAAGGCTGGCAAGTAGCCGAGACGAAATTCTTTGCGGCAATCTGTTGGAAAAGATTCCTCCCATCATCCAATTCTCCATGTTGGAAAAAACCCTTGTAGAAAGGTTGGAAAATAAATCTTATGTGCTTGGGAAGATCTTGGAATCTACCAACAACAATTGGGAGGAGACCGCCTACCGCTGGCTTTTTCAGTGCTTTGGATTCAAGACCAACGCCAACACCATGCTCAAACTGGCAGAAAGCGTGCCTTACAAAATCCTGCAAAAACACGGGAACCAACCGCAGGTGATCGAGGCCATCCTTCTTGGGCAAGCTGATTTGATACCCGCAGAAGCATTGGATGATTATAGCCTTTTTCTGCAAAAAGAGTATGATTTTTATCAGAAAAAGTACCTCCTCCAAAAAACCATCCACCACCACGAATGGATCATGATGGGAGTCCGTCCACAAAACTTTCCCCCGCTGAGAATCGCCCAATTGGCACAAGTATTCACTAAAAATCCAAACCTGTTTTCATCCGTCATCCACCACAATGAGCATTTTGATCAGTTCAAAAAAGTCTTCGATATCGAGACTCCGGAGTATTGGCTTTTTCATATCAAAGTTGGGATAGTTTCTCAGAAAAAATTAACCAAAAAACTCAGCAACAACACCTTATCCCTACTCACCATCAACTTTGTCATCCCGCTTTGGTATACCTATGGGCAATATATTGAGGAAAGCGATTGGAAAGAAAAATGCTTTGACCTCCTTCAGGAAATACAGGCCGAAGAAAACTTTATCATCCGCAAATATGAAGCCCATCAATGGAAGGCCAAAACAGCTTTTGACAGTCAGGGGATGATCGGACTTTACCATGATTATTGCAAGCCTAAAAAGTGTCTGGACTGCAAAATCGGGCAGAACCTTGTCAAGCCGGAGAGGAAATGATTTTTGTTTAAAATCTGATTTACGTACTTTTGCGATCCGAACAGGAAAAAAATGGAAAAACCAGTTATCATTCTTGGAGCCAAAGGCATCGCCCATCCAGCATTAGAGATTTTCAACAGCAACAAAGTCATTGTCTATGGCTTTTTGGATGAGGATGAAAAGCTTCACGGCACAGAAATCAATGTCGTGCCTGTATTGGGTAATCCTGAAGATGATGGTTTTTTGAAACTTATCGGACAAAAGTGTGAAGCTTTTGTGGCGGTGGATGACAATAAATACCGTCAGTTTCTGGTCAAAATGCTCAACGAGCGAAGGAAAGTCCAGCCGATCAATGCCATCCATCAATCTTCTTATGTATCCACAGATGCGGTTCTTGGACATGGGAATTTTATCAACGGCAGGGTGAATATCGGCGCAGGAACCAAAATCGGCAGCCATTGCATCTTCAATACCGGAGCGATCATTGACCATGAATCAGTATTGGAGGACTTTGTCCAGATCGGTGCGGGGTCAATTGTCAACTCGGGCGTGACGATCAAAGAAGGTGCCTTTATTGGCTCTGGAGTCACATTGGTATCCGGCATCACGGTTGGTAAAAATGCCAGAATCGGTGCCGGTTCGGTTGTGATCTCCAACGTCAAAGACGGTGAAACCGTATTCGGGAATCCTGCTGCTCCGATCAAAAAGTAAGAAGATTATCCGCTTGTTTTTACAAGCTTAAATAAAGATTAAATATGCGGATAATCGACCACAGTCGATAGACGACAGTCCACAGCTGCTGCAATTTAACCTCAACCCAAGTTATATTTGAATAGTACTTAGAATGTAGCAAACCAAAAAAATAATTATTGAAATCTTATTTATAAACCAAAACACCCTGCCGAAACAGGGCTCTAGTTATGGAAAATCAACCCTACAGCATTCTGCTCTATTATTGCTATGCCACCATCGAAGATACGGAGGCATACCGCGAGGAACACCATCTTTTTTGTATTGAAAACAACATCCGGGGCCGGATCATCATTTCTCCTGAGGGGCTGAACGGGACTGTTTCAGGATTGAAAGAAGATTGTGAAAAATACATGGCCTATATCCATGCCGATCCGAGATTTGCCAAGACGGAATTCAAAATTGAAGCCTTTGACAAGCATGCTTTTGCAAAAATCCATGTCCGCGTCAAGCCTGAGATCGTTCACAGCAGCCTTCGCCACCTCGATCCCAATGTCAAAACAGGCAAACACTTAGCACCTGAAGAATTCAAAGCACTTAAAGACCAAGAAGACGTGGTCATCCTTGATGTCCGGTCCAACTATGAACATGAGCTTGGAAGATTCAAAGGTGCCCTTACTTTGGATATTGATAACTTCAGGGATTTTCCCGAAAAGGTGAAAGAACTTGAGCATCTCAAAGGCAAAAAGGTTTTGACCTACTGCACGGGCGGCATCAAATGCGAGAAAGCTTCGGCTTTTCTTTTGGAACAAGGCTTCCAAGATGTCTACCAACTCCACGGTGGGATCATCAAATACGGCCTAGAGGCAGGAGGAGAGGATTTTGAAGGCAAATGCTATGTATTTGACAACAGGATCGCAGTCGAAATCAACAAGGTAAATCCAAAGGTGATTTCAACCTGCCACGTTTGCGGTACCGAATGTGACCGCATGGTCAACTGTGCCAACTCAACCTGCAACGCCCACCTTCCGATCTGTGAAAAATGCGGATGGGAAATGGAAGGCGCCTGTTCTGTGGAATGCAAAGAAAATCCTGAAAAGAGACCTTACGACGGAACGGGCTATTACCAGAAAAACACCAACGGTTACAATCCTTACAAAGGCCTGATAAGACGACAGGACAAAGCAAAACAACCTCTCCATGAGCAAAAGGATCCCGGAATCAGAGTTGATCATCAATCCTGACGGAAGCATTTATCATTTGAACCTGAAGCCGGAACACCTGGCTTCGACGGTTATTGCGGTGGGTGATCCTGAGAGGGTATCCAAAGTTTCCAGATATTTTGATGAAATCGAATATTCGGTCAGCAAAAGGGAGTTTGTAACCCACACAGGTTATTATAAAGGCAAAAGATTGACCGTGATGAGTACCGGAATGGGTACCGACAACATCGAAATCTTTATGACTGAATTGGATGCTTTGGTCAATATTGACCTGCGAACAAGGATCCCAAAGGAAAACCATACCACGCTCAATATCATCAGGGTAGGAACTTCCGGCAGCATGCGGAAGGAAATTCCCGCAGGGACCATGCTTGCTTCGGAATATGGCATAGGGCTTGACACTTTGATGGCTTTTTACAATACAGAATACTCCCATTTGGAACAAAAAGTCCGAAGGAAAATCCAGGAAGACCTGGAACTTTCATTTACTCCCTATTGCGTAAAGGGTTCGAAAAAACTGCTGGATCTCTTGGGAGAAGGACTTTTGATAGGAAATACCGTTACCTGTCCGGGATTTTTTGGCCCTCAGGGAAGGGAAGTCAGAATCAAGCCTGCCATTCCTGATATCATCGAAAAATTAGGAAATATGGACCTGGATGGGTTTACGCTTACCAATTTTGAAATGGAGACTTCGGGCTATTATGCGATGGGAAGACTTTTGGGCCATGAAGTTTTGAGCCTCAATGCCATCATTGCCAACAGAATCACCCAAGAATTTACAAAAGACGCATACGGAATTGTGGACAAGCTGATCCAACATACCCTAAAAAAATTGGCGGACAATTAGTCCGCCAATTTTTGATCATGCATCGCTTCTCACGTAATAGTGGTCTTTTTCTAGCTTTAAATGATCCCAATCTCTGTAATCTATATTTTTGATCATTATGTTCATGGCATCCAAACATTCCTTTTTGGCCAGATACACCCCGAACACAGCATCATTGTTATTGACTAAAAATATCCTGTTAGCCTCAAACAATTTCTTCAAACTTTCCCACTCGGACAAAACTAAAAGCTCGTCCTCATTACTGACAGACTGAATTATTTTAAACATTCCAAAAGTACAATGAATATTCATTTCTTTGTAATTAAATAATTTATCCAA
This sequence comes from Cognataquiflexum rubidum, assembly GCF_022538115.1. Lineage (GTDB taxonomy): Bacteria > Bacteroidota > Bacteroidia > Cytophagales > Cyclobacteriaceae > Cognataquiflexum > Cognataquiflexum rubidum. The sequence goes on along the minus strand of NZ_JAKZAL010000024.1, from coordinate 67,020 downwards.
AAATAAGCCAATTACGTTGGTATTTCAATACGTATTAATACTTAATTTTATGGATTAAACACCAAAAAAAGAATTTTAGTATATAATTTCTTTATTTTTTTGCACCCATATCAACAATGAGTTATGTTTTTTGTCCAGATCAAGTTTTTTGATAATGTTGCTTCTGTGCTTGTCGATCGTTCTTTCTGCGACAAATAATGTCGATGCTATTTCTTTGGTAGTCAGACCATCTGCGATATACCTGATGATTTTTAACTCCGATGGGGTCAGGTTGGAAGGTTTTATTCCAGTATTTACAACAGCCTTTTCAGAAAGAATCCGATCACTCAGGTAGGTTTCGTTTTTAGAAACCAATTCGATGCAATCGAGCAATTCCTCCACGGCATAATCTTTTGGCACATATCCGGAAATATTCAGGGATTTGGCTTGTTGGTAGATGTAGGATTCTTTGTGAAATGTCAGGAGAATAATTTTTGTTTGGATATCCTTTTCATGACACATTTTAGCCACTTCCAAGCCACTCATTCCCGGCATATCAAGATCGAGTATGGCCAGATTCGGCTCTATTTCCTGAATAAATTTCAGGGCCAAGTTCCCGTTTGGTGCCTCTCCTATGACATCGAAATTGTTCTCTTCCAAAAACCCTTTGAGGCCTTTGAGGAAAAGAGGATGGTCATCGGCAATAAAAATCTTTTGTTTCATAAAAACATTAAAAGTTAAGCTCTGATAAAGAAATTCAAAACGAGTGAATCAGTAGATTATTTGGCCGTTTTGAGAAAAATTGGTCTTTGTACGCATTTCAAATATATCAAAAAAATGCCTAAAATCCATTGACCTCATAGATTCATGAGAATTAATCCAAATATTTCCAATGAACGAAATGAGATTTACTTCCAATGATTCATCTAGGAGAAATTTGGAAGAAATTGAAATAAAAATGCCAAATTATTGCCTCCAAAATAGGTAAAAATCTATGAAGATTAAAGATCAAATCGAAGAGGCGCTTCGGCAAAAGGCCATTCCTGAAAAAGCCACTTTTTTCCCCAGGTTTTTCAAAACAGGAAAGGGTGAATATGGAGAAGGCGACCGGTTTTTAGGCGTCACAGTTCCGGAGCAAAGAATAATCGCCAAGAAATATTGGAAAGATTTGCCTGACCAAGAGCTAGAGATTATGATCAAAAGTCCATTCCATGAGGTCAGGTTGACATCCATCATCATCTTGGTCCTGAAATATCAAAAAGCAAACAGCAAGGCAGAAAAGAAGTCTTGGGTTGATTTTTATCTCAAAAACAGGTCTTGGGTCAACAACTGGGATTTGGTTGACAGTTCGGCGCATCTCATCCTCGGGGATTACCTCTTTGACAAAGACAGAGGCATACTTTATGATTTGGCAAAATCCGGAATACTTTGGGACCAAAGGATTGGGATCATGAGCACTTTTTATTTTATAAGGAAAAAAGATTTTACCGACACTTTAAAAATTTCAGAAATCCTACTCCACCATCCCCATGACTTGATTCATAAGGCTGTGGGTTGGATGATCCGTGAGGTCGGAAACCGTGATTTTGATACTGCATACCAATTTTTACTGAAGCACTATCAAACCATGCCACGAACCATGCTGCGGTATGCGATTGAGAAGTTTGACAAGGATACAAAGGGATTTTTCATGAAAAAACCTTGAAACATCATCAAATCCACTAACTTAGGGCTACAACAAACCCGATCAACCATGAAAACTTCCCTCCTATTTTCGACTCTTTTTCTTATTGCTTTCTCTTCCTTTGCCCAATCCATTCCCTCCAAGGAAGTACAGATCAAAACAGCTTTGATGGCCGCACCTGAGGATAAAAAAGAAGGGGCGACGGTTTATGGATTTGATGAAAAAGGGGAATTTGCCATTTTGAGAAAGGGGACCAATGAAATGATTTGCCTCGCCGATGATCCAAACAGCCCCGGATTCAATACTTCCTGTTACCACAATACTTTGGATCCTTTTATGGAAAGGGGACGACAGTTAAAGAAAGAAGGGAAAACAGCCAAAGAAATTTTTGACATCCGTGAGGAAGAAGCCAAATCCGGCAAACTGATCATGCCCAAAGATGGTGCAACTTTATTTGTTTTGAGTGCTGATGCGGCGGATTACAATCCCGAAACAGGTGAAGTAAAGGACCCCTACCTGCGCTATGTGGTGTATATCCCTTGGGCCACGGAAGCGAGTACAGGTTTGCCACTGAAGCCATCAGGTCCGGCCATGCCTTGGATTATGGATCCCGGAACGCATAGGGCACACATTATGATCAATCCGCCAAGGAATTGAAAAACCAAAAGCCTCCGAATTTACTCAATTCGGAGGCTTTTGGTTTAGGGGCATTTCAATATCGCAGGACTGTTTTCATCATTTCTTCCACTTCGCCTGCGTCTTCATTTGGTTTCTGTTTCTCTTGGCTTTGGAGTTTTTATTGCCACGCTTCTTTTCGACTTTGTTGGGATTGGCTTTTGGAATGGCTTTTTTCTCGTGGAATCCGCCTTTGAAATCAGGATTCATTTTCCTTTTCTGCCCATCGATTTCCCTTTCGTAAGCCTGTTTTTCTTCAAAAGGTGTTGGGACAGTCTCAACCTCAACCGGAATCTGCACAGTCGGCACTTCCATGCGGATGATTTCTTCTATTTTCTCAAAATGATACTCCTCCGCAGGATTGACAAAAGTGATGGCAATCCCTTCGTTTTCTGCCCTTCCTGTTCTGCCGATGCGGTGTACATAATCTTCATAAATCAGCGGCACGTCAAAATTGACCACGTGGCTGACCATACTGATATCAAGCCCTCTTGCTGCCACGTCTGTCGCCACCAAGATCCGCACATCCCCTGCTTTGAAATCCTCCATGGAGTTGATCCGGGTATTTTGTCCTTTGTTGGCATGGATGACACGCATAGATCCGAGTTTCTTTTTGTCCAGATAGCTATAGACCAACTCGGCATTTTTCTTTGACTTGGTAAACACCATGATCCTTTTGACATCATGGGCTTCCAGGATGTGGATCAAAAGGTTGGTTTTGGTTTTGATATTGGGGATCAAATATTTGACCTGATGGATGGTCTCGGCGGTAGTAGCTTGTGGAGAAACTTCTACACGCTCGGGAAATTCCAGAAACTCGTAAGAAAACTTCTCTACCTTCTGTCCAAAAGTGGCCGAGAAAAGGAGGTTTTGACGCTTGGTCGGAATGATCTCGAGTATAGATCTGATCTGGGGCATGAAACCCATGTCCAGCATTTTATCAGCCTCATCCAAGACCATGGTTTTGATCTCTTTGGTGACGATTTCACCTTTTCTATATAAATCCAAAAACCTTCCCGGTGTGGAAATGATAATATCCACGCCCTTTTGGAGCTTTTCGATCTGGGTTTTTGGCCCAAGGCCACCGTAAAGAGAGACAAACCTCAGGTCTGTATTTTTGCCAAAAACGATTACCGCCTCTTCGATCTGCATGACCAATTCACGGGTTGGCGCCAATATCAATGCCCTTGGAAGATCCCCTTGGGCATACTTGATTTTCATCAGGATGGGAAGGATATAGGCGGCTGTTTTGCCTGTTCCCGTTTGGGCGATGCCCAATACATCATGTCCTGCAAGGGCCAAAGGGATTGCCTTTTCCTGAATCGGCGTTGGCTTGGTATATCCGGCCTCCTTGACAGCATCGAGGAGCTGTTTATTTAATTTAAAATTTTCGAAACTTTGAAGGCTATCGGACATGTTTTGTATTTTTGAAAGGAAAAAAACACCGAGAATAAAGTTTGTTGGCTTTTATCTCCCGGATTTAGGAAAATCAGCGGTTTAGAATTGGTGTTTCTTGGCTCAAATTTCCCATCTCATAAAGAATATTCATGAAAAGTATTTTAATCACCGGTGCAAATATAGTGAATGAAGGCAAGATAACCCTCGCCGACATTTTGGTTAAGGACGGAATGATCTATAAAATAGGTCCGGATCTGTCAGATTTTGAAGCAGATATCCATATTGATGCATCCGGCAAATATGTTTTTCCCGGGCTGATCGATGATCAGGTCCACTTTAGAGAACCGGGATTGACTCACAAAGCGGATATTTATACCGAAAGCAAATCCGCCGTAGCAGGTGGCGTCACCTCTTACATGGAAATGCCCAATACAGTTCCCCAAAGCACTACTATCCCTCTTTTGGAGGAAAAATATACCATCGCTTCCCAAAAATCCCTCGCCAATTATTCCTTCTTTTTTGGTGCGACCAACGATAATATTGCAGAAATCCTCAAAGTCGATCCTGAAAATGTCTGTGGCGTCAAGGTGTTTCAGGGTTCCTCAACAGGAAATATGTTGGTAGACAATCAGGAAAGCCTCGAAAGAATATTTGCGGAGTGCAAATTGCTGATCGCCACCCACAGTGAAAACGATCTGATCATCAAAAACAATCTGGAAAAGTACAAAGCCGAATATGGTGAGGACATTCCGATCAAATTTCATCCCAAAATCCGAACTGCTGAAGCCTGTTATGATGCATCCAAAAAGGTGGTCGCATTGGCAAAGAAGTACGGCAGCAAACTCCATGTTCTTCATATCAGCACAGCCCAAGAAGTGGAGCTTTTTGACAATTCCATTCCTTTGGAACAAAAGCGCATCACTGCAGAGGCTTGTATCCACCATCTTTGGTTTTCGGAGGAAGATTACGAAGAAAAAGGGAATCTGATCAAATGGAACCCTGCGGTAAAGTCGGCCCAAGATCGGGAGAGAATCCTTCAAGGTGTATTGGAGGACAGGATAGATGTCATTGCTACCGACCATGCCCCACATACCTCGGAAGAAAAATCGAGGACTTACAGCTCGGCACCCTCAGGAGGCCCATTGGTTCAGCATAGCCTTGTAGCCATGCTTGACCTCTACCATGAGGGTAAAATCGAGCTTGAGCAGATCGTCCAGAAGATGTGCCATAATGTTGCCATCCTTTTTGAAATTGACAAAAGAGGGTACATCCGTCCGGGATATCATGCGGATCTGGTGATCGCAGACTTGGACAGTCCCTGGAAAGTTGAAAAATCCAACATTCTTTCCAAATGTGGATGGTCCCCATTTGAAGGTCATGTCTTCAAATCAAAAGTCACACACACAGTGGTTTCCGGACATTTAGCTTACGAAAACGGTGTTTTTCATGAGGAAAAGAAAGGGGAGCGTCTAAAATTTTCAAGAAAATTTTGAGAAAGGTTATTGCTTTAGGAATCGCGAAATATTACCTTTGCAGTCCAATCTGATAAATGATCAGAATAAATTAAAATGGTGGTTGTAGCTCAGCTGGTTAGAGCGCTGGTTTGTGGATCCAGAGGTCGCCGGTTCGAACCCGGTCTTCCACCCTCAAACCCCTGTCTTGGACAGGGGTTTTTATTTTTTATTGTTTTCAATGAACCCAAATGGCATAAATTTTGTATTAGTGGTTAAAATTAAATTTGGAAGGCAATGTTTACTTTATTCAAATCTTCACCTAGATTTCCAAAGGTCAATCCGGTAAATCTCAAATTTGTTCATCTTTACGTCATCAAGTTTGAGGAATCCCTCCGAAACTTTGAGGAACTGCAAAAAGAAGGGGCACTCTCTTAATTCAAGAATAATTCAAGGTTATGGAAACATAACCTTTATTTTTGTCCCAATTAATTTTTCTTTCGCATGCAAAAAAGTATTTTTATAAAAATCTCAAACTTTTGACCAAATGAGTTACATCCACTTTGACAAAACCCAATTAATTAACCTCAACTACTCACTTGACAGGGAAATAATTCGAACCAATAGAGGCGGATGTTATACCAGCACGACCATAATCGGGTGTAACACCAGGAAATATCATGGGTTATTGGTGGTTCCCCAACCGCAGATTGATGAGCAACTGCACGTGATGTTGTCGACTGTCCACGAGACAGTCATTCAGAGAGGGGCAAGTTTTAACCTTGGGATCAGTAAGTTTCCTGGCAATTATTCCCCAAGGGGCCATAAATATTTAGAAGATTTCGACACCGAGCCTATTCCAAAACTCACCTATCGTGTAGGAGGCGTTTTGCTTCAGAAAGAACTCATTCTCGATACCAATAGGGATCGGGTGATGATCAAATATACCCTGTTGGAAGCCCATTCACCTACTACAATCCGGATCAGCCCTTTTTTGGCATTCAGAGGCTACCATAACCTTTCAAAAGAAAACAACAGGATTAACAAAGAATTTGAAAAAGTGCCCCATGGTGTAAAATTTCAGCTCTATCCCGAATACTCCCCGCTATATCTTCAGCTATCCAAAAAAAATGACTATACCTCCAAACCGGAATGGTATTTCAATATTGAATATATCATGGAAAGGGAAAGAGGTTATGAATACCAGGAAGATTTGTTTGTTCCGGGATATTTCGAATTTGATATTGCCAAAGGTGAGTCCGTGATTTTTTCAGCAGGACTTACGGATGCTGACCCTAGTACCCGACAAAGGGCGTTTGAAAAAGAACTTGCAAGAAGAATCCCAAGAAACAATTTTGTCAATTGCCTCAAAAACTCAGCAGGGCAGTTTATCCAGAAACGAGATGGCAAAACCCATGTCATTGCCGGTTACCCTTGGTTTGGATGGTGGGGTAGAGATACTTTCGTGTCGGCGCCGGGGTTGGTTTTGACCCAAGGGGACAAAGAAACTTTCCTCGATATCATGGATACCATGGTAGCAGATCTTCATGGGCCATTGTTCCCGAATGTGGGGAGCGGTGTGATGAGAAATCTTGCATCGATGGATGCGCCACTATGGTTCTTTTGGTCATTGCAGCAATACATCAGATTTACCGGAGACACCAAAACTGTCAAGAAAAAGTACCTCGAAAAAATGAAGGGTATTATTGACGGATTCAAGAAAGGGACTGATTACAACATCCACATGCTTGAAAACGGACTTGTGTACGGAGGTCAGGAAGGGGTTGCCCTTACTTGGATGGATGCTGTCAATTCTGATGGTCCTGTCACCCCAAGAATCGGATGTCCGGTAGAGATCAATGCATTGTGGTACAATGCCCTTTGTTTCTATCATGAACTGACCAATGAATCTGAAATCAAAGATTTGGCCGAACAGGTTAAAAATTCCTTTATGGAGGTATTCTGGGATGAGAAAAAAGGCTATTTGGCAGATTATGTTAGCGGAGACTATAAGGATTGGGCGATAAGGCCAAATATGGTGATTGCGACTTCTTTGCCTTATTCCCCATTGGAAGAAAGTCAGATGAAAAGTATTTTGGAGATCGTCAAATCAAAACTTCTTACTCCAAGGGGATTGAGGTCACTCGCTCCTGATGATCCGGGATACAAGGGCTATTACCACGGAAACCAGTACACAAGAGATATTGCCTATCACAATGGCACTGTTTGGGCTTGGTTGTTGGGTCACTTTGTGGAGGGATACCTGAGGTTACATGGCAAAGCAGGGAAACATTTTGTAGAAAAAATAGTGCAGGCATTTGATGATGTCATGCCGCAATACGGTATAGGAACTGTTGCTGAAATTTATGATGGAGATCCTCCACACAGACCAAAAGGAGCCATCTCTTCAGCATGGTCTATCGGTGAGTTGTTGAGAATGATGTATATTTTGGAAAAAGTTTAATTCGGTTTTATGAAGATATTAATGTTCGGTTGGGAATTTCCTCCACATATTTCCGGGGGCTTGGGCACAGCTTGTTATGGCTTGGTCAAAGGCTTAAATCATCATAACCAAGAGGTTATTTTTGTGGTGCCGAAACTATGGGGTGACGAAGAACCACTGGCAGATTTTGTCAATGCCAGCGACGTAGTCATTGATTATCGGGAAAGAAAATTTAAGAAAATCTGGAAAAACCTTACTTACCTTGAAGTAAGCAGTTTTCTCGTGCCCTATTTGGGACCTGAGGAATTTAAAAAGTACACCGACTTTACCATCCACGACCGGACAGATGTCGATGAAAGTGTTTTTTCCAACAAGTTTGAATTTAGCGGAAAATACGGAAAGGATTTGATGAAGGAAGTTTCCAGGTATGCACTTGTCGCAGCCCAAATTGCCAAATCCAAAGAACATGATGTCATCCATGCCCATGATTGGCTGGCATATCCGGCAGGAATTGCAGCCAAAGAGATCAGTGGAAAACCACTCATTGCACATATTCACGCCACCGAATTTGACAGATCAGGCGAATCAGTAAACAAACCTGTATATGACATCGAAAGAGCAGGAATGCACGCCGCTGACCATGTGGTGGCGGTAAGCCACCTGACCCGAAAGATTGTAATCGATAAATACGGCGTACATCCGGATAAAGTCAGCGTACTTCACAATGCCGTCCTTGATGCAAGCATCATCCATTCAGAAACCAAGAAGCATGTACCGGAAAAAATAGTCACCTTCCTGGGAAGGATTACATTCCAAAAAGGACCGGAATACTTTGTGGAAGCCGCCAAAAAAGTTATCGACAGAGATCCTAATGTGAGATTTGTCATGGCCGGAAACGGTGATCTTCTCAATAGAATGATTGAACGAGTTGCAGAATTGGGTATGGGAACAAAATTCCATTTTACAGGATTCCTGAAAGGCCAAGATGTGGATGACATGTATGCCATCAGTGATGTCTACGTCATGCCTTCAGTCTCCGAACCGTTTGGGATTGCCCCGCTCGAGGCAGTAAGGCATAACACTCCGGTCATCATCTCCAAACAGTCAGGCGTAGCAGAAGTGCTGGTAAATGCCATCAAAGTAGATTTTTGGGATGTTGATGCCATGGCTGATGCCATTTTTGGTTTGCTCCATTATGAAAGTATCTCAAAGATGTTCAAGGAACTTGGCAGTGAGGAATTGAAAAAACTGAAGTGGGAGCATGTAGCAGCCAAACTAGTTAAAGTATACGAAAAGACCATAAAACAATAGCCATGAGAACAATATGTTTTTACTTTCAGGTTCACCAGCCTCTAAGAATCAAGCCTTATCGCTTTTTTGATATTGGTGATGACCATTATTATTGGGACGATTACAGTAACAAAAGCATCATCCGGAAAGTAGCCCAAAAATGCTACCTCCCAATGAATGCCCTTTTGCTAGACCTTATCCATATGCATCAGGGGAGGTTCAAAGTGGCTTTTTCAATATCAGGCGTTTGCTTGGATCAGTTCGAGGCATTTGCACCTGATGTGCTGGAAAGTTTCAAAAAACTGGTGGCCACCGGGCATGTTGAAATCTTGAGCGAAACAGACGCACATGCATTGTGCTCTTTGAAAAGCAAGGATGAATTCAAGAGAATGGTCGGAAGACATACCGAGAAAATAAAAAGACATTTCAACGGCTACACCTCAAAGGTTTTTAGAAATACAGAATTGATTTATTCTGACAAAATCGGCGGAATGGTGGCAGAAATGGGATATGAAGGAATGCTGACAGAAGGTGCCAAGCATATTTTGGGATGGAAAAGTCCGAACTTTGTTTACCAAAACGCAATCGATCCTAACCTGAAGATACTTCTTAAAAACTTCCAACTCAGCGATGACATCGCTTTCAGGTTCAGCAACAAGACCTGGGCGGATTATCCTCTGACGACAGAGAAGTTTGTCACCTGGCTCAATGCCGTGCCTCAAGAGCAGCAAGTCATCAACCTTTTTATGGATTATGAGACCTTTGGAGAACACCAATGGGCAGAGACAGGAATATTTGAGTTTATGAAGGCACTTCCAAGTGCAGTATTTAAGTATACCGATTTCAACTTCTCTACACCATCTGAGGTGGTGAAAAATGGAACTCCGGTAGCTAAGATTCATGTACCTACCCCAATCTCTTGGGCGGATGAGGAAAGGGATTTGACTGCCTGGTTAGGAAACGACCTCCAAAATGAGGCATTTTCCAAACTTTATGAAATGGAAAACCGTGTCAAAAACATCGAAGACGAGGAAATCCAGAGGGATTGGAATTACCTTCAGACCTCCGATCATTTCTATTACATGTGTACCAAATTCTTTTCTGATGGCCATGTCCACTCCTATTTCAGTCATTATGACACACCATACGATGCTTTTATCAACTACATGAATGTATTGAGCGATTTCATCCTTCGTGTCAAAATGAAAGAGAACGAATTGGCAGAAGCTGAAGAATAGACTACATATTGAATCAATAATAAGAGGCTTGGTAAAACAAGCCTTTTTAATTCCAGAAAACCCAGACAAAAGATGAAAAGAATAATTTTCCTTTTACCCATGTTTGCTTTCCTTGGTTCCTGCATGGTCACCACAGAGAAAAAAGAAGTTGCCGCAGAAAAGGAGGAATTTATCGTCCGGTATGATCGGCCTGATGCCGCCATTCTTAGAGGTGTGTACATTCCAAAAGGCGTAGAATATTTCTATACATCCGGTTTGGTCGCTCCTGTAAAGGATGAAAATGCTGTTCCGGGTACTTACGGAAGGTTTGGCAATACTTATGAGCAAAGTATCGGGATATTGGAAAGGATAAAAGAAACTATCGGTGAAGGTGGGTTTACACTTGAAGACGTGGTTTTTCTCCGTGTTTATCTTGCACCTGACAAGAATGGAAAAATTGATTGGGAGGCGTGGTTCAAGGCATATGGGGAATATTTCAACAATGAAACCAACCCAAACAAAGTCGCAAGATCGACGATAGCAGTTCATTCTCTCGCCAACCCTGAATTGTTGATTGAAATTGAAGCCGTTGCAGCAAAATGAAAAAATTCAGTCCAATCTATTTTCTTTTAATTTCCTTGTTTGTCAGTTCCTGCGCCTGCGATGGAGAGACAATGGTCAAAGGTATGATGTGGGGATTTAGCAAAATCGCCGGAGAAGGCTACATCCCTTCAGCAGAAATAATGGCTTTGGGAGAATTTGAAAGTGTAGAAGTAAATGTATCCCAAGAATACACGGATGGCGAAAACCAAGGCACAATCGAACTCAGGCTATTCAATGGAAAAAGTCCTGAAATGAGAATGAGTGAAGAAAATGTAGCCAGAAAATGCGCTGAATTGTATTCCCAAGGATATTCAAAAATTGAGGATTACAAAACCATCAAAATTTCTTTTATTCAAACCGATCCTTTCAACGCTGAAAATTTTGCCATCAGCGAATACACATTTGAAGTAAAAGACTTATTAATTTCCCAAAACCCTGAAGAAAATGGAATTTGACTACACTGCTGATTTTAAGCATCCAACCGTAAAAGCAAGCGATTGGTTTTTGACCATATTGATTGCCAATATTCCTGTCGTAGGATTTATCATGCTCATCGTGTGGGCTGTGGACAAAACCGGAAACCCCAACAAAGCCAATTGGGCCAAAGCCAAACTGATTTGGTATGCTATTGGTTTCGGATTGATGATTCTTTTGTTGTTGATGATTGGATTTGGAACGGTCTCAGGAGTTTTTGATGAAATCGACTGGAGCGATTTCCAATAAATCCATCACATCAATCCTTCTCCGCTATCAGATTCATCTATAGCACGGGAAAGAAAATCATGGAATGGCTTCATCAATTTGAAGCCCTCCACTGCTTTTTTCTTAAAACTTCCAGTGGAAATTTCCGCATCGGAAATAGGATTGGATACTATAAAACTCTTTTGCTTGAGCAATTCAATGTAAGGGTGATCCATTTCATAACCCTTTGGCATATTCTTGAGTTTGTCTCCTTCCAATCCTGAAAAAGTCTTTTTGAACTTCGGTTCGTTCAAAATGGCTTCCAATTCTTTTCCGGAATAGTCTATTTCCTGCCTTATTTTTTTTAGGCTTTCGGATTCAGGCATCCATATTCCCCCTGCCAAAAAGCTATTGCCTGGCTGAACATGTACATAGTATCCCGGGCCGAGGGATTTCTTTCCCCCTACAGAGAAATATGCGGCAAAATTGGTTTTGTAGGGGTCTTTGTTTGCTGAAAATCGGACATCCCTGTTTTGTCTAAAAACACAGTCTTTTGCTTTGAAAGAAGATAAGGCCGGTTCCCAAACAGAAACTTCCGCGAGCATTTCGCCCACATCATTTAAAAATTCCTCTTTGACAGCAAGGTACCACGCTTTGTTCTCATCCATCCATGATTTATGGTTGTTTTGAGAAAGTGCTTCGAGAAATTTTAAGTATTGATTGGCCATAGTCAAATATAAATAACAACAAGAAAACAAGTCATAAGTTTTTTTCAAATGATGATTCTATATCGTTTTGAAAAGTTGTTAGGTATTGAAAAACTTTTCCAAAGTTGGAACAAAACCAAAAAAATTTCAAAGGTCCAATCCTAACTTTGGAAAAGGTCGTCGGATCTTCCCTAAAAAAAGAAATTGACTTTGGATCAGGAAAAAAGCCTGACTTTATGATCAGGCTTTTTACTATTTATTTCAATCACTTCAACATATTCCTATTGACCCAATCGATCTCCTCTTGACGGATGGTATGCTGCGTATCAGGAAAAATCAAGGTTTTCACTTCCGCACCTAGATTTTTTATCAATTCCTCCGAAGCCTCAATCCTGCTTAATGGAACATGCATGTCCTTGTGACTTGATCCGATAAAAACAGGCGTTCCGAGAAAATCACCTTTGTACTTGGCGGGATTTAATTTTTCTCCAATCAATCCTCCAGTAAATGCCATCACTCCTCCATACTTTTTGGCTTTTTGGGAAGCATATTCCAATGAAAGACAAGCCCCCTGAGAAAATCCGATAAAGTAGATTTGGCTGGAGTTGAAACCTTTGCCCAGAATTTCTTTGACAATCCCATCAATAACTTGAATAGAATTTGAAAAGGCAGGTTCATTATTGGCATCTGGTGCCATAAAGCTGTAGGGATACCAAGAACCACCCGGAGCTTGCGGTGCCAATAATGCAAATTTATCCAAGTTCAGGTATTGACTTAAACTCAATATGCTTGCGGAAGTCGCGCCTCTGCCATGAATCATGATCGCAACTTTGGTTGCTTCTTCGATCGATTTTCCGGAATGTATCAACTCAGGCATATTTTTCAATATTCAGTTCAACTTTGGCTAGCCGTGCTTCTAACTTTGCCCTTTGAGGCTCAATCCATTGAGGAAGTTTTAACAATTCTCCCAAATGTGCTTCATCTTCATCGATTGCAAATCCCGGTTCATCGGTTGCGATTTCGAACAACACTCCGCCCGGTTCGCGGAAATAGATGGATTTGAAATAATTTCGATCCTTCACTTCTGTCACATGATAGCCATTATTTAGCAATATCTGTTGTATCTCTAGTTGGCTTGCAACATTGGCAGTCCGAAAAGCGATGTGGTGCACTGTTCCTGCGCTTTGCATCCCCTGTCTCCCATTTGGATCAATGACGATGTCCACGATATCACCCGGGACACCTTTAGTTCCATATCGGAACCGTCCATTCTCCTCCTCAATGAACCTGTAATCCATGAATTGGGTAAGCAAATTCGCTGTCAATTCTTTCGCTTTGAGGTTCAATGTAGCTCCGTAAAATCCCTTAATCGAAAATTCCAATGGAATAGAACCGTAAGTCCAACCCTTTCGGCTGTCTTTGTCGGTTGCAATGAGCTCGATACCCATGCCGTCATGGTCTTCAAATCGGATCAATTTTTCACCAAATCTTGACAAAGGGGTAGAAATAGGAATATTGAATTTGGTCAGCCTTTCCATCCAAAAACCCAATGCATCCACGGAAATGGAAAATGCCGTATAGGTCAATTCTCCGGTTCCTTTGGTCCCTTTTCTCGCTCCTTCAAAAGGGAAAGTCGTGAACACGGTCCCAGGTGCACCCAATTCATCTCCAAAATAGAAATGATAGACATCAGGTGCATCAAAATTGATGGTCTTCTTCACCAGCCTCAAACCCAAAAAACCTGTATAGAAATCCAGGTTTTTTTGTGGATTGCCTGCAATTGCGGTGATATGGTGGATTCCTGTGATTAGAGGAGACATAGTGTTAGGGGTTTTTGGTTGAATTATTTGGTTATTTGGTTAATGGTTATTAAGAATAACTCAATAACCATTAACCATTTTCAAAATTACTGTTTTACAATCTGAATGTTAGCCAAAATTCTGACTTGGTCACTGACGACCACACTTCCTGCTTCAGTTACGGCATTCCAAGTCAATCCGAATTCTTTTCTGCTGATTTTTCCTTCCAACTCGAAGCCTGCTTTCGTTTGTCCATATGGATCCTGAACGACACCGCCAAAGTCCGCGCTCAATACTACTGTCTTGGTAACATCTTTGATAGTCAACTCACCTTTCAGCGAATTTCCTTCCAAGGTACCCGTAAATATCATTTTAGGATATTTTTCAGCATCAAAGAAATCTGCTGATTTCAGGTGATTGTCCCTGTCTGATTGGTTGGTATCAATACTTGCGATGTGGGCTGCGAAAGAAATCTCTGCTCCCTGAAAATCATCTGACGGGCTTTCTGCTCCCCCTTCAAATGATTTGAAATTACCTGTCACGGTAGAAATCACCAAGTGTTTTACTTTGAATGATACTTCTGAATGTGTTGGGTCAATTGCCCATTTGGTTGTTGTTTCTGTTGCGGTAATCATACTTTTGTTTGTTTAATTTATTGATAAAGGTTTGTTTCTGTTGTCTCCTTATTGCAACCCAAAGTCACAATAAAGGTTTTTTAAAGAGTCGATACATTAAATGTATAGACATGTTTATAGATAAATTTTTTTAACCCCGTAGTTTGTCAAGCAGAAAATTCAACTGACTGACTTCCTCCTGGTTTAATTGTATCAGGTTATTGTTTTGATTCAGAATTTCCTCTTGAAGTTGGTTGAGCAATTGAAGACCCTTTTCAGTAATCATGATATCAACCTGACGTCTATCTGCGGGGCATTCTTCCCTGAGGACAAGCCCTTTTTGTTTTAACTTTTCTACTAAGCGGGATGCATTTGACATTTTATTCAGCATCCTATCTTGTATCGAAGAAACTGTAATGGGATTTCCGTTTTGCCCCCTTAGGATCCTCAACACATTGTATTGCTCCGGTGAAAGACCATAAGGCTTAAAGAGATTGTTTTGCTTTGTGACGATATAGCTTTGCGTAAAAAGAATATTTACGATGGCTTTGTTGTAGTCATCTTTAAATTCCTTTTGCTGTATTTCGTCTTCCAATCTCATGTGTATAAAATGTCTTTGTATTAAATGTATATACATGCAAATGTACCAAAAAGTTTCAAATGATTTCTGTTTTTCAAAAATTTATTTGAAATAATCTAAAAAAAATTAATCTGTACGTACGCAATGATGCCAAAAATTTTGAAATCTATTCAAATTCTGGGGTGCGGACTTAAATGCCCTGTACATCCCTGCCCGACGACAGGCGGGGGTCTTCCGACTTCGTCTTGAGCTATCGGGATCCGTCCCGGATGAAGAGGATACGGGGTTTCTGCCAAAGAAATGGATAACCATTAAAATTAAAACTGCCTCATCCAATCCCCAATGAGCCTATTGATTTCATCGGGTTTTTCGATGCAGCTGCTATGACCCGCTCCCGGTACCATGTGCAATACCGAATTGGGAATAGACATTTGGATAAACTTTGCTTTTTCGGGCTTGGTGGCCACATCCTCATCTCCCACCACGATCATGGTCGGACATTTGATTTGTCTGATTTCTTCTTCTATTCCCTTCCTATGGATAACAGCCTCCACGGATTTGGTGATGGATTTTTTATTGGATTGAATTTCCTTTATCCATTTTTTGTAGGCATCCCCATTTTGCGGATTTTCGAGCCAACTTTGTGCAAACATGATCTTCATCACCGACCCTGCAACTGTTGGAATAATGCCGAACCATTTGACGATCCCGTTCAGAAGTTTATACTTTGGAAAGTTTTCTACGGGTTCAGGACTTGCAGAAGTTTCTAGCAAAGCCAGACTTTTTACTTTTTCAGGAAATCTAGCCGCAAGCCGCATCCCAATAAATCCACCCATAGAAAGCCCAACAAAATGAACCGGTTTGCCTACAAGTTTATCTATCAGCTCCACGGCATCCAAAGTCAGCAAATCCATGTCAATGGGTCCGTCAGTCACTTCAGATTGTCCTTGTCCTCTGTGGTCATAAGCGATGACGGTATAATTCTGTTTTAAAAAATCAATCTGACTCTGAAACATTTTATGACTCCAAAGTAATCCATGTGAGAAGACGATTACTTCTTTTCCTTCTCCTTCTTTGATATAAAAAAGCTTTGTCGTGTTGAGCTGAATGTGAGGCATAGTATTGTTTTACGTAGTATAGTGTACCAAGTACCAGGTATTGGAAAATATATTTGAATTTACTTTCTGATTGTGGATCCTACATCTGTATAAACCTAAGTCAACTTGGTACTTAGTATTTGATACTTGGTTCTTGGCACTCAATTTCACCAATCCAAACCCGGCTGTTTCAATTTCCTGGATTCTTCCCGGTCTTTGTGCTGTTGTACCAGCGTACGGACATCCTGCAAGAGTTGTTTGGCATCATATACTATTCCATCCTTCACGGTATACTTTACCCCGCCAACTCTGATCGGTTCATTGTTTTCATCAATCCGGATAGCGCCGGTGCCATATAAAACCTTGAGGTTTTGAAGTGGGTTTTCTTCCAAAATCACGAAATCGGCTAATTTCCCAACTTCCACAGTTCCGATTTCATTTTCCATTCCCAAAGCCTCCGCGGCATACATGGTCGAGGACCTGATGACTTCCAAAGGATGAAATCCAGCTTCCCTGAGCAATTCCATTTCCCTGATATAGGCAAATCCATACAATTGATAAATGAATCCGGAATCTGAACCCGTCGTCACTCGTCCTCCACGGTTTTTGTACTCATTGACAAAAGTCATCCAAAGTCGGTAATTTTCCTTCCATTGGATCTCCTCTTCTGTAGTCCAATCAAACCAATAGGATCCGTGGGATTCACGGCTTGGTTTGTAAAATCTCCATAAGGAAGGAAGTGTATATTCCTCATGCCACTCTGCCCTTCTCGCCCGCATCAGGTCCCGGTTTGCCTCATAGATATTGAAAGTGGGATCCAAAGTAAAATCCAGATCCAACAACTCCTGCATCACCTTATTCCAATGCTCTGAATACGGCGGCGCAGCCTGCTTCCAAAGCTTTCCTGCTTCCGCAAATCTGTGCTGTTCATTCTGATAATTATAATCCAGCCTATAATCCTGAATGGTCCTGTCAGCAAAAAGTGCTTCAGGAAGTCCATACCAATGCTCCATCGTAGTCAGTCCTGCCCTTGCAGAATGGAGAACATTCCATCTCGCCACGTCCATCTGCGCATGATGCATCGAAGACCTCAAACCGATTCTTTTGTTTTCTTCCAATGCTGCCTGCATCACTTCAGGTTTTGCACCAAAGAATTTGATACCGTCAGCTCCTTTTTTGGCATTTTCATTTACCCAAACCCTGGCCTCAGCGGCATTGGTGATGGGTTTTTCTGAACCCTGCCCAAAACTTGTGTACGCAAACAAACGCGGTGCTGTGATGGTGTTGGCGGCGGATTTTCTCTTATGGTCAAGCACCCAACTCAGTCCATTACTTGCAGAGGGGTCTTTTACAGTAGTGATGCCATGTGACATCCAAAGTTTGAAAACATATTCAGCGGGAGTGCCCTGTCCTGAACCTCCTATATGCCCGTGCATGTCAATGAATCCCGGCAAAAGGTAATGTCCTGCAAGTTCCATCACTTTGTCATTTGGCCCGGCTTTCGGCCTTTTGTCTTCTTTGATGGGAATACCGGGATAACCTACGACGGTTATTTCCGTGATCCTGTTCTTTTGGACAACAATATCGATAGGACCGATTGGCGGTGAGCCTGTCCCATCGATCAATGTTACTCCTCGAAGGATCAGCTTGTCATACGGGCCGTCCCCTTCCTTTCTGTCAGGAGAAGGCATGATCTGGGAAAAAATCTCTGAGGCAAATAAAAAGAAGCTGAAAGCAAATAGAATCAATGTTTTTTTCATGGCTGGTGGATTTGACAGGATCAAAATAATCTTTTTCCACCCAATAAAAAAACCGACCATCCCAATGAAGAGGATAGTCGGTTCTGTCATTTAGGAGGCCTATATACTACTCTTTTTCCTTCCTGAAAGTGTAGCGCAGACCGATATTTCCTCTAAATCCAATCATTCCAATATCAAAATTCACATTCGGTGTTGCTTCCATAAGAATTGAAAAATTCTTATGTTCTTGTATGGGTTTAAAAGTCAACCCTAAAGGCAATCCAACTCTTGCTCCTCCATTTTCAAATACGCCTAACATTACGCCTGCATGTAAATTAACCCAATCTGACCTCTTAAAATTTCTATGAAACATTCCTTCGACTCCAAGAGGAGTATCAAGTAGGTCCGTTGCGAGGAACCTTAATTCACCAAAATACTTTTTCTCATTATCTGTTCCAACTCCGATTTGACTAAATAGACCACTATTGTACACTCCAACATGGACTTGGGCATAAGCCTGAATTGAAATAAAAAGACCAAAAATCAAAATAATTGCAAAATTTCTAATTGTATTCATGTTTTTTATTGGTTTTATTTATGTAAGACAAAAATAGTTTTTAATGGCAGTCTACCAAAAGAAAAGTGAAATACAGGAATGGAAAGTAAATAAAAAGGCCTTTGAGAATTTTATTCCCAAAGGCCACATCGGTCTTCCGTCTTCGGTCTTCCGTCTTCCGTCCCAATAAATAAAGAATATTTGGTTTCCGGCATGATTGCGGATAACTACCTAGTCTACCCCCTCAAAATCTCCATAGGAGGCATCTTCACGATTTTGCGACCATTGAGCCAGCCTAGCAAAATTGTCAATGCCGTAATGGCTACATAGACTATCAACGCTTCTTTGTATGCACCTCTAAATGGCAACTCAAACACAAACTCACTAAGCAACCATGTTGCCAAAAAGGAAAGCAAAATCCCGCTCAGTGAAGCCAAAGAACCCAAAAAGAAATATTCCAAGGTATTGATCTTGCTGACCAAACCACTGTCAGCACCAAGTGTCCGTAGCAAAATACTTTCCCGCATCCTTTGGTACTTGCTGATGATCAATGAGCTGATCAAAACCAAAATCCCGGTAATAATGCTGAAAAAGGCCATAAATTGAATTACAAAGCTGATCTTGCCGAGGATTTCTTCCAATGTTTCTACTATGGCCCCCAGGTTGATCACGGAGATATTTGGAAACTCCCTCACAATTTCCGACTGCACGTCTGCTGCCTGTCGGTCATTTTTGGTTTTGGTAATCAGCACATGAAACTTCGGCGCATTGTTCAGGACATTTTCAGGAAATAAGACAAGAAAATTAGTCGAGACCTGATTGAACTTCACATCCCGAAAACTTCCTACATAAGTCGTAATGGGTCTTCCCTGCACATTGAAGATAATTTCATCGCCCAATTTGATCCCTGTTCGCGTGGCGTATCCCTGATCGAAAGAGACAAATACAGAATCACCGGGATTGGTTACTTTCCTTAGCTCTCCGTTCAACAGTCTTTCAGAACTGATCAAAGTGTCTCTGTAGGTTACCCGAAATTCCCTGTTGTATAATCCCCGAGAACGTTTTTCCTCTTCAGGCAAAGTGTCATTTCCTTTTTTGGTAAGGCCGTTGATTGACTCCAGTCCCATGGTTACAATAGGCACTTGCTGCATGATGGGAAGGTCTTTGCTTCTGATCTTATCAGCTACAGCTTCTACCTGATGCGTTTGGATGTCAAAAAGCAGCATGTTTGGTTGGTCCTTTTTGTCTGCAAACTTCGCTTCATCCAACAATTGGTTTTGGACAAAAAACAAGGTACTGATCATGGCCGTACCCAATCCGATTGTCGCAATCAGAGAAACAGTTTGGTTGTTTGGTCGATACAGATTAGCCAAAGATTGTCTGAAAGGATACTGCAGTGAAATCGGCAGAAACTTCCGGATCAGCCACATAATCCCTATCGCAACAGTCCAAAGAATCAGGAAGGCAAAAACCACAAATCCGGTAAAACCGAGTGCTTGCTTCCATCCATTGAGCAGGTAAAAGCTGAACCCGAAGACAAACAAAAGAATGCCAAACACAACCGCCCAACGCAAGGGATCCTTGTTGATCTTGGTTTCTCCTTCCTCAGGCCGCAAAGTAGCCATCGGAGATACCTTTCTGATTTTCAACAAAGGCAACAAAGCAAATAAAATAGATACCAACAATCCGGTGATTACACCAAAGCCTATACTTTTCCAAGAAAGTGCAATGGTGACATCCACCGGAAGGAAATCCGCAAAAACTGTCGGTAAAATAAACTGCAAAATGCTCCCTAAAAGTGATCCAAACAACGCGCCTGCCAAACCCATAATCACGATCTGAACCAGATAAATTTTCATCGCAGTCCAAGCGGATACGCCAAGACATCTAAGCACAGCTACTGAAGCCAATTTCTCTTTTACAAAAACATTGACTGCACTCGCCACTCCCACACATCCGAGAAGTAAAGCGATAAAGGCAACCAAACTCAGAAAATTCGATAAGTTTTCGAAAGAACGTCCAGTCTGCCTTTTCCGGTCTTCAATGGTGTCTGCATCGACTTTTTCTTCCTCCCATTGCTCCTCGTATTTCTTCACCAAGTCATCAGGATTGGTCAAGTCATCCAATTGATAATACCTGACATATTCAAGCCTGCTGCCGTATTGGATCAGTCCGGTGGCCTCCACATATTCCATCGGAATATACACCGCAGGAGCGACAGTGGCTGTAATCCCGGTTTGTCCCGGAACTTTCTGCAATTCTCCTTCTATATAAAAAGAAAGATTACCCACTTTGATGCTGTCCCCAATTACGGCATTGAATTGTGCCATGAGGAGTTTTTCTACCAAAGCCCTTTTGCCGCCCTTTCTAAAGGAAGCTTCCGCTTCGGCAGGGATGGTTTCCAATTTTCCATAAAAAGGAAAATTTCCTTCAAGTGCCCTAACCTGCGTCAGTCGGCTTGCACCTGTGGAAGGGAATGCGACCATACTGGCAAAATTGATTTCTTCTGCGGTAGCAATTGCCAAAGAATCGGTAGGCTGTGGCCCAAGAGGTTTGTTATTTTCCAAGACCAAATCAGCCCCGACAAGCTCTTTGGATTGTTGGTCGATCCCCTTTTTGAGGTTTTCGCCAAAGGAACTGATGCCCACCAAGGCCGCAATTCCTACGACCATGGAAGAAACAAAAAGGAGGAGCCTTGAGAAATTTTTTCTAAAATCCCGGAAGGCCATTTTCAATACCCAAGAAAAATCAGACATGGCTGCCCTCCTGGATTTTACCACCTTTGATGTTGATGATGCGGTTTGTTCTTTTCGCTAATTCCGGATCGTGGGTGACCAATATGAGTGTGGTGCCTTGCTCTTTATTCATATCAAAAATAAGGTCTTCGATCATCTCACCGGTTTCGGTATCCAAGTTTCCGGTAGGTTCATCAGCAAAAAGTATTTTCGGTTCATTCGCAAAAGCCCTTGCGATGGAAACACGCTGTTGCTCTCCCCCCGAAAGCTGGGAAGGGTAATGTGTAATCCTGTCTCCCAATCCCACTTTGGTCAATAGCTCCGTAGCTTTTGCTTTTGCATCCTTTCTTTTCTTTAATTCAAGAGGTACCATCACATTTTCCAAGGCGGTAAGGGTAGGAAGCAATTGGAAATTCTGAAAAATGAATCCGATATTTTTGCTCCTGACTTCGGCCCTTTGGTCTTCGGAAAGCTTTTCAAATGCATTTCCTGCCAAAACCACAGATCCCGTACTTGCGGAATCCAATCCGGCACAGAGTCCGAGCAGAGTGGTTTTTCCACTTCCCGAAGGGCCTACGATGGAGATGCTTTCTCCTGCTTGGATATCAAAATTTACCTGGTCTAAAACAGTTAGTTTTCTTGTGCCGCTTTGGTAGGTTTTGGACACATCCTTTACACTCAATATGCTCATAAAAATCTTTGTGGATTGGTTTTGACAATAACACAATCAAACGGCCAAATGGTTTGATTCGTTGGGTTTAAATATAAAAGGAAAGGATGGGGTTTGAACAAAATAGCTGAAAAATTGTAGATTTGGGAAAAGCGAGATCATGAAATATCAAAATCGAATAACGATCGATCCTGAAATATGTCATGGAAAACCATGTATAAGAGGAATGAGGTGGCCTGTTGAGGTTTTATTAGACTTATCAGCATCCGGAATGGGTATGGATGAAATCCTTGAAGACCATCCTGAATTGGAAAAGGAAGATTTCTTAGCTGTATTTGAATTTGCAAAATTGGCAATCTCAGGTAAATCAATAAGAGAAATGGCATGAAATTTTTGTGCGACGTCCACATTTCATTCAAATTTGTTAGATTTTTGAATTCAATGGGTCTTGAAGCCATCCATGTAAATAATGTTTTAGATGGGTATCACACAAAAGATGCCACCATAGCTAAATTTGCTGATGAACATGGCATAATAGTTATTTCAAAAGATATTGATTTCAAGAATGATCTTTTGCTTAATGGTTCACCAAAAAAGTTAATAAAAGTAAGCCTGGGAAATATCCCAAATAAGGAATTCCAGGATATATTCCTTAACGAAATGAATAAAATAAAATCGATAGCTCAATCTGAATCATTTATATTAGAGGTGAATCCTTCAGGGTGGACTTATATCATTTTAAAAAGTTAACATGAATTCCAATGAAGCACTCATTCCTAACAATTCTATTCTTAATTTTCATACTTTTTCCATCATGTTCCACAAAAAACGAAAAAACATCTGAATCTGAATCAACCTCAAAAACTGAAACAGTTCAATCAAAAAAACTAATCCTGTTTTTCGGGAACAGCCTCACAGCTGGATATGGAATTGAAGCCGAGGACGCATTCCCGGGATTGACCGCCGCTAGGATAGATAGTCTTGGTTTGAACTACAGAGTCATCAATGCCGGATTGAGTGGAGAAACGACAGCTAGCGGATTGAGCCGCTTGGATTGGTTTTTGGAGGAAGAACCGGCAATTTTTATTTTAGAATTAGGCGGAAATGATGGTTTACGCGGAATTACTCCATCGGAGACCAAGAAAAATCTGAAAGGAATCATCCAATTGGTGCGGGGAAAATATCCTGAAACAATTATAGTTTTGGCCGGAATGCAGATTCCCCCCAACATGGGACAGGAATACACCAAAGAATTTTCAGAATTATTTCCCCAAACAGCTGCTGAAGAAAATGTCGAATTGATTCCATTTTTATTGGAAGGTGTGGCAGGGAACCCTGACCTCAACCTACCCGACGGAATCCATCCTACCGAAGAAGGTCATTTGATAGTTTTTGAAACCATTTGGGTCACGCTCAAAAATCTTCTTTGAAACCTCCATTTGTCAACTTTTTTTACAGAATTTTTTCTGGGTGATTTTAAATAGTATGTGCGCAATGATGCCAATGAAGGCGTTCATTCAAAGTATTTCAATGATGGTGACCGACATGTCCGGTACATCCCTGCCCGACGACAGGCGGGGGTCTTCCGACTTCGGTCTTCCATCCCGACTGAAGTAGATTATTGGGCTACTCGCCAATAAGCTTAAATCCATTTTGAAAAATAGACGTCAATCTTTTCTTTCGTTTTTATTAATAATTCAATATAAATCATTAAATTTTGGGTGCATTTGTGAATTTTTATTTCAACCCAAACCACTACTTAATGAAAAAGCTTTTGAAAATTGTTGCGTACTTGGTGACAGCCTTGGTAATTGTAATTATTGGCGCCGTGGCCTATGTATCTTTTGCCTTGCCCAATGTGGGACCCGCGGATCCGGAGTTTAAAGTGGAGATCACGCCTGAGAAAATTGAACATGGCAAATACTTGGCAAACCATGTGATGGTGTGTATCGACTGCCATTCCAAAAGAGATTTTAGCCTCTTTTCAGCACCCCCAATTCCGGGAACAGAAGCGACAGGAGGAGAAAGATTCGATGCTACGATGGGATTTCCGGGAGTATTCATTTCTCCGAATATCACTCCATTTGGAATCGGAGAATGGACAGACGGTGAATTATTCAGGCTTATCACCACAGGAGTAAGGCGAGATGGAACTCCCATCTTCCCAATCATGCCTTACTACAGTTATGGGAAAATGGACGTGGAAGATATTGAGGCTGTAATCGCATACATCAGAAGCCTAGAACCAGTGGAAACAAGCCATCCCGAATCCAAACCTGATTTTCCGTTCAACCTCATCATGAGAACGATGCCGGCTGAAGCTTCATTAACCAAAAGACCTGATCCAAACAATCAGGTAGCTTATGGCGGATACTTAGTCACAGCAAGCGCATGTGCGGATTGTCATACCAAATTCGAGGATGGTGCCTACGTCGGAGAACCACTTGCAGGGGGCCGAGAATTTGCCTTTCCCGATGGCATACTTTCTACTCCCAATTTAACCCCACATGCGACAGGATTGGGGAACTGGACAGAGGAGATGTTTGTACAGCGGTTCAAAATGTATGGAGAAAACCATACAGCTGAAAAACTCAAACCGGGTGATTTCCAGAGCATCATGCCTTGGGTAATGTATGCGGGGATGAAGGAGGAGGACCTAAAAGCCATTTTTGCTTACCTTCAATCTCTACCACCTACAGAAAATCCCATAGAAAAATTCAAACCGAAAAGTTGAAAACAGGAGCCTGATAGATAAATCAGGCTCTTTTTTTGACTAATAAAATGCGTCTTCGAACTGCTTGAAATTTACATTCCCTTTTTGGTCTCTATATACTCCGACGATGTCAAACCGGATATCCTTGTGCCAATCTCTTTCATAAACAAAGTTATCAGCGGCTTTTATCAGAAGCTTTCTTTTGGTGCTATCTACAAATTCCTCTGCATAGCCAAAACCGGTTCCGCTTCGGAATTTGACTTCCACAAAAACCATAATTCCTTTATGCTTAAAAATAAGGTCAATTTCAGCATGTCCGCTCCGGTAGTTGGCCTCCACAAATTCGTAGCCTCGCCCCATCAACCAAACTTTGGCCAAGTTCTCAGCCTCCTTTCCTTTGTCATTATGTTCCGCCATGGGGATATTTATTTATTTTTGGGTTATCAAAGAGAACCATCATTTTATGGTTGCTGTTCTCATTTGGATTTAAAGAAAAACTGTGAATCAAGTTATCAATAAAAAAGTTAAGTTCATCGATCTCGGCATCAAGGATTACAAAGAAACTTGGGATTTCCAGGAGGAGCTTTTTGCAAAGACCGTTTCACTTAAAATCCAAAACCGTCAAACCGGCCCGGAATCGCAAATTTCCACTGACAACTACTTGATTTTTGTCGAGCATCCACATGTCTACACTTTGGGAAAAAGCGGTGAATTATCCCATCTCTTGCTGGATGAAAAGGGCCTGAAAGATAAGGATGCTACTTTTTACAAAATCAACAGGGGAGGTGACATCACTTATCATGGTCCCGGACAGTTGGTGGGATACCCCATTATTGATCTCGATAATTTCTTTACCGACATCCACAAATACCTGAGACTTCTCGAAGAAGCCATTATTTTGACTTTGTCAGAATATGGGATCGAGGCAGGCAGAATCGAGGGATTGACAGGGGTTTGGCTGGACTATTTGGAGCAAAAAAATCCCAGAAAAATCTGTGCGCTTGGCGTAAAATCCAGCCGATGGGTAACCATGCATGGCTTCGCTTTTAACATCAATGCTGACATTGGCTATTTCAAAAACATTGTGCCTTGTGGCATAGCGGACAAAGCAGTCACTTCGATGCATTTAGAACTTGGACACCCCCTAGGCGAAACTGAAGTAAAGGAAAAAGTCAAAAATCATCTTATAAAACTATTTGGGATGGAGTTGATTTGAAAAAATGGAAATACAGTAGAAATATGATTGAAATACAATAGAAATAAGGTTGAAATAAAGTTGATATAGCTACTGTAAATAACGGTTGACTCTATATTCTCAAATCTCACGTCTCACATCTCACGTCTAATTTAAATGAAAAAAGACATCGACTTTCACCCTGTCACGGGAGTCAAGCTTGCCATTGCCAAAGAAGAAACCAACGGCAATACCGAATGGTCGGTTTACATCATCAATCTCAACCTGATTGAATTGAATACTGTGATGATTACCTCAAAAGGGTATGGCCAAATCGGTGGAGAAGAAAAGAAAACCTCGGTTTTGAGACACATGATCCAAGAACTTGGTTCAGAATCCATCGCCAAAATCGAACCGATTGACCCTGCCCTTTTTGCATTGACCAATGAATATTGGGTCAGTTATTATATCCTAGATCAGATTTTTGACAAAAAATTCATTTTCGCAGAAGGGAGTATGGACCCTTCCAATCTGAGCTTTATCCCTGAATTGGGATTGAAAGGTGTGCTCCATTCATAATGGCAGAATTGAATTTATATGATTTTTTGATTTTTAGTTGAATATTAACTAATATCCCAATATCTTAATGAGTAATTGAATCAATTCCAGAAATGGGATTGTCCAATGAATATTTGGAAGATAAAAAGGAAACAATCTAAAAATCATTTATATGGGAAATTTTTTGAGTGAATTAGGGGATGTCCTTTTTTTGGATATCGAGACTGCCTCTTTGGAATCCGATTTTAAGGAATTGCCTCCGCGGCTACAGGATGAGTGGCTTAAAAAAGAAAAGCATATCATTCCTAAAGAGGAAGATGTGGAACCCGGAAGTTTATTTTTCCAAAAAGCAGGAATTTATGCTGAATTTGGTAAAGTCATCTGCGTGGGAGTCGGATACTTCCATTATCTGGAGGAAGAAAATAAATTGGAATTCCGGACCAAAAGCTATGGGGAAGAATTGGAATACGACACCCTGACTGCCTTTTGTGAATTACTCCAAAAGAAAAAATGGATCCTTTGTGCCCACAATGGAAAGGAATTTGACTTCCCTTACCTCAGCAGAAGGATCTTGATAAATAGGATTCCTCTTCCTGAACCATTGCAGATCGCAGGCAAAAAACCTTGGGAAGTCCGTCACCTTGATACTTTGGAACTGTGGAAATTCGGGGATTATAAGCATTACACCAGGCTCGAATTGCTTGCTGCCATTTTTGACATCCCTACTTCCAAGGAGTCCATCGACGGTTCTCAGGTCAATGAAGCCTATTATATCCAAAAAGACTTGGAATCGATAAGGAAA
The DNA here is from genome assembly GCF_022538115.1 of Cognataquiflexum rubidum. Classification (GTDB taxonomy): domain Bacteria; phylum Bacteroidota; class Bacteroidia; order Cytophagales; family Cyclobacteriaceae; genus Cognataquiflexum; species Cognataquiflexum rubidum. The sequence goes on along the minus strand of NZ_JAKZAL010000024.1, from coordinate 39,855 downwards.
TATTGCCTGCGTGATGTTGTGGTGACAGCTCAGATATATTTGGCATTCCAAGGACTGCCGCCTGATATCGAAATGGAAGTGATTAACAGGGACAATGAAGGATGATCCAAATCAGTAACTGCATAAGGCAAATAAGCCCATTATGACTCTTTTCGAATATATAAAAACTAATAAACCACATGTCAATTCAAAATTCAAAGTATGTAATTTCAAAATTCATGTCGTGTTATTTCAAAGTTTATGTCATGTTATTTCAAAATTGAACCTGTATAATGTCGGGCTCAACAAGTTTGAAAAAATCTCACAAATCCAAAACCTGAAAAAATTCTTGGTATATGGCGGCAAGGAGTCGCAAATACGCAGCAGCGGTAAGTTGCTTTCTTGGAAGGATTTTGGTTAATAAAACCAAATTGGAACCAATTCTGCTTTAAGTTTTTTATTAACTTTAGAAAAAGTAAGTGAGACAATGGAATCTACCACAGTAAAAAGCCTGAAAGAAACGGTTTTGGAAAGGATTGAAAGTCTTTCTTTGGAGGAATTGAATGTTGTGGTTACTTTTTTGAATGAATTGGAAAAAGAAAACTCTGGTAAGGAAGAAATACTTGCATATAAAGGGTTTCTTAAAAATATGGATGATGATTTCAAAACAGAATTAACAACAGGTCTGCCTGAAAAGCGATTGAAGGGATCTAAATCACACAATACCATTTGAGAAAATCCATTTTAGATACGGATACACTTATTAATTTTTTTGACGATGATGAAAATACATCTCGAAATTTAAGTAATTACTTATCCTCTCATCCGAAATTGACCATTTCTGAATTGACTGTATTTGAGTTTTTTCAGGGACTTGAATACAAACAAGCTCAAAAACAAATGGAAAAATTTGAAACTTTCATCAGCAAATGTGAAGTCCTAAACATTTCTCATAATTCCGTAAGGCTATCAGCAAAAATATATGCTGACCTTAGGAGAAAAGGGATAACTATTGGCGAAATTGACTTACTGATAGCCGGGATTGCAATCCATTCCGACCTACAACTAATCACAAACAACACGGCCCATTTCGCACAGATTCAGGGCTTATCATTACACAATTGGAAATAAACTTTCATGGGAAGAAAATCAAATAATCAGGGCCAAAAGGGCAAAAAAAGCGGAAAGGTGATAGATGCCGCCCAACTGGCCAAAAAAGTACTCAATTTTTTGGATAACAATTACGGCAAAGAATTCAATGCCAAACAGATTATCAAGAAACTTGAAATCCGCGACTCCATCGCCAAAGGCGGTGTAGAACCGATGTTACATAAACTTGCCGCAGCAGGCAACATATCCAAATCACCAAGAAATTATTTTGCTTCGGTCAAAGAACCTGAGTTCATCGAAGGGGAAGTGGATTTTGTCAATCCGCGCTTTGCATTCATCAAACCTGATGCAAAACATGGATTGGAGGAAGATGTCCTCATAAAAGAAGCCGATCTAAAACATGCCTTGGATGGTGACCGTGTCAGAATCATGGTATACCCAGTCAAAGGAAGTACCGGAAGGCTCGAAGGAAAAGTATTGGAAATCGTCAGCCGAAGCAGGGATGAGTTTGTCGGTAGGGTAGAAATATCCCCGAGATTCGCCTTTGTCGTGCCTGATTTCAAAAAGATGCACTATGACATTTTTGTCCACAGGGGTGACCTTGGTGGAGCCGAACACAACCAAAAAGTAGTTGTCAAACTCTCCGACTGGCGCGAGGACGACAAAAATCCGACAGGGAAAGTCACCCGTGTTCTTGGAAAAGCCGGAGAACATGAAGTTGAGATCCATTCCATCATGGCTGAGTTTGGTTTGCCCTTCGAATACCCCAAAGAAGTCGAAGATGAAGCAAACCTAATCCCCGAGGAAATTTCACCTGAAGAAATCAAAAACCGCCGCGATATGCGGGGCATTCCCACATTTACCATTGATCCGGCTGATGCCAAGGATTTTGATGATGCGATATCCTACAGGGTATTGGAAAACGGAAACCTTGAAATCGGTGTCCATATCGCCGACGTGACCCACTATGTCAAGCCAAAAACCAAATTGGAGAAAGAAGCTTACGAAAGGGCTACTTCAGTTTATTTGGTAGACAGAACCATCCCGATGTTACCTGAAAGACTCAGCAACGGGCTTTGTTCGCTTAGACCCAACGAGGACAAACTGACATTCTCCTGTGTTTTTGAAATGGATGAAAATGCCGATGTTCTGAATACTTGGATAGGTCGGACAGTAACGCATTCCGACAGGCGATTTGCCTATGAAGAAGGTCAGGAAAACATCGACAAGCAGGAAGGTGATTTCTACAAGGAACTCACACTCTTGAATGATCTTGCCAAAAAGCTCCGAAAAAGAAGATTTGATAAAGGAGCAGTCAATTTTGAGACGGTGGAAGTCAAATTCAAATTGGATGAAAAAGGAAAGCCACTCGGTCTCTTTGTCAAAGAGAGAAAGGACATTCACAAATTGATTGAGGAATTTATGCTATTAGCCAATAGGACTGTTGCAGAATTTGTCTTCAACAAAAACAAAGGAAAGGATACATTTGTATATAGGATTCACGACCACCCGGATGTGGAGCGATTGGAGACTTTTGCCAATTTTGCCAAGAAATTTGGCCATGAAATGAAAATCGGGGAAGGAACTAGAATCTCTATGGCTTTGAATAAACTCATGGAAGAGATTCTCGGTAAGCCGGAACAGAATGTCTTAGAACAGCTTGCAATCCGAAGCATGGCCAAAGCCAAATATACGACAGAAGCAAAAGGTCACTTTGGTTTGGCATTCCAACATTATACCCACTTCACCTCCCCTATTCGAAGGTATCCGGATATGATGGTGCACAGATTACTGCAGCATTATCTTGATGGTGGCAAGTCACCTGAGGCAGAAACCTGGGAAGACAAATGTCTCCATTCTTCAGAAAGGGAAAAAAGGGCTGCTGATTCAGAGAGAGCTTCCATCAAATACAAACAAGTGGAATTCATGTCCCTTGCTGAGGAAAAGGATTATGATGGTATCGTTACCGGAGTGACAGAATGGGGAGTTTTTGTGGAAATCACCGAAACCAAGTGTGAAGGAATGATCAGGGTTCAGGACATGAAGGACGATTATTACCAATTTGACGAAAAAAATATGCGTCTCATTGGGACAAGAAATAAAAAAATGATCACTTTGGGTGAAAAAGTAATGGTACGTGTAGTAGCCACGGACATTGATAGAAGAACTATAGACCTGGAATTTGCAGATAATGAACCAAGAAATAAGCGTAGATAAAATCTTACAGGATTTAGAAAAACATATCCAAAGGCATTCTTACGGACAATCACCCCAAGAACTTTACGAGCCGATTTCATACATCATGAGCCTGGGCGGAAAAAGAATCCGCCCTTTGCTTACCCTGATGGCTTATTCGCTGTATAAATCTGACTACCAAAACATCATGAATCCCGCATCGGCTGTGGAGGTTTTCCACAACTTCACCCTGATGCATGACGACATCATGGATGATGCCCCGCTACGCAGGGGAAAAGCAACTGTCCATGAAAAATGGAATGCCAATACAGCGATTCTTTCCGGGGATGTGATGCTGGTCAAGGCTTATGACATGCTCCTGGACATTGAACCCGGTAAATTCTGGGAATCCATCCGCCTGTTCAATCAAACAGCTGCCGAAGTTTGCGAAGGCCAACAGCATGACATGAATTTTGAATCCCAAAATACTGTCTCTGAAGAAGCTTACATCGACATGATTAGGCAAAAAACAGCTGTTTTGCTCGGATTTGCACTTCAGTTTGGGGCAATCCTGGCAGAGGCTAGCGTCGAAGATGCACAAAAACTCTATGATTTTGGAGTCAATATCGGTATCGGTTTTCAACTCAAAGATGATTTGCTCGACGTCTATGCCGACAAAGACAAATTCGGCAAGCAGGTCGGTGGCGATATCATTTCCAATAAAAAGACTTTCCTCCTCATCAAAGCCAAAGAATTGGCTGAGGGAGATTCCAAAATCAAATTGGAGTCCTGGCTTGAGGCTAAGACTTTTAACAAAGAAGAAAAAGTGGCTGCAGTCACGGCAATTTATGATTCATTGGAGATCAAAAGCCTGACCGAAGCCAAAATGAAAGCATACTTCGACAAAGGCTTTGAGCAATTTGCTTCTCTTGAAGTTCCCAACAAGGACATCTATACATCCCTTCTTCAACTTACCCAAGACCTGGTGCACCGGGAAAAATAATCTAACATTACTTCATGGAATTATCTGCAACGGTTCTCATCATTGCGCTGACAGTCTTGACTTCATACTTAGCTTGGCAAAAGCCCAACCTGATGGAAAGGTGGATGTTTACGCCCTACCAAATCCAAAAAAAGAACCAATGGGATCGGTTTATCCTCTCTGGATTTATCCATAAGGATGGGACCCATTTGCTCTTTAACATGTTTACTTTCTATTTTTTTGGGAGGGTGGTGGAAAGCTTCCTCATGATTAAGTTCGGACAGGCAGCGGGGATTGGCATGTACCTACTGTTCTACGTCGGCGCAATTGTAATTGCAGACATTCCGACGTATTTCAAACATCAATCACATTCTTTCTACCGCGCTCTTGGAGCATCCGGCGGGGTAGCCGCTACGGTGTTTGGCAGCATTATCTTGATGCCTCTGTCTGACATTTGTCTTTTTGGTTTGCTTTGTCTTCCGGGTTTTGCGCTGGGAGTCTTGTTTTTGATTTACAGCCTTGTCCAATCCAAAAAAGGCGGCGATGGTATCAACCATGATGCCCACCTGTATGGCGCATTATTCGGAATTGCTTTTATCCTGATCGTGTCCCCACAAAGCGCTTTGAATTTTGTAGATCAAATAAAAAGCTTCAGGCTTTTTTAACCTGAAGCTTTTAAATAAATTTTCTGAAAGGATTCCTATTTATCTTTTTGAAGCATACGGATATTTTTGTCAGTGACACTCCTTAGCATCGTATTCCATCTCTCCTTTCCTTTTTCCTCAGAATAAACATCCGGGCCGGGAACACCGACCCTCATACCTATAATCCTTTCTGCTGTTTTTCCTTTTCCTGAAATATTAAAATAGATATCCACAGCATTGATATTGTCGGTGAACCTGGAGATTTTGTCAATTGATTTTCTGATTTGGGCCTGCAAACCTTCCGGCAAATCTACCTGCGGTGCCTGCACATCAATTTTGATTCCGTTATAATTTTCTGTGTAATTCATGGTACAGTATTTTGAGTTTTTAAACGTGATTCTTTTACCTTTTACAGTAATTAAAGCTAGTCTAAATTTCTATTTCAACCGAATTTTAGACCACAAAAAACATGAAAATTTTAACCAAATTACATTACCAAACCTTCCAAAAAATCAGATAATCATCCAATATCCAAGGACACAAAAACATTCCTTTCTGGTGCCAATAGTTGCCGGAATAAAAAAACCTCAGACCTGACCGGCCTGAGGCTATAGAAACAATGTTTTGCTTTTTTTACTTCACATCTTCCAAGGTATTGTTGATGACCAACTTCAAGTGGTCTTTGTGGGCCTTAGAGGAAATATTCCCTGAGGAATTGCTCACTTTGGTTTTGATATAATTCAGGTTATACAAAGCCGCAGACTTGGCAAAATTATTATACCTGTTGCTTTGCGGTCCTGTTACCATTCCTTTTAAAGTATTGACATATTCAATCTGAAGGTTCTGTCTGAAAGTATTGACATTGCCATTGATGTCCGCATCGAATATTGCCTTGGTCAAGTCATTCATATAGGTGGCCATGTTGTATTCATTGCCGTACAATTCTGAATCGACCATTCTCTGCAAAGTATTGGGGTGGGTCATATGGGCCAAGACACTTCTTTGGGAATTCAAGACCTGCTGGTGGATTTTTGGATCTTCCGGTCCACCAAAGAAGTTGAATCCTCTTCTTTGTCTCGCAAGGTAATTGATCAGGTCTTCAGGGATCTGGTAGGCATTTGGGGCCAACATGTGTTTGCTGATCGCATCCAAAGCCCTTTTTTGATCCTTGACGCTAACGGGAGTGAAAGGCTGCGTAGCTCCGTCCTGGCCTGCCATGGCACGGTCCACATATACTCCACCGATATACCTTGACATTACACCTCCCGCAGTGGTATAGGTCCCCATCAATACACCATATGCTTGAGTCAATTCTTCGTAGGACTGGCCATCGGTTGAATATTTCTCTTTGATCCCTTCCATGAGTTTTTTGGAAGTTTCCATCATGTGGATGGAATAGCCAATCTGATCATTGGAAAGGTCACCGATCATCACCCTTGGATCAATGGCTTTACCCGGAGATCTCATATCATCCGCATCATTGCCAAAAATCAGTTCAGGCCTGGTGGAAAGTGCCAAAATCGCGTCTAATTCGGCTTGGGATTTGACAGGAGTGTAACCAGCCTGGATTGCCCACACATCGTAAGGGCCGACTGTGGTAGAGAAATAATGCCCTTGGGTGCTCTTATCGGGAGAAAGATTGATCGCCAAATAATCCATTACAGATCCTGAAAGGGCTTTTCCTTCGATGAAATTTTTATCAGCCAATTCTTTTGGGGAAAATAGCTGGGAGGCTTTCATGTTGTGGTTCAAACCTAGCGTATGTCCAACCTCATGCATCAGCAATTCAGCCATTGCTTCTTTTTTCATACCTTCCATTTCCATGTCAGAAGCTCCATGTGCTCTCAGGAAAGCCTGACCAAACATCATATTGTTTTGTAGATGTGCTCCTACAAAACAGAAATGAGGTTGTTTGCTATGGTTAACTCCATTTTCTAAGGCTGCTTCTTCGCCAAAAAGTTTGTCATACATCACCCTGTTGGTATGGTATACAAACTCCAACATAATGTCTGCTCCTAAAATCTGTCCTGTTCGGGGATTGACAAAGCTTGGACCATAACCACCGAAGGGAGGATTTGGTGAACTTGTCCATCTCAATACATTGTATCGGATATCTCCTGCATCCCAATCTGCATCATCCGGCTGGATTTTGACCTGAACGGCATTTTTGAATCCAGCCTTTTCGAAGGCTTTATTCCATTCCAATACCGCATCCATGATTGTTCCTCTCCATTCCATAGGAGTTGAATTTTCTATCCAAAAAACAATAGGCTCAACAGGTTCGGAAATAGCCGCACTTGGATCTTTCTTTCTCAAATCCCATCTGTGGATCAAATCTCTGAAAGGAGTGGCGCTGGCAGAGGTCATGTCCGTCACTTCGGTAGTGAAAAAGCCCACCCTCGGATCGTCGAATCTCGGCTCATAGCCATTGTCCGGCAGTTCAATCAAGCTATGAAAAACCTTGATGCTCACATTCCTTCCGTCAGTTACGGCAGAAGATCCTCCATTGAGAACTGAGGGATTGTTGTACACATATTCTACCGCGAGGTCTGTGTTTTTCTCATAACTTCTGATGGCAAGTACTTTTGTTTTTTCACTGTCAAGATTGCCTAACCTAAATGCCATTGGCGATTCACCGGGGAAAGGTGGGTTTTTGATCTGCGAAAAAGTTTCTTTCAAAAAGAGGTTATCTGCTTTGATGAGAATTGTTCCTTTTTCAGCGTCTTCAGCTTCAATTTTGGCACTTGCCATGATACCTGGACTGATGTTGGCATCTGCGGATCGGCTTAGGGGATTTGTAGGATCGAAATAATGGGAGACGTTTTGTTTGACAAATTCCACCCTATTGAAATAGCGGACAATCTTAAAGATGTTATTTTCACCATAAGCTCCTCTAAAGGTTCCGGCATCAGTGACGCCATCTCCGATCTGGGCAAAATAAATAAACTCTTTGCCCAACTGATCTTTGCTGACTTCCATTTTCAGTTCTCCACTGACAGTATCCTGATAAAATGTGAAGAGGCCTTCAAACTTATGGTTGCCTTTGGTCAGGTCAGCGATGGTTTTTTTATCAGGTTTTTTTTCCGGAGCGGGAGCTGCGGCTACAGGCGCATCGGATTTCTTTTTCTTTTTTTGTGCCAAAGCCTCATTCATGGGCATGGCCACAGCCACCATCACAATCGCCATGGTGAGGAGTAAATTTTTTTTCAGTTTAAACATAGAGTTCTCAATAATTAGGTGGCAGAAATATTTTTTTTGGGACTGGAAAATAATGGGCGGTAATGTACAAAATCTTTGGTAGTCCTTAAAATCCTAAAAATTTACAGGGAAAAGTTAAGAATAATTAACAAAAAAAGTTCCTGATTTGATGCTGTTAGTCGTACTGACACAAATCAAAATGGCCTATTTTAGCCACCCTCCGTTCCTGTTTTATTGGAATATTTTATATTCCTACTATTTCAGTTGATTTGTATTTTCAAAAAATTATTTCGGTATAACTTTCCTATAGCCGTTTTTTTGTTCCCTATCCCATTTGGTACTTCTGCTTGACAAAATGAATAGTAGTAAAGAAAAAATGTAGAAGGAAATCAATTGTTGACTGCATTCTCTCCTCCCAACTTAGTCACCTTTTAAATTTGGCATTTAGGGATTTTACTTTTATCTATCTAAAGGGAATGCCGATTCTGGAAATATGGTAGGATTTTGTTAAGAAATTCCTTTCTAATTAAATTAAAATAGGTCATGGTCCGGCCAACTTCTTTTGGATTTTATTTCATCGTTGATTGCCCTCCTAAAGGCTTCAATAGCGGTGTTGAACTCATTGCTGTTACCGTTGGCCACGACAGAAAAGCTGAAATTGTCATTTACTCTCTCCAAAACAGCTGAGGTTCCTGACATTGCACCATTGTGTATCCAATTGAAAAACCCAAAATACATCTGGAACAAATAGTATTCTTTCAGAAAATCCTGTTTGTAGGGAAGTCTGTCTATTCTAGCCATAAATCTGAGTAAATCTGTTGCAGAGGCTACCCATCCACCTCCTGCATCCATCCGCTTAACGTCGATTTGGTATGGGGAAAAACCTGAATGAGAATTGTAATACCGCACCTCATTTTCAAATTCTTCGGAAAAGGTTTTGCTGCCGATATACATGCCTGTAATTCCGGAAGGCTCCAAGATATTGTTCCGTATATAAGCTTCGTAGCTTTCTCTGCTCACTGCTTCTATAACTCTCCCTAAAATGCAATATCCAAAGTTTGAATAGAGAAAAGTTGACCCTGGTTGAAAATCAAGGGGTCTTGTATCAAGGGTATAACCAATCAGCTGGTGCTGTGGGTAGTTAAGCAGTGAGAACATTGGATCATTTCCGTCATTAGTCCAGCCACCTGCCTTGTGCTCTAGCAAGTGTCTGACGGTGATCGATTTTATGGCTTCTGAATACGGATTGGTGCCAAATGTAGTTCCCAAAATTGCCCCTTCCCCAAAAACCTTGTCGTCCAAAGCCAATAGTCCATCTTGAGCAAGCTTGTAAATTCCTATTGCCGTAATTGGCTTGGAAACACTGGCAATTCGGAAAACGTTTTGGTTCGATACCGGCAATTTGGACTCATTATCGGCAAAACCATATGATCCTTGGTAAACCAATCTTTCATCTTTCATTATTGCAATTTGAGCTCCCGGAATGTCATATCTCTTGATGATTTCGTCGATTTTTGCATCCAGTGATATAAATTGATTTCCTTGCGTAGGATCTGGTTCTGGTTCGCATCCAAATAGGAAACTGATGCAGACAACCGAAATAATGAAACCAAATGATTTTTTCATAATAATTTATGCTTGGATTCTTGAAGTTAAAAAGAGTTTTCGATATCCCCCAAGGGACAGGTCATTGGAATTCGAATTCAATTACCAGAAGAAAAAAAATGTCAATCTTCGACGTTTTCTTCCTTCATTCGGGAATGTCTTCCCCTAAAACCTAGCTTTCGTTCATGGCTGTTTGAGGAAATCCCTTGACGCAGCACGAAACAAAATCCAGGTTTTATTGAATGTCGCTCTCGCTTTTTGTTACCTATTAAGATTTACTGCCGTTTTCTAATCCGGACAGCTACCCCATACCGGTTTTGGCAATACCCAAAGCCAAGTATTATTGGAAAAGCCTGTCGGCGCAACAGGTATTTTTACAACACACCAATTTGATAAATCCTGATTGAATTTGGGGTGGTTTGAAAACATGTAATCCATATTGGTGACTTTGCTAACGTCCCATTCTCCTATCGGTTGATTGAATTCCCCTATCACTTGAATGATTGTTTCACCATCAGGAAACGATTGCGATAATTCTCTTGCTTCAAACATGCCCTTCATATTGGTAACGTTGCTTACATCCCATTTCCCAATCGGTTGGTTAAAACTCGAACCAGTAAACATATAAGACATATTGGCAACATTGCTTACATCCCAAGCATCAATCGGTTGGTTAAACCCCGAACTAGAAAACATATAAGACATGTTTGTGACATTGCTTACATCCCAATTCCGAATAGGTTGGTTAAAATTTCTTTCATTAAACAACTGACTCATATCGGTTACTAAAGAGGTGCATACTTTGGTCAGATCGGCTTTATCATTAACTTTCTGCCTTAATAGCTCATTGTTAACAGCTTCGAATTCAACGCCATTTAAGATTCCTTTTTGCCCTGAAATCACATTTTCACATTTGCATGTGACTCCGTTTTCCCCGAAAAAGAACCTTGCCTCTCCTTGGGGTTTGGAAACAAAAACAGCCCTTATGAGGAAATTGCGTCCGTCAATGCTTATTGTTTTAGGGTTGTCATTTGAAATTAAGTTTCTTGCCGCGTTAATATCCTCGATAATCCAACTTTCAAATACCCATCCTTCCTTTGGGACAGGCGTGAGTTCTACCATCGTGCCATGGGGCAACTTCCTCCCTGAAGGATTTTCAATTATCCTATCGAAGACCTTGCCCTCTCCTACGATGGTGTATTCGAGGAGAAAATCCTTCTTGACAAATACAGCTTCAATGCTTTTGTCGGAATCCATCGTAATCACGAGCGGATTGGCCGTGCCGCTTGCAGCACCAGCCCATCTAAGGAATACCCAGTTCTCATTGGCTAATGCCGTAAGGGTGACGGATTGCCCCTGCTCAATCGGTCCGGGGGGCACTGAAGAATCAATTTGCCCACTTTCAATTGGAAACACCGACATCGATAGGTATTTTTCCTCTGAGCAGGAAAATAAGGTAGTAAACAAAACGATTTGAAATAATCTAAGTGTTTTCATAATGATAAAAGTTTATGGTTGAAAAACCGTAAAATACTACAGGCTATTAAATTGGCTAGGATTGGACTTAATCGTACTTAATGCCTGTTTTCGAATCCGTTCTCCTCCCTACTTACTGCGTCAAGGTGCAACATTTTATAAAATCACCCCAACTCGAAGGCAGGTAATCTTGGCTACAAAACGTAGTTATAAATTTACCCATACATCAGATCGATAGGGAGGAAAAATTGATATTTAGATAGTAGTCTGATGATTCTCATCCGCGACTTGGTTATTTCGTCGTATTAAAATCTATGTTTGTCGCAGTAACATTTCAGCCAATGATAGAGAGTTATTTCTCAGTAGGTGATTACATGATTTTTCTGTACTCGTCGGACTATCTTTCCAAGCATAAAATGCGGTTGACCGACCAGGTACTGATTGCTGTGAGCGTTTATTCTCAGCCTTTTCTTATTTCGGAATTACTAAAAAGTGGCGGTAGTAATTTTTTTGACCAAATGTCAAATCCAATCTATAACTCGTCGGAAAGCTGAAACTTTTGATGACAAAAGGATAGCAGAGGTTTAGCAAGTCTAAAAATATGCCTTTGTCGGAAGGTTACACTCAACATTCGATCCAGTTTTAGGGGAGTATTCTATATTGATCCTGTTTCAGTTGCTTTGAAGTTTCAAAAAATTATTTCGGTATAACTTCCCGATAGGCAGTTCTTTGTTTCCTATCTCCACAGTCTCAGAAGTAAAGGACTTTAATTTACTGATCGAGATGATAAAAGAACGGTGGATACGTACAAACTGGTTTTCAGACAACAATGCCTCTATTGATGCAATCGTTTGACGGGTAATGATAAATCCATTTTCAGTGAAAACTTTTACATAATCCCTGTCGCTTTCAATATAAATGATTTCATCGAGCAGAACTTTCTTCATTTTGCGATCCGCCCGCAGATAAATAAATGAAATAGCAGGATTGATTTTTTCTCCATTTGTTATTCCATGTGTTTCAATTTCATGTTGTTTTTGGGGTAGAGCCTTGTTCACAGCTTTTAAAAAGCGGTCAAATCGGATTGGTTTTAAAAGGAAATCCGTAACATCCAATTCAAAACCTTCATAAGCAAAGTCTTTGTGTGCGGTTGTGAAAATGATCTTTGGAGCATTATGAAGGCTTTTTACAAATTCTATCCCACTAAGTTGTGGCATCTTAATATCTAAAAAAATCAGATCCACTGATTGTTCTTTTAAAAACATGGTTGCTTCAATGGCATTTCCAAATTCGCCTATGAGCTTCAATCCCGGTATCATATCAATGTATCGCCTGACCACATCTCTTGCCATGGGCTCGTCATCCACAATGATGCAATTGGTCGGCATATGACTTTCATTAGGCATAAACAGGGTTTTGTGGTTCGTTCATTTCTTCAATCTGCTTCTTTTTTGTAATTCTAATGAGTTCAACCCGCAGGTCAACAACAAAGACTTCTTCTTCCTCTCTTATCTGCAAATCATATCTGTCTTTATACAAAAGGTCAAGACGCTTACGCACATTATTGATTCCGATGCCAGAACGCTTTTGTTCTTTTCCTTTCATCGGCACTTTTCCGTTCATTAGTTTCATCACAAGTGTTGTGTCTTTCAATTCAATGGTCAGGTTGATCCAGGGATTTTCCAACACGTTACTTGTACCGTGCTTAAAACAGTTTTCGACAAATGGTAGTAACAGCAATGGAGCGATATACAAATCCTTTGGTGTATCAGGGATCAAAACATTTACCTCCAGTTTATTGCCGTAACGTATTTTTTCAAGATTGACATACTCTATGATTAATTGTAATTCCTGCTTTAACCTCACCATCGGTTTTTGACCTTCGTATAAAATGTACCTGAGAATATCTGAAAGGCCCATAATCATTTTAGAACCCTTTGGGGATTCTATCTGAGTTTGAGAGTAAATATTATTGAGCGTATTAAATAAAAAGTGGGGATGCACCTGCGCTGTCAGCAGCCTCAACTGTGATTCTGCATTTTCCTTTTGCAATTGAAGATTCCTATGTTCTTTGTGATACCAGTGTTTACCGAATTTTAGCATCAGCGCACTGCATGCAATGGTAAATGCACCTTTGTTTGTCGCAATCACTGCCATAAAGAAGGACACACCTTCGCTACGTGGGGCTAGGGGTAAATACTCAGTAGGCAAAAGGTAAGCCAGAAGTGGAGGAAATACCTGACCCATCAGATATAGGTTAAAAATGCCTCCTGCAAACCAAAAAGCGATGATAACGAAGAGACCCTGCAAGTATTTCTTTCTCAAGATAAATTTAGGCAAAACAAAATAAAGCATCCCGTAGGTCAATGGAACTTGCGCCAATACAACAAAGAAACTTTCGGTAAATGTATAGACTGGGTTTCTAAAGTAAGCCATTTCGGGATATCCAAATGGAGATGCGGCATGGGTCAAAGTGATATATGGGTACCAAATCCCCCAAAACAACAGGTGTTGCTTGATGCGGTCATTTCGTTTTTCGGAAAAAATAAATTCCTGGATATTCATAAAAATGATATTAGGTTGATACCGTGACACTTACTGTAGATATAAAAATACTAAGTTTTTGTAATTGATCGATCTTTTTTCTGAGTGAATTTCAGGATAAACCTACATGGTATGGTTTCAATATCCTCTCAAGAATTGCATCTATGATTGTCCATTGTCCGATCATCTCATTCCAATTGTTGATGATCAGGGAAAAAGGTCTCGAATCCGGGCACTATACCACCGAAATCAGTGGCACAACATTGCCTACAGTTGTAGCGAAATTAATACCGAAATATCCAATAAAAAACTTATAAAAAATACTTTTAAATCGTTCGTTGAAAAGTAACTGCGACAAATAAAATCTATCATGCGACAAAATAATTTAGTCGCAGATAAGAATCATCAGCCTCCTCTCTAAAAACTGCAACTGCCTCTTTATCGAACCTTAGCTTAGTTAAATTTACTCTTACATTTCGCCTCCCAAGAAATCTGCCTTTAAGCGGTGGTCATTTTATTCAAAGCTATCTGGGGCACCTGTCCGGAAAAGATAATTAGAAATGATTGTCTGGAGTCAAATTGAAGTTTTCAAACCTTAAATTTTTATCAATGATGAGAAGCGCCAAATTAATTCCAATCCTCTTGTTCACAGTATTCTCCTCCTGTGAGGAAGAGACTCCTGTCAAGACATATACAATAACTAAAACAGCAACTCCGGCAGAAGGCGGTGAAGTTTATTTATCTCCGGGATGGCTTGATGCCTTCACTGAAGGTCAAAGGGTTGCGGTAATTCCGGTAGCCAGTGAAGGATGGGTGTTCCAGCAATGGCAAGGAGATGCAGCTGGTACCTCCAATCCTTACTTTTTTGAGATGAATTCTAACAAAAACATCATAGGGGTATTTGTGAAAAAAGTTTATACCCTGGATTTAGAAATCATAGGAGAAGGAACTGTTACGGAGACAATTGTTGAAAACCCTTCCGGAAGAGAGTATTTTCCTGGGACCATCGTAGAACTAACCCCTGTTCCAAAGGAAGGTTGGGTTTTTGAAAATTGGGGAGCAGGAGGGGGATTCACAGGAAATGAAATACCGAAAAGGATCACTGTAAACGAACCGATAGAGTTGACGGCAAGATTTGTTCCTAAGCCACAAGGAGAGCCGAAATTTTACCTTGCTGAAAATGGAATCACCTGTAAGTGCGAAAATGTCATTGCAGGAAATAAGGGAGTTATTAACGGTGTGGAATACGAAGCTGTAAATCTCGAATACCTAAGGGTTAGAATCAGAGAGAAAGTTGACCTGACCAAATTATGTACTTCTTTGGTCACGGATATGAGCTATTTGTTTATGGGAGTAAGTATTGATCAGGCGATACAGAATTGGGATGTCAGCAATGTTACCAACATGGAGGGGATGTTTGCTGCCTATCAGGACGATGGGGGCGGGGATGGCCCAGTGGGCGGGGATGGCCCAGCAGAAAATGTCATTTTTTTCAACCAATCCATTGGGGATTGGGATGTTAGTAATGTGACCAATATGGACTTTATGTTCAAGGATAATTTTGAGTTTAACCAGGACTTGTCAAAATGGTGTGTTTCAAAAATCCCAACTATTCCAAAGGACTTTGCTTCAACTCAATGGTATTTGCCAAAACCTGCCTGGGGGACATGTCCGGATTAAATAATTAAACATGATTGTCTGGAGTCACAGTTAATTGAAAGTTTTTCCAACCCTAAATTTTCATCAATTATGAGAAGCACCAAATTAATTCTGATCCTTTTATTCACGGTACTTTTCTCTTGTGAAGAAGAACCTCTACCACTGGAAGGATTCAAACTTTCCATGTCTTCAACTCCCGAAGAAGCCGGTAAGATCAATTTTACTCCTTGGCACAGCCTCTATCCCAAAGGAATTTCTGTGACCCTAACCCCCGAACCCAATGAAAATTGGGTGTTTCAAAAATGGGAAGGAGACGTAAGTGGGGCTTCCAGTCCTCTCGAACTGAAAATGGATTCAGACAAAAGGGTGATTGCTGTCTTTGTCAAAAAGAATTATGGCTTGGATTACACCATTATTGGAGAGGGCATTGTATCCGAAAAGGTTGTGGAAAACCCTTCAGGAAGGGAGTACCCACATGGAACAACGGTTGAACTGACCCCAATCCCCAAAGAAGGATGGGTATTTGAAAGTTGGGGAGAATATGGCGCTGAAACCAATGGTGGGTATTGGGAATATTTAATTTCTAATGAAATCCCAATAATAGCCCTTATCGATGCCCCAAAAACTTTAATAGTCACTTTCGTGCCCAAGCCACAGGGAGAGCCGAGGTTTTATTTAGCAGAAAATGGCATTACCTGCAAATGTGAAAATGTCATCGCAGGTCAAAAAGGAATCCTTAATGGTGATGAATTTGAGGCGGTAAACAATGAGTTTTTAAGACAAAGATTTGTAGAAAAAGCGGACATGACCAAATTATGTACCTCCTTGGTAACCGATATGAGTAACTTATTTGAATTTTCATATTTCAACCAACCCATAGGAAATTGGGATGTCAGTAAGGTTTCTGATATGTCGAATATGTTTTATGGTTCAGCTTTCAACCAACCTATAGGAGCTTGGAATGTCAGTAAGGTAACCAACATGCAGGACATGTTTGCAGGGGGATTGGGTGCCGATGGGTTCTATGAGGCTTTTTTTAACCAAGCTATTGGAGAATGGGATGTCAGTAATGTTACTAAAATGGATGGAATGTTTAGTAAGAATACAGATTTTAACCAGGACCTGTCAAAATGGTGTGTGGCAAAAATCCCGACTATTCCGATTGATTTTACCAATTCAGCTTGGACCTTGCCAAAACCTGTTTGGGGAACTTGTCCGGATTAGCTTTTCATCTATTTTTTGCCACTCCAATTTTTGGAGTGACTTTTCAAACATTCAGCGCTTTTTGACAGGCATACTATCTGGATTATTACCAATGATCTTAGACGTGATAAAATTCTAGGTGTCTATGAAAAAAAATAACCCCAGTCCGATCTAGACTGAGGTTTTTCTTTTTTACGTACTGCTTTGGTCAATTGACTATCGACTGGGAACTATCCTGAAAACAGCAACTACTTCTTCTCTATCTCCGCTTTCAATTCCTCGATATTCAAAACTTTGGAAATCTGGGTTTTTTCAATTTCCCTGAATTTTGTCAATTGGATATTGATCAGGTTGGTAATTTCTGTTCGTACCTCTTCGGCGCCATCGGTCGGTCGGTAATCTCCCGTTCCGACCACAGAATTCAAATGTGCCAACTTATTGTTCAACCTGATCGGGAAGTTCAATGGATCTTGTCCGCTTTGGTTTTGGGTTTGGTACAATTCTTTTTCTATATCACTAATACTCTTAATGATAGGATCAATCCTTCTTTTCATTTTGGGATCTTTTTCAACCAATGCATTTAACTCCTCTCTGTATTTCCTGATGATGATGATTGTTTCATGGGTTTCGGTCAGCTTATCCCTGACATTCAAGAGAAAATCGTATTGCGCCAAAAGGTCTTCTTGCGTGGATTCATACCTTGGGTCCGCCAAAACCTTGAAAGTCTGTTCCTCAGCCTTGCCATCCACTATCAATCTGACAATGTAGTCTCCAGGAACAATCTTTGGGCCACGTAGCGGGCCGGACCACATGATCATCCCTTCAAAACTTTTGGCATCCGGAATGCGAAGATTCCAATTGATTTCATTCGAACCGGTTTTATACTTCAAAGTATCTTTTTCGATTCCTTTGGAAGAAAATTCTCTGAGAAGATTTCTCTTGTTGTCATAAAACTCCACCCGAACTTCCTCTTTGGGTTCGTCTTTCAGGTGATAATAAACCAAGACTCCGCCGGCCCTATTGGTGCCTGCAGTTTTTGACTCCCTTTTTACACCGTCCATCCTGTAAGAATCCTGCGGTTTGAAAAGGTGAAATGGTTTTGCTCCAATTTGATCAGACATTTGATGCAGGACAGTCAGGTCATCCACGATCCAAAAACTCCTGCCTTGGGTTGCAGCGATCAAATTGTTGTCCTTGATGGTCAAGTCTGTGATAGGAACAATTGGAAGATTGAGCTGAAACGGTTTCCAATCCGCACCGTCATTGAAAGAGATATACATTCCTGTCTCTGTACCGGCATACAGAATCCCTTTTTTGGACGGATCAGCCCTAATCACCCTTGTAAAATGCTGTCCGTCAATACCATTGGTGATTTTGGCCCAGGTTTTACCGTAATCAGAGGTCTTGTATAGATACGGTGTAAAATCACCGTTTTTATAGCCTGTTGCAGCAAAGTATAATCCGCCTTCCTCAAAAGGATGGCCCTCTGTGCTGTTGATTTGGATCCATTCAGGAAGGCCTTTTGGAGTTACATTTTCCCAGGTTTTACCGTTGTCCTTGGACACATGGACCAATCCATCATCTGAACCTGCCCAAAGCACCCCTTTTTTCAAAGGAGATTCAGACGCAGTAAAAATGGTACTGTAGTATTCCACAGAGGTATTGTCCTTGGTGATCGGACCACCGGAAGGTCCCAATTTCTCTTTTGCATTCCTTGTCAAATCCGGGCTGAAAGTCTCCCAAGATTGTCCTCCATCTGTTGACCTGTGAAATTGATTGGAAGTCGTGTAAAGGACTTTCGGGTCATGAAGGGAAAAGAAAATGGGGAAATTCCATTGAAAACGATACTTCATATCTTCTGCTCCATGCCCCATGGGATTGTTTGGGTACACATTGACCGTTCTGGAGGTTTTTGTCCTATGGTTTTCCCTAGTCAAATACCCACCATACGACCCGCCATACACAATGTCGCTGTCATTTGGATCAGGTGCTATCCATCCACTTTCTCCACCGGCTGTAGGCTCCCAGTCATCTTCGGTAATCCCTCTTCCATCATTTCGGTGGCTGATACGTAGCGTGGAATTATCCTGCTGTGCCCCATAGATTCTGTAAGGAAAATGATTGTCCGTGGTTACCCTGTAAAATTGGGAAGTCGGTTGATTCATATAAGTTGTCCAAGAAGCTCCTCCATCGAAAGAAACCTGCGCTCCGCCGTCATCAGCGATGATCATCCTTTGGTTATCTTTTGGATCAATCCACAGGTCATGATGGTCCCCGTGAGGGGCATCATAATTTTTGAATGTCTTGCCTCCGT
Source organism: Cognataquiflexum rubidum (assembly GCF_022538115.1). Taxonomy (GTDB): domain Bacteria; phylum Bacteroidota; class Bacteroidia; order Cytophagales; family Cyclobacteriaceae; genus Cognataquiflexum; species Cognataquiflexum rubidum. The sequence continues at coordinate 20,966 of NZ_JAKZAL010000024.1, read as the reverse complement.
CAGTAGATTTATGGTAATCGACATTCAGGACATACACCGTGCTGTCGCTTTGCGTATCGGCATAAAGTCTGGTGTAGTACCAGGCTCTTTGTCTGAGGTTTCTATCTTCATTGGTCTTCTCCCAAGTCGTCCCTCCGTCATCTGACCTGAACAATCCACCATTTAGGTTTTCGACCATGGCCCAGATACGGTTTGGGTTGACCGGTGAAATGGTGACTCCGATGATTCCCAAAGTACCTTCAGGCAATCCTTTGTTGGTAGAAATTTCGGTCCAATTCTCACCTCCATCTACACTCTTGAACATTTTGGATCCGGGTCCGCCACTTTCAAGACTATAAGGCGTTCTTTTCAGTTCCCAAGTCGTTGCAAACATGACATCCGGATTTTTTGGATCCAATACCAAATCCACTGCTCCTGACGTGGGATTTACAAAAAGTTTTCTGTTCCAGGTTTTTCCTCCATCAATGGATTTGTACACACCTCTTATCTCTGTTGGTTTGAATATGTCACCCATCACTGCAGCAAGGACAACATCCGGATTGGTGGGATGGATTCTGATGCGAGATACAAAGCGGGATTCTTCCATTCCTAGACTTGTCCAAGTCTTTCCGGCATCGGCACTTTTCCAAAAGCCATAGCCATAAGAAACATTGCCCCTGACGGTCTTTTCTCCACCACCGACATAGATTATATTGGGATCAGAATCTGCCACAGCAACTGCCCCAATAGAACCACCGAAATACCCGTCGGAAATATTTCCCCAGGTTTTTCCTCCGTCGGTGGTTTTCCATACCCCACCACCTGTAGCGCCAAAGTAAAATGTATTCCTCTCGGAAGCTACTCCTGCCACTGCAGCTGATCGTCCCCCACGATGAGGGCCGATGTTTCGCCATTGGATGGCTTCGTAGATTTTTTCATCATACTGCTGTGCGTGGACTTGATGTCCAAATCCTATTCCGAGTAGGATAAATACTGATAAAGCAAAATGTAATATTCTTTTCATATTGATATAATGGTTGTCATTGGAAATATAAGATTGAATAAAGATGACAGAATTTAAGCATAAATATTCATGAGGAAGTCTCAATTTGTTCCTTGTTATTTTACCTTGTCGTAAAGTTTATCTAAATGGGGAACACCATTTTCCATCCATTCCGGTGCAGGCAAATTCATCAGATAATGATCAAAATAAGCTTTCATTCTCACCTGAAAGTCCTTTTGATTGGCTTCATTAGAAAGATGGTGACCTTCATTGGGATATGAAAGAAATATCACCTCTTTCCCCATTCTTCTTGCTGCATTATAAAGTTCCAAGCCTTGTCCCCAATCCACAGCTCCATCTTTTGTGCCATGCAGGATCAAAAAAGGAGTTTTGATATTGGGAACATGGCGCATAGGATTTTCCCGGTTATAATCTTCCCTATGTGTCCAAGGCGTAACTCCCCGACCCATTCTTACCTGACCTATTTCCATAATCCCATGATGAACCGTCCCCGAACTTCCATAGATGTTATTATAGAAGCTTTCAAGATTGGTCGGTGGAGCACCCGTGACGATACACTTGAACATGTCAGTTTGGGTAAGAATAAAAGAAGTCTGGTAACCACCCCAGCTATGTCCCTGAAGACCTATATTGTTTTTGTCAGCAAAACCCAATTCAATTAATTTTTTTGCTGCTGAAGTTACTGCATCCAAGGAACTTGTTCCGGGTTTACCCTCCTCAAATATAATATCAGGCATGAAAACCATATAACCATTGCTTGCATAAGTAGAAAAATGAGGTCTATCGTCATATACAGGCATGGAATAAGCATGATGACGGTCAGACATTTTTTCATAAAAATACATAATGGTAGGATACTGTTTCCCTTCGATATAACCCGCAGGCAATGTCAGCGTCCCCTGCAAACGCTGCCCTTTACTATTGGTGAAATCAACCAATTTTCTACGACCCCAAGCATACTCTTCTTGTTGGGGATTTGCGTCAGTGATTTTTTGGATACTTCCAAATTTTGAATCTGATGTAAAAAAGTCAGGAAACTCTTCGAAGGTTTGTTTGGTGAAAAACAATTTTTCAGCCTTTTCCGGCTTTTGCAATGAACCTATCATCGCATCTACATAGAAAAGAGGTGCCGGATTACCGCCCAATTTAAGTTCGTAATAGCCATTTTTCTTGGTCCATTCCCCGTAGGCTTCCAATAATATTGGTTTTTTGGTGTCTATCCATTCTTCTTCTTTGTCCAATTTAAAGTGTCTGAACCTGATTTCCTCTTTGTCACCTATCTTGGTAATATTTTCGGCTTTGCTTCCGTCCAAGGCCAATATCCAAAGGTCAAATTTGTGGTTCAATATGACATTCTTCCCGTCTTTTGTCCAACCTGCAACTCCATAAGGAGGTTTTTCATGGGGATAAGGATGTTCCAAATCCATGAATTTTACATTGGCTTTTGATGATACATTAATTTTGGTGTTGGTTTCAAGATTGTAAGCAATAATTGAGGTATCTTTTTGGTACAGGTAGTATTTCCCGTCCGGAGATTGTTGCAATGGCCTATTTACCAATTTTTCAACCAAAATTCGCTCTCCATTTTTGACATTTACCCTATACATATCTGCCGGCGACACTCCCCAATTGATATCACTGATATAGGGTTTTTCGTCTAGTCCTATTTTAAATACATTGTGTCCTGAGGACAAAACTGTTTTTAAATCATCATCTGAAAGCCTGACAAATTTGTTTTGCCCAAAAAGGTAAATCGAGGAAAATGTTGCGTTCCGGTCCCTATTTGCACGTACTATTTGCACTGATTGGATATAGCTGTCTTTCCAATGCCATACATCCACATTTGGAATGGTGTCTTTATCCGCCTTGAATTTGATTTCTTGCTCTTTGATCCCAAACCAAACTGAACTACCATCCTGCAAAAAACGCAGATTGGATTTTTCGCTTATGACAAATTGTTTTGGGAAATCGGGATTTTCGGAATTCAGGGTTTGAATTACCGGCTTGGCATTAATTTCAGAAACTACAAGCAACTCATTCACCTGCTGCTCCAATGAGTCAATTTTTTCTCCTTTCAAAACCGCAAACCGATTGCCCTTGCTTGACCACTCCTTCTTTTTACTTTCTTTATCATCCCAAACCAGCCCCTGATAGGATTTTTGATCAGAATCTAGGACGTTAGTAGACATGGTGGTTAAGTTCAATAAATAAATACCGTTTCCTATTTTGTCCTTAGCATCTACTATGTACGCCAAGTGGGAGGACTTTTTATTCAATGCAAATTCGGAAACATTCCCTATCACAAAAGATTTTCCCTCCGTAGTAATGTAAACCACTAAATCTGAACCTTTATGGGACTCTTTATCTCCCTCTTCTTTTTGACGGTGAACCAACCAGTATTTTTCATCGGATGAAAAATCCATAGAATGGGCAGATTCAACCTCAAATGAATCACCTCCAATGAGAGATTGCAAATATGCTTTTTGGAGAATAGGTTTTTTTTCCTTTTTGAGTTTTTCAGTCTCTGCCTTATTGGGTTTGGAAAAATAGGAAAAGAAATTACTGTTTTCTGAAAAACTCGGATTCAATCCAAATGGAATGCGTTTTAGAATGCCATCAGTCAGGGATTTGAGGTGGAGTGTATCGTCTCCACCGTTGGGTCTTAGTGCATAAGCAAACCACTTACCATCAGAAGCAGGAGTGGCCGTGACGATTCTGGACCACCGTGCATAATCTTTGATTTCCAAAGGTTTGTTTTGGCTTATGGCTTGATTTGAATATATCAAAAACAAAATCAGAATTTGTATCTGGAGAGATTTCATGGATATAATTTTATTGAGTTCATCAGGTATGAAGTTCAACTGCTGAATTCACAATTAAAAATCTTTTTACATGACAGGCAGGTGATTGGAGAATCAAAAAAAGCCGACTGAATCGTTCCAATATATTCTAATTCCAAAAATCGATCAGGAGTAGTAAAACCAAAAAAGGCTTCCCCGTTAGGAGAAGCCTTTCTGATGCTTGGAAAAATGATTGTTATGCTTCAGCAGGTACAACGGTAACATAAGATTTACCGTCAAACTTCCTTCTGAATTCAACTTTTCCCGGTACAAGTGCAAACAGGGTATGGTCCTTGCCGATACCTACATTTTCACCAGGATGGTGCTTTGTACCTCTTTGTCTGATAATGATGTTTCCGGCAACTACTGCCTCACCACCAAATTTCTTCACACCTAGTCTTTTGCTGTGTGATTCTCTACCGTTTCTGGAACTACCGACGCCTTTTTTGTGAGCCATGATTTTATACGTTTAGGACTTCTTGCGAAATCTTATAATGAAATGCTTTCAATCAATACTTTTGTGAAGTCTTGTCTGTGGCCGTTTTTCTTTTTGTAACCTTTTCTTCTCTTCTTTTTGAAGACGATTACTTTACCACCTTTAACGTGATCAAGAATTTTTCCTGATACCTTGGCCCCTGCAATGGTTGGGGCCCCAATTGATACTGCACCATCGGCCTCGGCCAATAATACCTGATCAAATTCCACGGAAGCGCCAGCCTCGCCCTGCAACAATGGTGCATAAACGTGCTGATCTTTAGTTACTTTGAACTGCTTTCCTGCGATGTTGACAATTGCGTACATAGAATGATTTTAATGTCTTTAGGAAATTGAGGTGCAAATATAATTACTCTTTCATTAATAAAAAAGTATCCCTAAGAATTACCTGACATTATCTTATATATACAGCAATCAATGTCGTTTAATTAGGGGAGATTCGATAAACTTTTCCAAAGTTCGGAATGGATGTTTTAAGGTTTTCAGGGTCTGGTCCCAACTTTGGAAAAGGTTTGTATAACGCAAAAGCTTATCTAAACGACATTGATACAGCAATTGAAAACTCAGGACCGGTTGTATAGATAGGTCAAATTTTGAGATCTATACACATTAATTATTTTTACAATATTATTTTGACTTTTATTCAAAAACCTTCTTAAAAACAGGTCGAAAAAAAATATTTGTGGACATCAAAAAAAGTTTTGATGCCTCATACAGTAATTTTAAATTAAATCTATGATTTATATAAATGACTTTAAAATATTGATTTTATGATGTTTATATATTTTTTGAATTAAATTCAAAAAACGAAGCATTTAGACGTTCTCGGGGTTTTATTTTTGGAAATTCTTCATCATATTTGTTGAAGGCTGTTCTGAAAAAATGGCCTTTTCTTCCCAGCAGTATTTAGGAGTTTAATATAGCCTTCTCTCTCCTTTTAAAGAAGACTAACCCCAAAACATTTAAGAGTAATGCAACACTTTGAACCAATTCTCCAAGAGAACAAAAACCGTTTCGTTTTATTTCCCATCCAGCATGACGACATCTGGCAATACTACAAAAAGGCGGAGGCCAGTTTTTGGACAGCCGAAGAAATTGACCTGAGTCAAGACTTAAAAGACTGGAAAAACCTGAATGACGGAGAAAGACACTTTATATCGCACGTTTTGGCTTTTTTTGCTGCAAGCGACGGGATAGTAAATGAAAACCTTGCTGAGCATTTTGTGGCCGAAGTACAATATACCGAAGCCAAGTTTTTTTATGGTTTCCAGATCGCCATGGAAAATATCCACTCGGAGACCTACAGTTTATTGATAGATACCTACATCAAAGACAATGTCGAAAGAGACAGGCTTTTGAATGCCCTGGAGCACATCGAATGTGTAAGGAAAAAAGCGGATTGGGCTTTGAGGTGGATCGACAACGGTAATTTCCAGGAAAGACTGATTGCTTTTGCTGCTGTCGAAGGAATATTTTTCTCAGGTTCTTTTTGTTCCATCTTTTGGATGAAGAAAAGAGGCCTCATGCCTGGGCTAACCTTTTCCAATGAATTGATTTCAAGAGATGAGGGGCTTCACTGTGATTTTGCTTGTCATTTGTACACACAGCACGTTGTCAACCATCTTCCTAAAGAAACTGTAACAAGAATAATTGAAGATGCAGTTGCTATCGAAAAAGAATTTGTCACAGATGCATTGCCTGTCAAATTGATCGGTATGAATGCCGATTTGATGTGCCAATATATAGAGTTTGTCGCCGACAGACTTCTTGTAGAACTGGGCTGTGCCAAAGTATGGAACAGTACCAACCCATTTGACTTTATGGACATGATTTCCCTTCAGGGCAAAACCAATTTCTTTGAAAAAAGGGTTGGTGATTACCAAAAGGCTGGGGTGATGAAGTCCAAAGAATTGGTCGAATCCCCTAAGTTCTCCATCGGAGAAGATTTCTAAAATTATTTCACCACTAACCCAAATCCATTTGTCATGTTAGTAATAAAAAGAGATGGCCGTCGCGAATCTGTACGGTTCGACAAAATAACCGCTAGAATAGAAAACCTATGTTATGGTCTGGATATCAATTATATCCATCCAATCGAAGTCGCAAAAAAGGTAATTGACGGCCTTTATGACGGAGTTACCACCACAGAACTCGATAATCTTGCTGCTGAAGTTTCAGCATCATTGACTGTAAAGCATCCTGATTACGCGATCTTAGCTGCTCGGATAGCCATATCCAATCTACAGAAAACTACCTCTCAGTCTTTCTCAAATACGATGAAAAGGCTATACACCTATGTCAATCCGAAGACGGGAGAGAATGCAGCTTTGATCGCTCCAGATGTATATGGTGTGGTAAAAAACCATGCGGCTAAGCTTGACGAAGCGATTGATTACAACAGAGACTTTGACTATGATTATTTCGGATTCAAGACTTTAGAGAAAAGTTATTTGATCCGTTTGGATAATAAGGTTGTGGAAAGACCGCAGCACATGCTCATGAGAGTCGCTGTAGGGATCCATAAAGAGGATGTGGAAGCTGCTATTGAAACTTACCACTTACTTTCCCAAAAGTGGTTTACACATGCCACTCCAACCCTATTCAATGCCGGCACGCCTAAGCCACAGCTTTCATCTTGTTTCTTATTGACAATGAAAGATGATAGCATTGACGGGATCTATGATACGCTAAAGCAATGCGCAAAAATATCCCAATCTGCAGGCGGCATCGGGCTTTCTATCCATAATGTTAGGGCAAAAGGCAGTTATATCCGAGGCACAAATGGTGTTTCTAACGGAATAGTGCCCATGCTTAGAAACTTTGACATGACCGCAAGGTATGTGGATCAGGGTGGAGGAAAGAGAAAAGGCAGTTTTGCTATTTATTTGGAGCCATGGCATGCAGATGTGAAAGATTTCTTGGAATTGAAAAGAAATCATGGCAAAGAAGAAATGAGAGCAAGAGATCTTTTCTATGCCATGTGGATACCTGACCTTTTCATGAGAAGAGTGGAAGAGAATGAGGATTGGTCTCTTTTCTGTCCAAATGAAGCACCGGGATTGGCAGATTGCCACAGTGAAGAATTTGAAAGACTTTACGAAAAATATGAGAGAGAAGGCCGCGCGAGAGAAGTCGTAAAAGCACAAGAGCTTTGGTTTGAAATATTGGAATCACAGATCGAAACCGGTACTCCATACATGTTGTATAAGGATTCGGCAAATAAAAAATCCAACCAGCAAAATCTTGGAACGATCAAATCTTCCAATCTTTGCACAGAAATACTAGAATATACTGCACCTGATGAGGTTGCTGTCTGTAACCTTGCATCCATTGCACTCCCAAAATATGTAACAACCGGACCAGATGGAAAAAAATTCTTTGACCATCAGAAGTTGTATGAAATCACAAAAGTTGCTACCAGAAACCTGAACAAAGTAATTGATGTCAATTACTATCCGGTAGAGGAAGCAAAGAGATCCAACTTCCGACACAGACCTATCGGGCTCGGCGTACAAGGATTGGCTGATGCCTTTATCATGCTGAGAATGCCTTTTGAATCCGCAGAAGCAAAAGGTCTGAATGAAGACATCTTCGAAACCATTTACTTTGCCGCCATGGAAACTTCCATGGAATTGGCAAAAATTCATGGGCCGTATGAAACTTATGAAGGATCTCCTGCATCTAAAGGCATATTCCAATTTGACATGTGGGGTGTAACTCCAAAATCAGGCAGATGGCAATGGGATTCCCTTAAGGAGCAAGTTTTACAGCATGGTGTGAGAAATTCCCTTTTGGTAGCTCCAATGCCAACCGCTTCTACTTCTCAAATCTTGGGAAATAATGAATGTTTTGAACCATATACTTCGAACGTATATACCAGAAGAACGCTTTCAGGTGAATTCATCATTGCAAACAAGCACTTGATGAAAGATCTCATCAGCCTTGGTCTTTGGAATGACAATATGAAAAACAGACTGATTGCAGCCAATGGATCTGTACAGAAACTTCCTGATGTCCCACAAAACATCAAGGATCTGTACAAGACAGTTTGGGAAATCTCTCAAAAAATCATCATTGACATGGCTGCAGACAGAGGAGCATATATCTGTCAATCACAGAGTATGAACGTCTTTATGCAGGACCCCAACTTTGGTAAATTAACCTCTATGCACTTCTATGCATGGAAGAAAGGTCTAAAGACAGGGATGTACTATTTGAGGTCTCAGGCAGCTACTGCAGCGATCCAATTCACTGTTGATAAAGGTGCTTTAGAGCCTGAAAAAACTGTCATCGCATCAACCCCTACCATGGACTTGACCAAAGGGCAAAAGCAAGGTGCTATCGCATGTTCCCTTGACAATCCTGATGAGTGCGAGATGTGTGGAAGTTAAAAGCTAAAAATTTAGAGTTATTTATACCAATCCAAAAGCGTCTGATATTATCAGGCGCTTTTTTATATTTCTCATGAATTTGAAAAACCACAATCTCCATGGTACTTACAGCATCTCAAATCCAGGATTCTTTGAAAATGCTCAAAGATGATACAGAACCCATATTTGGAAAAATGACTGCACAGCATATGGTGGAACATTTAACCCTGACATTGAAACTTTCTGTAGGCAAAATCAAATATCCTCCCCTTACTCCCAGTGAAAGGGCACTCAAGTCAAAAGACATCCTGTTGTTCACAGAACTTGAAATGCCAATGGGCATGACTCCTCCAAATGATACCGGAGAACTCTATCCCTTAAAATTTTCTGATCTGGAAAAAGCCAAGGAAGCACTCTTACTGGCTTGGGATGAATACATGGAATATTATGAGAAAGATAGCGACGCGTCCGAAGTCCATCCTAGATTCGGGTACCTCAATAAGGAGGAATGGGATAGATTTCACTACAAACACATCATGCACCATTTCAAGCAATTCGGGGTTTGGCTGCGAGATGCCAAAAGTTGATTTAGCCAGAAAAAATAAGGGTTCAGGGCTATTTGTTTTTTGTCTTACGTCTTACGTCTTGATTCTTGTGTCTATTGTCTTATATAAAAATGACAACACTACCGGGCATTCCTTCTCTCCGAATTCTCCAAGAACTTTTCAAATTTCTCTTTGAATTCTTCATGCTTGTATTTTCCATCTACGGCTTCACCCTGACCCATCTCTGCCGTGTTGACCAATTCAAAATAAGCTTGGGGAAATTCATCTGAATACATTTTGGGAAGCACTTCCACTTTGGATAGCCCCATGTATACCGTAAATAATAGAAAAAGTGACATCAGGATGATGGACCTGTCCTTATTCCCAACAATAACCGAAATAGAAGTTGCCTTGTCAGACCCATAATGCATTTGCTTTTTCCTAAATGATACTACACCGAAAATTATCAGTAATAAAAAGGCAAGAATACCGAAAACTTCAGAAAAAATGGGGAAGAATGGAATTACTGTCATTGATAAAATATAGGATATCAAACTCACGTAAAAACATAAAACCAGCAACGCCAATACCTTGTTTTTAGAGTTGATTTCTTTGAATAGCTGAACTGCTTTTACTCCATAAACTGCCATTAATAAGCCACCCGCTAATCCGAATATCAATTCGACCAAATCAAAATGGATATAATATACCCTTAAGCCCAGGATAATCGAAATGGTAAACAATCCGATCAGTTCGCAAATAACCAGGTAATCAATTTTTGATTTATTCCTAAAAACATAAACCAACTGGGTAACAAACAACAAACCAAAAATAAAGGCAACCAACCCCATGATTTTGAAACCGTAGCTGTTCTGTGCCATGGAAGCAAATCCACCCATCACCAAAAGGACAAATAACAGGTAATAATATGTGTTATATTTCTTCATCAGTTTATCAAGAAATTAAAATAGATTTCAGTCCATTCAAGAAAATTATCCAATTCTTTCCAGCGGTTATCTCCTGACTCCAGTTCCTTTCTTTTAGAAGCTTCCAACAAAATCAAGCCTCTGCATTGCAAATCCTGTGACTCTGTCAGGTTATTTGGGATTGCTATCAATGCCCTATAATAATTACCTTCCCTTGCCAATCCTGATACCAATTCATATAAAGCATCGAATTTCTGTTGCTCTGGAATATCCCTCAAAATTTCACGGGCAAGACTATTGATTCTTTGACTGCCTATTGTGGATAACACATTGATAAAATAAGGCCTGCTATCCAATGGTCGAAATAGAATATTGAAATCCAAGTTTGCTGTTTTGGCAGAAACAGAATCTAAAAAAACAAATGCCTGTGGATCGGAATTGGTTTTATAGGCTCTTTTAGCCATCGCAATATATGGGAAGGCCTTTTCCGCATCACCTGGAAATCTTTCCACCAATTCAACGGACTCTTTAATTTTACCATACTGTACTAAATTAGCTGCAAGCTGGGTCATCATATTAAGAAAAAAGTTTTTTTCCACATACTCATATTTATTGGAAGACCTGGAAATAGCCTGTTGATCGAATTTTCGGTAATATTCAAATCCTTTCGCTGTATCCGCCTTATCAAATGCCCTGTTGGCCAAAATCAAATAAAACAGGTTTTTATCGACCTCTGTACCCTTGGGATGATCCTCCAGAAAATTCAATACATGGGTTAATGTTTCATCTGCAAGTGGATACTCGTTATCCACCGTACCCGGAGGAGGAAAGGCTTTAACTTCAAATGCTTTGGCAATCCAGAAATGTATAGTCTGTAAATCATCCCCTGTGGTGAACATTTTTGACAACAATCCTTTTCTATCCATATACTGATAGAACATATCTGAATGGTAGTTCCAACTGAACCAACCATCCCGATAGTCAGGATAAATAAACAATTCCTTTCTGGTAGGCTGAGTTGTCCTAACCCCATCATTATAGTATGGGATAGTTGAAGCTATTTTTTCTTCTAAATAGTTGGCATCTAACTTCGAATAATATTCAAACGCAGTGTCCAACCAAGAATCCAACAAATCCTGATTGACTTCCATTTGACGGTCAAACCAATATTTGTGGGTAAAAACAGCCTTTCTTTTAGTATTGATCGCCAATTGATAATTGCGTTCTGAGGGGTTTTTGATCTGATTGATATATAATTCGTAATCCTCACTCATCTGGTCATAAACAGATCGGTCTGAAAAGAATAGATTCGGATAAATATACCCTCGATAGGACCTTAAGCCCTGAGGCTCAAGATTGGCCCAAACATATAGATGTGAAATATATCCTGACCGGATTACCGTGTTTCTATAGATCGTTATTTCGGGGTTGTCAAACGTATTGGTTGCTATCCATTTTACTAACCTTGGCGCTAGATCCCTAAACTTATATTGGTATAAATACCCCAAAATATTTTGGTGATTATTAAATACCCTTCCCAATTCAAAGTACTCCCTTTGGCCATTATCCAGTAATTGGTTAAAGGCCCATTCCACTCCAATGATATCTCCTTTGCTGGCATAAAGTGAAGCCAAAGAATGGTAACCGTTGTTAAAATCCACTGGTTGTCTCCCGTTGGGTTCAAAACTTCCCTTTGGATAATATCGGGAGAAAGCATTTCTTCCTTCCTCGCTTTCAGCAGGTGAAATGGTCTGAAGAACTTCATCTATTTCTTGAATATTTGCTTTGCCATCGGTAAGCCAAAGCTGAATGGCCAAATTTAGCTCAAAAGGAAGCGTTGGACTAAACTGACCTGTTGCCTTATAAAAATCCAGGACTCTATTCTTGTTCCTTTCTGTTAAATCTGAAATAATTTCTCCATTTTCTTTTGAGGGGCTATAATAATTATCTCTCATCAGAATAAGCATAAACTTATTGGTCTGAGCCAAAATATAATCTGATTCAATTGAAGACTCCGGTGATTGCAGATCCTTAAAAATAAAATCGACAACCAAACTCCTAATTGGGTCTTCAATATGCTTATCTACATAAATCAAAAATTTATAAGTGTCAATAGCCAAAGAAATTCTATCCTTTTGATTAATCGAATTCAAAAATGAAGTCAAATAGCCTGATTCAAAACGCTCTTCTGCAAGCAGATAAATCGCCTTATCTTGGTTGTTTACTTCCGGACTATTCAAAAACGTTACAGATTCCTTTCTAGCCCGCTCAATGACCCGCTCATTTGCTTTTTGCTCTGCGTCATACCAATAAAAACCGCTTAACACTATCATCACCAAAATGGCAAAAAAGGTCCCTATCCTTTGGGGACCATACTTCATAAAAGTCCGGGTAAAAATCACATTTCTACTGCTTCGCTTCAGAAACTCCTGGATTTCAGCTAAGAGTTTTTGGGCTTCCTTCGTCCTTATTTCATCATTTTCTTTGATTTCTGAATACCTTTTGATCCAACCCACGTTCGGTTTACATTCCTCATACCAGTTTTCGAAAAATGACAAGGGCCCAATCGGAAGTAAAAAATTTCTGCTTTTTTTATTATCCTTCCAACGATCCAATTGTTTTTTAAAATCTAAAAAGATGCTATAGAACTCAAATTCCTGATTGGCCCAGGCATTGAGTTTATTCCAGTTCCGGATCAAACTTTCATGGGTAATATCCAAAACCGTTTCATCTTGTAAAACATGGGTTTCAGGATCTTCTGTTTTGAAAGGTCTGATAAATGAATTCCCTTCTTCCCTAAAAATATTCAGAACTCCACCCACAACCTTGGCAGTAAGATTAGGCGTATTGATGATTTCGGTAAGTTCTCCCAAACTCATCCGATTCCTAACTGCCCTACTATTGTCAATTTTTGTAAGTCCGCTAAAAGTCAATGCGATAACCCGCTTGGCTTCTTGCTGAGAAATGGGATTTTCAGGATTATTCTTATTGTAATATTCCCATGCATTTTCATATAAAATGCTGGCATGGATTTCAATAACCTTACTCAAACCGGTCTGATGATAATATACCCGCTGATGTTCAGGCAAAGTTTTGAACCATTGCAGGAATATTTTTTGATCATTTTCCGGCAATTCATTAGCCGCCATCCCCCCGACTTTTGCATAATGAATGAGATCCATTTCCTCAGACCCACTATCCGCAGCTAACCAGATCTGAGTCAAGGCATGCTGCAAAATAGGGAGTTGATCCAAGCCTTCTGACAGGTCATACACCAATCGCTCAATCAACCTTTGGGAAATCCTGTTTCCACTCAATATCGCAGGTTCCTCAACTACCTGTTTTAGATCTTTTCGTTTTAATCGAGGCACGAAAAACTGTGAAAAACCTATATATTCAGGAAGCCCTCTGAATGCAGAACACTGCCCAATGTAATCTGAACGCATGGTACAGACCACATACACGGGTATGTTCTTTTTGAGGGCAATGCGTGCGGTTTCCAAAATCAGATTCACGACAATTTGTGAATCCTGTGAAGGGGCTTCCTTGTAGAAGTTTTCGGGATTGGTAAAAAATTCCTCAAACTGATCCACAATGATCATTAAATTGGCAGCCTTTCTCTTTCTGTTTCTCTTTCCTGTTTCGTCTAAATCCTGCCACTTTTCATCCTGCTCGTCTATATAAAAATCGGAATTGGTATATAAATCAATCAGGGATGAAAATCCTCTTCTCAATTCTGTTTCAACCGTTGAATCTAGAATGTTGAATTTATCAGCAATAGCTGAGGCCATGTTCTTGACAGGACTACGCTCCGGACGGAAGTCGGCTACTACCCAATTGGTGTATTTCGCTTTGAAAAAGCCTGCCCTGGCGTTGGGAATCAACCCGGCATAAATCAAAGATGACTTTCCTTCACCTGAGGCGCCGGTTACCATCAAGAATTTATTCTGCTCCAACAAGGCAGTAAGCTGATCTATCTGATGATCCCGGCCTTTAAAATAAATGCTTTCATCCTCAGTAAATGACCTTAAACCGGTATATGGACATATATTATTCATATCAGCTGCTTTCATCAAGGTAAATAATCCATTTGGTAACATTCCAAAGATAATTTTCCTGGAATTCAGACCATTTATCCTCTAACTCTCCTTTGCCCTCTGCATATCCATATAATATTTCACTCAACAAAATAGCTTGGTCTCCATCAGAAATATTTTCAGGAAAACGGCTTTTAGCCTCATATAAGTAAAAATGAAATCCCAAAGAGCGTACAATAAATTGATTAGCAAGAATTTTCAGCTGTAAGTTTTTTATAATTCTAAAAGACTCCTCCAAATTTTCTTTCGGGTCATAAAGGGTATTGGCGTAGGCAAGTTGTATTCTATGTGGTTGGCCTGTGGTGACAATTCCGGTTCTGTCAAACTCAACTCTGGCAGAGTCCAAAAGCCTTTTTGCCATTTCTGGATTTGTTTTTTTGTAGAGGAGGTCTTTTGCTGCATAGGCATAAATTGAAGACCTATTGATGGCTTTGTTGAATGGTTTTATCAATCTAAAGATCTCGTCAAAACTCTCGGAATTTGCCAAACCTTCAGTAGCTGTTGCTATCAATCTTAACACATAATTATTTACCTGGTTTCCATATTCCTTGGTACGAAGATTGTTTAATAAAATGTCAGGGTTAATTTTTTGATAATAGGCATGCATTACTTCTTCTTCATTTCTTTGATATGCCCTTTCACCTAAAAATAAGTACAATAAATTCAGATCCACCTGTGCAATATTCTCTCTTTTGGACAGTTCTATGTCCAATTTTTGAAATACATCAGAACGGACCGGTTTAACCACAAAGCCATTAGGTGCCCAAACTTTTGATTTGTAATTCTGTAACCATATAGAAATAAAATCAAGCTCAGCCTTACTTGGATAAAAGAACTCCATTAGCTGATTGTCCAATAAATACTCGATAAAAACATCAGAAAAATAAAAGAAAAAGAATACCCTTGGTTCCAAAGGAGCAAAGCTAAGTCTTATATCAGGGTAAATGAATAAAAATTTCCGGGGAAAGATCAAATCATCCGTTGCTGCAACTCCTATAAATGTCGTGGGTTCCTCAAGGAAAGAAGGAGCAATTGTCCGATAATATTCAACAGATTTGTCCAATAATTGATTAACAGTAAGCTCTCCCGGATTGGGATCTTCATAATTGATGTTTTTTAGAATTCCTTCATTTTTATAGGAAAGTGCGATCAAAAAATTTCTTTGGTCAGGAACCTGGATATCCCGAATCACCACTTCCCTATATTTGGAAAAGAAAAACCCAATTTGAGCCCTATCACTGAATTGTAGGTTTAGATTTTGCGTTTCATCCATAAATGGAAATAAATGAAGATTACTGATGGTGGTAACAGATTTTAACATCCGGCCTAAAACTCGGATATAAAATTCTTCGGAAGAAATATTCTTTCTCTGAGTATAGCCATTCACAAAATGATCCAAAGCCTTTTCATGACCAAACTTGTAAAATACAGCAGCTATATTGGCTGCATTATCCGCACCCGCAGCGTAATCCCCTTGGTAATTGTTTTGGGAATTGGCCAATAAAACATCCATACAATCCAACACCTTTTCACTATTGCCTTGTGAGGCATATAAATAGGCTAATTGCTGATAAAGCCCATTGAATTTAAAGCCATATTCGCCATTTCCTCTTTGAAGTAGCTTATCCTCATCAAAATTCACTTTAATCCAATCCGATTTAGTTTCCTTTTCAAATGAGGACAGTATTTGAATAAGTTCACTGGTTTGTTCTTGATTAAAAACCGAATAGTTCACGGCATGTTCCAGTGCCAAAGTGAAATTTTTGATATCACTGAAATCTGCAGGACGGGTTTGGAGAATATGAAAAATTATTTCCCCTGACCGCTTTGCATTTTCCATTTTCCAAATATTGATTTGAGGATCAGGATTATAATAATAAGCCAGTTCCAGAGTCGCACGCAGAAAATTCAATTGCTTCAAAATGGCAGATAATGCAGAAGATGAATTATTGAATTGGCTATACTCAGATGCTACACTGTCCGCAAGGGCCAAACTTCTGAAAATCTCTTTTTTTGGCTCGTCTCTACCCTGAAACACCAACATTGTAGCAATTCCTGTTGAAATATTGATTTTTTCGATTGGGTCGGGAATGGCATTGATCACCTCATCTATATTGGTAAGGTCAAGCTTCATTTGCTCCGCTATGAGATATATTCTATCCTCAAATGCCACTTTCGGACTATTGACTAATTTTATTGACTCTTCCTTAATGGAATTTAAAATATATGAATTCTGCTGTCTAAGGTATTGCCTAATGGCAAAAGAACTGAAAACCAAAAAGGCAATCAAAGCAATGGCAATCCCGATTCTTTTTGCTCCATAGCGCATGACTGTCCTGGTCACCACATGTTTTCTGGCACTCTTGTTTAAGAATTCCTGAGAATTATTTAGGATATTTTTTGCCTTGGATAATTTCTTGTCCTGATCAAATTCCTCCGGAAGGTATCTGGAAACCCAGTGGATATTTGGGTTTAGATTATTGATCCAATTTTCAAAATAGGTCAAAGGCCCAATTGACATTAAAAAAGCATTCGATTTTCCGCTTTCAACCCAGCGGTTCAGCTGTTGCTCATAATCGAGATAAACGGTGTAATTGTTATATTCCTCCTCAGCCCAGTTTTTGAGATAATCCCAATTACGGATCAGACTCTCATGGGTAATGTCAAGCACGTCATTTTCGCCAAGAGCACGGCTTTCAGGATCATCGGAAATAAATGGTCTGATAAAAGTATTGCCCGGTTCCCGGAAAATATTCAATACCGCCCCGACTTCCATCGTGCCAAATTCCTTCCTACCCAATATATTGGTAATTTCTTGTAGGGTCATTCGGTTTCTTACCGCACGGCTTTGGTCAATTTTGGTCAGGCAGGAAAAAGTATTTTTGATAATTGCTTTTGTGTCTTCATTGGAAATATCCTTACCTGTATTTTCAATGTAGTAAGCCCTTGCCTGCTCAAATAGCTTATTGGTATGGGTATCAAGGACATTCTGTAGGCTCGGTGCATGATAACAGGCTTTGATATTTTCAGGCAGATCATCAAACCATTTTTTAAATTTCAATACCTGATCTTCCGGCAGTTCGGATACAGGCATTCCCCCAACCATGGCATAATGAATCAGATCCATTTCTTCTGTCCCATTATTGGCCGCATGCCAGATCTGATTGAGTGCATGCTGAAGAATCGGAAGCTGATCTACACCCTCGGTCAGATCATGGATCAGTCTTTCAGTCAGCCTTCTTGTAATTTGATTTCCACTTAGGACAGCCGGTTCTTCGATGACCAATTGCAGTTGGGCCCTATTAAGCCTGGGAACAAAAAACTGGGAAAATCCTATGTACTCAGGCAATCCACGAAAAGCCGCGCATTGCCCAATGAAGTCTGACCTCATGGTAAAAATAACATAGATGGGCAGTCCTTCATCCAATGCTATCTTAGAGGTTTCCAGCAATAAATTTAAAACCAGATTGGCTTCTTTTGAGGGAACTCCTTTATCGTAATTTTCAGGATTGGTAAAAAATTCCTCAAACTGATCCACAAGGATTATCAAATTGGCTGCTTTTCTCTTAATAATTGCCTTTTTCCGTTCGTCGGCTGCCTGCCACTCCAAAGCATCATCATCAAGAAACCTATCAGAATTCCTATATAAATCAACAATGGCAGAAAAACCATGCTTAAGTTCCGATTCAACGGTTATTTCGCTTGGAATTTCAAGTTGATTCGCAATTGCCTTGCACAGATTTTTGAAGGGGGATCTTTCAGGCCTAAAATCAGCAACACACCATTGGCTATATTTCGATTTAAGGAAACCTGCCCGGGCATTGGGAATGATCCCTGCATAGACTAGTGATGATTTGCCATCACCCGAAGCACCTGTCAGCATCAAAAACTTATTCCGCTGCAATTGGGCTGTAGCAGCATCAATATCATCTTCCCTACCCTTAAAGTATAAAGATTCCTCTTCTGTAAAAGAGCGCAGTCCCGTATAGGGGCATATTTGATAGTCTTCAAACATACCCGTTATTTGAGATTGACAACTGTGGTATAAACTTTTTTGACTTCTGCCGGCACTTCCTCCTTCGGAACAATAATGGAAACCACTTTTGGAGCTTTAAAAATCCGTGCAAAGTTACTTCTAGGATCATCTTCGCCAACAAAAAATATCGGGGTAGGAGAAGAAGCACCACCTACTTCTTTCCAGATTTGCTTTATGAAAGGCAAAGCCCAATCCGCAGCATATTTAAAATAAACTACTGCCAGTTTACTTTTTGGAATCTGCTGTGAGGACACTTCCCTATATTGATCTTCACCATCGGGCATGATATTCATGATTTCGATTGGGTATTCCAAACTCAACCTGTCCGTAATTTCTTTTGCCTCAAGTTCATCCTGCTGGTTGAAAATAAAGAAGATATCGGTATCCTTGGAGTCGAAGATTTCCACTTGCTCCTTCATCATTACTACTCTGATATCATCCACCAACTGCATGGGGCCTGCACTATTGGAAAACATCATGTTTTTTGTGATGTTGTTCCTTATGTACTTGATAAATTCCTGTTGAGCAGATTTTATTGTTCCAGAGGCTTCAGGATGCAACCAAATAAATGAATTGAATTCCGCCCCTGGTGAATCAATATTTTTTTTGGCCTCTAGAAACTGGAATTGTGGAAATGAAACATCATCATCGGATTCGAATCGTCTCCCAAATTCCCCACTTAATATATGGAGCGAGCAAACGCATTGTTTTAGAGCTTCAACCGTCTTTGCTTTAAACACTTCATCATCTGCCGGGCAATCAATAGAAGGGAGTACATTGAATCCTGCTTTTTGGAGGATTATCGCCATCTCCTCTCTTTTTTCTTTTATGTCATTGGATGTCCAAGCCAAAAAAATGTTTGGTCTGGAACGGTCTATCATCTGAACCTTAAGGGAGGAAGACAAAGATGTCGAGACTACATTAGGGACAATTTTTGTAGATGTTGGCGAAAAGGCTGTATATCCAAAAGAGTTTTCTTTTTGAAAAAGTTTGGCTCCCGAAACAATATCCTTGACAGCATTGGCCAATTTATTGATCTGATTTCGGTACATAGGCCTGTTTGGATTTCCCTGCTTTTCGTCATCTATGGGCAGCAGGGGGCGGTTGACACCATCTTCTCTGAAAATAAAATCAATCGAACGTAAACCACCTGAAAGTTCTGATTCAAGTAGTTTGATATCCTCCATATCTATATCGTGGATTTTTACCGGGATCACCCTTGAAGCGACATTGTCATTCAATAGCTTAATGGTTTTGCCCATTTTCTCACTAAGTACCCCATCTTGAAATCCTTTGAATTCATTTTTCCAAACAGGTGAATCGACATCACAATAGGTTTGTGAAATAATCGGAATGAAAATCAAAGATTTAATTTTTGAGGAAACAGACCCGTCTTCTTGTAGGAATTTCTTCTTTTCATCTTCGGGATTAATATCGAAATAAATTGAAAGCTTATCTTTACAGGTAGCGCTCAGTTCCTGTTTGAGCTTTGTGACAAGTTCGGAAACCCAACCATCATATTTATTATCATTAAACCTGAAACTGATATGGATATCATAATCATATTCAGGAATAATGGATGACTTTTCTATGGCTGAGGTTTGATTACTGCTTGAAATGGATGATGCAGATAGTATTCTATAGACCTTGACCGGCTCTTTTACATTTTTAAGGTTTTCAATTTTAAAAAACTCTGACCTGATGTCATTTTTATTGGTGAGATCTCTTTGTACGGATTCGGATACGAATATAGTCGCCGGTGCTGCTAATGCCTGTATTCTTGCTGCAATATTGACTACATCTCCAAAAATGTCCTCATTCTCAAAAATGACTTCTCCCTGATGAATTCCTATTCTAAGTTTATAAACATTTGCTTCATTGCATAAATTCTGGATTTTTATGGCGGCGTAAACAGCATTACTCACTGAAGGAAAGCTTGCCATGACTCCATCACCGAGTTCTTTGATAAACTTACCACCAAATTCATCTATTACTGGTTTATGGATTTCCCTGTTTTTCCTTAATAATTCAAAGGCTTTTTGTTCATCATTGCCCATCAATGCCGTGTATCCGACAATATCAGTGAACATGATCGCTGCAAGTTGGCGTATTTGTGACATTTTATAAATCTAACAGACTAGGAATAAAAATTTTATTTTAAAACAATACAACAGTAATATGAGAAATTTTGACCAAAAAAAAAATATTACTAAATAACCAACTAAAAATTACCAAATAATATATTGTCTTTCATTATCAATATAAAATTATGAAATACTTCAATTATTCTTTTCAAATTATATATTGATATTATTAAGAATTGTTTTACTACCAATAAGTTTAAAATTTTAATAAAATGATTTTGATTAATTTTCAAATTCAAGTTGATCATTTGAGGCTGAATAAATTAATTTTTTCGCATTATTGTCCCTTTTCAAAAGTATGGCCCAGAAAAATTCTGTAAAACCCATTCTATATGGAGGCAATAATGAAATTATTATGTTGGATTCAAAACCAATCTTCTTTTCCAAATTTCCCAAAAATGCAAAAAGACCCTCAGGTATGTATCTGAGGGTCTGAATAATGTGGCGGCGGCCTACTCTCCCGGGTGTAACCCCAGTACCATCGGCGCTGCAGGGCTTAACTTCTCTGTT
>NZ_JAKZAL010000023.1 GCF_022538115.1 Cognataquiflexum rubidum | reverse complement strand
GAGGTTTAGTGTAAGATTTATTTGATACTTAAAGTTACATTAACCTCTTGGCTTTACTTAATTTAAACATACAGGCTATCAGGTTGTCTGCTTCGCGTTGTCGAGTGACCTAAAGCTCATCCCTTCCTACTGCATCTAAATCATAATCTTTGGTTGTAGTAGTTGTAATTGTTGTAATTGTTGTCTGCTGCGCGTTGTATGGTTGTCAAGTTATAGGGATACCCCGATCTTGGTACTTAGTACATCGTACTTGGTTCTAAAAACGGTCTTTTGGTCCCTAGGCAGGGTCGAAGGGCTCGGTTCCTGAGCATGGTCGAAGGGCTCGCTTCTCCCTTAGACACCTCTTTTCAAATCCTCTAACCTGTTTTTCATACCCTGCCATTCGTCTCTCAACCGGGCAGCTTCCATAAAGTTGAGTTCTTTGGCTGCCTTTTCCATTTGCTTTTGGGTTTGAATGATGAGCTTTTCCAGTTTGTCCTTGCTGAGATATTGAACCAGCGGATCGGCTGCAATCAATGATGGTGAATCGATGGAATCCTCGTACAGTTTGGCGTTTCGCTTGTTGTCCGCAACTGTGGTTTGACCCATGATTTTTTCTTTGGACTTCTTGATAGTCGTTGGGATAATTCCATGCTCTAGGTTATAAGCAATCTGAAGGCTTCTTCTTCTCTTGGTTTCATCGATGGCAAGCTGCATGGAGGCAGTCACCTTGTCCGCATACATGATCACTTTCCCGTTTTCATTCCTTGCCGCCCTTCCGATAGTCTGGACCAAACTCCTTTCATTCCTAAGAAAACCCTCTTTGTCCGCATCCAAAATCGCAACCAAAGACACCTCAGGCAAATCCAATCCTTCTCTCAGGAGATTCACTCCGACCAACACATCAAAAACACCAAGCCGGAGTTCCCTCAATATTTCCACTCGGTCCAAAGGTTTTACTTCAGAGTGGATATAGCGGCTGTTTACACCAGCTCTTTCCAGGAATTTTTGCAGTTCTTCAGCCATTCGTTTGGTCAAAGTCGTCACCAAAACCCGGTCGCCGGCTTTGATCCGTTCATCTATTTCCTCCAACAAATCATCGATCTGATTGGCACTTGGCTTCACTTCAATGATCGGATCCAACAAACCTGTGGGACGGATGATCTGCTCGACCACGATACCTTCTGTTTTGTTCAACTCATAATCCGCCGGAGTGGCACTGACATATATAGCTTGGTTGATGAGGCTTTCAAATTCATCAAAATTCAAAGGCCTGTTGTCCAACGCAGAAGGCAAACGGAAACCATATTCCACGAGATTGACTTTCCTGGAACGGTCTCCGCCCCACATTCCCCTGACCTGAGGCAAAGTGACGTGGCTTTCATCCACTACCAACAAGAAATCATCAGGGAAATAATCAAGGAGGCAAAAGGGCCTTGTCCCCGGTTTTCTCCGGTCAAAGTACCTGGAGTAATTCTCCACTCCTGAGCAATAACCCAATTCACGGATCATTTCCAGATCAAATTCTGTCCTTTCTTTGAGCCTCTTGGCTTCAATAAGCTTCATATCACGCTCAAAAAACGCTACTTGGGCCATCATGTCGTCCTGAATTTCGTGGATGGCAGTGTCGATCACATCTCTTCCTGTGACAAAAAGATTGGCCGGAAATATGGAAATGATTTTTTCATCAGATAATTTCTTTCCGGTGGCGGGATCAATTCTTTGGATGGCTTCGATCTCATCTCCCCAAAAGAAAATCCTGTAAGCAAAATCCGCATAGGCTACAAAAATATCCACTGTGTCACCTTTCACCCTGAAGTTACCATGGCTGAGGTCCTGATTGACTCGGCTGTAAAGGATGTCCACCAATTTGAAGAGCAACTGGTTTCTTGGAATTCGATCGCCTTCCTGAAGTCGGATGACGTTTTTTCCAAATTCTTCCGGGTTTCCGATACCGTAGATACAGGAAACCGACGCCACTACGATGACATCCCTTCTACCGGACAACAATGCCGAGGTAGAACTCAGCCTCAGTTTTTCGATCTCTTCATTGATCGAAAGGTCCTTTTCTATATAAGTTCCGCTTGTAGGGATAAAAGCCTCAGGCTGGTAGTAATCATAGTAGGAAATAAAATATTCTACTGCATTCTCGGGAAAAAACTGCTTGAATTCACCATACAGTTGGGCCGCCAAAGTCTTATTATGGCTCAACACCAAAGTTGGTTTCTGAACATGCTGAATGACATTGGCCACGGTAAAAGTCTTCCCGGAACCGGTCACCCCTAGCAAAACCTGAGATTGTTCACCGGCATTGACGCCTTCGGTCAGCAACTTGATCGCCTGTGGCTGGTCGCCGGTTGGTTTGTACTCCGAAACTAATTTGAATTCCATGTGATCTCAATTGAAAGGGGATAACAAGTTTCAGGTAGCAAATAGTTTTGATTACTGAAATTTTATCCTTTCGGATTCAGCCTGAATTTTTCCAGATTATAATACAAGAAATTGGTCCGGAGAATCAGAACCAAAAGCAAAGGCACAATGCTCGGATGAAATGACTGCCATCCAAAGATCCAAAACACCAACCCGATATTTGCTGAAATCAGTGCAAAAAGCAGGTATTTCTTCACCCATGCCGGAATGGATTTTCTCAAAAGCATGATGGCCAAAATCAAATGTCCCGGAAAAGCCCAAAGGATATTCCAGTTGTATTTGGTCTGGGAATGGAAAGTGAAGAACCAAAGCATGGTAATCAGCAATCCCAATAAACCTAAAACAGTAAAGAAACCAATATCAAATCCGATGAAAAGCCTCTTCTTTTTGAAGCCAAAATAGGTCAAAGCCATCACAAGAATTGCAAAAACCCACCATAGGATATATGGGTTGAACAAGTCCATTTGGGATTGCCTTTCGGGAAACTCTAAGATCACTTTGTTTTCTTTGACCAAAGACCTTGTTGGACCGTCACCGACAATCAAGGCTTTCCCAAAAGCCGCTTCCATATAATCCGGCAGGAACTGTTTTTCCCTTTCAGAAGCATTTACATCGATCACTGACCCCAAGGCCAAGTCAATCCCAAAATCCGCCCAAGGCAAAGGATACACATATTCATCGATCAGGTTTCGGAAGGTTTTGCGTTCGGGGTTTTGTTCCTCATTCCAGTCGAGTTGTTTTCCCAAAACCCTGTCCATTACATCTCTAATCCTCGTGGCACAATTGTCATAGAAAAAATCGTAGCGATAAAACCTGTTTTGCGGCCGATAATTGATCTGGAGAAAATCGACGAGTCTTTCGATCTGTTCGGGGCTGAGGTCCAAAACCTGCTCCCTGACATCTCTTTGGTGGTAATTATATTCTGCAATAAACCGCTCATATGTCGACACGCTCAGCATATAATCCAAAGTCCTTTGGGTGAATTTGACATAAAAATAAGGTGTATTAAAATCAAAAGTCCCATAGTTGAACACCAGATCCTGACCGGTTTGTCTCTCCAAAACCCGGATCGCACTGTGCCCAAAAGCAGAGTAAAGCTGGTCCCCCGGATCACAAGTCAAAAGGCTGATTTGGTAATCCTGTGCCGAGGCAAAAAAAATAGTCGAATAAATAAACGAATAAGTAAGCAAGAATTTTTTCAATTGAGCAGGCATAAAACTAAATTTCATGGATAGGTCAAAACTTTTTCAAATATGGCTTTTTGCAAACGTTTTTCCGTCTTTGCCTTTTTAAATTCTCCACGAATTTATGGGAATAATCTTGTAATCTGTTTTTTCATATTTGTAAATCCTATCCTCGCACAGGGGCAAATCATCCACGAAATCAATGATTACAAAAGTATAGCTTCCGGAAATTACAACAATCCTGCAGTTTGGCAGATTTGGAATGGGGGAACATGGATTTCTTCATCTTCAAAACCCAATCTCAACAACAACATATTCATCGAGCAGGGGCATGAAATCAGGCTGATAGGCAATGAAGAAGCAAAAAACGTTTATCTGTACAGCGCAGCCACGCCTGGTCGAAAACTGAACCTGCAGACTTTTGAATTGCAGGTTTATGGCGCATTGAGGGCGATGGAAAAATCAGGGTCTGATTTTATTTTAAATAATGGGTCAAGTTTATTGACTGATTGGATTTATCCGGAAACAGGCAAAATAGTCTTCAAAGGTACCTCCAGAACAGTTGTGGATCGGGCATCTTGGAGTGCCCAAAATTCAAACAGCAGGTATGTGGTGGTTTTCAATCCAAATCCCGGAGAAACTTTGACTGTGAATTCCGGTTTCAAGGCCAATGCATTTATAGTCCAAAGCGGGACTGTTGTCCAGACAGTCAATACAATGGGTATTCCTGCCTGTTCTACTTTTTCATTTAATAACCAAATTGCATTCAATGGAACGGGGCCTTATGGTGACTTTGTAATAGAACCCGGTGCAACCTTCATTTCCAACTGTTCTGCTCCATTGGATCAAATCATCAGAAGATCTGCATCCATCACTGCGGGCTTGTTTCAGGTAAAACCCGGAGCAAACTTGGTGCTTTTTGGAAACGATCCTACCATGGATGTTGCCGAATTCCGCTTTGAGGGAAATGTGTATTACCGTTCCAATTCAGGAAACCAACTTTTGGTCAGGACTACTTTTGCAACTTCAGGAAATCCCAAAACCTACAACAACATCCTGTTTGAAAATGCCTCCAACAAGCTATTGACTGATTCTCTCTTTTTGAACGGGGACTTTGCAAGGCTTACAGGCGGAAATATAGTAGAAGCACCCACTTTCCTGAGATTTCAAGGAACAGGAATTCAACAAGTCGTCGGTTTTGATTTGGATTTACAGCAATTGGAAATCAATAAACCCTCCGGCAGTCTGCTTTTCTACTCAGATGTTAGAGCCAAAACCAACTTCATCATGAAAAACGGGCAAGTAGATTTCACGGGCTTTGACTTGTACGTGAATACTGTGGGAGGCGGAACTTTGACTTATGAAGGTGGAAAATGGCTAAACCTGAATCAATTATTTTATAACCAAATCCCGGCAACGCTGAACGCAGCCAATGCCACTTTCCCTTTCGAAGACCTGTATCAAGGTGGAATCAGAAAAGTGCAGCTTTTGGGCAATTCTCCGGGTGGAAATATTTCCGTCCGCTTTATAGAAATTCCCGGGAGCAATGATGACCCGATGTATGATGATTTGGATGGAACCCCGATTCTCTATCAACTGAACAGCTATTTTGAATTTTCGGGAATGAGCCCCAGCACAAGTCCTATTGAAATGAGAATTTCGGCTGAAAATCTCGTGGTGGATGATGTGGACGACCTGAGAATCACAGGAAATGGAAACGCATCTAGTGGGAATCATTTGCCCGGATTGGATCCGACATTGCTTTGGGCAAGAAGGGAATTGGATTATGGCCAAATCAACGGAAATCCATTTACTGTCGGTAGTTTTCGGGTACTTTCAGTTTTGCCTGTAACCTGGCTTGAGGTATCGGCAAAATGGAACAGACAAAACATTGACGTTTATTGGACCACCGCCAAGGAGTCAAATAACGAACGGTTTATCGTCCATCGCTCAATGGATGGCATTGACAATTTTGAAATCATAGGAGAGGTTGACTCCAAAGGAGACAGTGATCAAATCCAGGAATACCGGTTTTCATATTTCGAAAAAATGAGCAATGCCCAAACTTACTTTCAAATCGAACAGAGGGATTTTGATGGAAAAAGCTCTTTCAGCAAAGTATTTAGAACCGAAGGGAATCCAGAGAACCATTCCCAAAAGGTAATGGTCTGGCCAAATCCCTATGAATATGGCCAAATCCATTTCAGGTTTCCGGAAGGAACCAACCAAGACGAGGTGCAAATTGGAGTCTCTGATTTAAAAGGCCACTCACTCTATTTTGATAATTTTTCCGAAGCTATGAAGGAAGAATTGCTTGAAAAACTCAGTCCCGGAATGTACCTCATCGAGCTGATGACTAACGATAAGAAATATGTATTGAAGCTCCTGAAGAAATAAATCCTGAATATTTGCCTTCTGTAAAATTATGAAGTCCTTCAAAAGCGCCTATTTCGATTAATTTTTTAACTTGTTGGTCAAACCCAACCGCAACCTATGACCATTTTATTTGTTTTCGTCAGCATCTTGGTTCTGATCCTATTGATCACTTGGCTGAAGCTGAATCCGTTTTTGGCTTTTTTGATTTCTTCTATTCTGGCAGGTTTCTTATTGGGAATTCCACCTGAACAAATCGCAGGATCAATTCAAAAAGGAATTGGCGGATTGCTCGGAGACTTGGTCATCGTCATCGTGATGGGTGCCATGTTGGGCAAATTGGTAGCTGAAAGCGGTGCGGCCCAAAGAATCGCCGATACGCTGATGTCTATCTTTGGGGTAAAAAACGTGACTTGGGCCATGATGGTCACAGGCTTGGTGGTTGGAATTCCTTTATTCTACAATGTCGGTTTTGTTTTGCTCGTTCCTTTGGTCTTTTCAGTTTCCTATAGGTACAAACTCCCCGCGGTCTATGTTGGCATTCCGATGCTGGCAGCGCTTTCAGTTACCCACGGATTTTTGCCTCCTCATCCATCGCCTGCAGCGTTGGTTGCTCAGTTTGGAGCCAATATGGGGCTGACTTTGGCTTATGGGCTGATCGTGGTTATTCCAACGATTATCATCGCCGGCCCTCTCTTCGCTAAGTTTTTGAAGGGTATTGATTCAAAACCTTTACAAACCTTTCAGGCCAAACAAAGAGAAGAAGCGGATTTGCCGGGCACCTTCAACAGTTTCTTTTCAGCGCTTTTCCCTGTTTTCCTATTGGTAGGCACTACGATAGTCAGCCTACAGATGTCACCTGACCACGTCCTATTCCCGTATTTCAAATTTGTAGGCGATCCGGGAATGGTCATGTTACTCTCCTTGTTGATTGCAACATTCACTTTGGGTGTAAAAATGAAATTTAAAATCCCTCAGTTGATGGATATCTATGTGGTGGCAGCCAAGGATGTTGCGATGATTTTGTTGATCATTGCAGGGGCAGGTGCATTGAAGCAGGTATTGATGGACTCTGGGGTCAGTCAGACTATTGCGGATTCACTTCAGGGATGGGATGTCCATCCGCTGATTTTGGCATGGTCGATCACTGCCATCATCCGGGTTTGCGTGGGTTCGGCGACAGTCGCAGGACTGACTACCGCAGGCATCATAGCGCCCATGGTCAGTGGCGGAAATGTAGATCCAAATTTATTGGTATTGGCAATCGGCGCAGGAAGTTTGATGTTCTCTCATTTTAATGATGCAGGATTTTGGCTGTACAAAGAATATTTTAATGTCAGCGTCAAAGACACCATCAAATCCTGGTCACTGATGGAAACAATCGTGGCGGTAGTTGGATTGGGAGGGGTTTTGATCTTAGATATGTTTATTTGATATATGCATTCAAAAATGATATTTATGGATATTGGCTTCGCGATATTTAATTGATATATGCTTCGCGATATATGGTTGATATAAATGGATATAAAATTGATATTCATGGATATTGGCTTCGCGATATTTAACTGATATAAAGTGGAAATATGCTACGCGATATAGGGTTGATAAAAAGTTGATATAGGTCCTGAATCAAATGCTATTTGAAGATTTTGGCTTATAAAAATTTCAGTTCATAAAACTTTAGATTCGAAAAAAAGATTGATCGTAATCAAACGTCAAGGCCCAATCCTATTTCAATTTATTTCTACCTTATTTCAACTTTATTTCTATAGTATTTCCACTTATGATTTCAATAAATGTTGGATTTGGTTCTAGCCTAAAGACTTAACCTATTTCAATTTATTTCTACCTTATTTCTACCTTATTTCTACCTTATTTCAACTTTATTTCAATAATATTTCCACCTTATTTCTATCATACTTCAATCGAATCTCAAATCTCCTGTCTCAAATCTCAAATCTAATTTCATGAAAACTGCTGAAGAAAATTTTGAGGCCCTCGGCCTGACATTGCCTCCCCCACCAAAGCCACTTGGCGTTTATAAACCGTGCTTGATTGATGGAAAATACCTTTATCTCTCCGGACACGGAACAGTCCAAGAAGACGGAACCCTTATCATCGGCCGTGTAGGCAAAGACATGGACATGGATGCGGGGAAATTGGCTGCAAGACAAGTCGGACTTGCCATGTTGGCCACCATCAAAGCCAATATCGGTTCACTCAATAAAGTCAAACGCGTCATCAAAGTATTGGGAATGGTCAACTGTACCCCTGAATTTGAAAGACATCCTTATGTCATCAACGGCTGCAGCGAATTGTTTGCATCTGTGTGGGGAACAGAAAATGGAATCGGAGTAAGAAGTGCAGTAGGATTTGGTTCTTTGCCGGATAATATTCCTGTGGAGATTGAGGCACTTTTTGAATTGGAGTAATTTTAAGGATATAAATTGATATAAAGTTGATATAGGCTTCGCGATATAAGGTTGATATAAATGGATATAGGTCCATATTCAAACGCTATTTGAAGTTTTTGGCTCATTGAAATTCAATACTACTTTAGATTCGAAAAAATGATTTTGTAATAATCAAACCTCAAGACCCAAACCTATTTCAATTTATTTCTATCATATTTCTACTGTATTTCAATAATTTTTCTACCTTATTTCAATAATATTTCCACCTTATTTCCATTGTATTTCAATAATATTTCTACCTTATTTCTACTGTATTTCCATTGTATTTCAATTTAATTAAAAAAAATGTTCACCATAGACGCCCACCTCGATCTGAGTATGAATGCCCTGGAATGGAACAGGGACCTGACAAAATCTTTATCGGAGATCAATTCACGGGAGAAAGGTTTGAAAGATAAACCCGATCGGGGAAACGCAGTGGTTTCACTTCCTGAACTCCGAAAGGGAAATATCGGGTTGGTCGTGGCTACTCAGATTGCAAGGTACGTGGCAAAAGACAATCCTTTGCCGGGTTGGCACTCTCCCGAACAGGCTTGGGCACAGACCCAAGGGCAGTTGGCATGGTACAAAGCCATGGAGGATGCGGGAGAAATGACCCAAATCACAGACCTTGAAAGTCTCGAGAAGCACATGCAGCTATGGCTCCACGAGCTTCCCTGGAGTACCAAACCCATCGGTTACATTCTTTCTTTGGAAGGTGCTGATTCCATCGTAAAAGTCAATTATCTGGAAAAAGCATATGAATCGGGCCTTCGGGCTTTGGGTCCGGCACATTACGGCCCGGGCAGATACGCAAATGGCACGGATGCTAACGGTGGATTAGAAAAAAACGGCAGGGAACTGCTCAAAGAAATGGAGCGGTTGAATATTATTCTCGATGCCACACACCTTTGTGATGACAGTTTTTGGGAGGCATTGGACCATTTCAATGGACACGTTTGGGCAAGTCATAACAATTGCCGCGCATTAGTAAATCATAACAGACAATTTTCCGATGAACAGATCAAGGTCTTGATAGAAAGAGGTGCAGTCATCGGCGGCGCCTTGGATGCCTGGATGATGGTACCAAATTGGGTCAGGGGAAAATCCAATCCAAAAGAAATGGGCTGCAATCTGGAAAAAATGATTGACCACATGGACCACATCTGCCAGCTTGCCGGCAATGCAAATCATATCGGGATAGGATCTGACTTGGATGGGGCATTTGGCAAAGAACAATGTCCCTATGACTTAGAAACTATTGCTGACTTACAAACCTTATTCGGCTTACTCTCAAAAAGAGGATATTCTGCTCAGGACACCGAAAAAGTCATGTCCGGCAATTGGTTGGAATTTTTGAAAAAAGCCTGGGCAAAATAGGATTTGCTTCAAAAACCTTGCCTTGCTCATTTCAGAACATAGGTCGCCAAAACCTTTTGCACATCATAGACATTCACGGATTTGGAAAATTGTTTTTTGATGCTTGGTTCCTGTTCACTGGAAACCCAGATTTTCAACTCCGCATCCAAATCAAATGTACCCGTGGTCTCCACACTGAATCTGGAGATGCTTCTATAAGAAATAGACTTGTATTCTACCTTGCTGCCTGTCACCCCTTGTTTTTCTACCAAGATCAGGCGCTTGTTGGTAAAAATAAAGACATCTCTTATCAGTTTGAAACCCATTTCAATATCCTCGCCGTCGATCATAAGTCTCCCAAAATCTTTGATAAGGTCCTCTTTGTTCGCATGGCCTGCGTTGCCTAAAATGGCTGAAAACAATCCCATAATTTATATTTACCCAATTGAATTTATTCCTTCACAAGAAAAGTAAAATTATTCACTTATTCATTTCAAATTGAAAACTGTGATGAGGTAAAACTGGCAAAGCTAGGAGGAAAATCAACTTGGTTTTTTCACTGTTTTCAGAAAAAAAATCATGGTGAGAAAATAAAATAAAATGTCAATTAGACATTTAAATGATAATTTAATAATATTTTATGTTTAAATTATATTTTTAAAAAATTTATTATATTTTATTAATTTATTGTCCAAAATTATTCATATATTTTTCATTTATTCAACAAAATAAAATTTTGCTTTGCCCTTAGTTAAGAAATGTATGTGGTATTAAATTTGCCATCAGGCAATCTATTATTGCAAATGGTTGTTTTTAATATTTTTTAACATCAAATTAATACTGTTTTGTACCCTGTCCCTATTTATAAAGGAATCACGTGAATAGGTTAGGTTCAAAAAAAGTCAAAATTTCCAATTAAAACCCTTTTAACCCATGAAAAAACAATGGAATTTAAATTTCCTGTTTTTTTGCCTTTTGTGCCTGAGCATACCCAATCTCAGCTTTGCACAGCAGAGCCAAATTACAGGAAAAGTAACAGACGCTGATTCCAAAGAAGGAATCCCGGGAGTCAGTGTTTTGGTGAAGGGCACCACTAGAGGTGCCATTTCAGATTTGGACGGGAATTTTTCGATTGCGGCCTCCGCATCAGAAATCCTTGTCTTCTCATTTATCGGATACGAATCCATAGAGCAGCCAGTCGCTAACAGGTCTGTCATCAATGTGGAAATGGCCGTATCGATACAGGCCCTCAATGAGGTGATCGTCGTAGGCTACGGTACCCAGGAAAGGAAAGAAATAACAAGTGCAGTGACAAGCGTCAAGGCTGAGGATTTCAACCAGGGTACTGTCAATGACCCTCGCCAATTGCTTCAGGGTAAAGTGGCAGGTCTAAACATTGCCAGACCGGGAGGTAACCCTAACGCAGGCTTCAATATGCGTCTGAGAGGTATTTCATCCTTCGGGGAAAATGCCGAACCACTTGTTGTTATTGATGGTGTGATCGGAGGTTCTTTGAGCACAGTGGATCCCAATGATATTGAATCCATGGATGTACTGAAAGACGGATCCGCAGCTGCAATCTATGGTACGAGGGGTTCCGCCGGAGTTATCCTGGTCACCACTAAAACAGGAAAAACCGGTAGAACAGTTGTAGAATTCAACACTAGTGCAGCGGTAGAAAATGTTGCAAGAACTATCAGTGTCATGAATGCTGATGAGTACAGACAGGTTCCCAATTCAAGAGATATTGGAGGAAACACAGACTGGATGGATGAGGTAACAAATACAGGACTGAGCTTTATCAATAACCTTTCACTTGGTGGAGGTAGTGCAAGTACAAACTATAGGATTTCGATCAACTCACGAAATGTAAATGGTGTGGGTATCAATTCAGGTTTTGACCAATTGAATGCCAGGATCAACCTCACCCAAAAAGCCTTAAAAGACAAAGCAATCTTTACTGTAAACCTTTCCAATACATCTATTGATAGACAATTTGGTAACGAAAACTCTTTCAGATATGCGATCATAAGTAACCCAACTGTTCCAGTTCGCGATCCAAATCCACAGAGCCCAAATTTCGGTGGCTATTATGAGAGGGATATATTTGATTGGTTCAACCCAGTATCCATTGCTGAACAAAACATTGCAGACGGTCGCGACAGTAGGCTTCTAGCAAGTATCCATGGAGAATATAATTTCACCAGCAAGTTTAGAGGTGCGGTTTTCTATGCAAGTCAGAGAGAAACTGATTGGAGAGGATCTTACTCACCAAAGACCGCAAAATTTGGTGGAGGATTTGGTAGAAATGGTCTCGCCACCATCGAAAACAGAGAAAGACTTAATGACCTTTTTGAGACTACTTTAAATTATGATGCTACAGCAGGTAGAGTCGGAATGGCTTTCTTGGCAGGTTATTCTTTCCAGGAGTTTTTCAATCAAGGTAACTACACCCAAGCTGGGAATTTCCTGACTGACGCATTTACTTACAATAACATCGGTGCAGCGCTTGACATTGCCAATGGTTTGGCAACAGTTTCAAGTTATGCCAATTCCAACAGGTTGGTGGCGTTCTTTGGACGTGCCAACTTCAATTTTGAAGACACTTACCTTTTGTCAGTTAGTGCACGATATGAGGGTTCATCAAGATTCGGAGAAAACAACAAATGGGGTTTGTTTCCTGCGATCAGTGCAGGTGTAAACATCGCCAACCTGATCGACATGACAGGCGTCAGTGCCATGAAATTCAGAGCAAGTTATGGAAGAACAGGTACACAACCCGGTCAATCCTATCTGTCATTGTTGAGATTTGGTCGTCAGGGCAACTTCTTTTATAACAATCAATTCGTTCCCTCTTATGGACCTGTATCCAATGCGAACCCAGATCTAGCATGGGAAACAAAAGACGAATACAACGTAGGTTTGGATTTTGTAATTCTCAACAACAAATTGGATGGTACAATTGATTTCTACTCAAGGGTTACTACAGGCATGATCTTACCGATCAACGTTCCTGTACCACCAAATCTTTTCTCAACCACCCAATTGAACATTGGAGAATTGCAGAATTCAGGGCTTGAGGTAATGTTAAATTATCGGGCAATCCAAAAATCAAATTTCAGATGGACTACAGGAGTTAATTTCTCTACTTTAAAAACAGATCTTAGGAGCCTGTCTGCCGGAAATCTAAGTTTTGGAGAGGTAAACTACCGATCTAACTTCGGATCTCCCGGTCAAAACCTGACTCAACTGATCCGAATCCAGGAAAATGGACCTCTCGGGCAGATTTGGGGACCAATCCAGCAAGGTGTCAGTGAAACCGGTGCTCCGATAATGCAAGTAATCAATGGTACTGCCAAAGATGCAAACGGAAACCCTGTTTATTGTAACTGTAACGATGACAGAACCCAATTGGGAACAGCCTATCCTACTTTCAATTTTGGTATTAACAATACCTTTAACTACAAAAATTGGGACTTGAATTTCTTCTTCAGAGGATCAATCGGCCATTATTTGATCAACAGCTACAGGGGTTTCTATGAGAACACAGAAAGTACTACTGTTCAAAACTGGAATATAGTCAACACCAAGTATTTCGATCCAAAAATCAGCAAAGCAGAGTATAACAGCACACACGTTGAAAAAGCTGACTTTGTGGTTTTGGATAACGCAACACTTGGTTATAACTTCAATGTGGGGCCTGGCAAAGCAATAGGAAGAATCAGAACTTTCATCTCTATTCAAAATCCTTTCATGTTTACCGGTTACACAGGAGTTGATCCTGAGGTAAGATATGGGGATTCAGAGTCAGGCAATGATCCACTTGCACCGGGTATCGAGCGTAGAGCTACTTATTTCACTACTACGATCACTACCCTTGGCCTTAATTTAAGTTTCTAAGCTAAAACATAAGATATCATGAAAAAATTAATCAATATAAGATACTTCTTGATTGGCCTGGGAATGAGTTATTTCGCTTCATCATGCGTCGACTTAGAAGAAGAGGTTTTCAGTGAAGTTACAGCAGATAACTTCTTCAAAACCGATGAAGAATTTATTTCAGCACTCGGACAAGCATACACTTCCTTAGGGGGATTGGGTAATCACTCCGGTCTTTGGTCCATCAATGAGATCGCTTCTGACGAAATTGTAGTCTCCCATAAAGGTGGTGACTGGTTTGATGGAGGCGTACTATTGCAACTGCATCAGCATGAATTCCAACCTGATAATCCGTTCTTCCAAAACTCATGGAACTTCCTATTCGGAGGGATCAATACCTGCAACAGGTTGATCTTTTCATTTGAAGCATTGGACAACCCTAACTCTCCGGCCTTTATCGCGGAACTAAGGGCATTGAGGGCTTTGTATTACTATTGGGCAATGGATGCATTTGGTAATGTCCCGCTCGTAACAGATTTCACAGACGTAGAGGCACCTGAAACACAATCAAGGAAAGTAGTTTATGATTTCATTTTGAAGGAACTCAATGAAACCATTCCTTTATTGCCGGTGGCAAAAGACGCTACAACCTATGGTAGGATGACCAAATGGAGTGCCTTGATGATCAGAATGAAGCTTTATCTGAATGCAGAAGTGTACACGGGTACTGCACAATGGGCCTTGGCTGCAGCTGATGCTTCTGAAATCATCAATACTGGACCTTACAGCTTGATGCCTTCCTATAGGGATAACTTTGCAATCAACAACAGCCAATCAACTGAAAACATCTTCGTCTATCCATACGACAAGGTATTTGCAAGGGGTTTCAACTGGGTGATGATGACACTTCACATCGTCAGCCAATCTACCTTCAACCTTACCCAACAGCCTTGGAATGGTTATCAGACTGTAGAAGAATTTTATAATTCTTATGTAGATCCTGTCAAAAACCCCGGAGTACAGGGACCTGTATGGACAGGTTTGGCTTTGACACAATCCACCGGGACAAGAGATGGAAGATTGAGCAATTTCTTAGTGGGACCTCAAACCCGCGCAGACGGATCTACTTTGATTGATCCGGGAGTGGAACCTACTGATCCAACAGGAAGAAACGGTGATCCAAATGGCCCGCCACTGACTTTCATGCCTTTCCTCAATGAAATCTCTCCGGGAGGTCTTCGTCAAGCCGGAGCCCGAATCGCGAAATATGAATTTGAAAGAGGTGGCACTGACAACATGAGCAATGACTTTGTGGTATTCAGACTTTCTGATGTGATCCTTTCTTTGGCAGAAGCCAGATACAGATTGGGACAAACTACAGAAGCATTGGCTTTGGTCAATCAGATCCGTGCCAGAGCAGGTAATCTTACTCCTTTTACCACCCTTACCGATGAAAACCTTTTGGCAGAAAGAGGCAGGGAAATGTATGTGGAGATGACCAGAAGACAGGACCTAATCCGATTCAAAAAATATGGAGATGCATGGTGGCCTTTTGCAGGTATGAACAGACCGAAGAGAGTACACACTCCAGGTAGCTTCTTGGAATTGTTCCCTGTTCCTGCTCCTCAGATTCTTGCAAATCCAAGATTAAAACAAAATCCAGGATACAATTAATTAGGGTTTGATACAGATTAAAAAAGCAGGCTGAAGATTTTTCAGCTTGCTTTTTTTTTAATCATTTCTATACCACATTTTATCTAAAAGGATTGAAGTATAAAAACAAATTCCTTTATTTTAAACCCATATTCAATTCAAATTGTATAAAGGATAAAATATTCCTTTACCGCTTACAACCCATTTAACCTATGCGCAGTTCTAAAACCATATTATTTCCATTATTCATTCTTATCTTCATCATTCAGAGTTGTGACTCGTCTATCCTTTCCTCTTCCAAGGATGATTTATCCAAATCAGACAGCTTGTTCCTAGGATTTCATTTGGGCATGGCCCAAAAGGATTTTTTTGATCGTTGCACTGAACTGAACAAACAACAGAAGATTACCCAAGGACCTGGAGGATCGACCAATGTGGAATATAGAATTGTAGATGAGTATGACAGCGAAATCAGCATGCGGTTTTTCCCGACATTCATTGAAGAAAAAATATTCGAGATGCCCGTCACTTATTCTTATATAGCCTGGGCTCCCTGGAACAGACAATATTGGGCAGAAAATCTCCTACCCAAAGTACTGGAAAAATACAAAGAAACTTATGGCGATGATTTTAAATTGATCAACCATCCTACCCAAGGAAAGGTCTACTATAAAATCGATGGCAAAAGAAGGATCAACATATTTATCAAAGACGAACAGCATGTCCAGGCTGTTTTCTCTGATTTAAAAGTAGAAAAGAGACTCAAAGAAGAATTTGAAAAAAGCCAATCCCAAGAGCAAGCACCTACGAACTGAACAGAAAAAGGATTGAATTTGTGAAAAACCCATCAGATGAAATATGCCCATTTGCCGTTTTTGTTTTTTCCGCTGTTCATCCTGATTTCATGTTCCCAAAAAACTGAGGTAAACCCAACAGAACCACTTTTTGAAAGTCTAAGTCCAAAAAAAACAGGGATAGATTTTACAAATACACTGACCGAAAAAGAGGAATTCAATATCATTGAATACCTCTATTTCTATAATGGTGGCGGAGTAGCTGTCGGTGATATCAACAACGATGGGCTGTTGGACATCTATTTTTCATCCAACCAACTTCCAAACAAACTTTTCCTGAACAAAGGAAATATGGCCTTTGAGGATATCACAGAGCAAAGCGGAGTGGGATCGCCCGGTCCGTGGAAGACAGGCATCAGCATGGTAGACATCAATGGTGACGGACTTTTAGATATCTATGTCTGCAGACTTGGAGATTGGAAAGGTATTACCGGCAAAAATGAGCTATATATCAACAATGGCGACTTGACCTTTACCGAAAGTGCCAATCTTTATGGTTTGGATTTTCAGGGATTCAGCACGCACGCCGCATTTTTTGATTATGACAGAGATGGTGACTTGGATATGTACCTCCTCAACCATGCCGTACATACCGAGAATAGCTATGGCAGGGCTTCCCTCCGGTATATGGACAGCGGTCCTGAAGGAGACAGACTTTACAGAAACAATGCCGAAAAGGGCGAAAAGAGTTTTACCCCTGTGACCAACGAAGCCGGAATTTATTCGAGCCAAATTGGATATGGTTTGGGAATAGGAATAGCAGATGTCAACAATGACGGTTGGCCTGACATCTATGTATCCAATGATTTCAATGAAAATGACTACCTCTATATCAACCAAGGAAATGGAACCTTCAAAGAATCAAGCAAAGATGCCCTGACGTATATGAGCAGGTTTTCGATGGGCAACGATTTGGCGGATTTTAACAATGATGGATGGATTGATATTATGAGTCTTGACATGTTGCCGGAGGATGAAATCGTCCAAAAAATGTCAGCCGGTGAAGACAGCTATGAAATATACCAACTTAAACTCAACTTCGGATATGGCAGGCAGACCACTAGAAACAGCCTGCAGCTCAACAATGCCAACGGCACTTTTTCCGAAATTGGCCAACTTGCAGGAGTCAACGCCACGGACTGGAGTTGGTCTCCCTTGTTTGCGGATTTTGATAATGACGGTTGGAAGGATTTGTTTATCTCCAATGGCATTGCACGGCGGCCCAATGACATGGATTATATCAACTTCATCACCAATCCGGAAATAAAAGATGGATTGGTTCAAAGACCGGATATCAGTGATTTGAAAATTTCAGGTCAGATGCCTCCCGGGGAAGTCCCCAATTATTTTTTCAAAAATTCCGGTAATCTCACATTTGAAAATGTAAGTAAGGCTTGGGGAATATCCGAAGCTACGATTTCCAATGGGGCAGTCTATGCTGACTTGGACAATGATGGAGACCTTGATCTGATCGTGAACCATATCAATGAACCCTCTGAAATATTTGAAAACAGGTTATATCAGCTTCCCACCAGTGAAAAACCATCTTTTCTTAAAATCAGGTTCGAGGGGTCAGGAAACAATAAATTTGGAATCGGGGCACGGGTGGAGGCCTACATAAAGGGATCAAAAATCATTCAGGAAAACTTCACCGCTAGAGGTTTTCAATCCTCCGTTGCGCCGGAGATCAATTTGGGATTGGGAAAAGCCACTAGCATCGATTCGCTAAAAGTTATTTGGCCTACGGGAAAAAGAGAAACTTTGCTGAATTTGGAAGTAAACAAACTGATTACTTTAAAAGAGGAAAATGCTTTGCTTGCCCCCATTCCTGATCCAAAACAACCCCTTCCATTACTTCAAAAACTCAGTTCCAAGGAAACGGGCTTAGAGTTTTTGCACATAGAAGATGATTACAATGATTTCAATAAAGAGCCGCTGCTGCCGCACAAACTTTCCCAAGAAGGGCCTGCATTTGCCATCGGCGATTCCAATGGGGATGGATTGGAAGACATTTTTATTGGGGGAGCAAAGGGTCAGGAGTCCCGATTGTTTATCCAAAACAAAAACGGAAAATTCCTCCCATCAGAAAAAGAGATTCTAGAAAAAGACCTGGAATCGGAACATACCTATGCTGCCTTTTTGCAAAGTGAATCAAAGGATAACGCAGATTTACTTCTGCTGAATGGAGGAAATAACCCTTCACCCCCTCATTCAAATAAAATTCTCTTACACCAAAATCAAAGTTCATATTACTCATCCCTTGATCTTCCCATTGATCCGGACAACCAATATTCCGTTGCGCTTCCACATGATCTTGATGGCGACGGTTTGGAGGATTTGTTTGTAGGAGGAAGAAATGTCATTGGGAAATATGGACAGCTTCCTAGAAGTTATATCCTTAAGAACAGCGGAAATGGAACGTATGCAGATATCACTCCCCAAATTGCCCCTGACTTAACCGCTATAGGAATGGTCAAATCAGCCTTGTGGGTAGACTTGGATCGGGATGGAAAAATGGATTTGGTCGTCGTGGGAGAATGGATGCCCATCACCATTTTGATGCACCGTGATGGGAGGTTGATTAATGAAACAGACAAATTTGGGTTAGCCAATACTTCAGGCTGGTGGAATACGGTTGAAATTGGGGATTTGAACGGAGATGGTTTTCCTGATTTGGTGCTTGGAAATCTTGGATTAAACAGCCGGCTAAAAAGCTCCGAAGAAGCTCCCGTCAGGATGTATGTCAAGGATTTTGACGGAAACGGCAGTTTGGAACAAATCCTGACTTACCATAAAGACGGCAAAGAATATACCATCGCCACAAGGGATGAATTGGTGAAGCAGATCCCTGTGCTCAAAAAAGACTTTGTCAGGCATTCAGACTTTGCCGGTAAAACAGTGGCTGAAATTTTCAAGAACTTCAAGTTAGCGGAAGCCAAACTTTTCGAAGCAAAAAAATTCGAATCCGTGATTTTATTCAATAATGGAGGAAAAGGATTCACCATCCAACCCCTGCCCATTGAAGCCCAATTTGCGCCGATACAGGCAATTTTGATGGAAGACCTGGATGGTGATGGGATATTGGATTTGCTGTTGGGGGGAAATATGACAGCCGTTTCTCCCTATTTTGGTGCTTATCAAGGGAGTCATGGATTGGCTTTGAAAGGAAATGGAAATGGTGGTTTTTTCGTAATGGAAAATGGAAAACTTGGAATTAGCGGAGATCTCAAACATATCCGGTCCATTAAAGTCAAAAATGAAACATGGATTCTCTTTGTCAAAAACGATGGAGAATTGGAAGTTTTTAAATTGAAGCAAAACTGATCCAAACAATTCCAATACTTTTCAAGCATCCTGATTTTTTTGTTCCACAACCATTTTTGTAAAACTTTGTAGGCTAAGAGCAAAAAATGATAAAGGCTTCCTGAAAAAGGCAATTATTGGTTCGACAATCGATATAAAAGCCCAATAAAAAGTATGAGCCACAAAGGAACTGCAAAAGGTGAAAAGGAGAGGGCTTTTGCTTTCTTTGTTACTTTGTGGTTAATCGATACTGATTTTCTTCAAGTATTGGAAACAGTGAAATCTACATTAACTGGATATCCTTTAAAAAAGTAAAAATTGATAATTACATTCGTCTTTTGAATCAGGAACTTTACAAATTTTTCTAATTTGTCTCAAATTAATCCTCCCTCAAAATTCAGAAAAGAACCTTTTTTTTATTGTAACAAAAAAAATCAACCCCCAAAAACCACCTTCACTCCGGCAGCGCTTAATTTTTCCACCTTTACATGTTGAGGATCAATTGCAGTATTCCAAAGGTAAAGTGATTTGAGAGAATGGATTTCAGAAAGTGTTTCCAAACCTAATTCGCTGACTTTGGTCCCGTTCAGGTTCAAACTTTCGAGTTTTGAAAGGCCCGTTAAAGCTGAAATTCCGGAATCCGAGATGGGATTATTTTCGATCCGCAGTCTGTGCAAATTAGAGAGCTGAGCTACCTGATTCAGGTCAGAATCCTGAATTCCGGTTCCCGCCAAACTGAGCCAATAAATCTGATCTTTGATAGGTAAAAGCGCTTTCAAAAGTTCTGAGGCTTGACCCTTCTCCGCATCCGATGGTAAGACGACATCCAAAGCTCCGGATTCGTGGGAGAGAACCCTTACCCGAAAACCCATTTTCTCCAAGGTTATTAAATAAGCCGTATCGATGCTCACCGCCATCATTTTCTCTCCTCCAAGAATATTTAGTCTGGGCTTTGCCCATGCGATAATTTCCTCATCTGCATCCATCAAGGATGCTTTGGGATCAGCTTTCCCTTTTGTTATCCACCAAATGAGAACTTGAATTTCCTCCTCCGTCAGGGGCTTTTTCCCTTCGGCAGGCATAAAATCATCATGATCAGAAGGCAGCGTTACCCTTCGGATCAGCTCACTTTTTTCAGCATCAGCCGCAATAAAAACCGGGCCGTTTTCTCCTCCTTGGAGCATTGTCTCATAGGAAGCCAAATTCAATTCACCTTTGGATTTTCCCGATCGGTGACAGCTTTGACACTTACTTCGAAGAATTGGCTGAATCACATCTGTAAAAACCTCCGCGTCCTCCACCTTGGCCAATACCCGACCTTTGGTCTCTTCCAACTTTTCTCCAAAAGGTGCAAAAGCAGTCAGATAATCTTCCCCATGAGTCAGGCTTCCTCCAAAATGTCCGGTGACAGAAAGCGCCAGGATCATAAATCCCAATACAGTATAATTCAGCTTTTTGCTAAATCTGAGTTCGTTTTTATTCACCCACCATGCAATGGCGGAAATAATGACCGTGGTCCATCCTGCCACCAAATGAATATCCAAAAGGTCTCCGTCATAGCCCCCGGATTGCGAAAGCATAAACCCCAACACCGCCGCGACCAAGGCACTGATGGTTCCCAAAAGCAAAGAAAAATTCACAGCTTCCTGCATTGCGGGCTTTTTCCCCAACACCACATAGGCTTTAAAAAAGACCGCAATGATCAAAAAACCGATGGGCAAATGAACCCAAAGTGGATGAAATCGGCCGATGAAAGTAATCAGGTCTTGTACCATATTTTGACCATCCTAGGTTAAAATCCCCTTTACCACATGACCCTCTACATCGGTCAGTCTAAACCTGCGGCCTTGATGCTTGTAGGTGAGTTTTTCGTGATCTATTCCAAAAAGATGTAAAATCGTAGCCTGCAGGTCATGAACCTGAACAGGATCTTTGACCACATTGTATCCAAAATCGTCTGTTTCTCCGTAAGTAAAACCCGGCTTTACTCCTGCCCCACACATCCATTTGGTAAAGCAGCGTGGATGATGGTCTCGGCCATAATTATCCGGTGAAAGCGTCCCTTGACTGTACACCGTCCTGCCAAATTCCCCTCCCCAGACGACAAGCGTATCTTCCAACAAGCCTCTTTGCTTGAGGTCTTTGATCAGTGCAGCCGTAGCCCGGTCTGTTTTTTGACATTGGTTTTTTATCCCTCCGGGCAAATTCCCGTGCTGATCCCATCCCTGATGGTAGAGCTGGACAAATTTGACATCCTTTTCAATGAGCTTTCTCGCCAAAAGGCAATTGGCGGCATAAGTACCGGGATCGCGGCTGTCTTCACCATACATCTCATACACCGAATCAGGCTCCTTGGACATATCCGTAATTTCCGGCACCGAGGTCTGCATCCGGAAGGCCATTTCATATTGGGCGATGCGGGCACTGATTTCAGGATCGCCATAAGTATCCAACTGCACCTCATTCAGTGATTTGAGGTAATCGAGCATTTCGCGCCTGTCCTTTCCGTCGTAATTTTCAGGATTGCCAAGATAAAGTACAGGGTCTTGCCCAGACCGGAATTGGATGCCCTGGTATTGGGAAGGAAGAAATCCATTTCCCCAAAGTCTGGCATAAAGCGGCTGGTCCTGCACGGCATTTTTGGAAACCAAAACGATAAAAGAAGGCAGGTTTTGGTTGTCCGAACCCAATCCATAACTCAACCAAGCGCCAATCGAGGGACGGCCCGGAAGCTGATGACCTGTCTGGAAAAAAGTAATGGCAGGATCATGATTGATCTGTCCAGTCTGCATGCTTTTGATAAAACAAAGTTCGTCCACGATCTCGGCGGTATGGGGCATCAATTCACTGACCCAAGCCCTGCTTTGCCCATATTGGCTGAATTTGAAAGCTGAAGCAGTCATTGGAAACGAACTTTGATCGGCACTCATCCCGGTAAGACGCTGCCCGTCTCTCACCGAATCAGGGAGCTCTTGCCCGTGAAGGTCTATGAGCTTTGGTTTGTAATCATACAATTCCAATTGGGAAGGCCCACCACTTTGAAAAAGGTAAATCACCCGCTTTGCCTTGGGCATAAAATGCGGCAACCCTGCCAATCCGCTGGGTGACTCAGAAAGCAAAGGCGGAGTATGGGGATTTTCTGCAAAAATCTTCTCCATTCCCATAAGTGAGCCCAAGGCCAAGGAACCAAGCCCCAAAGAGGTTTTTGTCA
Source organism: Cognataquiflexum rubidum (assembly GCF_022538115.1). Lineage (GTDB taxonomy): Bacteria > Bacteroidota > Bacteroidia > Cytophagales > Cyclobacteriaceae > Cognataquiflexum > Cognataquiflexum rubidum. Next base: position 58,979 of record NZ_JAKZAL010000023.1, on the reverse strand, counting down.
AAAACCTCCTCCTGTCCATATTCTTTTCAATCTCCTGAAGATCCCTGTTGGAAGACCTGAGAGGGGCATCGTGATGGTGACTCATATTATCTTTTGGTTAGAAAAGCATCTGAATTGATAATGGCACTGGCGGTGACGGCATTGGCCGCAAGATGGAAAGGATCTAAGTCCGGGGGAATCTGATATTCCCCTGAAGCCAACCAGCCTTTCGTTTTATTTTGATCCGATTTGAATTTACGGTATTCATTTTCCCGCAATTCTAGAAGAATTTGAAGCTCCTTAGGATTGGGTTTTCTTCCTGTAAGTCTGCGGAATGTATCTTCTATGGACTTGGAGATTTCCGGATGAGCCAACATCTTTTCACCCAAAACCTTGGAAGCCTCCACAAAAGTCGGATCATTCATCAGTACCAAAGCCTGAAGCGGGGTATTGGTCTCCTGCCTTTTGCTTACCGAAAAACTATGATCAGGGGCATCGAATATAGATAATGTCGGATGGTGGACCGAGCGTTTCCAAATGGTGTACATGCTTCTTCGATAGAGATTTTCCCCTTTATCCTGAACATAGTTGGCTCCATTGACTTTCCAGAGACCCTCAGGTTGGTAAGGAAACACACTTTTCCCTCCAATTGTAGAATTCAGCAATCCTGCAGCAAAAAGCGCATTATCCCGGATCAATTCCGCAGGCAGACGAACCGACGGTCCGCGGGCAAGAAGGTAATTGTCAGGATCCTTTTCCATCAGTTCCGGCCTGTTTTTCGAGGCTTGACGGTAAGTGGCAGAGGTGACAATCAGACGCTGCATGGCTTTCACATCCCAACCGGAATTTTGAAATTCCAACGCCAGCCAATCCAGCAATTCCGGATGGGAAGGCATTTGTCCCTGATTTCCAAAATCCTCGGAAGTAGCCACCAACCCGTTTCCAAAGTAATTTTGCCAAAAACGGTTGACCGCCACCCTTGCTGTAAGTGGATTTTCTATATCCGTCAGCCATTGGGCCAGTCCAAGGCGGTTTTTTGGAAGGTCTTCGCGCATAGGCAAGACACTTTCAGGGGTATTGGGAAAAACTTCCTCTCCCCGCGAATTATATTCCCCACGGGTCAAAATGTAGGTGGGCCGCTTATTGGTTTTGTCCTGCATGACCATCATCTCCGGAATCCGCTCCACAGAATCTGCATAGATTTTTCTTTGGGTAACGACTGCTTTGAGCTTTTCTTTATAAGCCAAAGAATGGTTGTTGAGGTAAAGTTTTTTCAGTGCCTGTTTTTCTTGAGCATCGAATTCGTCCCCGGATTGGGCAAGGATTGATTTATATTCTTCTAACCTAGCAATCTGCAATACTTCAAGGGGCGAAAGTTCTTTGTCATACACACTGACTTCATCCACCAAAGCATCTTTGAGTCCCTTGCCTCTCCACACTGCCCCTACCTGCAAACCAGGCTGTCCCCCCTGAAAAAGGATGTCTTTGTACAGGTTGTCATGGGTAGTTTGGGTAGCCATTTCAAGCCCATTTAGGAATACTTTGAGTCCATTCGCTTTGGAAGAACCGTCATAAGTCATGACTAAATTGATCCATTGGTCCCGGGGAATATCCTGTTCGGTGACTTTGGTGATGGCATTGTATGGAGCGGTGTGCGCCATGAGTAATTCCAATCGGTTGTTTTTGAGACTGAGGTGATATCCACGCCAGTTATAAAGCACTGCGCCCGAACCTTTGTGGAAAATCGCTCCGTCAGTCAAAGACTTGGGGACAGAAATCCAAATACTCACAGAAAAAGGTTCGCTGCGTGAAAAAATACCCGAACCGCCCAAATCCAGCCAGGAATCGCCATTGAGTTTGACAGCTTTTCCTCTAAAACCCTCTACATAGGCGGGTTTCTGGTTTTTCACCTCACTGCTTTCCATTGTTCCTTTTTGGGAAGGATTGAGATTGTTTTGTATGGAGTTTTGGTCAAAAGAATAAAACCCGACCCGACTTGCCGGAAAATCCAGTTTGGCAGTATTTTGAAAGGCTTTGGATGTCAGCCAAGCCTGAAATGCCTCTTCTTCCTTCTCAGCCACTTTTTTCAGTTCCTCTTCCTCCCTGTTTTTTTGGGAAAGCAAGTAGGAAAGCATGTTGTCTTTCTCCGTATCGGTCAAAAGCATCGTCGGAACAGGCATGGCATCATCCCAAGAAATCTGACCGGCCTCATCCACCTGATTGAAAAAACTGCTGAGTTCAAAGAAATTCTTTTGGGAAATCGGATCGTATTTATGGTCATGACACCGCGCACAACCCAATGTCAAAGCCATAAAAGCCTGACCCATGGTACTCGTGCGGTCCACCACATATTCCACCCTAAATTCCTCTTCCACAATTCCTCCTTCCATATTTTGGGGATGAATGCGGTTGAATGCCGTCGCTATCAGCTGTTCTTTGGTAGGATTGGGGAGAAGGTCTCCCGCCAACTGATGGGTGATAAACTGGTCATAAGGTAGGTTTTGGTTGAAAGCCCTGATAACCCAATCCCGATAGGGCGATGCATCCCGATATCGGTCCACAGTGTAGCCATGTGTATCGGCAAACCTCGCAATATCCATCCAATGCATGGCCATTTTCTCACCATAAGGCGCAGAATTTAGCAATCTGTCGACCTGCTTTTCATAAGCATTGGCGGAAGGGTCAGCAAGAAATGCATCTATCTCAGCAAGGCTTGGAGGCAAACCTATCAAATCCAGACTCAATCTTCTCAAGAGCGTTTCCTTATCCGCCTCCTGCGATGGTTTGATTCCTTCCTGTTCCAATTTGCTAAGGACAAAGTGGTCAATGGGATTTTTCGTCCATGATTTATCCTTTACCTTCGGAATGTCATGTTTTTGAGGAGGGATAAAAGCCCAATGCTTTTTGTATTCAGCCCCATCTTCTATCCATTTGATCAGGATGGCCTTTTCTTTTGGAGTCAAGGTCAAATTTGATTCTTGGGAAGGCATCCGGTACTCCGGATCTTCTGAAATGATCCGGTGAAAAAGTTCGCTTTTACGGAGGCTTCCAGGGTGGATGGCTACCTTGCCGGGGGAGTCTTTGAGGGAGGCAAAAGCCATTTCGGGATCGTGCAAGCTTAACCCTGCTTTTTGTGCTGCCAGATCAGGCCCATGACAGGCGAAGCATTTATCCGACAAAATCGGCTTGACATGAATATTGAAATCCAATGCTTCGGGCAATTCCTCATAGGCTGCCTGAACATCCTCAGGGAGTTCAGGGCTACAAGAAATTAAAGAGAAAATAAAGCAGAAGAAACCCAGGATTCTTAATACCATCTGAAATCAAATCACCGGATTAAATTAAGGGAATTTCAAATGAAATCCCACCTGCTATATCCTGTATTGTGGGGCAGTGGTACTTTTAAAGAAATGAATTAATGGTTATTGGTTTATTGGCTATTGGAAAATCAAATCCAATTATCAAATGCGGGTTTTCAGTTTAATAGTCGGAATTCCTTTTTTAAAAAATCAAAAGAAACAAAAAGTCCCTCCATTTCTGAAGGGACTTTTCTTGGTAGCCTCGACGGGAATCCCTGCCTTCCGCAGGCAGGGAACCCATATCTATTGTTTAGGAAACAACATATAAATGTCCATGAACTTTAAATAAAAAATCCCTCCATTTCTGAAGGGATTTTTATTGGTAGCCTCGACGGGAATCGAACCCATATCTATTGTTTAGGAAACAACTATTCTATCCATTGAACTACGAGGCCATTTTTTTTACAACGATTTAAGAAATTCTTTTCCTATTCCCGTTTTAAAATACTTTTCTTTTTCCCTTGCCAATTGGCTAGGTCCAACAAATTCCTTAAAAATCAACTTCCAAGGAATAAAACCTTTTGTTGACTTAGTAATTCCGGAATTATGCTCTTTCAACCGCTTTTCTGGATCATTTGACATTCCAACATAAATCCGACCGTCTTTTTCGCTTTTGATCGCATATACCCAAAATGTCGAACCCATATCTATTGTTTAGGAAACAACTATTCTGTCCCTGCCTACCGGCAGGCAGGCATTGAACTACGAGGCCATTTGCACTTGTAAAGATTCTCTCGCCTCTAAATCAGGTCGCAAGTTAAATCAATTCCCTCCATTTCCGCAAATAATATTAGGGTCATTTGTTCATTTCATTTTTAATACGCTATCTTTGCAGTCCAAAATTTAAGATGGACGGGATCCATCAATTCACTAAATATCAAATTAATATGGCAGTAAAAATCAGATTATCGCGTAGAGGCAGAAAAAAAATGGCCATCTATGACGTTGTAGTAGCTGATGCTAGAGCTCCACGTGATGGACGCTTTATCGAAAAAATCGGGACTTATAACCCCAACACTGACCCTGCATCCATCAACATCAACAATGAGCGCGCTCTTAAATGGTTGTTGAACGGTGCGCAGCCGACTGATACAGTAAAGGCTATGCTTTCTTACAGAGGTATATTGTTGCAAAAACACCTTCAAATCGGTGTATTGAAAGGCGCGATCACACAAGATCAGGCAGATGCTAAATTCGAAACCTGGAAATCTTCTAAAGAAACTGCCATAGGTGGTAAAGTGGATAGATTGACCAAAGAAAAAGAAGACGCAAAAACCAAGGCATTTGAAGCTGAAACAGCTAAAAACCAAGCCCGTCTTGACGCCATCAAGAAAAGAGAAGATGACGCTATCGCTGCTGCTACTCCAAAAGTAGAAGAAGCTCCTGCGGCCGAGGTTGAAGCACCTGAAGCAGCTGCTGAAGGCGAAGAAACCCAAGCTTAATACCCCTTTACGCCATGAACAAAGACAATTGTTTCCAATTGGGCTACGTGTCCAAAGTTCATGGGCTTCATGGTGAAGTTACGGTAGTCCTGGATGTAGATTTTCCGGAAGACTACGAAGAACTGAAGCATGTCTTCATCGAGCAAAAAACCAGGTTAGTCCCTTTCTTTATTGAGCATTTTGTCTCCCAACCGAACAACAAGGTGCTTGCAAAATTTGAGGATTTTAACACGGTGGACGATGCAAGCAAACTCGTAGGATCGGCTTTATTCCTTCCGATGAGCGAATTGCCCGAGCTTGGAGAAGACCAATACTATTACCATGAATTGGTAGGATTTGAGGTAATCGATGATTCCCTCGGACTTATCGGAGAGGTTAAAGTCATTTATGACATGGAAACCCAGGATTTATTGGGCGTCGAACATAAAGGAAAAGAGGTCTTGATACCCATTCAAGACCAGATTATCCAGAAAGTCGACAAGGCAGCTAAGAAAGTTTACTGCTCCCTGCCCACAGGATTGATTGACATATATTTGGAAGACTGATGCGCATTGACATCATTTCAGTTGTTCCCGGATTGTTGGAAGGCCCTTTTTCACATTCGATTCTCAAAAGAGCGGAAGAAAAAGGTTTGGCCACGGTGAGGGTCCACAACCTGAGGGATTATGCTGGCGGCAAACAAAAGCAAGTCGACGACTATGCATTTGGAGGCGGTGCCGGGATGGTCATGATGATAGAACCCATCGCAAAGTGCATCGAAGCACTCAAGAGCGAAAGGGAGTATGATGAGGTCATTTACATGACACCTGACGGAAAGAAATTTGACCAGCGAATGGCCAATGAACTTTCTCTCAAGGAAAACTTCATCATCCTGTGTGGACACTATAAAGGTGTCGACGAAAGGGTCAGACTGAAATGGATAACCAAAGAAATCAGCATCGGTGATTATGTCCTCTCCGGAGGCGAATTGGCCGCAGCGGTGGTGACAGATGCCATTATCAGGTTGATTCCGGGAGTTCTCAATGACGAAAGTTCGGCATTGACAGATTCCTTCCAAGATGGGCTTTTGGCCCCACCGGTATATACCAGACCCGCAGACTATGAGGGAATGAAAGTACCGGAAATATTAATGTCAGGACATCAAGCCAAAATAGATATCTGGAGATTTGAAGCATCGGTTCGCCGAACCAAAGAAAGAAGACCGGACCTTCTCGAAGGAAAAGAACTCTGAGGCGATATATGTAAGAAAGTAATATCATTGAGTCTAACAAAAGATTGCGCCGAGGCGCAGTCGCTACAAGCACATAAAATATACAGCTATGAGCGAACTACTTAAAATTGTAGAAGCGGAATACAGCGAGGCGAGAGCCAAATTCCCTTCTTTCAAAGCAGGAGATACCATCAACGTCCACGTGAAAATCACCGAAGGTAACAAAGATCGTATCCAGCAATTCCAAGGCACCGTCATCCAGAGAAAAAATCCAAATACAAACGGAGAAACTTTCACTGTAAGAAAAGTATCAAACGGTGTAGGTGTGGAAAGAATTTTCCCTATCATCTCTCCAGCCATCGACAAAATCGAATTGATGAGAGAGGGTAAAGTGAGGAGAGCTAGATTGTACTACCTAAGAGGTCGTCAAGGAAAGTCTGCCAAAATCAAAGAAAAAATCAGACACAGAAAAGACGCTTAACTGTCTTTTTCTCAAAAAGGGAATCCAAACGGGTTCCCTTTTTTTGTTATTGATTAAGATTTTTCAAAGAAAATCCTTTTCAAGTCCTAATTAATCAATAGTTTTAAACAAGCACTTATCTGAATTGACAATTGTGAAGACCTTATAAAATAAAATTTCATTTAAGCGATCTTATTTCCATTTGGAGAAATAGCTATGAAAAATATTTATGCATTCTATATTTTACTTTTTTTCTTATCCTGTAAATCAGACAAGTCAATGGATGTTTCGGGTATAATTTCCATCCCGGTTGACATTAATCAAAGTGAACCAGCCTTAATGTCCAAACATTTTGAGAGTATTGAATACATTTTACTTGATTATGATGATTCTTTGCCCATTGCGCGACCAACATATATAAAGTTTTTTGAAGAAGACATTTTCGCACAGGATAGAGGTCTTGATAATATCATTCAATTTAACCGTAATGGTGAGGTAAAAAGAATCTTTCAGTCAACAGGAATTGGTGGACCAGGGGAGTTTATGCAGGTAGAAAATTTCCAAGTACGTGAGGACACACTTTTGATTTCAGATGCAAGGCAAAATAAAATACTTGCATTTTCACATGAGGGGGAACATTTATTTACTGAAAAATCTCCTTACAGATTAAGTGATGTATTTTACACCCCAAATTTTCAGTTGTATCATCTTAATAATGCTCCCGAAAGCCAAGATAGGAGTAATTTTATAAGAATTTCCCCAGATACAACAATTGGATGGTATCCCATTCGAACAGGTTATGAAAATTATATGTTTCGAACTATTCATGGATTTTATACAGACCCATTTTCAAGAGATATTCTTTTTAATGTTCCTTTATCATATGATGTTATTCTATTTGATTATAAAGGCCACTTTCGGAAAATCCTTCAATTTGATTTTAAACAAGGTGCAATTTCAGATGACCTTAGGTTAAGGATAAAAGAAATACCGAATAGAAACGAATTCATGAAGGAGCAAAAACTTGTAGAATTTTTGCATTGCTTCTTCCCATTTTCTGATCAATATTTTCTTGGATTTAATAGGCGTGGTGATGGAAACTATTTTATTTTTTTAGATAAGAATTTTAAAATTAAGTCTCAAATAAGTCGATTCGTCAATGATTTAGATGGTATGGAAATCAGGAATATTCCTTGGACATTTACAGAAGATGAAATTGTATATATGATTCCTTCTCTTGATTTTTATGATGATTTTAAAAAAAGTGAAGATAATATCCTTAAGATAGATGCTGAGGCACCTATTTTAGATTTTGTTAAAAGAAACAAATCTAGGTTAGAAGATGACAGGTATGTGTTGGTGGTTCTTAAAGTAAAATGAGTTCTACTTTTATTTCTATTTTCCTAAATTTAAAGTATTTCATTTTATTGCTAATAATAACAATTTCAAGAAATGTAGCCTAGAGAAAACAATCACTATATTCTTTCCTATCATTATTAGTGATTACAAGGTATCCCTATCTTTTCCTATCTTTGCAGCCTCAAAATAGATAACCTTACAACCAATTGTACTATCAAGGGTTGTAAAAAGATAATCCTATACCATGAACAAAGAAGTACGTGTAAGATTTGCACCCTCTCCTACCGGAGCTTTACATATCGGCGGAGTGAGAACCGCTCTATACAATTACCTATACGCTAGAAAAACAGGAGGCAAATTCCTTCTTCGAATTGAGGATACAGACCAAAACAGGTTTGTGCCCGGAGCAGAAGAATATATCAAAGATGCATTGGATTGGCTAGGGATATCACCTGATGAGAGTCCTTGGAATCCGGGTAACAGTTCTCCCTACCGACAGTCCGAGAGGAAACCGATGTACATGCAGTATGCAATTGACCTGATCGAAAAAGGGCATGCATATTATGCATTTGACACTTCTGAGGAATTAGATGCGATGCGGGAAAGGCTGACTGCCGCAAGGGTTGTGTCTCCTCAGTATAATTCTATCACCAGAACCCAAATGAAAAACTCGCTCACTCTTCCTGAAGATGAAGTGAAGGCGAAGTTGGCTTCCGGTGAAGCCTACGTCATCCGTGTGAAAATCCCGAGAAAAGAAGAAGTGAGATTGCATGACCTGATCCGTGGTTGGGTCATGGTACATTCCAGTACTTTGGATGATAAAGTCTTGATGAAATCTGACGGCATGCCCACTTACCATTTGGCCAATATCGTAGATGACCACCTGATGAAAATCACCCATGTCATTCGTGGTGAAGAATGGCTTCCTTCCGCACCATTGCACGTATTGCTATACAAATATTTTGGTTGGGAAGCTACCATGCCGGAATTTGCGCATTTACCGCTTTTGCTAAAGCCTGACGGAAATGGGAAGCTATCCAAAAGAGATGCAGACAAACATGGTTTTCCGGTATTCCCGATGGATTGGAAAGATCCGAATTCAGGTGAAACAGCCATGGGATTCCGCGAAGGGGGTTACCTTCCTGAAGCCATGTTGAACTTCTTGGCTTTCTTGGGATGGAACCCGGGCGACCACAAGGAGATTTTTAGCTTGGAAGAATTGGTAGACGCATTTTCGATTGAAAGAATCGGCAAATCAGGTACAAAATTTGATATCAATAAGGCAAAATGGTTCAATGAACAATACCTCCGAGCCAAGTCAGATGAAGAATTGGCAGCTTATCTTATAGCTGACATCGAAAAAGAAGGGCTTTCTGTAGACAAAGAAAAAGCGGCGAAAATAGCGCAGGTGATGAAAGAAAGAGCAACTTTCCCAGCGGACCTTTGGAAAGAAGGAAAGTTTATGCTGATCGCACCGACTTCATTCGACGATGAGATTGCAGGAAAGAAATGGAATGCCGAAGTCGTCACCGTATTGGCAACTTACATAGAAAAGCTAGCGACCCATACTGGAGACTTCACCCCTGAAATAGCAAAGGCTGTTCTTGAGGAATCCGCAGAAGCCAATGGCATCAAATTGGGTAAAGTCATGCAGGCAGTACGCTTGGCAGTGACCGGAGTGGGTGCAGGGCCGGATCTGATGGCTGTATTTAGCATTATCGGAAAAGAGGAATTGTCCAAGAGGATCAAATTTGCCTTGGACACTTTACAGGTACGCTGATTTATTCAAATAAGAAAAAACTCCCATGGCTAAAAAACCTAAAAAAGAAGAAACCGCAAAAGTCCACAAAGACCTGGAAGGTTTTAAGATGAACATCGATACTTTTGGAGAGATTTCAAGTACTTTCTCCATCGATAAGCTTAATGAATTCCTAAACAAAAATGTCGATGACAAAAAGCTCAAAGACAGGGAAGACATTGAAGAAATCAAGGAAGGTAAAGGGAAAAAGAAAAAATAAATTGTGAGTATCCGCCATGTTGCACATTGGACTTGAGGAGACTTTATCGGGTGCGGATACTCGTCCACAATCGATAGTCCACTGTCCACAAAACCGTTAATCGTTCCTCAACCATTATTTGTTTGGCTACTTGCAATAAAGCGGTTATACATAATACAAATTTCTCTATTTTCTTCCCAACAGAAAATGAAGGCACAAAATCTTTATGGTTTTGTGCTTTTTTTTGATCCAATCTTTTCCGTTGACCGTATTAACCTTTATATTTCGCCTTAAATATTAGTAGAATTCAATATGAAAGACTTCACACTTATTTTTTTTCTGTTTCTGATTCCATTTACAGGATTTGCCCAAACAACAGGTACAATTACAGGAAAAGTCACTGATAGTAAATCTGGTGAAGCCCTTCCTTTTTGTAATGTTTTTATCAATAACACCACTCTTTCGACTGTCACTGACTTGGACGGAAATTTTACCTTGGCCAATGTTCCCGAAGGAGAGATCGAAGTTGCCTTTTCTTTTATCGGATACCAAGCTGTCCAAAAACCAGCTTCTATCAAACCCGGAGGACAATTTATTCTCAATGTCAGCATGGTTTCTTTTGAACAGGAACTCTCAGATGTCGAAATCAAAGCGACAAGAGACAAGGCTTGGGAAAGGGAGTTGAGAAGGTTCAAAAATCTATTTTTGGGAAATGATAACCTTGCTTCACAATGCGAAATCCTCAATCCATGGGTCATTGAATTTTCCGAAGACAATACTACAAACAGCTTCCGGGCCACCGCTATCCAACCCATAGAAATAAAAAATAACGGACTAGGATACAACCTCACGTTTGACCTTAAGGAATTCTATTTTACTCCCCAATACTACATCATCGCCGGTGCGACGAGATTTGTCGAAATGGACACCACGGACCAAAACCTTAAACAATCCTGGCAAAAAAACCGAGAGGAAACTTACAAGAAGTCTCCTGCCAACATGTTCAGGGCAATGATCCAAAACCAGCACAACCAAGAAGGATTCATGCTCTATGCCAACAAGCCCGGAGGCGCTGAAACCTTGAACATGCGCTCGGACATCTTTGCAAATGAACTGGGAAAATCAGTCATTGAATATAAACCGGAAACCCTCGTGACTCCCGGTAAGAGACCTGGGGATTACAGAATTTATCTGAAAGGAAGAATCGAAATTCATTATGAAAAAGGCTATAGCACCGTCAACACCTACAAGGACGCTCCCTATCCCATTTCTTGGATTGAGGTCAATGGCAATTACGTCAATATCAACTCAAACGGTATCGTTCTAAACCAAAAGGATGTGACATTCTCAGGAGATATGGACAAAAGAAAAGTCGCCACGCTCCTTCCCATGGACTATAATCCGCCCTTTTCTTTGGAATCGAATACCCAAATGGCAAAAGATGCGAATGGGCTCCAAGAGAAAGTTTACCTCCACCTAGATAGGCCATTTTACTATCAGGGAGATCAGCTGTTTTTTAAAGCCTACCTCAATTACGCCAACCCAACCCTCAAAAAAGAACTGAGCAAGGTGTTGTATGTAGAACTGATTTCTGAAAACAGGGATATACTTATTCAGAAAAAAATCAAAATCGAAAATGGGCAGGCTATAGGGGATATGTTTTTGCCCGACACACTCAAACAGAAAAAATATTATTTGAGATCCTACACTACTTGGAACAGGAACTATGGCCCTGACACCTACTTTGTCAAAGCTGTGGCAGTCCTAAGTCCTTATGATAGGATAACAGATTCCAAAACAGAAGAAGAACCAATGTCACAGATTGTGGGTACATTCCGGCCTGACAAAAACGAATACGAAACCAGAGAAAAAGTAAGCCTCGAGGTTTTTTTGAAGGATAAAAAGGGGAATCCCATTTCCGCCAATCTCTCTGTTTCGGTGACGGATAATCATTATGTAACTCCAATTACCTTAACTCCTACGATTCTGAATGGATTGACCATCAAAGAAATCCCCAGACATATCACTACGGACAAATTCACCTATCCCATCGAAAAGGACATGAATATCTCCGGGCAATTTCTCAATGACAAAGGCAAACCTGAAGCAATCCCCTTCACGGCCTATTTCAATAATTTTGCGGCGTCGCTTGATCTTCAGTCGGATACCGAAGGTAAATTCAATCTGGAAGAAATGGATTTCTATGGACCTTTAGATTTCACCTTTATGGCCCTGGACAAAAAAGGAAATTCTTTTGGCAAATTCCAGATCACGCCACGTTTGAATCCTCCGTTTTTTGTGCCTGACTATGTCAAAATGCCAAATATAACCACAGTCCAAACCCCCATATTTCCCTTGGTAGAAGAGGTGGATAAAACGATAGAGCTAGATCAGGTCACTGTAGATGAGGAGAAGGGCAATTCAAAAACCATGGCTATCTATGGGCGTGCAGATCATGTAGTTCAGGGAGATATTTTGATGCGGGGAGGAAACTCGACAGACCTCTTACTTAGCCTCAAGCCTTATATTCCGGGCATGGCAGTCAATACTTTTGGGCAGGTGACGTTAAGGGGTGGAGCCACATCAGGGACTAATTCACTCGAACCTATGGTGATGGTGGATGGTGCCATTCTTCCGGGAAACAGTGCCGCTTCCAACATCAATTCCATCAATCCCAATGATGTGGAAAGGATAGAAGTCGTGACAAGAATGGCTTCCATCATGGGTGATATGGGTAGAAACGGGGTGATTGCCATATACCTTAAAAAAGGAACACAGCCATCTCCGATACTGAACACTGCCACGGCAAATATGAACACCATAGTGGTCGAGGGATTTTCTGTCCCAAATAATTTCTATCAGGTAAGCCATGAAAATGCGGACGAATTCCCGATCGGACCAGACCATAGGGCAACTCTTTATTGGAATCCTTACGTCATCACTGACAGTGAAAAGGGTGCTTTCCGGATAGAATTCTTTATGAATGACAACCCTAGTCCTAAATCGGTGATTGTGGAAGGTGTTGCCATCGATGGGACACCGGTGAGAGCAACATTTGTAATTCCGGCAGGAAAATGATTTTGTGCATGATTTGAAAATCAAATGCCTATTTTTGAGCATGGGAAAAGTTATATTCTACATCACTGTATTGTCTCTCTTGGTTTTACCTGTTTTGGTCCAGGGACAGACAAGTTTTGGAATCAGGGGAGGATATTCTGTTTCATCCATGAGCTACCGAACGAGTGCGGGAAGACCTCAGATCAGTACAAGCGGAATCAGTGCGCCTACTTTCGCTTTTGTCATGGAGCACTTTTCAGGCAAGAATGCAGGGATTCAGATTGAGGTGCAGTACCTTACCTTGGGTTTCTCCCAAACAGACACCTTACTCAAAGGAACCAACAGGACTGAGTTGAACTATCTGAAAATGCCGGTGCTGTCCAACTTCTATGTAGGCAAAGGAGGGAGATTTCATATCAAGATCGGACCTCATTTTGGATATTTGTTGAACGCTACCGACGTAAGCAGGGATTTTGAAGGACCATTATTTCTTCCTACCTATGGACAGCCTGGGGACGATCCCCGGAGATTTATGTACGGACTTACCGGTGGTGCAGGGCTTTCTACTTTGTTTGGAAAAAGTACCCTAGAGGGCGATTTGCGGCTTTCCTATGAGTTTGGAAGACCTGAAACCCAAGACAGGATTTTTGATATGACTTCCACCAATATAGAGCTCACAATAACCTATTTATTTCAGGCATTAAAATCTAAATCCCAAAATTGAAAACCAAAGGAACTTATCCTAGGTTTTGGTGGTATGTTAGGTACTTAACTCAAACAGATATGCTGCAAGCGCAAAAAAGACCGGTCCATATTTACATGGAGGCAAATCCAAATCCCAATTCTTTGAAATTTGTAGTCAACTTTATGTTGACAGATGAAGGCGTCAGCTTTGATTTCCCTGACCAATCAAGTACAAGTACCTCTCCTTTGGCAAATGAATTGTTCAATTTTGCCGCTGTGGACAGGGTTTTTATCACATCCAATTTTGTGACTGTCACCAAGAAAGATGAGATTGAATGGGTAGAAATCCAGGACATTGTCCGTGACCATATCAAAAAATATTTGGAAGCAGGAAAATCTGCTCTCGTTATTTCTTCCTTCGAAAAGGACCCACTTTTCAATGAAAATGATTCCGAAACAGTAAAGAAGATCAAAGGAATTTTGGATGAATATATTCGTCCGGCCGTGGAACAGGACGGCGGCGCCATTGTTTTTCACAGTTTCAATGAAGGGATTGTGAAAGTATTGCTTCAGGGAAGTTGCTCCGGATGTCCTTCCAGCACCATCACCCTCAAAGCAGGAATCCAAAATTTATTGACAAGGATGCTTCCCGAGGTCAAAGAAGTTCAGGCAGAAGGGGTTTAAGTATTTCTGATGCTGAGAGGAAATTGGACTTGGACATTGTTAGGCCTGATCAGCTTGGTGATCAGGCACTTTGCTGTAAAATATCCTGAGAAAACCGAAGCCATATATTCCAGGGCTTTTTTCCCTGGGATCAGAAATGTCATTGACCTCTCCCTTTCTTTGCTTCCCTTTGCTACGGTTTATATCTTTTTGGCATCTTTAATCTTTTTCATCGGTTTTTATTTTTATCGCCTGAATCAGACCGCAGGTTGGAAAAAAAAGCTCGGTTATTCTATCCGTTCCTTGTTCAATTATTTGGGTGCCATTGTTTTCTTTTTCCTGATACTTTGGGGTTACAATTACCAAAGGATTCCGATTTTCCAACAAGTTGGTCTCAATCCAATTCCCCTCAGTGAGGAACAGCTTATCAAAGAAACCGAACTGACGAGAAACATCCTCGGTCAGCTTAGATACAATATCGAAGAAGATACCATTGCCATAGAAAAAACCATAGAGTATCCCGACCTGGAAAAATTGGTAAGGGCAAACATGCGTGAGAACCTCTATTTGTTAGGATTGAATTTTACAGGAAATCCAAGGACAAAGCAATTCTATCCTGCAGGATTCATGCGGAAAATGGGGATTTTGGGAATCTATTTCCCTTTTACAGGAGAAAGTTACATCGACCCCACTTTGCACCATCTCGAAAAACCCTTTACCATTGCCCACGAAATGGCACACAGCTATGGCGTGACAGACGAGGGTGAAGCCAATTTTATTGCCTGGGTGATCTGTACCAATTCCGATGATCCATTGTTGCAATATTCTGGGCAGCTGAGGTTATTGAAATACCAGATGAATGACATGTACAGAATGTCAAAGGATCTGTTTAAAGAGTTTTATAAAACCCTTCCCGCCGGCATCAGAAATGATTTGATTTCTATTCAAAAAGAAAATGAAAAAATAAAACCATTGAACTTGGAGATCAGCCGAAAATCCAATGACCTTTTTTTGAAAACCCAAGGGGTGAAAGCCGGTATCAACAGCTACCAACAATTACCCATGTTGGCTTATGCCTGGAGAAACAGTCTGAAGGATGGGTTTTGACCTCAGATCTCCAACTGCCTTCTGTACATCTGAATGGTATTTTCCAATCCATAATACAAAGCATCGCAAATCAGGGCATGCCCAATGGAAACTTCGTCCAAAAAGGGAATGCTTTCTTTCAAAAACCTAAGGTTATGGAGGTCCAAATCATGACCCGCATTCAATCCCAAGCCAAGGTCTTTTGCCAACAAAGCGACTTCTACATAAGGCTTTACTGCAGCATGCCTGTCAGTGGGGAAATACGTCGCATAGGGTTCAGTGTATAATTCGACCCGGTCTGTTCCGGTATTTTTGGCAGGTTCAAAAAATTTTGATTCGGGATTGATAAAAATGGAAACCCTTGCCCCATATTCATGAAGCTCTTCGACTATGTCTCTCAGAAAAAGTCGGTTGGTAATCGTGTCCCAACCGCTATTTGAAGTGATGGCGTGTGGCGGATCCGGAACCAAAGTCGCCTGTGCAGGTTTCACAGACCGGATCAAGTCCATAAACCTTTGGTCTGGATATCCTTCAATGTTGAATTCCGTAGTGACTACCTTGGCAAGGTCAATCACATCTTGGTATCGGATATGTCTTTCGTCCGGTCGTGGATGCACAGTAATACCTTGAGCACCAAACCGCTCTGCGTCCAAAGCCACTTGAACTACATTCGGATTATTACCGCCACGGGCATTCCTGAGGGTGGCGATTTTGTTAATATTTACGCTCAGTTTGGTCATTTTCCTAGATTAAAAGATATTTTTGTGACAAATTTACACCTATAACACAAAGAACAAGACAATGGGTTTAAAGGCAAGTGTAGAAAGTGAAATAAAAAATGCCATGCTCGCAAGAGACAAGGACAGGCTGAGGGCATTGAGAGCAATCAAATCGCTGATTCTCTTGGAAGAAACCAAAGAAGGCGCCGGCGCTGAGCTTTCCAAAGAAGATGAAATGAAGCTTTTGACCAAAGCGGCAAAGCAAAGGAAAGATTCAGCTGACATCTACAAGCAACAAAACAGAGAAGACCTCTATGCGGTGGAAATGGCTGAACTGGAGATTATCGGTGAGTTTTTGCCGAAACAATTGACCGAAGATGAACTCGTTGCAGAATTGAAAGCCATCATTTCTGAATCAGGTGCATCCGGTGCCAAAGACATGGGCAAAGTAATGGGACTCGCGTCAAAAGCCCTTGCAGGAAAGGCAGATGGCAAAGCGATCTCCACGAAAGTTAAAGAACTTCTTTCTTAAACATATCTTATTATGCTTGACCTGATCATAGTGGTGATTTTGGCAATAGGTATATATGAGGGCTTCAAGGAAGGGCTCTTTATCGGTCTTCTTTCTATAGTTGCTTTTGTTTTTGCTTTGATCTTAGCCTTTCATCTGATGAACTGGGGTGCTGAGTTCCTTTCCAAAAGGGTGGATGAGATGACCTTCATGTTACCCTTTGTGGCTTTTATATTGATATTTTTTGGGGTAATTCTGATCATCCGTGGATTGGCTTTTTTGGTAAAACAGTCTCTGGATTTTACCATTCTTGGATCTATGGACAATGTTGCCGGCGGTATCTTGGGTTTTTTCAAAAGTGTGTTTTTACTCAGTCTTTTTATCTGGATTGCAGGTTCTTTTGAATATTCTGTCCCGAAAGACTGGATCAGGGATTCCAAAATATATTCCTACGTAGAACCCATTGCTCCTGTGACGATCGATGCTTTGGACGGATATACACCCATTATCAAAAAGACGGTTATCGCTTTTCAGGAAATAGTGAAAAAAACCGCCGATGATCTTATTGATTGATAATTTTGATTCTTTTTCCCATATCCTAGCAGACTATTTGAGGCAAACAGGCATTGAACTTGAAATTGTCCGAAATGATATTCCTCTCAGCCAAATCACCAATAAAAACTGGGAAGCCTTGATCCTTTCCCCAGGCCCGGAATCTCCGACAAAGGCGGGCAATCTGATGAAAATCCTCGATTGGTATGTAGGGAAACTGCCCATTCTTGGAATTTGCCTCGGACATCAAGCCATAGGCGAATATTTTGGGGGAAAGTTGACGAAAGGCGAAAAACCTGTCCATGGAAAAGTCCATGCCGTATATCAGACCAATGACCACGAAATCCTGATCAGCTTACCAAAAACCTTTTTGGTGACAAGATACCATTCACTCGAAATCAAAAATCCGCCGGATTGCCTTCAGGTCCTTTTGAAAACTGAAAATGGTGAAATCATGGCTATGGCGCATAAAACACTGCCCATTCTCGGGATTCAATACCATCCTGAAGCTTACCTGACTCAATTTGGTAAGGAAATAATCATGAATTGGCTTCGTTTCTCAAAAATCTCCTAAAATATTATTAATACTATATTCGCTAATCTTTGTTCATTCCAAACTTGTCTGATAGAAGCTTCGTTTTATATTCCGAATCCTTTTAATATATTTAGTGCATGCAGGCCTACGAATTTATCAATAACCTTATTCCTCCCTTAAAACTCAATGACAAGGTGGCATTGGCTTTAAACTGGATGGAGGAAATCAGGACTGATATTCTGCCTGTGGTGGATGAAAGCCGATTTATGGGTTTTGTTACCGAGGAGCTGGTTTTTTCGCTCAACGATCCGGAGAATACCTTCGCAAATATTCCCCTGGAAAACATTTCCTGTTTTGTGTACCAGGACAAGCACATCTACGATGTCATCAAAGTAGCCTCCGAATACCATTCAAATATGATCGCTGTGGTCGATAGGGAAAATCATTACTTGGGTGTAGTGACCATGGAAGACGCCATCAGCGCATTTGCAGATTCTCTTTCCATCCAATCCGCCGGGGCAGTATTGGTACTTTCCATGAATATGACCGACTACAGTCTGTCTGAAATTTCCCGGATCATCGAATCAGAAAATACCAAAATTCTGAGCAGCTTTCTATCCTCTGACCCATTGGATGATTCCAAAATCAAATTGACCCTGAAGCTTGACAAAACTGAACTGAGGCATGTCAAAGCCACCATAGAGCGATTTGGCTACAGGATTCTTGACCATTTCCAAGAAGAGGAAGGTGTCAACGGAGAGCAAGAACGAATAGACAACTTATTCAGATTTTTACAGATCTAACCCCTATCCACCCATGAAAATCACTTTACACGGGATAGGTGTACAAAGAGAGTTTTTTCCTCAGATCAGTCTTCTTTTCGACATTTTGAAGAGAAAGAATATTGACATCAACCTCACAGAATCGCTCCTGAAATCCCTCAAAAAAAACGCATTCCCCACAAAAGGATTGAAATCCCTCAATCAAAAAGACACTATCAAAGAATCTGATTTTGTTATTTCTATCGGTGGGGACGGTACATTATTGGATACAGTTTGTCTAGTAGGCAAACTTGAAATTCCGATCCTTGGGGTCAACACCGGCAGATTGGGATTTTTGGCAACGGTGGCAAAAGAAAATATTGAAAGTAGTATTGAAGAGCTAAGTTCAGGTTCTTTCGCCGTAGAATCAAGATCTCTGCTCCAGCTTGAATCTGATGTCCCCCTTTTCAATGGGCTTAACTTTGGATTGAATGAGTTCACGATCCACAAAAGGGACACCTCTTCCATGATCACTGTCCATACCTATATCAATGACCTGTATCTAAACAGCTATTGGGCGGATGGACTGATTATAGCCACACCGACGGGATCGACTGGGTACTCTTTGAGCTGTGGCGGTCCTTTGATTACTCCGGGGGCTAGGAATTTTGTCATCACGCCTGTCAGTCCGCACAACCTGAACGTACGCCCGATAGTAGTATCGGATGACAATGAAATCAGCTTCAAAATAGAAGGACGGAGTGAGAAGTTCCTCATATCGTTGGATTCCAGATCAACGCCTATTGATGCTTCAGTAAAATTGAAAGTGAAAAAGGCTGGATTTTCAGCAAAATTGGTCAAATTCGCATCATACAGTTATTTTGATACACTCCGTCAAAAACTCAATTGGGGCTTTGATATGAGAAATTAAGTAATTAATTACCCTCTTCAATTAAATAACATGCAGGATTACAGGGATTTACACTGATTTTCTTTGGAAAAAGGACTCTTCATCATTAACAAAAATTAACCCCGTAAATACTTATATGGGTTTTTATATCGTTGTCCAGTTCATAAATTGCATCGTCTTGAAAAAGAATAAGTTTTGGATTTTGTCTTTGTCATTTCTTTTGGCTTCTCTGGTTTTGTTAAAACCTGAAAACTCAATCGCACAAAAGTATGATGCAGGCGGAGGATTTGGGGTAGCCACCTATTCGGGTGATATTATCAGACGACTCGATCCAAATCAGATCGGACTTCAGGGGACGTTGTTTGGCAGACGAAATTTTGACAATGTATGGTCACTCCGGGGAGGATTGTCTTTTGCGCGGCTCAATGCTGCAGACAGCATCAATCCCATCGATCCCGTCATGGCATTTAGGAATGCGGGCTTCAATGGTTCTCTTTTCGAGGCTTCGGTGGTCATGGAATATCATTTCCTGGATTTCACTAACAGGTTTGCCGAATACAGGTTTTCCCCATACGGATTCTTGGGATTGGGTTTTGCCGGTTTTGTTGGTAAGGGAAGGAAATTCGAAGAAGATCCTAATCCCACAGGATACAACGTAGGCACCCCTGTGATTCCGTTTGGAATAGGCATCAAATACAAGCTTTCAGAGAAATGGATCTTAGCAGCCGAGTTTGGCGCAAGAGCGACATTTACAGATGCTATAGACAAACTGTATGGAGAAGAGCTTTTTATTCCGCGCTTTCCGGATCCAAATAATCCAAATGCCTTGAAGGGTTATAACTATGGCAATTACAGTGATAAGGACTGGTACTACTTTTTAGGCCTTACCATCAGCTACACTTTCAGCACGGTAAAATGTTATTCTTATTAATTTCTACCAAAAATAGAATATTGAAAAAGAAATAGCATTTTTGTACCTCCAAAAAACGAAGGCTTTTCGTAATCCTACGAAATGAAAGAATCATTGAACAAAGAAAAAATCCCCCAACACATTGCTATTATCATGGATGGGAATGGACGCTGGGCCCAACAAAAAGGGGCCATGAGAGTCTTTGGGCATAAAAACGCCATTACGGCGGTGCGAGAATCCATTGAAGGTGCAGGGGAAGTCGGCGTAAAATACCTGACCTTATATGCTTTTTCCACGGAAAACTGGTCAAGACCTGAAGATGAAGTCACGGCACTCATGGAGCTATTAGTGGATACCATCTCAGGGGAAGTCCCCAACATGATGAAAAACAATATCAGGCTTCTTTCAATCGGGGATATTGAAAGTCTGCCAAGGAAAGCCAAAGAAAAGCTGAATGAAGCCACTGGCCTGACCGCTTCAAATACAGGCCTTACGGTTGTATTGGCGCTGAGCTACAGCGGAAGGTGGGAAATCCAGCATGCTATCAAATCCATTGTCAAAAAAGTAGTAGATAACCAACTTCAGATTGAAGACATTACGCAGGAAGCAATTGCTGCACATTTGAACACCAAAAACATTCCTGATCCGGAACTACTGATCAGGACAAGCGGAGAAATTAGGATCAGTAATTTTCTCCTTTGGCAATTGGCCTATACAGAGCTGTATTTTACAGAGGTGTTGTGGCCGGATTTTAGAAAAGAGCACCTTGTAGAGGCCATTCTCGATTATCAGAAAAGAGAAAGAAGATTTGGCAAAACGGGGGCTCAGATTAAACCTTAATTTTGATGAAAAAGAGTTTTATTATCCTTTGCCTTTTGATGTGGGTTGTCAGCGCCCAGGCCCAAATCCGTTTGGGACAAAGCCGCTACACCCCCGCCAGGCCTGTGGATATTTTAGAATTGAATTATTCCAAACCACAAAAATACAGGATTGCTGAAATCAAAGCCGTCGGGTTGACCACCTTGGATGAGGTGGCCATTGTATCTTTGTCCGGACTAAGGGTAGATGACGTCATTTCAGTACCGGGAGATGCCATTTCCACCGCTCTCAAAAGGATCTGGGGGCAGGGAATTATCGGAGATGTCAAGATTTTAGTCACCAAAATTGAAGGTGATGACATCTATCTTTTGATGGAACTGTCAGAAAGGCCAAGATTCAGCAGAGTTGAATTTACAGGGGTAAATAAAACCCAAGAGAGTGAACTCAAGGAAAAAATCAAAATCAGGGGCCGGGTTGTCAGAGATGATGTTTTGAACACTTCCCAGAGAAATATCCGCCAATATTTTGTAGACAAAGGCTACCTCAATACCGATGTAAAAGTTATTCAGGAAAGAGACACCACCCTCCCCAACAGTGTAAAACTTAGGTTTGAAGTTGATACCAAAACCAAAGTGAAAATCAATGAAGTGAATATCTATGGTGCTGAGGGAATTGAAGAGAAAAAAGTTAAATCCAAATTAAAGAAAACCAAAGAACATCCAAGGATGTACATTGGAAGAGACATTGCTTCAAGGATTTCCAATACTACCCCAAAAAGTGCTGCAGATGCGATTTTCCATATGAGTCCTGTTGAGGACGATAAGGTGAAAGAATACATCAACAAGAATTTTAAACTCAACTTCTTGAATGCTTCCAAATTCGTTTCCAAAGAATTTAGGGAAGACAAAGACAAAGTCATCGCCTATTATAATTCCAAAGGGTATCGGGATGCGGAGATCGTCGTGGATTCCGTGTACAGATTTTCGGATAATACAGTCAATGTTGACATTTCCTTGGAAGAAGGTAAGAAATACTATTACCGCAACATTACCTTCGTGGGAAATTACCTTCATCCCAATGTCGTGCTACAAAACCGCCTTGGAATAGCCAAAGGTGATGTATATGACAAAGAAAAACTGGACAAAAGGCTGAATTATGACCCTCAAAAAGGAGATGATGTCAGTTCATTGTATCAAGATAATGGTTACCTGTTTTTCTCCATCGAACCAGTCGAGGTGAAAATCAAAGAAGATTCCATTGACATTGAAATGAGGATTTTTGAAGGCCCTCAAGTGACGGTTAACTCGGTAAATATCCAAGGCAATGAACGAACCTCAGACCACGTGGTGATGCGGGAAATCAGGATTTTGCCAGGACAAAAATTCAACAGGAGTTTGCTTGTAAGAACTATCAGGGAATTGTCCCAATTGGGATATTTTGACCCGGAGAAAATTGAGCCGGACATGCGTCCAAACTATGAAAACGCAACAGTGGACATTACATTCAAACTCGAAGAAAGGCCAAATGACCAGATTGAATTATCCGGTGGTTGGGGAGGTTTGTTTGGATTCGTAGGTACTGTAGGTCTTGTTTTCAATAACTTCTCCCTAAAAAACATTGGCAACTTTGAAAAATGGAGACCATTACCTGTGGGTGATGGACAGCGGCTTTCGCTCAGGGTACAGGCCAATGGTCGTTCCTTCCAAAATTACAGTGTTTCCCTGACGGAACCTTGGTTTGGAGGCAGAAAGCCAAATGCCTTAAGTTTCAGTATGAACAGGTCAGTTCAAAGACAGATTGATTTTAGAAATCCTGGTGCCCAGGAAATCGGATTCTTCAAAATCACCGGTGTCACCCTTGGCCTATCCAAAAGAGTGACTTGGCCGGATGATTACTTCATGCTGAGTACTGCCCTTTCCTATCAGAACTATGATTTCTTTGAATTTGGAAGGCAATTTGGATTGTCCTTTCCTACCGGTACTTTGAATAGCATCGCCCTTGTCACGACAGTGGCCAGAAATAACATTGACAACCCGATTTATCCAAGAATGGGTACCAATATTTCTTTGGTTACTTCTTTGACACCACCGTACGCATCACTCAATCCCAATATTGACAGGGAATCTCCCGATGAGGAAAAGTTTAAATGGCTCGAATACCACAAATGGATGTTTGATGCTTCCTTTTTCACACCTCTTTTTGGAACCAAAAAATGGGTCATCAGTGCAAGGACCCACATGGGCTTCTTAGGATCTTATGGCGACAGAATCGGCATTATTCCTTTGGAAAGATTCGTTATGGGTGGAGATGGGATGAACATGAACAATTTTGCTTTGGGACAGGAAATCATTGGTCTGAGAGGATATGAAAACCAAGTCATAACCCCGGGAGCATTGACAAGAAATGATCCCAACTCCACAGAAGGGTATGGGGGCATCGTGTACAACAAGCACGTCATGGAACTGAGATTCCTGGTTTCTCCAAACCCCTCTGCTACTATTTTCCTTTTGGGTTTTGCCGAAGCGGGAAACAACTGGGGATCTTATGCTGAATACAATCCATTTAACCTGAAAAAATCTGCGGGGTTTGGTGCAAGGATCTTTATGCCTGCATTTGGATTACTTGGTTTGGATTGGGGATATGGATTTGACCCTGCTCCAGGTACAACCAGGCCTAGCGGGGCACAGTTCCACTTTACCATCGGACAACAATTTAGATAATGGTGAAAAGACCGATTATATTATTAATTTTGTGCACGCTAATTGGACTGACCCTATTTGTCACGTCTGCGGATGCCCAAAAATTCGGATATATCGATTCAGAATATATCCTGAACAAACATCCCGATTACAAACTTGTCCAAGATGAATTAACATCTATTAGCAATCAGTGGAAAAAAGAGGCACAGGATTTGGAACAGGGAATAAAAACCATGTATGCAAACCTCAAAGCGGAAGAAGTTTTACTGACAGAAGAGATGTACCAAGAACGTTTGGAAACGATCAAAGAAAAACAAAAGCAAGCAGTCGACTTCAACAACAGGGTTTTTGGAATCAACGGACAGTATTACCAAAAACAGTCCGAATTGCTACAGCCTCTGCAATCTAAAATCTATGATGCCATAGACAGGGTGTGCAAGAGAAACAGTTTGGTGATTTTGTTTGACAAAGCGGCAGGTCCATTGATGATCTACACAGACCCCAGGCATGATTACTCAGAATTTGTATTGGAAGAATTAGGTATAGAAAACAAATAAATTAACTCAATAACGAAAATGATGAAAATTAAAGTCGTCCTTTCCGCAATAGCACTCTTTTGCGTAGGATTCGTAGCCCAGGCCCAGGAATTAAAGATCGGTTATACCAATGTGGAATTACTGATGGACCTTATGCCGGAGATGGAACAAATAGCTGCTGATGTACAGGATTATCAGGCACAATTGCAGACCAACATCCAGACAAAAGCACAGGATTTTCAGAAAAAAGTGCAGGCTTACCAGCAGGCCGCTCCCACTATGACTGAAGATGCCAGAGGTGCCAAAGAGCAGGAATTGCAAAAATTGCAGCAAGACCTTCAGAAGTATGAGCAAGACGCCCAGGTTTCCTACCAAAACAAACTTCAGGAACTTCTTGCGCCTGTTCAGCAAAAAGTCTTCAATGCGATCAATGCAGTAGCCGCAGAGAACAACTATTCGCACGTATTCTCCGAGTCAGCAGGTCAGTCACCAATCTTGCTTTACACCAGAGACGAAGACAAATTCACCGAATTGGTTTTGGCCAAACTCGGAATTGAATTACCGGCAGCTCCAGCGGGTCCTGCAAAATAATTCAACTCAAATCTTTAAAATAGAGACCTGTTTCGGAAGAGACAGGTCTTTTTGTTTTGCTGCCTCATTGCTAAGCTAGGTGATTTTGGTAACAGAGGATGAGCTACAAATCCCCTTAAATTGCACAAAAAATTATTGGAGAGATGGCAAAAAAGAAGTTTAAAGAAGTGATCCAACAATCGGAAGAAGCCGTTTTAGTGGATTTCTATGCTGATTGGTGTGGACCATGCCAGACCATGAATCCTGTCTTGGAAGAAGTGATCCAAGAACTTGCAGGAAAAATCAAACTGTACAAACTGAATGTGGAAAAAAACCCGCAGGTAAGCTTACAGTTTGGAGTAAGGTCCATCCCCCATTACATCCTTTTCAAACGGGGAAAAATACTTTGGAGAAAAGGTGGAATCATGACCAAACGGGAATTGCTGCAAGCAATGAAGGGGTTTGTTGGGTGATTTGTTTAGACTTTTAACCCATTACCCAAAGTGAAAAAATCGCATTATACTAAATGCAATACCACATCCGAAATTTTAGGATTAATTATTCCTCAGGTTTGACTTATTTTAAATCCAATTCCTTTTTCCTGACTTAAATCAGGAAATATTTGGTTTGAAATTATTTTTCTTCTATTTAGGATCATTTTTTTTGTATTCAAAACAATTTTTTTTACTTTCATAAGCGTAAACAAAAAAGTACAAAACTATCCATTGACCCTACTGAGCGCCTCAACTTAACACCATAGTTTTTTTTAATTTTTTATTTGAATTCTTTAAAAACCAGGCCAAATATGAGTAACATTAGATTCTCCTTATTCAGAATGAAAAGTTTTGTCGCGCTTATCATTTTCATGGCATTGAGCCAAGAAATTTTCAGCCAAACAATAAGTTTTGGATTAGACACCTTGCAATTGAATGGCTTTACACAGCCGGCCAAAGGAACCTCACTGAAATTTGGTCCAGATGGCAAGCTGTATCTCGCCCAACTGAATGGGCAGATAAAGATATACACCATTCAAAAAACCGTTACCAATGGATATAAGGTTACTGCGGCCCAAACCCTACTTGACATCCAAAACATTCCTAACCATGACGACATTGGTACTAGGGCAAAAGATGGCAGAAGTAATCGCCAATCAACAGGAATTACAGTAGTAGGTACCGCTGCCAATCCAATTATTTATATTACTTCAAGCGATCCAAAATGGGGTGGCCCTTCAGGAGATAAGGCCTTAGATACCAATTCCGGAATAATTTCAAAATTGACTTGGACGGGAAGTAGTTGGGAGGTAGTAGATCTTGTCAGAGGATTACCTCGATCAGAGGAAAACCATTCTCCAAATGGTCTTGAGTACACTGTCATTAATGGGAAACCATATCTTTTGGTCACAAGCGGTGGACATACCAATGCCGGATCTCCAAGTCTGAATTTTGCCTACCTGGGAGAATACGCGCTATCCGCAGCGGTATTGAGTATAGACCTTAATGCGATTGAAGCGTTACCTCTCAAAACTGATCCCCTGTCAGGCAGGAAATTTAAATATGATATCCCTACTTTGGATGATCCTTCAAGACCAAATGCCAATGGAATTTATAATCCAAATCAATCAGGGTATAATGGAATTGATGTAGGAGATCCATTTGGGGGAAATGACGGTCTAAATATGGGAATGATCGTAGCGGGAGGTCCGGTACAGATTTTTTCGGGTGGATATCGGAACACCTATGATCTTGTCGTTACGCAAAGCGGAAAAGTATATGTAACGGAAAATGGTCCCAACACCAACTGGGGAGGTTTGCCTGAAAATGAAGGGAATGCTTTAACAGTAACCAACAAATACTTAAGTAATGAACCCGGCAATAATTCCACAAACCCCTCACCAAGTGGCGAGTATGTGTCTAACAGGGACCATTTGATGATGATTACCTCGGATATCAATACTTACACATTTGATTCTTATTATGGAGGTCATCCCAATCCCATACGTGCAAATCCCGGTAACCCCTATCCTCTAGGAGCTTTGTTTCCATTTAATCCCGGTGGGGCTGGGCTTTTTACAAGATCTTTGGGTGATGATGCCAATTGGTCGACCCTAACTCCTCTCTATACTCCAAATCAAGTATTTCGTACTTCGATTCTCGCACCTGTTGCGCCTGGACAAACAGGTTTTGACGCTTATGCTTCTAATTCCCTTCCTGTGAACTGGCCTCCGGTCCCCAAATCAATGGCCAATCCCGATGAAGCTGATTTTCGCTCTCCAAGCGCAATAAATCCAAATGGACCACAAAAACAGCTTATAACTATTTTTCCAATTAATACAAATGGAATAGCGGAATATACAGCTTCCAGTTTTAACGGGGCCCTCAAAGGGTCATTGATAGCCGGAAAAAGTAATGGTACCATACACCTGATCAGCCTTAATGCAGATGGCACTTTAAAGCAATTAGAGGCCAATAAATGGAATCTAAATTCAGGAAATGCTTTGGGTATCACTTCAAATGGAGATACTGAAATTTTCCCCGGCACAATCTGGGTCACCACTTTTGACAATAGGATTCATATTTTAACACCTCTAAATACCACCAACTGCATTCTTCAGACAAATTCTGATTTTGACCCTCTCGGAGATTATGACAATGATGGCTTTACAAATCAGGATGAATTTGACAATGGAACGGATTATTGTTCTGCTGCCTCAAAACCAAATGACTTTGACGGGGATTTTATCTCTGACTTAAATGATTTGGATGATGATGGTGATGGCATACCTGATGCATTGGACCCATTTCAACTGGGAAATCCAACTAACATTCCTATTGATAATGAATTGTTTTCTGATAAAACTGATGAATTAAACCGTCCATTTGGATATTCCGGACTTGGGTTTACAGGTTTTATGAATAATGGTTCCGGCAAACCGAATTGGATGAACTGGATTGATATACCCGGTGGTGGTCCATTACCAAATGACATACTTGGCGGTGCAGCAGGAGCAGTTCAACTCGCAATCACGGGGGGCACTGCAAACGGGACAGCAAATAACCAACATAAAGGCTTTCAGTTCGGTGTAAATGTAGGTAATGAAACCGGTGAATTTTTGATAACCGGAAGGCTCTTAAGCCTAGCGGGTCCTCAATTGTTTTACGATGTAACCCACAACGGGGAAATTGGGATTCAAATGGGTGACGGAACGCAAAGCAACTTTTTTAAACTTGTGTTTACAAAAACTCAGATCGTGGCCGGCTTGGAAATCAATAATGTCCCTGATCCTGCTCCATTGACTTTCGCTATATCTACTGCCAACAGACCAATAGGCTCTGAAAGTATAGATTTCATTCTTAAAGTTAGGCCTGTTCAAGGAACCGTGGAACCAATGGTTAAAATCGGAAACAGGAACATGATCAGTCTTGGCATTAAAAACCTAACGGGTAAAGTCTTGGAATCTGTCCAACAAAGCTCCAAACCGCTAGCTATCGGAATCATCGGCACTTCAGGTGCACAAGGTGTGGAATTTTTAGCCACATACGATTTCTTCAGGGTAGTCGGGGGCCAACCATACATTGTCAAAACATTAAATGATATTACTAAACAAGTCGGATCACAATCCATTCAAATTGATCTTGGAGAATATTTCAATGACAGTGATGGACTGGAAAATCTGCTTTTTACTGTCTCAAGTAATTCAAACTCTGCAGTAGGAGCATCCATAGCAGGGAAAATCCTGACTTTGACTTTTCCTGCACTGCCAAATTCCAGTTTGATTTCAATCAGAGCCACAGATCTGTCTAGCTTATTTATTGAGCAAACTTTTAAGGTGGATGTGGTTGCAGCGCAACAAATTCTTTTCAGAATAAATGCAGGCGGAATTGCAGTAGCGGGTTTGAATGGGGCTCCAAACTGGAAAGGGAATGAAATCAACGGATCGTATACCGGGGATGGTTATACCATTACAAATGGTGCAAATTTTAGTGGAAATTTATTGTTTGCTAATAAACATTCCTCTATCCCTGATTATATCGACAAGACTACATTTGAATCAATATTCAAAAACGAAAGACATAATAATAACTCCTCTGTAATGACCTACTCCATACCGATAGCTAATGGTGATTATCAGGTTAACTTATACATGGGTAATTCCTTCTCCGGAACAAGTACCGTTGAAACAAGGGTGTTTGATGTAAAAGCTGAAGGAACTACTCTTCTTTCAAACGTCGATTTGGTAGCAAAATTTGGACATCAAAAAGGGGGAATGGAAAAATTGATGGTAAAGGTTTCAGATGGAACATTAAACATTGAGTTCATCAAAAAAACACAAAACCCGCTATTAAATGCAATTGAAATCATTGACACCAAGATATCTGCTCCGATCGTAGTCACCAGCACAATTCAAAATCAGTTGGATAAAGTCGGAGATACCCTTGACGGAAACCTATTTTTCACTGCCACAGGTGGCGTTGGACAATTATTCTACAGTGCCATCAACCTTCCTCCGGGAGTAACTATTGAAGATGTAAATGGTAGAATTTATGGAACCATAGAAGCGGGAGCATTGGCCAATAGTCCTTATCTCGTAACCGTGACGGTAAAAGACTCAAATAGTCCCGTACCTAACCAAGAGTCCAGGACATTCTATTGGACAATTTCTGGAAATGTTACGGAAAATGGCTTGGTTGGACATTGGAAAATGAACGAAGGGAGCGGAGCAAAACTGATTGACAGTTCAGGAAATGGGAACAACGCAACAATAATGAATACTAGTTCCGGCGTAGTCTGGGTTCAAGGGAAGGATGGTCTGGCAATTAATTTAAATGGATTTTCCAACAGATTTGCAACTGTTCCAAGTAATTCTAGTCTGAACATGACCAATGCAATTACAATCACTGCATGGATAAGGACCAATGCTTTGGTTAGAAAACAAATCTTATCCAAAGGCGGACCTGATGGGTATGAACTCAGCATTTTTGAAACTGGTAAAATTGAATTTAGAATAAATAGAGAGAGTTCCGGTAGTACATACCGATTATATTCCATTCAAAACTACCCTACCGATGGGACTACGTGGATGCATGTGGCGGCAACATTTAATGGTACAAAATCCCAAATCTTCATCAATGGTGTTCTCGATAATTCCGCAACCTATGCTCCAACAACCATAAAAACTAATACAACAGAACTGCAGATTGGTGCAAGGTCATCTATAAACAGATGGGTAGGAGATTTGGATGAAGTAAAACTCTATAATAGGGTGCTTTCAGATGTAGAGATTAATACTTTGGTGACGGGGGGAGTCCCTATCCCGGCTGCGCCAATACTTACAGCTCCGGCAAACTCAGCGAAGGAAATCAGCATTTCTCCGACTTTAACTTGGGGGATTACACAACATGCCAGTTCCTACAAAATACAATTATCTACGAGCTCTGCATTTTCTTCCTTTGTATCAAATGTATCAGGAATTACTGCAACATCCTTTACTACTCCCAAACTATTGAACAACGTCACTTATTATTGGAGAGTTGCTGCGGTAAACCAAAAAGGAACCTCCAGTTGGTCTCAAGTAAGGTCATTTACGACAAACAGTTTGGTAGCCTATTGGAAAATGGATGAAGGCAGCGGTAGCATACTCATTGATCATTCTGGAAATGGAAATAACGCCAAAAGATCCTCTACCGCAAATTGGACTTGGATTACAGGGAAAATTGACAAGGCCCTCTTGCTTAATAAATCCACTGTCCAATATGGTGGAGTTCCACATAACTCAACCATCAATATTTCAAAGCAAGTTACAATCAGTGCTTGGATTAGGCCGGCAGACAAATTGGGAAGACAGATTATTTCCAAAGGAGGAACTGACGGTTATGAATTGTTGACTCGAGGCTCTGGTAAGGTAGAATTCAGATTTAATCGTGAAAGCAACGGATCAACCTACAGCCTTATCTCCAATAAAAGTTATCCGAGCGATGGCAAAACCTGGCTTCATGTTACTGCAACTTTTGATGGTACAAAATCAACCATGTATTTTAACGGAGTTCAGGATATTTCAAAAACCTATTCCGCTACCACCATCAAAACAAACACCTCAGAGCTACAAATTGGAGCAAGAAAAGGTGCTAATCAATGGAGCGGTGCACTTGATGAAATCCGTTTGTACAACAGGGCTTTGACCGCAACAGAGGTTTCCAAATTACCAAATCAAACCGTTGCCTTCAGGATGATGGACGAAGGAGATGTGTCGCAAGACACTGTCGAAGTAGAAATTTCGGCTATTCTGGACAATGAATTGGAACCAACAATCGACGATCCAATAGGAACCAAGCTTTACCCTAATCCAGTCGACGATGTGATCCATATTGAATTATCGGATTTCAAATATGATTTAATCCAGGTAAATATCTTTGATATGAAGGGTTTGAAGTTATTTGACCAGGAAATTCAAACCAAGGATGGAAAGTTTACAATTGACATCTCCAGGGTTGGACTTAAACAGGCAAGTTATGTTCTCTTTGTTAATTCTGATGGATACCAAAGAATTTTTAAATTCATTAAAAAATAGCTTAAACTGAATTTAGCCCCTTGGATCCGACAAAGAAAAACCAACCATAAAAGGGCATCAAAAGTAATAAAGTCAGAAGGCAAACCTTCTGACTTTATTGTTTCATCCCAATTCAAAGTCGTTTAGCTGGTAAAGATTCGAAGAACTTTTCCAAAGTTCGGATTGGACGTTGTGAGATTTTCTTGGTTTTGTTCCAACTTTAGAAAGGCTTTTCACTACTCAACAGCTTATCTAAATGTCACTGCATCCTAATTGTTAAATCTTTGATTCGATTTTCAAGCATGAAGATGTCCGATTTCATTTTTTTTATCTATAAAGATTATCGGAAGTGATCAATCCAAAATCTTTACTTACAGATCTTTTTCAAGGCTTCTTCAGCCATTTTCAAACCTAAATCATAAGCGGTTTTTAAATCTTTGCAGGCATCTACATCATTTTTCTGTTGGTGATGGGTCAACCCTTTTTGGTAATAGGCCTCTGTGAAATCCGGTCTATGGTGGATGGCAAGAAGGTATGATGCCATTGCCAAATCGTACATTTTTGTCTTATAGTGAATATTCCCTTTTTCGAAGTGGGCACTAGATTCTAGCGGATCGAGGGCGATGACATTTTCATATTCTGCTAAGGATTTATCAACCAAACCCAATTTTTCCAACACGTAGGCTTTATAAAGCATGGTTTCAATGTCATCCTGATCTGTTTCTAAAGCTTTTTCAAAATCCCCCAAAGCTTCCTCCCATTTGGAAGCCTTCAGTCTATGATAACCCCTTTGCTTATAGGAGGAGGCAAATTCTGGTTCTCCGCTGATGGCACTTGAGAAATACAGATCTGCACCTGCGACATCGCCTAAGGCAATGGCAATCTCAGCGAGGTATTGGTTGGTGAGGGGATGATTGGGATTAAGTTTCAGGGCAATTACATAATCAGCTTTTGCTTTTTCCAATTCACCGTTTTTTTGATGAGAACGCCCTCGGTTCAAAAAATAATCCGGATTCCAAGGCCGCAATTCGATCGCTTTATCAAAAAATTCATTTGATTTTTCAAATTCACCCATTCCAGGATAGGCCAAACCAAGGTATTGGTAAATATAATCTTTGGCTACACTCTGTTGGGTCAGGATCCCAGTTATTCCCGATTGGAAAACAGGTTTTTGGTACAAAATCGTAGTCGTTTCCCTTTTGGACAAATGGAGAAGGCTGGTCAAATCCTCCACAGCCAAATCGTATTGTTGGAGTTGGTACCTCAGAATACCCCTTGCAAAAACCCCTTCTGTGTGTAGCGGGTCCAATTCTAGAAGGATGTTATAATCCGTCAAAGCACCTGTTTTGTCCCCTGCCCTGTCTCTGACAATCCCCCTAAAAAAATACGCTTCCGCAAAATAAGTCTTACTTTGGATGATATCAGACAAGATCGCATAAGCTTCGAGATGCTCTCCGGCTTCGGAAAGATTCATCGCTTCCTCCATTTTGATGTCCAAGTCCTCGTATTGGGCCATTGCCTGGAAAGAAAATACCGCAAGCCATAGTAGAAGGATATATCTCATTTTTCTTTTACAGTTTATTCTTTTGGGAAAAAACTGTTCGAATCTAAAAACGAGGAATGGTAAAGGAAAATTCATTTTCTTCCCTTAAAGAAATTTACTTTGACAGAAATTAAAAAAGCCAATATGGCAAACAACAAGGTGAAAAGATCCACGGTTTCAGCTTTGATTTTCAATCCAAAGGACCTTTCCAGAATATATCCGATATAGGAGTTGGGCAGCTGATTTTCCCCCAATTTCCTAAGAACCTCCCAATGCCAATCCGTCAAAGGGCAATAACCCCAACCATACCAAAACCCCAAAATTACCCAAGATGCCAATGTCAAAGTAATTGTTGCAAAATGCCATTTGCGAAGCGGTTTCCAAATCCAAGCAAAAAGGTTGAAGCAAATCAATAAGGTATGGAATACCAAAAAGAAATAATCTGCAAAAACTAGTAAGTTATTGGACATGGATAGAAATATTTTAGGATAGAATTTCTAGTTAAATCAGGATTCGGTTTTTCCTTTCAATCCTGCTATACCTTTGCTAAATAAGGAATATAAACTTCCCAAAGCACCAACAATCCCCGCTACAAATGTCGTAGCTTGATCTAGAAAAGTTTTATCAAAATAACTGATCATGGCAATGGAAATCAGAATAAAACTGACTACTGCTATTTGTATAGAATTTACGTTTCCTCGTTTTTTCTGGTCAGCCTTAAATAATGACTTTTCTTCTTCAGTAATATTTATCAATAAAAATTGTCTGAAATTCCTATCAAATAGTTTTGGCAGTTCATCCTTTTTCCTGGACAAAACACCTTTTTGCAACAGTTCCAGTATTGTTGGTTTATTTGAATAATTGAAAAATCCTTCTTCGCAGTAGTAGTAACATACTTTTTTTTCTTCAAAGCTTAATTCAGACCAGATATTATAGAAATATGCTTTTCTGGATCGGATCAGGATATTTGTCTCCTCCTCTCCAAAACTATCAGCAATAAGATCCGGAGGTATTGTGATGGGTATATACTCAAAATGGAAAGAAGAAAACAGCTCCGAATAATTTATTTGATCGAATCTTTGACTGAAGGAGCGGAAATGTTCTCTCCATGAAATCCCGGAAGTGAGGATCAAGCGCACACCATTGAGATGAGCAAAACTTATCATGTGAGGTAATTTTTCGACCAACAACTTCTGATCCGGCAAACAATGGATGTTTTGAATCAGCCAAATCTTTTTCGCGGTTAGGTCAGGGGTATTTCTTTCTCCCCATAATAAAGTAGGGTTTGAGGCACAATCCGTCATCTCAATAAGCCCGGGATCATCAGTCAAATTTTCTTCGACCCATTTTAAGTTTATGTCAGAATCAATTCCTACTAAAAATAAACTTTGCATAGATTCTTTTAACTTCTGGTCTGCTTTAGGTTTATCGTCTTGAAAATAGCTGAAATCAAGTAAGTATATTTTATAAATTAAAGCCATAACCAGCCAAACCAATCCCGATACAATCACAAAGAAGATTAAAACCACACCAAAGATCTTCCAAGGACTTTTAGGAATTCTTTTACCATAATTTTCAGTAAACTGCGGATCGAGAATATGATTTTTTATTATTGGTTTTATATGGGATCTGTTGGGATAGATAAACGAGGTTACCAAAGGATCGGTCTGACCAGTTATATTCCCAAAGAAATTTCTCCGTATTTCATCATATTCCTGCCAAAACCCATCGGGTTTCGTAAAATCGTTGGGCTTAATATTCCTTTCCCAAAAATTGGATTCGTAACCATGGATTTTTGAATAGATGATGTATCCGGGAATAAATCCGATCATGAATATCCACATTACAAAAAAGTTGGTAAATAGGTAGTGGAAGTCGATTGTAAGCCTTTTATGCTTCAAAGCAATTTCTTTCTGATGCGCCTTATTTTCAATTTCTTCTTTCGACCTGTCTAATTCTGTATTTAATCTTCTATCCGCTTTATGCTGTAATGCCTCCAGCTTTTTTCTTTTTAGAGAAACAAAAACAGTAGATCCGATTACCCAAAACAAAAGAAAATAATAATGCCATGTATTGAGAAAAAAGAAAAGCTTAACAAAAGTCAGGATCAGGATAACTCCCATAAAGAAATAAAACAAAATTATCTGTCTGTTAGCTGAAATAGTCATTTCTAGCCGATAAGAAAAAGTTCTGCGCGCATCTGTAATCTCAACCCAAACAGGGCCAAGTAAAATAAACATGACAATCCTATAATGAAAAGTATTGATTACGAGGATCAAGAACATCCCGAAAAAACTCACCCATGTCAGGTGATAGTAATAAAGGATCACAAAAAGAGAAAATACCGAAAACTTTATCAAAAACTTAAAATTTTCAAGTTTTGATTGTTTTGGGAAAATGTAGTTATAGGCAAAGTTTTCCAGCTGCTGGTTTTCAGTGCTGAATCGGTTTATCTTATTGCTAAAAGAAATAAATGACAGAAACAGAAGATATAGAAGTATAAAGGCAAAAGTTTCGTAAGTGACCAAAGAAGAATAAACGTGTTCCAGATGTTCATCTTTGAGATACAAAAACCACAGCGATTGATCAAACTCAGTTTTAGGTTGTAACTTAGTCAGTGTGCCCAAAAATGCATGTCCATCCAGGTATAAAGGTATTTCCCATTTAAAATTACTTGTATCACCTTTATTTTCGTTAATGATTCCATTTACTTCATTCCACTTAACGGAGGATAACAGCTGAGAAATGCTATCTGCAACGGCTTTGATTCTTTGACTTTTGTATATAATCAGTCCATCATCTTTAAACAAGATAAATTCCCTGGTATCATTATACCCGTGACGGATCTCGGAGCCCTTCAACTCAAATGTGATTGCTCTTACCTCTTTTTGTGAAGGTTGGAGTTCACTGATGACAGATTCCAGCACCGCGCTTTCTATGGAATAGTGAGAGCCTATGTAAAGTTGCTTTGACGGAGAAGCATCGAATAATGTGTCTCTTTTTGAATCATTTTTAAGTTCTCTTTTTGAGTCATTTTTAAAATTGTAATAATACTCTCGATGTCTAAGGGAGGTAATTAATGTTGAAATTGTATCAGGCGTTCCTTTATCAAATATTTTGTCGACACCTCCTTCAGGGTTGATTTTAATCAATTCATTATACTTGTTTTCTTGCCATAAAGTATCCCATTGCTGTAAAATCTTGACCTTGGATTCAACTTTTTGGCTAAGATCATTTTTGATAGAAATTATTGCGTTATCATGGTCCGAATCAGGAATCGGGTGGTGATTTTTAAAAAAAGAAAATCCAAAACCAATCATCACCATTATCCCTATCAATGATAATCCTATAGAAAAAACTCCAAAACGGGTCAATTTATCACCTTCCATAAAACCAAAAAATGAGATTATCGGGGTGGAGAAAAACATCAATCCCAATAAGAAAACCAGGATTGTAAGATTTGTAAAATCCACCTTTCGGCCGATTGATTCAAAATATGAGGTTTTAATAATAGCAGTAAGATAAAAGTCAAGGTTGCCGATCACGACAGGTGTGGAATAAGCCAGATAATCCTCATCATTATATATAATCTGGTCCTTATAAATAGGTACTTCAAAAAAATCACTTTTCTTATTTTTTAAATTCGCAAATGATTTGCCTATTTCATCATAAGGATAAATAACTGATCCTGAGGTATCAGTCAGAAATATAGTTTCATAAAATTTCTGCTTGTTGATTTTACTTAAAAGGTTGTCAAAAGTTATATTTTTTAATTTTCCGTTAATTTCTATCTCTAGAAATGGTTTAGTTTTATCATCTGAATTTAATCTCGAATTGTCAACTTTAACGTTTTTAAAAATTATATCTTGATTAGAATTAGGATCAGGTTTTCTACCATTTTTTTCTATTTCATTCTTAATAATGCTTCGCTTTTCATTCTGTAGACTTTGGCTGATCAAAGATTGGTATCCAACTTCAAAATTTCCTTTTATCAATTCAATATTTCTTATGGCTTGGTCTTGGAGTTCTAACCTGTTCCTTCTAGATTGTTGAAACAGCATGAAAGCAATGACTACAACTGCCACCATAAAAATTCCCCATATCTTGAAGTTCTTGAGCCCCATAAAAATTTTGTTTAAAAAGAAAAAACAATATACAAATACTGTTGAAAATCAAAAAGATATGAACATGTTTTCTTTGAAAAAGAATATAAAAATCCGGAAGCTTAGTCGCCTGTTTTTTTCAATTTTCTTTGGAAATCCAACCCTTTAAAAAAAGGAAGCCTTTACCCACAATTGAAAATAAACCACCTAATTCCCCTGCAATCCGAACCTCAAATGTGGATTTTCTGACCGATTATTAACTGAAAATCGCAAAGTTAATAATCATGCAGTTTCAAAAAATCAATTTCGATTCTCCGTTTTTTGGATTTTTATAAATATACAGGCATATTTATTGCTTATCTTCGTAGCTGGGAAAAGTTAAAAATCGAATAAAGAAAGTTATAACGGCCAATTCAATGAAAAAATACCAACTCTATCTTATCCTCATTATTTTTTTGTCATTTCCTGCATTTGGACAGGAAGCAGATTCTTTGGGATCACTTAACAAAGGTACGATAAGCAGTCAATTTGACTTTCTCATCAAGTCCTCCAATAACTACCAAGACTACAAAGTCATCAAAAAAACGAGCCTTGAGAAATTCAAAGCCAATGTTTTAGATTCTTTGAACCTCTTTAAAAATCAACTTCAAACTGTCAACCAAAGCCTAGCCGAACAGCAATCCAAAATTGCCGGATTTGACAAAGAAATCGCCGACACCAAAGCACTTCTCACCACAGCCGAAGCTGCACGGGACAATTTTGAGTTCTTTGGAATGCCCATCTCCAAGTCTGCCTATAACAACCTTATGTGGACTATTGTAGCTGTATTGGCTGCAGCTTTCCTTTTCTTCTTGTTCAAATACAGCCAAAGCCATAAGCTTATCTCAAAAGCCCAAAAAGATCTTTCTGATACAATTGAGGAATTTGACCAACACCGAAAAAATACCCTTGAGAGGGAACGCAAGCTCAAAAGAGAATTGGTAGACGCCATGAACGGAAAAATCAACTGACATTATTTACCAAAAAAAATCCCGCAGAAATTACTTTCTGCGGGATTTTTTGTTTCAGGAATATTCTAGGTCAATAGAATCAACAATAGGATAATGATGATGATTGCGCCGATAGAAAGGTAGACACCGCCACCCAATTGTCTGGCCTCGGCCTTCATTTCCTTAAGCTCATTTCTCACTTCTTTTCTTTCCTCATTACTCAAATCAGCCAGGTCCATAGACTTGATTTCTGATACCCTTGATTCGATTTCGGCAAGACGAACTTTTTGTTCAGCAGTCAATTCTTCTTTTCCCTCTTTGTTACCTTTGGCGTCTGCAGCCGGCGAAATCGTCAAAAATAAGGCGCAGAAAGAGAGTACATAAATTATTTTTTTCATAGAGATATTAGTTTAAAAGAGATGATTAAATACTAATGAAGATAACCTGTTTTTTCGGTTTTTCAATAACCGAGCCAAAATAACAAATCTCGATTTTTTTGAAAATCAGAAAGGGATTTGTTTTCTGTTCCTGCCGTTTAATTATTATTTGTAATTTAGCCATTCTTTGAAAATCCCACTTTCGGGAGCCAATCTTTCTACCTCAACCCAATTAACTCATGTCCCCAAAAGGAGATAAAAAACTTTTCTTGCTTGATGCCATGGCCTTGATTTACAGAGCCCATTTTGCATTCAGCAAAAATCCCAGAATCAATTCCAAAGGCCTCAATACAGGCATTATGCTTGGCTTTACCAATACCCTTCTTGAAGTTTTGGAAAAGGAAAAACCTACCCATATCGCGGTAGCCTTTGACACCAAAGCCCCCACCTTTAGACATATACAGTTTGAGGCTTACAAAGCCAACCGCTTGGAACAACCTGAAGACATTGAGGTAGGCATTCCATGGGTCAAGAAAATCGTGGAAGGATTCAATATCCCCATTTTGGAAATGGATGGTTTTGAAGCCGACGACATCATCGGCACCATTGCCAAAAAAGCGGAGAGAACAAGTTTTGTCGTTTACATGATGACCCCTGACAAAGATTATGGGCAGATTGTGGAAGATCATATTTTCCTTTACAAACCGGCCTTTATGGGCAACGGTGTCGATATCATGGGGCCAAAGGAAGTCTGTGCCAAATGGGATATCGAGCATGTGGATCAGGTTAGGGATATTTTGGGGCTAATGGGTGATGCCGTAGACAATATCCCGGGAATCCCCGGAATAGGGGAGAAGACTGCGGTAAAATTTTTAAAGGAATTTGGTTCCGTCGAGGGATTGCTTCAGAATACGGACAAACTCAAAGGGAAGCAAAAGGAAAATGTGGAGAACTTTGCCCAACAGGGATTGCTTTCCAAGGAACTTGCCACCATCAAAATCGATGTTCCTGTGGCTTTCGACGAAGTCGCCCTTCGCTACGATGGACCAAATGAAGAGAAGTTAAAAGCCCTCTTCTCTGAACTTGAATTCAGGACATTGACCCAAAGGGTATTTGGGGAAAAGATGAAAAAAGCTCCGGCCAAAGCCAATGAGCAGTTGGGATTATTCGGACCGGTGGATACAGGAAAGACCTTTTCCTCGACGGCCGACGAAGAACTGACTGAGGAAGAAGTTCCGACAGCAGAAGTCCCGCAAGTCTATGACAGTATCCTCACTACGGCAAATGATTACCATAAGGTCGAGGGAGAAACAGCCATCAGGGAATTACTCTCTTATCTGGAGCTTCAGGATGAATTTTGTTTTGACAGTGAGACCACCTCACTCAACCCAAATGAGGCAGAATTGGTTGGGCTTTCCTTTGCCTATGTTCTCGGTGAGGCATTTTACATTCCTTTCCCTTCGGATCAGGAAAAAGCGAGGAAACAACTTGAGCTTTTCAGGGGGATTTTTGAAAATGAAAACATCACCAAAATAGGTCAGAATATCAAATACGACATGCTTGTGTTGAAAAACTACGGCATGGAAGTCAAAGGCAAACTCTACGATACGATGCTTGCCCATTACCTGATCGAACCTGAAGGAAAGCATTCCATGGATTGGCTGGCACAGCAGTACCTGAGCTATAAGCCGGTATCCATCGAATCCCTTATCGGCAAAAAAGGTAAAAACCAGGGGAATATGCGTGATGTGGAAGTGGACGAAGTGGTCGCTTATGCTGCCGAAGATGCTGACATTACGCTAAAACTGAAGCAAAAATTTGACCCTATCATCAAAGAGAACGGCCTTGAAAAGCTGCTCCATGAAGTCGAAAACCCCTTAATTGAAGTTCTGACGGACATGGAATTTGAGGGAGTAAAAATAGATACCGCAAGTTTGGCAGAGCTCTCCATACTCTTGGAAGATGAAAGCAAAGTCATCGAAAAAAGAGTCTATGAATTGGCCGGGGTTCGGTTCAACCTCGCCTCTCCAAAACAGTTGGGGGAGGTGCTTTTTGAAAAACTCAAACTCGATCCCAAAGCCAAGAAAACCAAAACCGGTCAATATGCCACGGGAGAGGAGATTCTGAGCAAGCTTGCCAACGAACATGAAATCGCTGAAGCCATACTTGAGTACCGTCAGATGGTGAAGCTGAAGTCCACCTATGTGGATGCTTTGCCTACTATGATCAATCCAAAAACAGGAAGGGTCCATACGACTTACAACCAGTTTGTGGCCGCCACCGGCAGGCTTTCCTCCATCAATCCCAACCTGCAAAATATCCCTATCCGGACTGCAC
Organism: Cognataquiflexum rubidum; assembly: GCF_022538115.1. Classification (GTDB taxonomy): domain Bacteria; phylum Bacteroidota; class Bacteroidia; order Cytophagales; family Cyclobacteriaceae; genus Cognataquiflexum; species Cognataquiflexum rubidum. The sequence continues at coordinate 18,265 of NZ_JAKZAL010000023.1, read as the reverse complement.
GGGGCCGGGAAATCAGAAAGGCTTTTGTACCGAGAGATGAAAACCATGTGATCCTTTCCGCCGATTACTCGCAGATCGAACTGCGCATCATGGCGGCTTTTTCACAAGATGCCTCCATGATCGAAGCCTTCAAACAGGGCAGGGATATCCACGCCACGACAGCGGCCAAGATTTTCAAGTTGCCCTTGGAAGAAGTGACTTCAGACATGAGAAGAAAGGCCAAGACGGCCAACTTCGGGATCATTTACGGTATATCGGTGTTTGGATTATCTCAGCGCTTGGCAATCCCAAGGTCAGAAGCCAAGGAAATCATTGATGCTTATTTTGCAGAATTTCCGGCAGTAAAAGAATACATGGATGGTGCCATCGAAAAAGCCAGAAAAAACGAGTATGTGGAAACCATTCTTGGCCGCCGCCGCTACCTCCGTGATATCAATTCACGGAACATGACCATGCGAAGCTTTGCAGAGCGGAATGCAATCAATGCCCCGCTGCAGGGTTCAGCTGCCGACCTGATCAAAGTCGCCATGATCAATGTGTACCGATGGATGAAAAAGGAAAAACTCAAATCCAAGATGATCCTTCAGGTGCATGACGAATTGGTCTTTGACGCACACAAGGACGAGGTGGAATTGCTCCAAAGAGAAATCCCAAAACTGATGTGTAATGCTGTCAAAATCGATGTTCCCCTCGAAGTCGAAACCGGCGTGGGGAAAGATTGGCTGCAGGCACATTAAGGAGACATGAGATGTGAGACATGAGACGTGAGATAGTTTCTACGAAGGATTAGAAGCAATCTTATAAATTAGAAATCCCTAATCTTCACGAAATCCACATAAAACTTCAAACCATATCTTTCTTTATATTCCCAATTTTCAATTCACCAGAAAACTGTCTCTTGTCTCACGTCTCATATCTCATGTCTTAAAAAAAATGGCTAAAACAAAAACCACCTTCTTCTGTCAAAACTGTGGCGCACAAAGCCCCAAATGGATCGGGAAATGTCCCGCTTGTGGGGAATGGAATACCTATGTAGAGGAAGTCATCCAAAAGGAAGAAGCCGGAAAAGGGAATTGGAAAGCTATAGGATCGAGAGAAAAAAGGGCCTCCACCCCCAAGCGCCTGTCTGAAATCAACTTTGAGGAGATGCCGAGGACGGTGACCCATGATGCCGAATTGGACAGGGTCTTGGGCGGAGGAATCGTACCGGGTTCGTTGGTGTTGATCGGGGGTGAACCTGGTATCGGGAAGTCCACGTTGATGTTGCAGATAGCGCTTTCCTTGCCAAAAGTAAAAGTACTTTACGTCTCAGGAGAGGAAAGCGAGGCCCAGATCAAGATGCGTGCAGAGCGGATGGCTTTCAAATCCGACAATTGCTACGTGCTGTCCGAGACGAATACCCAACAGATTTTTCAACAGATAGAAATCCTTCAGCCTGATTTATTGATCATCGATTCAATCCAGACTCTCCATAGCCAATATGTGGAATCCGCAGCCGGATCTGTTTCCCAAGTCCGGGAATGCACCGCTGAGTTGATGAAATTCGCCAAGGAAACCGGAGTTCCTGTTTTCCTGATTGGCCATATCACCAAAGACGGTTCCATCGCCGGACCCAAGGTCCTCGAACATATGGTGGATACAGTTCTCCAATTTGAAGGAGACAGACACCTCTCCTACCGGATCCTCCGGACTTCCAAAAACAGGTTTGGCTCCACCAATGAGCTCGGTATCTATGAAATGCGTGCCGAAGGCTTGCGACAGGTGGCCAATCCCTCAGAGATTTTACTGACGCAAAGGGAGGAGGTCCTCAACGGTGTCGCGATCGGTGCCATGCTCGAAGGGAACCGCCCACTTTTGATAGAAATCCAATCTTTGGTCAGCCCTGCCACCTATGGTACACCACAGCGGAGCAGTACAGGTTTTGATGCAAAGCGATTGAATATGCTTTTGGCAGTCCTGGAAAAAAGAGGGGGAATGCGCTTGGGTCAGCAGGATGTTTTCCTCAATGTTGCCGGCGGGATGCGTGTGGACGACCCGGCATTGGACCTTGCGGTCTGTGCCTCTTTGGTATCTTCTTATGAAGACAGTCCCGTTCCGGAGGACATCTGTTTTGCGGGAGAAGTAGGATTGGGAGGAGAAATCAGGGCGGTAAACAGGATTGAAAACAGGATTGCTGAGGCAGAAAAATTGGGATTCAAAAGGATCATGGTTTCCAAATATGCCATCAAGGGATTGGATGTAGACAAGTACAGGATCCAGGTTATTGCAGTGAGTAAATTGGAGGAGATGTATCAGAGGCTGGTGGGGTAATTTGATTATCCAGGTCCTTTGCGGTAAAAGAAAAAGTTACCTTACGCCGAGCCGCAGAGCAATAAAATGGTGAATTTAGAATTCTGAATGGGAGCTCTGTGCCCGTGACCTCTGTGGTAGAAAAATAGATTTAACCACAGATGAACACGGATTTTCACAGATGGTTAGAGGTAACATTGGACATTTTTTACCGCAATGATCGCAACGGTTTGATAAGAACACAAGGTGGCTTTCTTAAGGCTTTTTCTTTGCGTTTTTGCACCTTCGCGGGACATCTTCTCTTCTTCTTTTTTTGCGTCCCTGCGTCTCCTGCGTGATATATATTGTAATTTTTTCTCCGTGTCCTCCGTGAGCTCCGTGGTAAATTATTCTTACCGATTCTCCCTTTGCAACCCATTGAGATACCTTTGGGTCCTTTGCGGAAAAAGAAAAAATACCTCACGCGGAGCCGCAGAGCAATCAAATGATGAATTTAGAATGCTGAATGGAAGCTGATCTCTGTGCCCGTGACCCCTGTGGTAGAAAAATAGATTTAACCACAGATGAACACAGATTTTCACAGATGGTTAGAGGTACCATTGGACATTTTTTACCGCCATGATCGCAACGCTTTTGCTAAGAACGCAAGGTGGCTTTCTTAAGGCTTTTTCTTTGCGTTTTTGCGCCTTCGCGGGACATCTTCTCTTCTTCTTTTTTTGCGTCCCTGCGTCTCCTGTGTGATATATTATTGTAATTTTTTCTCCGTGCCCACTGTGTCCTCTGAGGTAAATTTTTTTTGCGCCTTTGCGCCTTCGCGGGAAACATTTCTCCGTGCCCTCCATGGGCTCTGTAGTAAATTATTCTTACCGATTCTCCCTTTGCGACTCCTTGCGATAACTTTGGGTCCTTTGCGGTAATATGAAATCGAATACCTTAAACTTCAATTATACCCTTGACAATCAATAATATAATTTTTTTTTGTAAATTAGGTTTGTTTTTAATTCCATTCACTTTTCAATCCCAAAGCCATGTCAGATCAAATAGAAACACTTGAATCAAAACCAGAATTCACCGGCAAACGCCTGGTAATGTTGGATCATAACGCCAAATTTAAACAAATAGAGGGTGAAGCAGGCGAGGCCTCCCTAAGGTTGGCATCCTCTAGTGATTTTAAGTCCCATGAGGAGGACTATGTGAAAGCTTTTGACCAGGCTGACGGCATCGTTTTTGAGAATTTTGGTGTAGCGGTCATCAATGAAAACCACCAAGAGGAAATCAATGTTCTAACGAGTGCCGCTAGGGTCAACAGTTTTCTTTATGATGAACCTGAGCGCTTTGTCTATGCCATTGCAGCAGCCAAATCACAAGCCTCAGGGGGATTTTGGCAATGGCTTTTAGCATTATTGGGAATAGGCAAAAAACCTCCTGTTACACCCTCTCCGGGTAATCCGACACCGAACCCTGCCCTGCCGAATTCCTATTCAGACATAGCAGCGGCCTATTGGGGCGTTCAGGCGGTTCGTGCCCTGACAAGTCCTTATAAAGGCAAAAATATTCCCATTGCGATATTGGATACGGGTTTTTTGCTTGGCCATCCTGATTTTCAGACGAGGGTGATCCAAAGCAAATCCTTTATATCCGGAGAAGATGTCAATGACCTCAACGGACACGGCACGCACTGCACAGGAGTCGCTGCAGGAGGATTGCGGGGTTCCAACCAAAGCAGGTATGGTGTCTCTTTTGACTCAAATATTTTTATTGGCAAAGTACTTTCCAATGCAGGTTCAGGGGCAGACAGCGGTATCATTGCAGGTATGGATTGGGCGATGAGCAATGGCTGCAAGGTTATCTCCATGTCTCTCGGGGCGGCGACAAGGCCCGGACAAAGCCACTCCAGGATTTATGAGGACATTGCCAAACAGGGTTTGCAAAGAGGAACCTTGATCATTGCAGCAGCAGGAAATGAAAGCAATCGGTCATCCAACAGCATCAAGCCTGTCGGTCATCCAGCCAACTGTCCTTCCATCATGGCAGTGGCTGCTGTGGACAGGTTTTTGAAAGTGGCGAATTTTTCCTGCGGTTCCATCAACGGTGATGGTGGTGAGGTAAATATCGCCGGTCCAGGAGTAGCAGTCATGAGCGCATACAAATCTCCCCAAAACTACACTTCCATCAACGGTACAAGCATGGCAACACCTTTTGTGTCCGGGGTGGCGGCGCAATTGTGGGAACAAAATCCAAATGCAACGGCTTCCCAGATTTGGGAAAAGTTGGTCAATACGGCCCGGCCAATCGGCTTGCCGGCAAGTGACGTAGGTGCAGGACTTGTACAGAGTCCACAGTAATTTTAACTAGATACCCTCAAAAAAAATGGCAAAGCATCCCACAAAATTCATTGCCTCCATAGAGGAAAATGAAATCGGTAATATTCAGAATATCGCCGAAGCCCTTGAAGGAAAAGGTTGTAAAATCACCAATATCCTCTCTTTTACCGGGGTAATCTGCGGTGAAACTGACGGAGATGAATCCAGCCTTCAGGAATTGAAAATCAAAGGAATCAAACACATCGAGGAAGATGGTGAAGTAGAGGCTTTTGGGGGATGAGGTTTGAAGGATGAGATTCGAAGGAGGAAGGATGAGGTGGTGAGAGGTAAAAGGTGAAAGGTGGTCGGGAAGTCGGGGGGTCAGGAAGTTGGGAGATTGGGAAGGTCGGGAGGTTTTTTTGAAAACGCTTTGGTAAAAAGTAAGAGGTGAGAGGTTAGAGGTCGGGAAGTAGGGAGGTCGGGGGGTCAGGAAGTTGGGAGGTTGGGATGTTTTTGGGAAAGGATTTGGTAAAAAGTAAGAGGTGAAAGGAGGAAGAGACTTGACCTTGTCATATCGACCAGAGGGAGATATCTTTTTGAAGGATGAGATTCGAAAGAGGAAGGATGAGGTGGGGAGAGGTAAGAGGTGAAAGGTTAGAGGTCGGGAAGTCGGGAGGCTGGGAAGTCGGGGGGTCAGGAAATTGGGAGGTTGGGAAGGTCGGGAGGTTTTTTTGAAAACGCTTTGGTAAAAAGTAAGAGGTGAAAGGTGGAAGAAATGACCGATGACCGATGACGGATGTTTTTTGTTTGAAGTAAACTCTGAACAAACGACCAAGCACCTCAAATTCCCGAAAAGTCATCCATCAAATACCATATCCTAAAACCGACATTTTTTTATAACTTGATTGCCTTCAATAGCCACCTATCTTCTGATGAAAAAACTTATTCTTGCCCTCCTCTTTCTTGGCGCCTTCCAACTCTCGGCACAGGATTTCAAAGAAATCAACAACACCCTCAAATATAGAAACATAGGTCCCTTCCGTGGAGGGAGGTCGGTGACTTCTTCGGGTGTGGTCAACGATCCGCTCACCTACTATATGGGAACTACAGGCGGCGGTGTCTGGAAAACAGAGGATGCAGGACAGCATTGGAATAACATTTCTGATGGATTTTTTACAACCGGTTCGGTCGGTGCGGTATCCGTCTCCGAATCCAACCCCAACATCGTCTATGTCGGCATGGGCGAGCATGCACCCCGTGGGGTGATGACCTCCTATGGCGATGGTGTCTACAAATCGACCGATGCCGGAAAAACATGGAAGAAAATTGGGTTGGAAAAAACCCAACATATCTCCAGAATCGTCATCCATCCTACCAACCCGGACATTGTTTTTGTTGCTGCGCAAGGTGCACTCCATGCACCCAACGAAGACCGGGGCATCTACAAATCTACCAATGGCGGAGAGACTTGGGAGAAAGTGCTTTTTGTTGACAATAAATCGGGTGCCGTGGAACTGTCCATGGACATGAATTATCCCGAAGTTCTTTATGCCGCCATGTGGGAGCATCAGCGACTTCCATGGAAAGTCATCAGCGGTGGACCCGGTAGCGGTCTTTACAAGTCTACCGACTCCGGCAAAACCTGGAAGCCCCTCTCCAACGGACTTCCCAAAGAGAAGGGTAAAATGGCGATTGCTGTTTCCCGTGCCAATTCAGATAAGGTGTATGCCTTGATAGAAAGTGATTCAGACAAAGATCAGGGCGGACTTTTTGTCTCTGAAAACGGAGGCATTGATTGGTCTATGGTCAGCGGCGATAACAGACTGGTTCAAAGAGCCTGGTATTATATAGAAGTTTTTGCTGATCCACAGGATGAGCATACAGTGTATGTGCTCAGTGCCCCGGCCCTCCGCTCCATCGATGGCGGCAAAAGCTGGGAAGTGCTACCCAGTGCCCATGGCGATTACCATGACCTTTGGATCAATCCCAAAAACTCCAAAAACATGGTCATGGCAGACGATGGGGGTGCAGCAATTTCTTTCAACAATGCCAAAACATGGTCCACTCAAGCCAATATGCCGACTGCCCAAATGTATCGGATCAATACCGACAACCAAATCCCCTACCGTATCTATGGCGGACAGCAGGACAATACGTCTTTGGTCATCAACAGCATGGCTTTGGGAAGAGGTGGGATATCTCAGGAACATTGGAATTACTCTGCAGGCGGAGAAAGTGCGTTTTTGGCATTCAATCCTGATGATCCAAGGTACGTTTTGGGAGGCAGCTACCTCGGGACCATCGAAGTTCTCGACCACAAATCCCTGGGAAGCACCAATATCATGATCGCTCCTATCCAATACCTAGGCAGAAATGCCAGCGACATGAAGTACAGGTTCAACTGGAATGCCCCGATCATCTGGTCACAGCATGAACCCGACACCTACTACCATGGATCGCAATATGTCCTGAGGACAAAAGACATGGGCCAAAGTTGGGAAGTAATCTCTCCCGATCTAACCAAAAATGAAAAGGAAAAACAAGGAAAAGGCGGAGGTCCTTACACGAATGAGGCAGTAGGCGCCGAAAATTATGGCACCATCAGCTACATTATGGAATCTCCCCACGAAAAAGGACACATCTGGGTAGGGAGCGACGATGGGCTTGTTCACCTGACCCGTGACAATGGAAAGACATGGACCAATGTGACTCCAAAAGGCTTGACAGAATGTCTCATCAACGCCATCGAAGTTTCCCCTCACGATCCGGCCACAGCCTATATCGCTACCACCCGCTACAAGTTCAATGACTATACTCCTGCAATTTACAAAACCACCGACTACGGAAAAACCTGGACGAGTATCAGTAAGGGAATCCCTTATGGTGCGTTTACCAGAGTAGTGCGTGAAGACAACGTGGTAAAAGGACTGCTCTATGCAGGTACAGAAACCGGCATCTACATTTCCAGAAATGGAGGCACAAGTTGGGGACCTTTTCAGTTGAACATGCCGGTCACGCCGATCACTGACCTGAAAGTAGCCCACAATGACCTGATCGTCGCCACTTCGGGACGCTCTTATTGGATCTTGGACGACCTTAACCTCGTCCGCGGAATCCAACCCTCTGTGGATAAACCCCTCCTCTACCAACCTGACGATGCGATGTTGGGGAATTGGTATTCTCCCTTAAATGGCAACAGCGAAGAGTTCAAGGGAACACATCCTTTTGAGGGAGTCAATCCTGCCAATGGCGTGGTGATTTATTACCATTTGCCGGCATCGGTGAATGACTCGACAACACTGACCTTGGAGATCAGAGACGAAAAAGGGGAATTGGTAAGGACATTTTCAAGCAAAAAAGACCCATCGTTTATCAAATACGATGGCGGCCCTTCAGCAGAACCCACCTTGACTGTCAAAAAAGGAGTGAACCGATTTGTCTGGAACATGCGCTATCCAACAATGCCGGGCGTGCCCTCTGCTTACTTGGAAGCAAGTTTCTCAGGTCATAAGGCCATTCCGGGTAATTACACTTTATTATTAAAATCAACTTTGGGAGAAAGCACCAACACGGCCAAGATTGTTGACAATCCGGATTTTGGACTGAGTGCAGCTGACTATCAGGAATACCACGAATTTATGTCAAAGATGGAAGCCGAGCTTACTTCCATGCATACGATGATCAATGAAGCAATGGCTTACCAACAGCAACTGAAGCCACTTTTGGCCAAAATCAAAAGCGATGCTTCCAAAAAAGAACTGCATGCTTCCGGGACAAACCTGCTGAAGGAAATGCAGGCTTGGGATGAAGACATGCTGCAACGCAAGTCGCAAGCTTATGACGATGTCGAAAACTTCCCCAATAAATTCACTGCCAACTACCTGTACCTGATCAATCAGACTGAAAGCTCGATCCCTCGAGTCACCAAAGGATCCAAAGACCGTCTTGAGGAACTGACCAAAGAATGGGAAGTGCTGAAAGCCAGGGGAGAAAAGCTCTTGAAGACCTCGATACCAGCCTACAACAAATCCTTGCAGGAAGCGGGGGTTGGGGTTTTGTATGGGGGTTGAGAGATTGGAAGATTGAGGGGATTGGAAGATTGGAAAATTGGAAAATTAAAAGGTTGGAAGGTTTTAAAGTTGGAAGGTTGCGAAAGGGTGAGAGGTAAAAAGTGAAAGAGATTTATCCTTGTCATATCGACCAGAGGGAGATATCTTTTGAAGTATAATTAGACTTCTCCTCTGCACTGTGCGTCATCCTGAAGGAGGTACGACTGAAGGATCTCATTTACTTATGGTGAGACCCTTCGCTTTACTCAGGGTGACGACTCCGACAATTACGTCATTGGTAAGAGGTTCCGCCTGTACCGTGTTTTCGGGAAAGATGAAGGATCTCATTAATGAGAGACCCTTCGTTTCACTCAGGGTGACGGCCATTAAACTCCGGGAGAAGTATCTAATTTTAAAACAGCGGTTCTTCATCTACGCACAAAAAAAAATGCCGGATCATGTCCGGCATTTTGATTTAAAAAAGATTTTGGTAAAGAAAGATTATGGTAAAGACGGAGGGAGTCTGTGACTCAATGTCACCAGATTTCCATTTACTAAAAGCACTAACCTTGGGGCAAGAGTACCTCCAAAATGCAGTTTGTCCCAATCTTCTCCCAAAGCACCGAAGTCTCCAACTTCCAGGCCAGGCGCAATATTGTAGTAATTGGTATTGCTCAATACGGTTTTATCCTGCAATACATGCCAAGAGAAGGTTGCGTAAGGATCCTCTGTTGGATTTCCCGCTACAAGCGCGCTTCCATTGAGAGGCTCGTAGGGCCCGAGGAAATCGTCACATGCAAATCCGTACATCCCTTCAGGAGAATCAATCCTATCCATAACCTCAGGAGAGAATTTCTCGATGTGGGTAGAAAAAAACAGGTAGTATTTATTGTCGAGCTTGACAAAATGGGGTCTTTCCAATTCTGAATTGATGTTGGTCACCACCAAAGGAGGAAGAAGCTTCCATTTGCTCATGTCATTGCCAATAGCTTCCGCCAAACCCACTGCACCGTTGTAGGTAGTGATGTCACCGGCTTCTCTGGCTGTGAAGGTCATATAAATCTTGTTGGTCGCAGGGTCTTTGTAGACAAAAGGATCTCTGAATGCAAATACAGTTCCGGTGGCGTCCATGCCGGTGGCAGGTTGGTAAATTGCTCCATCCGCCTGCAATACCACTTTATGTGCGCTAAAGTTTTCAAATACAACAGTCTCCGGCTGATTGGCAACTTGAGCAGTCGCTAAGGCTATTCTTTGTTCGTAGGAAATACCACCATCCCCACCCGGAGCACCACTATTTATCCTTCCAGACTCCAATTCACCTTTAACACCCGTAGCAGTGTAATAGAAATACACGGTTCCTTGATCATAATAAGCTGATCCAGCCCACTGACGGGAACCGATGATTGCTTCTTCTGTGAATACCATTCCGGCATCTTTCCACGTGATACCATCTTTGGAAATGGCATAGCGGTGTCTCACGATATCGTGTCGCTTTCCTGATAGCACTGTATCCGGTGCAGTCAGGACGATCATGACCCGGTGTCCATTGATGTTTGCAATCGATCCATCCATGTTCAGGATAGGCCAATAATCCCACTGATGATAGCCGGGCATGAGATCCACCCCTTCGTCAAAATCCACCCGAGGGATCGTGTTACCAGAATTTCGCGAAATCAGACGGACTTGCGCGGCCGTCCACTCTACAGTTTGCACCGTTGCCGGATCTGTTGGTTCAACAACAGGCGGCTGCTCATCTACATCACAGGAAGCGAGCAAGAAAAGTCCTCCTGCTACCAAAAAAGGGAGTATAAAATTTTTTTTCATCATCATAAAGTTTAAGTTTTAATAAAATAATTGTGTGTATATGCGCGATGGTGCCAGTAAGACCGAATTTCAGAATAGTCCACATCAGTAAACTGATAAGTCCGTTGCATCCCTGCCCCCGGCAGGCGTTGGTCTTTCGACTTCCTCCCGAGCTACCGGAATTCCTCCCCGATTGTAGTAGAAAATGGATCACCGGCAAAAAAGCGTTTATCCACAGACTCTTATATGTCAAACCCTGCGCCACTAAATATCTGTTAGTTCCTGTAAAATGGGTTCTGTTACCCTCTAAAAATGGCGTCAAAAATATTTACTGTAACCATTAAGGTATATTAGAGCACCTCAATAGGGTTTTTTGCAAAGCACAAACGGAAGGCTGATCCAAAGTGGCGAGTTTCTTTCTGGGATATCTATAAGCTTTCCAATGAAATTTGCAATTAATAAGTGGTTCAGCACATTGTTCTGTTCGGGTGCTTCCCGAATTCAAGCAAACATTGCCGGTCTTTGGAAAAAAGAAATGGGGTAAGGCGGTCTCCCCCAAGGATATCTGAGGTTAGAGAAAGCATATCATTCTGCTACCAAGAGGAGTTTTTGCTGTTCCGATAAATTTCATTTGATACCTGTGGCAAGCGTGTACCTTCAGTATCATGCTGCTAACCCATTATCCCGATCATCTTTTCAACCCTCCCACAGAGAATAAACAGCAATTAATTTGAAGAAGGTTATATATTTGGCCAGGACTCAAAGGGTTACACGATTCTTTGCCACCGCCACCCCCAAAAACCATTTACTAATCCAATCAGCGTACCCTACTACATGGAGCAAATAGTATACTTTATCAATGACATCATTTGGAGCAATGCCCTCATCCTTCTTTGTATGGGCGCCGGCATCTACTTTTCCATCCGCACCGGATTTATGCAGGTGCGCTATTTCAAGGAAATGGTCCGACTGCTTTTTGTGGGAAAATCCTCTGACAAGGGCGTCTCTTCCTTTCAGGCTTTTGCGATAGCCATGTCCGGAAGGATCGGAACGGGAAACATCGCCGGTGTAGCCACGGCCATTGCCATGGGCGGCCCGGGTGCCGTTTTTTGGATGTGGGCCATTGCGTTTTTGGGCGCAGCCTCAGCGTATATTGAAGCTACCTTGGGACAGATATTCAAAGAAGTCAAAGACGGGCAGTACCGTGGCGGTCCGGCCTTTTATATAGAAAAAGGTCTCGGGATCAAATGGTATGCCGTCCTTTTTGCCTTTGTGACCATCTTGAGCATGTCTCTGCTGCTTCCCGGCGTACAGAGCAACAGCATTGCGCTGAGCGTCAAAACAGCCTTCTCCATTCCTGTGGAAGTTACAGGAGGTATCATTTGTCTGCTTCTTGCCTTGATCATTTTTGGCGGGGTCAAAAGGATCGGCAAAGTAGCTGAGATCGTCGTCCCCTTTATGGCATTGGGTTATATCCTGATGGCACAGACGATCATCTTCCTCAATTTCTCTGAAATACCCAATGTCGTCCGACTCATCGTCGGCTCGGCATTCAACCTCGAAGCCACTTACTCCGGTGTGTTTGGGATGGCCATCGCCTGGGGAATCAAAAGAGGAATTTATTCCAATGAAGCAGGTCAAGGTACAGCACCGCACGCCGCCGCTGCCGCCGAGGTCGCCCACCCTGCCCAACAAGGCTTGGTGCAGGCATTTTCGGTGTATATCGACACACTTTTTGTCTGTACCGCTACCGCATTTATGATCCTTTTTACGGGTCAGTTTAACGTCATCAATCCCGAGGGAGGCTTTATCGTCGAGAATATCCCCGGCGTATCCATCGGCGCAGAATATACCCAAAACGCCATCAGCCACCATTTTCCTTCCATCGGAGCGGGATTTGTGGCAATTGCCTTGATGTTCTTTGCTTTTACGACCATCATGGCGTATTACTACATTGCGGAGACGAACCTGAGTTACCTTCAAAAAGACGGCAAGCAAAAATGGCCGACTTATGTCCTGAGGATATTGATCCTGGTGGCTACCTTTTACGGTTCTGTCCGCACCGCCGAATTGGCCTGGACTTTTGGTGACATCGGCGTAGGCCTGATGGCTTGGCTCAACGTCATTGCCATCCTGCTGCTCCGCAAACCTGCTTTGGCAGCACTGAAGGATTTCAAAAAACAAAAAGACGCGGGCGTGGATCCTACTTATGATTACGAGGGAGAGAAGAAGAAGTGGAGTAAGTAGGGGAGTACGAAGTATGAAGTACGAAGTATGAGGAGGTAAGAAGTTAAAGGTGAGAGGTGAGAGGTGGGAAGTTAGGAAGTGGGGAAGTTGGGAAGTTAGGAGGGTGAGAGGTGAGAAAAAGTACGAAGTACGAAGTATCCGAGTGGGAGAGAATTACCCGTCATCCTGAGTCCCCAACATTTTTAGAAATTTTCAGTAAATGAAATGACGTTGAGGGTTTTCTAATTTGGCCTCGGCAAGCTCGGCCACCGTGGTTTTTTAGGTTAAGGGGTGGGGAGGAAAAAGCGGCTGTGCCGCTTTTTCCTCCCCACCCTCAAAAACCCAATATTTCGTTCCCCGAGCCTGCCGAGGGGTAATTTAGACTAACGTCATTGGTAAGGAGGTACTGCTTGTCCCGTTTTCATCGGAAACTGAAGGATCTCATTTACTTTAGGTGAGACTCTTCGCTTCACTCAGAGTGACGGCCCCGACAAACATGACCTTTGGACTCGACTTTAAAACCTTTCAACTTTTTAACCTTAAAACCCTTTAATTTACAATCTCTCTTAACCTTACCAGAATTCAGTCTCCTGTCTCACGTCTCATATCTCCAGTCTTTATCATGAAACTACCCAAAGCAATTATTTTTGACATGGATGGGACCTTGGTGGATAACATACCCTATCACCGGGATGCGTGGCTGGAGTTTTTGCAGAAACACGGAATCCATCTCCATGCACATCAATTCCATGCCCAAAACCATGGAAATATCGATGAAATGATGCGGCGGTTTTTTCCCCAAATCAAAGATCCTTACCAGCTTTATGAGCTCGGACAGGAAAAAGAGCGCACCTATCGAGAAATGTACCGCCCCCATATCCGTGAAGTAAATGGCCTCAGCCTTTTTCTCCAACAGATGAAAGCCAAAGGAATCATCGGCCTCTTGGCGACGATGGGTGATCCTCCCAACATTGACTTTACTTTGGATAGCCTCGGAATCCGTTCTTATTTTTCTTTTACCACCGGTGGGCATGAAGTCACCAAGGGCAAACCCGACCCGGAGATTTTCTTGCTGAGTATGCAAAAGGCCGGTTTGAAGGCGGAAGAATGCCTCGTCATCGAAGATTCCCAAGGAGGGATCTTGGCGGCAAAGCGTGCCGGGATACAGGTTGTCGGGATCAGTACTTCAGAAAGCAAGGAAAATTTGGTCTCTTTGGCTTGTGATGGGGTAGTAGCGGATTTTGAGGAGTTGGGGAGGGAGATGTTTCTAAATGATTAATCCTATTTCTTTGGATCTTTAGAATTTTTTACTACATTCATAGTATTCAGAGTAATCTTGATCACCCCTACAAGCACTCTGGGTCAGTTCCACATGGTAGCAAAGGTAAGTCTAGGGTAACCCAGAGGCGGAGTATCGTCTACTCAGACACGGAGTATCGTCTACTCAGACACGGAGTATGGGTAAGGGATCTATAACGGGACTATAGGGGAACTGTAACGGAAAGTATACGGAACTATGGCTAGACAGACAGGAATATTTCGCTTTAAGGGCAAAATGGGCGGCCTCGATTTTTACCAAAGCGAGGGTGTGGATATGGTTCGGACAAAGACAGGTCCGACGACCCAACAATATAAAAACAGTCCTGAATATGAAGGTTCGAGGCAGGCATCCAATGATTTTGGGACGGCGGGTGGCTTGGCGGGGAAACTTAAACATGCAATCATATATATGTATGGTCCGGCTTTGAACCCTCACATCAACTCCAAGTTGACCGGTATTTTTACCTCCGCCTTAGCGAAGGACAAGATCCATCAACGGGGTGAGCGGAAAATCTTTTATGGTGATGTCAGCAAACTTGAAGGAATCAACTTTACTGCCAATACCAATCTGCGTTCTACTTTGGGCAGATTGCCGGTCTTTTCAGAAATAGAGAAAGGCAAATCATTCCACTTCGATTTTGGAGGTATCCTTACTCCCCCATTCACTGAAGCTGCAGGTTCCCGACCGTACCAAGTCATTATCGGCTTGGTGGCTTTGTCAGAAGATTCCGATCCCACTGTCGAGTGGCAGGAAAGCGGGATGTTGGAAGCCGGACAAAAGCTTTCGGATTTAGGCCAAATGGAACTGTCCTTTGAAGGTCACCAAATCCAAAAAGTCATTTTGGGAATAGTAGGTATCAAGTTTTTCGATGTGGTCAATGGCCAAACGTATTCCCTGAAGGAAGGCGGAGCGATTGGGGTGGTGGGGTGTTTTGTGGGAGGGGAATTAGTGTGAACAGTTGTTTTTTTTTAGAAAATAATTTCAGATGCTGGATATAAAATAGATTAGAACCCAAAATGATTTTACCCCAATTTGTGACAAGGTTTTTCATTGTTCTTTTTATATTTAATAGATTGCGGACATTCCATAAATTTTTTAATTTTTGAATAGTCTAAATGAATATTATATGAATTTGAAGGAAAGCGAGCTGATCGAAGAAGTCTTTGGCAAAAAATTTAAATTGAAAATCGTTGAGGATCTGGATTATGAAAGGGCGGCCTTTACTCATTATTTGTATTCACACGATCAACCTGAAGGAGAAATTTTCAAAACCAAAGCAGTTGATTATTTTAAAAAATTAGAAGAAATCAGGCGAAATCAAGAGTTTACTTGGGAAGCAGCCGAAGAAGCAATTCAATATTCATTATTTGATTACAAAACCCAAGTACCTTTCCCAGAACCAGAATTCCCAGCTTTCAAATTTATAGACCTATTTGCAGGAATTGGTGGCTTTAGGTTAGCTTTTCAAAGTTTAGGGGGGAAATGTGTATTTACAAGTGAATGGGATGAACAAGCAAAGAAAACGTACTTTGCAAATTTTGGCGAGGTGCCATTTGGGGATATCACAAAAGAGGAAACCAAAGGTTTTATTCCTAACAACTTTGATATTTTGTGTGCAGGCTTCCCTTGCCAAGCTTTTTCAATTGCCGGTTACCAAAAAGGTTTTGCAGATACTAGGGGTACTTTATTTTTTGATCTTGAGCAGATAATTGAAAAAAAAAGGCCTAAAGCAATTCTTCTTGAAAATGTTAAAAATCTTGCAAGTCATGACAACAAAAGAACTTTAAAAGTTATTCTCGAAGTCTTAGAGGAAAAGCTTGGTTATAGGGTAGTTTATAAAGTATTAAATTCAATGACGCATGCAAATATTCCTCAAAATAGAGAAAGAATATTCATAGTTGCTTTCGATCCTAAACAGGTTAAAAATTACATGGATTTCACTTTTCCTGAACCAATTCCTTTGACTAAGACTATCCATGATATAATTGATGGAAATAAAAAGGATGAGAATTTTTACTATTCAAAGAATCACATGTATTATGACAGACTTAATAAATCAATGACCTCTACCGATACTTTATATCAATGGAGAAGAGTCTATGTCAGAGAAAATAAAAGTAATGTTTGTCCTACATTAACTGCAAATATGGGTGCAGGGGGGCATAATGTTCCTCTTATTCGAGATAAATATGGAATAAGAAAACTTACTCCTCGAGAATGCTTTTCATTTCAAGGATATCCTGTTTCTGAATATGTCTTTCCAAAAATTGCTAATAGCAAGTTATATATGCAGGCAGGAAATTCCGTTACAGTTCCATTAATCAAAAGAATAGGTGAAAATATTCTGGAAGTATTGCTATGATAAATTTCGTTGAACTTGATAAAAAAAATAATGGGAATTATTTGAAACTTCTTGGAGCAGTTTCAAAGTTATCAGGTCTTTTTAGTGAAAGTTCTATTCCATTCATTAACTATAGGGTTGCAGAAAACATCTTTTGTAAGAGTTTTGATGCGATAAATTTATCTCGGTCGGATACATCATTTGACGCAAATTTTCAATCCATAGGAATTGGTCTTAAAACATTTACTTGCCCATCATCCTCTAGTACAGAGAAAATTGCTGAATTTAACTCTTTATCAAAAACGCTAAACATTCTTAAGGGTGAGGATTTGGTAATTCAATTGAGCGAATATAGAAACGATAGGATTGACTTAGGCCTTAGAGTTTATGATATAAATTCATCTCTTTATCATATAGTTGCAAGGAGAAATAAGGAATTGATTTTATTTGAAACTGAATATGAAAAAATAAAAATTGATAAAATATCAAATATAAAACAAACAACAGCGGGGTTATCTTTCGATGATGGTCAAAATTTTTATACTTTTAATTTCTCAAAAAGTACATTATTTAGAAAATTTCAAATTCCTAAAAATGCATTCCATTTTCCTATTGATATAATTGAAGACCCTTACACTATCCTTTTAGAATTATTAGACGGTAAACAACCCAGTTTAGCAACTGATAAATTGGTAAGAGGAGTTAATTATATTGTTTTACCTCTGTATGGGGTCAAAGAAAAGAAAAAATTTGTATTTGAAAAAAGCGGATTAAATCAATGGAATGCTGGTGGAAGAACAAGAGATAGTGGTGAGGTTTATATTCCTATACCCATAGAAATCCACAAGTATTTCCCCAACTTTTTTCCTGAAAGAAATACTTCATTTGATTTAAAAATTCCTACAGGTAATATTTTTAAAGCAAAAGTGTGTCAAGATAATGGTAAAGCCTTAATGACTGATCCCAACAAAGCTTTATCCGACTGGCTGTTAAGAAAGGTGTTAAAACTTAAGGAAGGTGAATTGGCTACAATAGAAAAATTAGACGAACTTGGATTTGATAGTGTAATTATTATTAAGGACGATAAAAACAAATATCGAATTGATATAACGAAAACCGGTGCTTTTGAGAAGTTCTCTAACCTCAATCAATAAATTTTAAAACCTCCTCTAGTTCCTCGAGATTTTCAAATTTTTTCATTTGCTCATAATCTGGCTCAAATTGCACTCCTAAAATTGAGTCATTTGATGACTCATTTATTAGCCTTTTGATATTTTCTTCAAAAATTATTCCCCCAATAAAATAATTTCTATCAGGTTTATGATAGATTAATACATGATGGCATATTTCGCTTTCTTTTAGATTTATTTTCTTTTCTTTTGAAAAAGTGAGTAATCTTATTTTTTTATTAAAAAACTTATATTCTAGTCGATTATAGTTTTTTTGTTTTCTTCTCTCCCAATCAAAATCACCTAAACCAAGGTATTTTTCAAATGCAAATTCAGAAGAAATATCAATTCTAAGTTTATTAAAATATGCTTGGGCATCGTATTTATCTCTTAACTTACCCATATCTTCAAGATCTAGATGGGACAAAGCAACCTCTTGAATTTTAACTTCTACAAATCTAGGCAATTCAATTTTGTGGAAATTTTTCTTTAAATCAATCATTTTATTTTTTCATCAGTTAAACTAAATAAACAAATATTTTATCTTACAGATTATAATTAATCTTTTTGATTTTTATATAAATTTCAATTATGAAAAAAAGAATAGAGGAAATTGAAGGACTCATTGATTCATTTGGCCATATAAAAGTCAATCATCCAAAATATTTTGATAAGTTATTTTCTTATTATGTATATCCGCAATGATACCAGTGGCCAAATAAATATAAAGTGACAGCTAGTGACAATCGTTATTTGTTAAAGAT
>NZ_JAKZAL010000022.1 GCF_022538115.1 Cognataquiflexum rubidum | reverse complement strand
CCTTCTGCGAAGATCCGCGAAATCTGCGGGAGAAAAGTATTCAAAAATTCCTGATTTGGTCCCGCAGACCACGCAGACTGACGCAGATGATTACGATAAAGTGTCCCGAAAAAACAACTGACCTGTCAATCCCTTCTGCGAAGATCCGCGAAATCTGCGGGAGAAAAGTATTCAAAAATTCCTGATTTGGTCCCGCAGACCACGCAGATTGACGCAGATGATTACGATAAAATGTCCCGAGAAACAACTGATCTTTCAATCCCTTCAGCGAAGATCCGCGGGAGAAGATTTATTTGTAACTGAACCTGAATGATGAAAGGTCCGGGGAATTTTCTTTTTTTCTTTTTAATTCCAATTGGTACAAATATTCCCCAAGCTCCGCAAAGAACGGAAAACCAATGGAATCGTACTCATAGACATCGTCATTGAGGGTTTCGTCGGCATTGGTATAAATCACCGCAGATACAAAAAACTCCGTTCCCGTCTCATAATCCACAAAATAAGAACCGTCCAAAAGGTGCCCATAGGCATTTCCGGTTTTGTTGAAAATCCTGAATCTCTCTGGAATGGGATTTTTGTCCGTTCCGAATTTGAAAAACTTGGAGTAGCTATCGTAAAATTCAGGCAATTCATATTTCGGATAGTCACTTTCCAAAGGCAACATCGACATGTATTTCAAGATAAATTTCCTGTCAGCCTCTGTGATTTGAAATCTTTGCTCAGGAGAAAATTTTCCGGGGAAAATGATCCTTTGGACGACACCATGAAGGTCCGAAAGCGCAAACTTATTTTTGAAGGTAAATTCCATCGGAGTATTTACCTGTTCGCCATTGCTGTAGTAAGCCTTTCCGATAGTAGGGCGGTCAGTGTTGGCATAGATTTCTGAGGTTTCCCTAGCCGGGATTTCCATCAAAACATTCCCCACACTATCCACAAACCTAATTGGGTTAAAATGTCTATTTTCCTCTTCGGTCATCGGCATACTGAGACGGTGGTTGATAATAGTGTGGTTCAGTCCCTTTTCTTTGAGCTTGGTATTGATATAATCCTGACCCAACAGTTCATACAACCTGTTGTAGGCATCATTGTCGCTGACAAGAAGAATTTTTTTGATGTATTGGGCGATGCTTGGAAGGTTGTTTTCAGCCGAACTGTCTACCAAAGCGGGAATCTGAGAAGGCCGGATCGAATCGCTGAGCATGATGCTTTTAGCAGTAAGGCCTACTATGTTTTGCGCAGCCAACCATTCCAAAGCCAAAATCGCAACCGGAAGCTTTACAGTACTCGCGGGATAAAAATAAACCTGATCATCAAGTCCTACATTGAAATCCTTGAAAACAGGATTACCCACAGAATCCCGGTCGATCTGAGTGTACAAAATCTGTGCTTTATACGTCTCAGGATGTTCCAAAACCTGCCGGAGAACGGGATAACTTTCCGGGATATCTTCAAATGGAACAGGTTCTTTTTGGGAACAGGAAATCAACAGAATTCCGAACAGGAAAATCAAAACAGGTTTTTGTAACATGCGCATCATCTTTGACTATTTGACTTCAAGTAAGCCATATTCATTTTTTTACCCAAATATCAACTTCAAAAATCTCTAAGTAAGACTTGTAATGGCCTTGTGGAGGATTAGGATATCTGACGCTTCGTGACAGCCCGAAACCACGATCCTGTTTGCAAAAGGATCAGTAGGCTTTGGGTAAGGAAAGGAGGAAACGATGATACCTGCCTCTTCAAGAACGGAAACCCAATTTTGATCAGGAAAGGAGAAAACAGGAAAATCGCCAGATTGCTGTAGCCGGGAATGGTCTCCCAATAGATTTTTGAGGAGGCTTAAATTAGATCGGGATTTTTCTTTTTGTTTTTGGAAAAGATGCTGTCCCTGAAGAAAGGCATACAAAAATCCCGGTGAAGGAGGGGAGGAAGCCCGAAAGATCGCCATTTGGGAGATTCCTGCAATGGTTTTTTCATCTGCCAAAATGATTCCGGCAGGAAGGGAAAGTCCTTTTCCCAATGAACCTGAGATGACCAAATTTACCGGAAGGTTTTTCCATTGGCTGTAAGTCCCAAAGATATCTTCGCCCAAAACCCCGAAGGCATGGCTGTCGTCGATGAGTAAAGTATAATGGTGCCGCGAAGGTAGGTCTCTGATCCAATCAAAATCAGGAACGGCAGGCTTTAGCGGGTCAACGGCATTGGCAATAATCAGAATATTGGAAGAAGGAAGCTGTGCGCAGGTTTCTTGGCAATAGCCGATCCAACGGTCGAAGCTGGGGTCAGGATAG
This sequence comes from Cognataquiflexum rubidum, assembly GCF_022538115.1. Lineage (GTDB taxonomy): Bacteria > Bacteroidota > Bacteroidia > Cytophagales > Cyclobacteriaceae > Cognataquiflexum > Cognataquiflexum rubidum. The sequence goes on along the minus strand of NZ_JAKZAL010000022.1, from coordinate 82,726 downwards.
GAATTCAGCCCCTCTGCCAAAACCGCGGGGTGTGTTTCCGGGGCAATAAAAATCTGATGCGCATCTTTCTTTAAAAAACTGACGGCGGCAGTTCCTGCTAAGAAGCCACTGCTCCAAACCAGGGATTTCTCAGCCTTTGCCTTTTCTGCAAAAAAAACTTCAAACTGCTCATAGACAGACAAACGGACATTATTGACCCTGCTGAGTCCGTGGCTGAGTCCGTATTTGGAAATTCCTTCCGTGACAAGTTTTTCAAAATCCCCAACACATCCCATTCCCAAATACGCCGTCCCGCTATAGAACAAGAATTCCCTTCCTTCGTGGAAAACGGTTCTACCGATTTTGGATTGAAGTTCAAAGGGTTTTTGGAGGGTCATGTTGGTTTGGATATTCTTGATTGGGTTATGGGGTGAATATGATGAATGGGAATCTTTTTGCCTAACTTTTTTATTGAGATGTTGTCTGTCTTTGTAAATCTAATGTTTAACACTAAAACGACTGAGTATCTACGGGGAAATAGACCGAAAAAATGGCACCCTCACCTTCAACTCCCTGTGCCTCTATGTAACCCCCGTGAAGTTCAGCTATTTTTTTACAAATGGATAAGCCAATACCTGTACCCATGAATTCTGCTTGACTATGTAAGCGTTGAAATATCTTAAATACTTTTTCTTTATAGGCTTCATCAAACCCTATTCCATTATCTTTTACAATAATTTTATAAAATCTTTGTGATTCAAATTCAATTTTGTTGCTGGTCACAATTTCACTTGAAATACTTATTGCCGGCGTAACTTCAGGTCGGGTAAATTTTATTGAATTGCTGATAAGGTTCAAAAAAAGTTGCCGTATTTGAAAATGAATTCCGTACATAATAGGTAAATGATGTAATTGTATGGAAATATTATTTTCTTCAATATTTTCCTTAAAATCTAACAAAATATCCTGGAAGATTGTATTTAAATCAACAGGATCAAGCTTTTTTTCATCGTTCACAACTTTGGAGTAAGTGAGCAGATCATTAATTAATACTTGCATTTTACTTGCCGAATTCTGCATTCGGAAAATATTTTCTTTCACAGAATCAGGGATTATAGCCCCATCTTTTTCGAGAATGATGGAACCATACATCTGAATTTTCCTTAATGGCTCTTTCAAATCGTGGGTACTAATCCAATTCATATTGGCAAGTTCATCATTTGATTTTTGCAATTTCTCATTTAGGGATACATACCTTCTTTCTTCTGCCATTAAATCCGCCAAATGCAATTGACGTTGTATAGATACGGAAATTGCACCGGCCTCCTTAAGCTCTGGGGTTTTCCATTCGGAACTGCAAAGTTTTACGGCCTGTTTCCAAATTTCAAATGATTTACGGGGTGAAAGCAATAAATTTTCATCATTTTTCTCTATAGCCTTGGAGGGGTCGCCTGCCCAATAAATATTTTTCTCCACTTCGCGTCTCGTCCATACAATACAATTCTTATTACTTAAGGGTAAATACACCACACCTGCAATGGTATTTGCTATTTGTGTTGCTCCGGCATAATGTTGGTGCAATTGATGGGTGGAAAAATTTTGGGAACCCTTTTCTAATTTTAGCCAACTTACTAAGTCCTCTATTTCAGGCGCGCCTGGTAACGACCCCTCGATATAATTTGCTTCATTAAAATGAAGAATGACTCCATTAGCATTTATTAAATCTTTTAGTTTTATGAGGGTACTTTTATCCGTAATATTATTTTGATTTTTGACCAACAGATTTTGCAAATCAACTATTTTCCTTTCTGTTTCTTTAGCAAGCTCAAACTCATCTGCTGTCTGCCTCACATCTATCTGCGATGAAAGAAATATGCCCTGTAAATGTGCTGAAAGTCTGATATAGTATGGTATGTGCTTGGCACTGTTATGCTGACAAGAAATTAAACCCCATAATTTGCCATGATGAATTAGTGAAATTACAAAAGTGGCACCCACTTTCATATTCTTTAAATACTGCAGGTGAATTGGCGAAACACTTCGTAAATTTGACAGGCTCAAATCGAGATTTTTATTTTTTGCACCTTCACTAATGGTAAAAATAGGTACAGGTGTATAGGAAACATCTACCAACATTCTTACCAAATTGCGCAGATAAAGTGCTCTAGCCTGAACAGGAATATCTGTATGAGGATAATGTAAATTTAGAAACGGATCAAGATTTTCGTTTTTACTTTCTGCATATACTTCTCCATTGTACTCTTTGTCAAAGCGATAAATCATTACCCTATCATAACCGGTAATGCTTCGGGTTTCATCAGCAATATCCTGGCAAAGACTCTGAAGATTATCTGCACGCTCGGTATAATATGCAAATCGTTTCATTTGGATAAAAATGTCCGGCAGTTCCATTTTTTCTTCTGAAAACATTTCAAATTCCAATACGATTACTTCATTTGAAGCGTGTGCTGTGACATGAAAACTTTTTTCTCCAAAATTCATCACAAAAGGTCTAGCAAGCTCTTGCGACTCATTGTTAAACTGTTGTTCTATATTGAGAATATCTTTTTTGTCAAATATGTCCTCTAGTTTTATTCCCAATAACTCTACATGTGTTTTATTTAAAAATTCAAAACAGTTTTCGCTGCAATAAGCAATTGTAAAATCAACAACAGTAACTGCAAGTAAAAAACCGTGCGGCTGAATACTGCCCGGTATATGGATGGGTTCACTTTCGCAGTTTGTGATGGATACTACATCCTCATTTATGATACTTTCTATGTTCATATGTTGTAAAGGTTAGAGGGCTGTCATCAAGTAAATCATCTATTATTTTAAAAGTAATAATGGCACCTGCTATTATTTGCTTTTCCTCAAGCTCGGATGGTGGCAGAGTGGTAAGCTGTTGTAAAAATTCTTTCCACATACTGCCGGTTTTTTGTTTATAAGCAGAAAAATAGGCCGAGTTTACAAACCCGGAGGTAAGTTTTTTTTGAAGGTGTTTTACAATTATTTGACCACCAAGCGTTGAGCCTTCCAATACATACAAGGCCCCCGCAGCACTGTAAATATCAGGATATGTTTCTTTAAAAAAGGATTCTGATGGAGAAGTATTTTTATAGTATGCGGCACCATAATTTCCCAAATCTTCTTCGATAAAATGGGCTTTTTTACGCTCGGTTATATTTTTAAAATGGGGTGGCAACATTGGATACATGAATTGTTCAAAACCTTTGACAAAGCCGTATAATCGAATCAAATAATTAAGGTAAATATTTTCATTAACGTGATCACTCAATAAAGCCAACGACAATTTATTTGTTTCAAGCTGTTTATGACATTCAGCTGAAAGAGCCCTTAAATTTTGTATAAACACCTTCGATATATTTAGGTTTGGCTTATTTTAATGTGTCCCAGTCCATTTGTAAACATTTTGATAATGAATCTTTGAATGAGCTGTAGCTGGTTGGTTTTTTCAAATACAGATTTGCCCCCATTTTATACATGTCTTTAATCTGCTCAGGGTGTGATGATGTGGAAAGAATCACAGTTTTAATAAGCTTCCACTTTTCTGAATTTTTGATCTCCTGTAAACATTCTAAACCATTTTTGAGCGGCATATTTAGATCTAAAAAAATGAAGTCAGGTAGTTGTTCTGCATTGTTAAGCAGGCTCATAAACTTGATGCCATCTTTGGCAACAAAAATTTTATAATCAGCAGAAATTTCAGAAATGGTAAGGGTAAAAAGATCCCTGTCTTCTTCATCGTCCTCGGCTAAAAAGATGTGTTCTTGCATCTTATTTTTTTAAATTTTGTAATTAAAATATTATTCAGTAAACATATTGAAAACTTTTTTGTTTTTTACATCTTTTTGTCCTGCTTAGGCTAAAAAATCAAGTTAAAGTAAGGCTTTCTATACAATCTGAAGAATTTTTATAAACCCGTATAATTTACTGACTAATTGTTTTAAAAAGAATGAGTTAGCCTTACTGACAATTTTAAATTTTTAACCCTTCCTCAAAAGAATTGCTAAATAATGGAAACGGAGCTTGAAAAAGATTAATAGTTTAGGTTTTTGCTAAAAGTCGAATTTGAAACAATAAACGGTAATTTTATTAGTGCTGTTTAGTGAAATTTCAGGGCCAAATTGGGGCATTAAAGCAGTTTTTTTCAAACCACTCTATGTGGCTTGAATGGTTAACCTAGGTTAAAAATATGACAGCTCCAATGGGTGGTACTTCTTTCTAGGTGGTAATCAGGTGAAAAATGTGTGTCTCATTTTCTGCACATCTATCCATCTTGCATCCTAACGTAGATTTGGTAACCTTAAGAAGAAAAGACAGGAATCGATGTATTCCTTCGATAAGTCCACTCATGCTATATAAGCGTGAAGGATGCCACTGAATGTTGGTAGAAGCCCCATCCTCGTTTTTTATCATCAAGTTAAAATTTATGTTCTGAATACCCCATCTCCCAAGTTTGCCGGTTTGTTGGGTTTTAGTGACCTTCAAAGAGGGTTTTACCTATTTCTGTGTAACAATTAATTATCCATAAATATGCAAAGTGGGGCTCTTTAGCTTCCTATTCCATCAAAAATTCATTTATTTGCATTCCGAATTTTACCTGCCAATAAATACCATCAGGTATGCAGCAAATATCTCCCTTGTATGCCGATTAAAACCAAGCCATTGTTTTTGATTTTTTTTATTCCCATGATATTGGGTCTAAGCTCTTGTCAGCAGGATACCGTCTGTGACTGTGAGGGAAATGATCTGGTTTATTTCAATGATTTTTCTAGTGAAGACCTCAACAATATAGAAAACGGAAGGCTATTTGTGTTTGAAAATAAAACCCTTCTCGGCAATTATCACAATGAGGAAGTAACCTTGAACCTGTCCGCTCTGCCTACGCACAATATCGTCAAAGTTACCGTTGAGTTATATGTCCATGATTCATGGGATGGCAATCCTGACAATATAGGAGGCCCAGATTATTGGTTTATGAAGGTAGATGGTGCGGAAGTTATGAGAACCACATTTTCCAATACTCCATGTGGGTTTAATTTCTGTCTGATGCAATCTTATCCGAGTAATTTTTTCCGTCAAAATTTACCAAAAACGGGAGCCATAAGAACCAACCTTCCCGGACTTTGCCATTTGGCAGGTGTACCGGAAAACACCACAGTTTACAGCATTTCGCAGTTGGTATCCCATACCGGTCCAACTGTAAAAGTCACTCTTGGTGATGAATTGCTGCAGCTCAACAGCCCCAATCCAAAATGTGATGAAAGTTGGTCTGTTGGCAAAATCGAAGTTTCTACCTTATTTGTGATGTGATAGGATGAAAAAAGCGATACCGTCATATTCAAATTTTGTTTTTAGCATCCTGTTTGTTCTGATTTTTCAAAGTATAGGATATTCCCAAACAGTACCTGTGGGCACACCGGTATTGGAGGAATACATGCGACGGATGCAGCTTCAGGGTAAACTGAGCGAAACAAGCAGTTTTTCTATACGTCCCATTCTTCCAGTACACGTTTTTGACAGGGAAGTGGGGTTCGACCTAGACAGCACTTTTATTGATCTTGAGACTTCGACTAACCAGGGTTTTTTGGGTGAAAAGGAAAAGTTGAAGTTCCTCGTCATGCCTATTACCAATAGGTTTCAATTCAATTCCGATTATGCTTTTGGACTTAATGACGGGGCAATGATCCCCAATAGAGGTTTTCAGAATGTGTTGAGCGCGGGGGTGTTTTTTGAATATGGGAAGTTCAGCCTTCAGCTTCAGCCTGAGATTCTTGTCGCCCAAAACAAAGATTACCTCGGGTTTCCGATTGAGGAGCCGTCAACTATCTTTTTTTATTATGAACACATGAACAGGATTGACATGCCGGAGCGGTTTGGGAACGCGCAATACAGCAGAATCCTAGCCGGTCAATCAAGTTTTAGATTCAACCACAAAGGTATGTCCCTTGGTGTTTCAACCGAAAATCTCTGGTGGGGACCCGGCAAAAGGAGTTCGCTCTTGATGAGTAACAATGCACCGGGATTTCTTCATTTTACCTTAAACACCCAAAAACCAATTGAAACCAAAATCGGACATTTTGAAGGTCAGCTGATTTCAGGTTTCTTAAGAAGCAGTGGATTTCTTCCACCGCATCCGGATAATGCATTTCTGCAAAACCCATTTCTTGTTTCAAAAAGGGAAAATGGAAACAGGTACTTAGGTGGGTTGGTTTTGACTTACCAACCGAAGTGGTTGAAGGGATTTTCTATCGGCTATGGTTCTGTCAGTCAGATGTACAGTGCCGACATGTCGACTTTTGCTGATTACCTTCCGGTCTTCAATGGGGAAAAAGGTCTCTATAACGTCCACAATCCAACCCGAGACAGTAGGCAACAATTCAGTACCGGGTTTTTCAGGTGGCTGAGTGCAAAAGGACATTTTGAGTTTTATGGAGAATATGGGACCAATGGCAACAGCATCAGGACCGCTGATTTTATAGTTACGCCCGAAAGAAACAGGGCTTTTACCTTTGGATTTTCAACATTGATCCCGTTGAAAAAAGAAAATCAATTTCTCCAGATCAGTTCAGAAATGACCCAATCCGGTCAGACTATCAGGGAAAGCATCTTTAACCTTGACACTTGGTATATCCATGACCATGTCAGACATGGATACACCCACCAAGGGCAGGTTTTGGGGATCGGTTATGGTCCGGCGACAAATGTCAATTGGGTGGAATTTGGATGGGTGAGAGATTTCAGCAAAATCGCCTTCCATATTGAGCGCATTGTGTATAACAATGATTTCTATAATTTCAGGTTTGAAGATATCAAAGATTGGCGGACCAAATATGTGGACATTGTTCCTTCTCTCGTGGGGGAATGGAGGTTTGGTAATCTTTTGGCTCATGGAAATTTTCAATATGTCAATACCATGAATTATAAATGGTTTCTGATAAATGATCCTGATAATTATTTTATACCGGGATGGGACAGGAAAAATGTCGTGATCAACATCGGACTTACCTACATTATAAAATAAAATATGAGTATCCGCCTTCTTACCAGAATAGGATTACTTACAGAGTGGTCTCGTCCACGATAATTATCGGGGTCGACCACCGGAATTTATTGATATTGAAGGGGGGTGGTAGAAATGCGGCTTTGCCGCATTTCTACCACCCCCCTCTGATCTCACGATATCCGTTCACCGAGCTTGCCGAGGTGTGGAAAATTGATATTTGGCTACTGGTATAAAAGCGGATAATCATAAAATAAAATATGAGTATCCGCAATGTTGCACGTTGGGCTTGTAGAGACTTAATCGGTTGCGGATGCTTGTCCACGGACGACTGTCCACAGGACCGCTGATCGTTCCCCCGCCATTATTTGTTTGGATACGTCCCATAAAGCGGATACACACAAAATAAAAAGAGACTTTAAAAAAAGCCTCCTTTCAAGTAGCAAACCGTTAAACTTTTAGATTTTTTATTTTTTGGTGAGGACAAAATTGCCGGCACCCTGCTTCAATGTCATCTCGTTGGATTCCGGATTAAATTCCAAAGTCAGTCCTGCCGGAGTAAAGACGAAAATATGCCCTTCTTTGTATTCTAATGAGAATTTGGGTTGGCCGGTAGCCTGTCCGATCAGTGTGGTATTTTCTTTGGTGATGGTTACTTCCAATGGGAACGAAGCGCTTCCGTACACACCGAGATAGGGATCAAGATCTTCGGTCTTCAGGGTATTCGCCGCAAAAGTCGGGATCTCATAATCCCTCCCAAAGTAGGCGCTTAGTACGGCGATGGCTGCTTGGTTTGGGTCATAGCTGGATCCGTTCACAGCCATGGCAAAAGCAAGTTTTTGTTCCGGAAAATAACTCAGCATGGATTTGAATTCATCAATGCCTCCGGTATGACCAAAAGAAGCTTTGTCATAAAATGGTATGACAAACATCCCCCTTCCAAAATTATCCCTCATTTCTTTCATCATTTCCAGACTTAAGAAGGATATGATTTTACCGGCAAACAGTCCTTCGATGAATATGGTCAAGTCCTCAGTAGTCGAGACCATGGCCCCTGCGCCCAACGGAATGGACATATCGGTCTCGCTTTCCTTTTCCCATTTGCCTACAAATTTGTAGGAGTATGATTCTTTCGCAGCAATTGCTGTTTTTTGTCCCACATAGGTGTCATTAAGATTTAATGGTCCGGTAATGTATTTTTTCACCAGATTGGAATAGGGCTGCATATACACATCTTCGAGAATCCAGGTCAGCAAGACATAATTGGAGTTGCTGTAATCGGCTTTGGAGTCGGGTGCGAAATCGCTTCCCCCTTCCCTGATGATGTCATAAAGACCTTTTCGGGACTTATTTTGGGTATTCCAAGATAAGTAATCCGGATTGGAAATGAAGCTGTGGATACCGCTTCGGTGGTTCATCAATTGGCTGATGGTGATGTCAGAAGCGTTTTCAATTTCAGGAAAGAACTTATCGATTTTTTGGTTAAGGTCGATTTTTCCCTCTTCCATCGCTTTTAAAATAAGTACCGATGTAAACATCTTTGTGATGGATCCGATCCTGTATTTGGTGGCAGGAGTTGCAGGGATATTGGCCTCAAGATCCGCAAAACCGAAGGCTTTCTGATAGACAACTTTGCCTTCATTGGAGAGGGTTACAGATCCCATCATTTTTTGGTTTTCGGACAAAGTCTGAAAGTACGTATCAAGTTTGGCTTTATCGAAAGTTTGGGCAGTCACCGTGTGGAGTAAAAAAACTGCGAAAAGGGTTGAAAATATTCTGGCCATGATGGATTATAGTTTTAAAGGAACATTGCTTTTATAAGGGGACTTAACTTACAACAAGAAATTAATTTTACTCGAAAACCCTACACCAATTAGATATAGGGTTCGGGATTATTTAATTGTCCAACCTGTTTCTTTCTTCTGTACTTCCGCTGCTGTTAGAGATTTTGAAATTCTCACCTTTGGCAAATTTATACCTCAAGGTAAACCTTACTCCCTGATTGCTTCTGTATTGCTGGAATTGGGTATCGATATTGTCAAACTGTACTGCGGCATTGATCACCTGACTTCTGAACAGGTCGGTACCGTTGACAGTAAGACTCAGCTTGTCTTTCATCAGGTTTTTTGAAATCCCTGCATCTACCCATCCAAATCCCTTTATGGATGCTTGGCCGTATTGGGAAGGACCGATATACATCGCCATCAACTCACCTCTGAATCCTCCAGGCAGGTTGAAAGTATGCTGTGTTCTGAGAGTCAATGAAGTTTGGGACACATCCAGCAAAGCATCTCCAATCATTGACTTCCAACGTGCATTGTTGACTTGGACCATGTTGCTGGTATTCCACCACTTTCGGATCTCGACAGGAATCATGGCTCTGAAATTCCAGTTTTGTGATTTGTCCAGGTTGGCGGTGTAAGTCGTGGTGGTTCTGCTTTCTTCATCTTGGGTAAATATTTGTTGGAATACATCTGTGGTCAACGAATATCCCAAAGTAAACTGGTACTGACCTTTGACCACGTGGTTCATTTCCAGGTTGTTGGAATACTGCGGTCTCAGGTAGGGATTTCCCTGCTCGGTAGTCAAAGGATCTATGTAGAATATAAATGGATTCAACAGTCGGTAATTGGGTCTGTTGATCCTTCTGTTGGCGTTATAGACGATTTGATAGTCTTTGCTTACTTGCTGCTGTACAAAGAAACTCGGGAAAAGGTCGATGTAGTTTTGTTTGTCTATTCTTTCCAAGGTAACTGAGTTTCCTGTGATGTCGGAATATTCAGTTCTCAATCCTACCTGATAGCTCACTTTCTCAGAAAATTTGCTTTTGTAAGTTGCATAGGCAGCGAGGACATTTTCTTCATAAATGAATTTGTTTGAATTGGGATCCTGCTCAAAAGGCTCTTCTTCAACTGCTTTGCTGAGGTCGAGGTCATTGTCCGATTTTACCCAACTTCCTTTTAGTCCTGTTTCCAGGATTCTCCCTTTTCCGAGCGGTTTGGTGAAGTCAGCTTTTGCGGTGAAGATGTTATAATCCATCTCATTGAGTGTCAGGATATAGTCTCTGTCAGCTGTTGGCTCATTGTCATTGATCCATCTATTGTTGGATAGCAGCGAGGAGGCATTTGATTTCATCTTGGTGTAATCCACGTCAGTGGTAAATTTGGTTCCCAGTGTGTCCAAAAGACCGACATAATGGAAGTTCCCAAATATCCTCTTGTTTTGACTTTCCCCTTCGTTGTTTGACCTTAGAAAGAAAAGGTCTTCCGTTCCCGGATTATTGATTTCAGTAAATGACTTCCCGTCATTTTTTCCTTTGTAATCGGAAGCTTGGAGGGAGATTCCGACACTGTGGTTGTCATTGATCTGGTAATCCGACCCGCTGTTTAAAAACAGACTTTTATTGATCGTGGTGATCTTGCTGCTTTGGTCAAAATTGGAAACCCCTTCTTCCAGTTGGAAATTTCTGTTGATGCTGATGTCGTTTAGATAGTTGAATTCATTGTAATTCAAGCTGGCAGCATTGGTCCACTTTCCTTTTTTTACATTCAATGTGATCCCTGCATTTGGGCCATATATTCCATTGTACATGCCACCTGTCTGGATATTGCCAAACATACCGTCCATGTTGTTTTTCTTCAGTTTAATATTGATGACTCCGGCAGTTCCTTCGGCATCGAATTTGGAAGTCGGGTTGTTGATGATTTCTATGCTTTTGATATTGTCAGCGGGCATGGAGCGGAGAAAGTTGGCGAGGTCATTTGCCGACATATATGTTTGACGGTCGTTGATCATCACAGTCACCCCGGGGCGGCCGTTGAGGTTGATGTTGTCATTTTCGTCCACGTAGACACCTGGTGATCTACCGATTACGTCCAAAGCTGTATTTCCGTCAGCCATGACAGTGCCTTCGACATTGATGGTGGTTTTGTCCGCTTCGACGATGATATCCGGTCTAGTGGAGCGCACCGTGACTTCCTCTAGGTTTCCGGCATCTTCCTCAATAGAAATGGTTCCGAATTCCTTATTTGATCCCACTTTGATTTCAAATTCTTCAGATTTGAAAGTTTGAAAACCTATGGAGGAAACCACAAGCTGGACTTTTCCGGATCTTGCTGTCTCGATTAAAAATTCTCCGGTGTCGTTAGTGACGGCACCTGTGATCAGGGTACAGGTCTGGGCTTCAACCAGGGCAACGTTGACAAATGGAAGTGATTCTCCTTTTTGGTCCTTGACCTGCCCGGTAATCAAAGCGACATCTTTCGCTGCAAGATTGCTCAATCCTAAAAAGAAGAATAAGAGGACTGTAAAAATCTGGGTTGAAACTTTCATAATAATAGGTTGGTTTAGTTTTCATGTACTGTACCAACCTTATTGAGAAATGGATGCCAATAAATAAAAAATAATGTAAATACCTGTTAATCAAATAATTAAATTATTTTATGTTTTTTAACCGTGTACATTACCGTACACAAAGAACGTACAGTAGGAGCACAAAAAAAGCCTTGGAAGGTGAGTTCCAAGGCTGATTTATCAATATATATATTATCAATTACTTTGCAGCGGCATATCTTTTTGATACCTCTTCCCAATTGACCACGTTCCAAAACGCAGCAACATAGTCAGGTCTTCTGTTTTGGTAATTGAGGTAATAAGCATGTTCCCAAACGTCAAGGCCCAGGATAGGTGTGCCGGGGCATTCAGACACGTCCATCAAAGGATTGTCCTGATTTGGGGAAGAACATACACAAAGTTCCTTTTTGGTATCTACACAAAGCCAAGCCCAACCTGAACCAAATCGTGTAGCGGCAGCTTTTGCGAATTCTTCTTTGAATTTGTCGAAAGAACCGAATTTTGCATCAATGGCAGCACCGATTTCTCCTGTAGGATTTCCTCCACCGTTTGGTTTCATGATGGTCCAAAACAGGCTGTGGTTGTAATGTCCGCCACCGTTGTTTCTTACAGCTGCATTGCTGCCGGCCACTTTCATCAATTCTTCAATGCTTTTGTTCTCGAGGTCAGTTCCTGCGATGGCATTGTTAAGGTTTGTCACATAAGCATTGTGGTGCTTTCCATGGTGTATTTCCATGGTTTTGGTGTCGATATGCGGCTCTAGCGCATTGAAATCATAAGGGAGTTTTGGAAGTTCAAAAGCCATTTTTATAAAGGTTTATGGTTAAACATAAAATAATGAATTCGAATGTGTCGTACTCAATCCAACCAAATTGACTGTAAAAAGGTTCTAAAATGACCTAAAATGAATCAATCTCTTAGCTTTTTGAAGAATTTATCCAGAATTTCCTTGGACTCCAAAGCCATCAATCCTTGAGTTACTTTTGTTTTGGGATGAAGGAGGTTTTCAGACAATCTTGAGAACCCTCTTTTGGGATCTGAAGCTCCATAATGAATTTCTCCTAATTGAGCCCAAAAACATGCCCCGGCACACATGGCGCATGGCTCAAGGGTAACATACATCTTGCATTCAGTCAGGTATTTGGCTCCCAAGGAATTAGAAGCGGAGGTGATGGCGAGGATCTCCGCGTGGGCGGTTACGTCTGTGAGTTTTTCGGTTTGGTTATACGCCTTGGCAATGATTCTATTTCTGCATACAATAATTGCCCCGACGGGAATTTCCCCTTCTTCAAAAGCCTGCTTGGCGAGCTTCATGGCCTCGTTCATAAAATATGCATTTGTATATAATTCCATTTACGCTCGGATATCCAAAAATAAAAATGGCGTAGATTTTTCTTAAAACCTACGCCATTCAAATTGAATTAGAATATTTTATCTGAAATAATCCAACACTTCGTTTCTAACGCCTTCATTGATAATCAAAGCCATGATCAGCGATACTACCAATCCGATGGTAGCTTTGGTAAGGTCTTTTCTAGTGAGGTATAAAGCATGCATGATGTTAAGCTTTCTTTTCTCCAGCTTTTTGGATTTGGCTAGGGCGATGGCAATTTCTCTTCCTCCCAAAAGCCCTATGAAAACCCAAGTGGTACTCATGGGGATATTGTTTGCCATTTTGAAGTAGAATAGAATAACAGCATAGACCAAATCCACCAAGGTTGCTGCCCGTACGTCAGTTACCCTTGTTTTTTCATTGACTACAGATTGGATTCTGTCTCCTTTCATATAGAATAGAAATCCCAAGCCGATGAAAATAAATCCGGCAAAAGCTACGAATTCCCAGACATTGAGACTCCTCGGCAAGAAGACAGCAATATTTGCGGCATCCTGCATGATCCAAACTCCCCATAGGATACCGGAAGTAATCCATTGCAATACCAACCAATAAGGCTTAGGTTTTCCTTTAAGGTATGTTTCAACGAATTTTTCGAGAATAAACCATACCAATATCGCCAAGGTAAATGCAAGCAAGTATCCTATGAAAGACTTCTCCATGACGTCTACGATGGTACCCGCTTTATAGGTAAAGACATTCAATAGTAAGAAAGTGGTGGAAACGGGCATCCTCAATCTGGTCATGACCAAAAGTACTATCGGTGCGGCAAGTTGGAGAAATACGAAACTTTCCGGGGCTTTTTCCAAACCCGGAACCATCAATCTCTGGTAGCTAACGTCACCGTTATAAGTAAACCAGCTGTAAGTGACCACAGCCAAAAAAATCAACCCCATAAATAACCAAAGCCAATACCACTTTCGGTTCTGATTGGAAGCGATGAATGTTCCGATAGTCTGAATGCTGTCATTGGCAATGGCAGAATAAGCAGCTAAAATAAACCCAAACCACATTGCCCAATAAGTGTACGGAGAAATTATACCTGCTATGGAAATCAGAATGCAGATGGTAACTAAAAAAGTTCTTTCTTTCTTTGTAAAATCAAAAAGTGAATAGGCTGCTTTGGATAAGGCATCCTGATTTATATTTTGGTCTTTTGGCTTAGCCATTTTGAATATGGGTGAAAGATTTTTTCCGCTGCAAATTTAAAGAAGTTTAATTCGCCTCAATATTAACAAATTGTTAAGACTAACTTGATTGCAAAATCAAATCTCTGCTAAAAATTCCAATTCTGACTTGTAATTGCTTTATAAATTAAAGCATTTGGGTCAAAAGGACAAAAACGGGGGGATATATTAGTTTTTTAAAGGTTAGTCCAAGTAAAATTTAATGTTAACAAAATATTCATCCTAAATCCCGTTTTATTAATTTGCTTTACTTTTATTTTGCACCTAAATTAAAGAGAATTAACCCCTTAATGAGGGGTTTTAAATAAATGACCGAACTCAAGGAAGCTAGTCAGAAGTCCAACAAGGGATTGATAATATTTCAAATGCTGTTGGCATTTGTTCTTTTCATGTTTTCCATTGATTTGCTGACCATGTCAATGGTCAAGTTGAACAATAACTTGGCTGAAGAACTTTTTCAGGCTACCAATAATCCTTTTGTGGGGCTTTTTGTAGGATTGTTGATAACTGCTTTGGTTCAAAGCAGTTCGATGGTGACTTCCATGATAGTGGCAGTAGTGGCCTCAGGAAACCTTACACTGACCCAAGCTGTGCCTTTGGTCATGGGTGCAAATATCGGGACGACGCTTACAAGTACTTTGGTGGCTTTTTCTTATATCATGAAGAAAGGGGAATTTAAAAGAGCCCTAACTGCAGGTGTTGTCCATGATATTTTTAATATCCTGACGGTGATGATCTTGTTTCCTTTGGAGATATACTTTGGTTTTTTGAGTAGGACTTCCTCCTTTTTGACCAATACTTTTTTTGATTTCAATTCAGAATTTGTGGGTGATTACAGTTACAACGTTTTGTTTACCAGACCTTTGACCACTTGGCTTGTCGATATTCTTAACAGTCCGGTGATTGGATTGATACTTTCTATCATTCTGGTTTTTGTTTCGATCAAGTTCCTGTCTGACACTGTTTTCAGAACATTTATTTCCACCAATTTTGAAAAAGTAAGCAGGCAAATGTTCAAATTCCCATACATATCCTTTTTGTACGGCTTGTTTTTCACTGCTGCTGTCCAATCGAGTACAGTCACGACCTCACTGATTGTGCCGGCGGTTGCCAACCGAAAGGTATCGCTATCCAAAGTTTTCCCTTTTATCATCGGGGCCAATGTGGGGACCACGATCACTGCGGTCATTGCTTCCATCTATAAAACCGAAGCGGCTATCAGCATTGCCCTTGTTCATGTGCTGTTTAATCTTATGGGTGCTTTGGTGTTTTTACCTTTTCCGGCATTGAGGAATATTCCGGTAAAATTGGCGACATTCCTTGGAGATCAGTCTATCAAAAGGAAATTCGTAGGATTTGCTTACATCTTGCTTACCTTTTTTATCATTCCCTTCATTTTGATCTATTTCAATAAAGAAAATCGCGGAGAGAAGGAACAGAATCCAAACGATCCGCCGAAAACTGAAATTCAGGCGGAGAAGCCTGTGTAGAAAAATTTATTATGATTATCCGCTACTTTGCCACTAGCTCAAAATTCAAGATTAAAACTGGGGATAATCGGTTCTTAGACCATGGTTGACAGTCCATACATGTCCGCCGTGGCGGAGCCACTTCACGGGATTTTCAATCCGAGTTTTATATGGTTTGTGGCAAGAAAGCGTTTATAAATGTAAAACAATATGTATATCCGCCTTCTTACCAGTATAGGATAACTTACAGAATGGTCTCGTCCACGATAATTATCGGGATCGACCACCGGAATTTATTGATATTGAAGGGGGGTGGTAGAAATGCGGCAAAGCCGCATTTCTACCACCCCCCTCTGATCTCACGATATCCGTTCACCGAGCTTGCCGAGGTGGAGAAAAATGATATTTGGCTACTGGTATGATAGCGGATAATCATATAAAACAATATGCTTGTCCGCTTTATTGCAGATAGCCAACAAATAATGGTTGGGGAACGATTAGCGGTTCTGTGGACAGTGGACCGTCGTCCGTGGACAAGTATCCGTACCCGATAAAGTCCTTTCAAGCCCAACGTGCAACATTGCGGATACTCATAAAATTTATTCTTTTGCTGATCTGACGATCTGCACACCCGAACTCGTCCCGATTCTATCTGCGCCGGCCCGTACCAGTCCAAGTGCCTGCTCCAAGGTTTTGATACCCCCACTTGCTTTGATGCCCACATTACTTGGCAAATGGGCCCGCATCAGCTTGATGTGGCTTTCTTTGGCCCCTTCCGGTGCAAACCCTGTGGATGTCTTCACATAATCGACCCCTGCATCTGCACAGATTTCACAGGCCTGAATGATCTCCCCGTCGCTGAGGTAAGCTGTTTCCAAGATGACTTTCAGTATCCTCTCGTGGTCATGGCAGACTTGCGAAAGCCTTGCCAGTTCTAACTTGGGCCAGTTCATTCCAGCTTTGAAAGCCGTAATAGACCAGACAACATCGATTTCGTCAGCCCCAAGCTTGATCAATTGTTCTGTTTCAAAAACTTTGGTCTCGGTAAGGTTATATCCCAAGGGAAAACCCACCACGGATACCAATTGGATGTCAGCCTCTCCGATTTCCCTTTTCGCTTTTTTTACCCAAAAAGGAGGTACACACACGCCCACAAAACCATATTCCTTGGCTTCTTTGATGAGATTTTCTATATCCGCATCCACAGTTTGCGCTTTGAGGACTGTTTGTTCTATATATTTTTCAATCTTGATCATGCTTGTTTGGTTAATCTTCCGGACTATTTACATAATCTTTCAAAAAAATAAATTCAATGGTCAGATCGCCCTCTTTGGCGATGGTGGCCTTGTCCAAAACCTTTGATTCTTCTTTTAATAATTCCGGTATCAATTGATGGATCAATTGATTTCCGAAATCCTCCGAAGCATTTCTGGGAAGTTCTGTAGGTAGATTATCGATAGCCATGACAGAGATACTCGTCTGCTTTCCAAATGCCGGCAATACTTCAAAAGTATCCCTTTCGATATCATAGATAGGATTCAGGATGGAACTGCTTTTGACAGTAGTCGGTATCGATCCGTTGATGTCGCAGGTTATGTCTGCTATCACAGAGATACTGAAATCTTCGGAGCTGATATCCTTCAATTTAAAAAGGTTCGGCGCTCGTGGATCCCAATAGGAAGCTGCCATCAGGATATCACTTACTTCAGCGTATTTCAAAAAATGACTTTCATATTTGTCAGGCGAAGAGTAAAATTCCTCCCTTTCATAACCTCCATCCGTTTTCCTTCTATAATAATCATGGGTGGAAAGGACTGTAAATACGGGCTCTTCGAAATATTGCAATAACAACTCCTTGGCGTCGACCTGTCTGATTCCGACATGTTCAAGGATTTCCACTACACCTTTTCCTACCCGGCCTGTGCCAGTCACCACGATTTTGATGGGAGGCAATTGCACTTTGACCAACTCTTGGTCTAGTTCCTCCTTATCAAAGCAGTCCATAGCTCTTTTTAATTCAAAAAGACCGGATTTTTTGCCATAGGCCCAAAGTCCGTTATATGCTCCCACTATTCCTGCCCAATGTCCAAAAGCCACGGTGCGGTTGCCTTTTTCATCTTTTAAGACTTCATAATCCATCAGGGTGATGTTTTTTTCCAGTACGGCCTGAAGCAATTTCCTGTTATGGGCTTGCTCTTTGATCGTGTGGGAAAAGAACATGTACGTTTTGTCAGGAATTAATTGGGAGACGGGCACTTCTTTGACCCCCATCAGCAAATCGCAAAACGAAATATCCCCAACCACTTCTATGCCTTCCTGTATATATTCTTCGTCAGAAAAACACCTGAAAGGACTAGACTCCACATAAAAAGAAAATGAATCCTTGTACAATTCACTTAAATATGACAATTGTTTTGGGGTAAAAGGAACCCTTCTGTCAGGTGGAACTTTGCCTTCTTTGATCAAGCCTATCTTCATGTAATCAGGATTAAAATGCCTTTTGGGTTTATTGATTTTGACATGCGGTTCACAGCAGCACTGCTTTGGATTATTATCCGCCGCAGAGGGATAGAAACTTTCTTTTTGTCAGGAGAAAAAGGATATTCGTAAAAAAAGTTGATGTCATGCCTTATCTGATTTTAGTTATCCTTTGGGTTTTGTTCTATTTTCTTCATTCTCTTCTTGCAAGCCTGAATATAAAAAGAAAAATCAAAGGATGGATGGGAAGGCAATACATATGGTACCGATTGCTGTATTCTGTTTTTACTACTGTATTTATTTTTGGCATTTTGGTATATAGTTCTACGTACACTCCATTTGATATTCTTGTCAAAACACCAACTATCACCTATCTCGGATACATGTTGGCGAGTTTCGGAACCATCATCATTGTCCGTTCATTTAAGTCTTTCAGCAAAAAGAGATTTATCGGACTCGAGCCCCATGATGACATGGAGCAAATCGAGGATTTTGTGGCTTCGGGTCTTCATGCTTACGTCCGACATCCGATTTATTCGGGTACGATCTTGATATTTTTGGGGTTTTTCTTTTTTGAGCCTACCCTCAGTTCTATTATCCACTTCGCCATGTTGCTTTTGTACTTGCCATTTGGTGTTCATTATGAAGAAAAAAAACTGATAGAACTCTACGGGGAAAAATACATTCAATATAAAAGAATGGTCCCCTCCATTATTCCCAAAAAGTGGGGGAAAGCATAAAGAAATAAAAAAGCCACCTGTTGGGGTGGCTTTATATGGGTATTATTGTTTGCTATATTAACTGCCTTCAAGGGCATTTGCACCGGCTACGATTTCCAAAATCTCGTTAGTGATGGCAGCCTGACGGTTTCTGTTGTACATCAGTTTCAATTCCTTCAATAATTCATTGGCGTTTTCTGTGGCTTTGTCCATGGAAGTCATCCTTGCACCATGTTCTGAGGCGTTACTGTCCAATATTGCTTTGTAAAATTGGGTTTTCAAAGCTGTCGGTACCAAATCACGGATTACGTATTCTTTAGAAGGTTCTAAGATATAATCAGTATTGGTCGTTACTTTCTTTGTAACCAATTTTTCCACTCCGCCCATAGGAAGGAACTGTTCTACAATGATGTCTTGGGTAGCAACATTTCGGAAATGGTTGTACACCAAAACTACCTGATCAAACTGCTTGGAAATGAATCCATTCATGGCAAATTCTGCAATATTCCTTACCTCGTCATATTTGACATCGGCAAAAACCTCGTAGAAATCGGTCTTTGTTTTATAATTCCTTCTCGTGAAAAATTCGAAAGCTTTTTTGCCCAAGGGAAGTATAGTCACATTTTTTCCTTTGTACTCTTTCTCTACCAATTGGACAGTAGCCTTAATGATATTTGAGTTGAAGGCACCACACAATCCTTTGTCAGAAGTCATCGATACTATCAGCACATTCTGGATAGGCCTTTGTTCTGCATAAACTATATCCAACTCACCACCCATGGTAGATACCACTTCGTTTAAGATGGCGGTCAGTTTTTGTGAATATGGACGCATTTTGATGATCCTATCCTGCGCTCTTCTCAGCTTGGCTGCCGCCACCATTTTCATGGCTTTGGTAATCTGCTGCGTGGAGCTTACTGAAGTGATTCTTTGCTTTACTTCCTTAAGATTGGCCATATTGTTCTTTTATGAGAAAAGAAATTTTGAAAGTCAGGAGAAGGCATGAGCTTTCTCCTGACTTTTTGTTTAATCAATTATAGTTTTGCAAATTTTGCAGACAAATCTTTAGCAGCACGCTCAAGGATTTTTCCTGCTGCATCGATGTCATTTTTAAGGATGAGTTCCAATGCTTCAGGATGGCTGCTCTTCAACAAGTTGTAGAATTCTTTCTCAAATTGTCTTGCTTTTTCAGGCGCAATGCTATCCATGAAACCTTTGGTGGAAACATAGATGATCGCCACCTGAAGCTCTACAGGTACCGGAGCATACTGAGGCTGCTTGAGGATTTCCTGGTTTCTTCTACCCCTCTCGATGGTTCTCTTGGTACTTGCATCAAGGTCCGAACCAAACTTGGAGAAAGCTTCCAATTCACGGAACTGAGCTTGGTCAAGCTTCAATGTACCCGCTACTTTCTTCATGGCTTTGATCTGAGCATTACCACCCACACGGGATACCGAGATACCTACGTTGATCGCAGGACGGATACCGGAGTTGAAAAGGTTGGACTCCAAGAAGATCTGACCGTCAGTGATGGAGATCACGTTGGTAGGGATATAAGCAGACACGTCACCTGCCTGGGTTTCGATGATCGGAAGTGCTGTCAAAGAACCGCCACCTTTCACCAAATGCTTGATAGATTCAGGCAAGTCATTCATCTGACTTGCAATTTTGTCAGAGTTATTGATTTTTGCAGCTCTTTCGAGAAGTCTGGAGTGAAGGTAGAATACGTCACCCGGATATGCCTCACGTCCCGGAGGTCTTCTAAGAAGCAAAGAAACTTCTCTGTAAGCTACCGCTTGCTTGGACAAATCATCATAAATAATCAGAGCAGGACGTCCGGTATCACGGATAAACTCACCGATACAAGCACCTGTAAATGGAGCAAAGAACTGCATCGGAGCCGGGTCAGAGGCTGCTGCTGATACCACCACAGAGTATGGAAGTGCACCGCCTTTTTCCAAAGCCGAAACAATACCCGCTACTGTAGAGGCTTTCTGTCCGATCGCAACATAGATACAATATACAGGTTCACCTTTTTCGTAATATTCTCTTTGGTTAAGGATCGTATCGATAGCCACGGCAGTCTTACCTGTCTGACGGTCACCGATAATCAGTTCACGCTGACCTCTTCCGATCGGAATCATGGAATCAATAGCCTTGATACCTGTTTGAAGTGGCTCGTTTACTGGCTGACGGTAGATTACACCCGGTGCTTTACGCTCCAAAGGCATTTCATAAAGTTCTCCTGCCAATGGACCTTTGCCATCGATAGGATTACCCAAAGTATCTACCACACGGCCCAACATGCCATCACCCACTTTGATAGAGGCGATTTTTTTGGTTCTCTTTACATTGTCGCCTTCTTTGACAAGTTTGGAATCACCGAAAAGTACAGCACCGACATTGTCTTCCTCAAGGTTGAGGACCATTGCCTTAAGACCGTTGTCAAATTCCAATAATTCACCGGCCTGAGCTTTGGTTAGTCCATAAATTCGGGCTACCCCATCACCTACTTGGAGGACGGTTCCTACTTCTTCAAGTTCAGTATCAGTCTTGGCGTTTGAGAGTTGTTCTCTCAAAATTGCCGTAACTTCATCAGGTCTTATTTGTGCCATTATATTTTTATTAAAATGTTTTCTTTGATTTAGTATAGTTTCACGAAATGCCTTTGGGCAAAATTCATTCTGGCTTTTCTTAGCTTGCCACTCAGTGAATCATCCCAAAGCTTGTCATTTACTTTGAGAACAAATCCACCGATAAGGCTTTTGTCTATTTTTTCGACCAATTCCACCTTCTCAAGTCCGGAAATCTCTTTTACGATTTCGATGATTTCTTTTTTAAGGGCCTCGGTCAATGGAAGGGTAACTGTCACCTCCGCAACTTGGATACCCTTGTACTCATTGTACTGCTTCAGAAATTCCTGTGCAGTGGTAATCAATACATTTGACCTGTTCTTTCTGGTAACCAGGTCAAAGAAACTCATCGTGATATGGTGGGCAGTTTTTCCCAACAGACCCTTTAGAATATTGAACTTTTTGTCATAGGTGACAATAGGACTGTTCAGTGCCAGTCCAACTTCTCTATTCTGTTCTGCTATGGAAAGTAATCCCTTCATGTCTCCGATTACAGCCTCTAGCGCATTCTTCTCTATTGCTAGTTCAAGAAGGGCTTTGGCGTATCGGGAGGCTACTTTAATATTTGACATATTAGTTTAACTTAATGTCTTTAACCAATTCTTCAACAAGCTTTTGTTGGGCAGCATCTTCAGAGAAGTTTCGCTTCAGCAGTTTTTCAGCAACAGCAAGTGAAAGTATTCCAACTTGTACCTTGATATCTTCTATAGCTGCCAATTTTTCTGTTTCGATGGTGGCCTTTGCGTTTTCAATCATCTTTGCACCTTCCTGATGGGCTTTTTCTTTTGCCTCATCGATCATTTGCTTGGCTGCTTCGGATGCCTTGAGAAGCATGGAATCTCTTTCTATTTTGGCTTCATGAATGATTCTCTCATTTTCAGCCTTGAGATTAGACATTTCATTTCTGGCTATTTCAGCAGACTTGAGGGCGTCGTCTATGCTTTTTTCCCTCTCATCCAATGCAGCAAGTATGGGCTTCCATGCATATTTTGTGAGGAGAAATAATACGATCAAAAATCCAAGTGCTGACCAGAATATCAATCCCAGTCCGGGTGTAATAAGTCCCATATTGCTTTATTTTAAATGAATAACAGAGCTTGTTCAATAAGTCAAAAAGGTTGGGATTGGCCTAGCGCCAATCCCAATTCTTTTTTTGTTAGAAAGTGTAATCACCCAAAGCAATAAGTAGACAAACTACCACTGCAAACAGGGAAACCACCTCAATAAGAGCAGCGATGATCAACATGGCAGTCTGGATTTTTCCAGCTGCTTCAGGCTGACGGGCAATGCCCTCCATAGCTTGGCCACCGATTCTACCGATACCTAGACCTGCGCCAATCGCAACAATTCCAGCACCGATACCAGCACCCATCAGTGCAAATCCGGCAGTTAATAAGATTGAAGTTAACATACGTGTTTGATTTATAAATTGAACAAAGTAATTACTGATTAATGATGATCATGCTCTGCCACTGCCAAGCCAATGTACATGGCTGAGAACAGGGTGAAGACATAAGCCTGAATGGTGGCAACCAAGATTTCAATAAAGTTGATAAAAACAACCATAATGGTACTCGCCACACCGACTGCCATGGACTCAAATACAAATATCAAGGCAATGAAACTCAAGATCACAATGTGACCCGCGGTAATCGCCACAAACAAACGGACCATTAAGGCAAATGGCTTGGTAAACAATCCGATGATTTCGACCGGGACAATGATCAACAACAATGGAACAGGTACTCCCGGAGTAGCAAATACGTGCTTCCAGTAATCTTTATTTCCATTGACATTGGTAATAACAAAGGTGAATATGGCAAGGGTAAATGTCAAAGCGATATTTCCTGTGAAATTGGCTGCTTCAGGAAAGAGGCCAAGGATATTTCCCACCCAAATAAAGAAAAACAGGGTCAACAGGTAAGGAGTAAATTTTCGGTATTTTTTGTGACCAATATTCGGAAGGGCGATTTCGTCCCTAACAAAAATCACAATAGGTTCGATGAAAGAGGCAATACCTTTGGGTGCAGACCCGGGATTTTTCCTGTAGAATTTTGCAGAATTGAGCATCAAGAAAAGCAATACCGCAATGATAATGAACATCATCGATACATTCTTAGTGATCGAAAAATCAATGAATGTTCTTGAAGGATCGGCTGCAAAAAGTTTGTAATTCTCATCAATATAATAGCCACCAACACCATAATCTTTTCCGAATTTATGTGTCTCGTGGTTCTGAAAATTAGAGGACAAAAAGAACTCCAATCCCTGATCGGGAGAATAAATAATGACCGGTAAATGGAGGGTAACATGTGTATGGCCGATAGTAGCAAAATGCCACTCATAATTGTCCATAACGTGCGGAAGGATAAACCCTGTCTTGCTCTCACCGTCACCGGCTGCCTGAACAGGATTCGAAAAACCTAGCCAAAATATTGATAACAAAATACTTAGGCAAAGAAATTTACGGGCCATCAAATGATTGTTTAGTACCTACTTCGGATTTGGGCGCAAATTAGCTAGAAGCGTGTAGATATCAAACAATAAGTAAAAGAAATAAATGATAAAGAAATTGACCACAAACAGAATTAAATTCTCAACTCTCAGGAACAACATGATGGCAACGAAACCTGTACTCGCTAAAAACCGAATACCTATTGCCCCCAATAAGATATTCACAGAATTTTCTTTGCTGATCTCTAGCAGATAATGGGTAAACATTCCGGTAAGCCAGGTCAATAAAACGAAAAACGAAAGGATCGTCCACAAACTTTCATGAACCCATTCGGGTTTGATATATTCCTGTAGGAGGTAAAATATCCCTCCGATCAGCAGTGAAAACAGAAACAGTTTGATGGTTAGAATTTTAATGGCCTTCATGGGATCCGAATGAGCGCGCAAAGCTAATTATTTTTACGGTTTCCCGCGGATTTGTCATCGTTTTTGAGATTGACATACAGGTGGTAAAAAGAAATCACAACCGACAGCAGGCAAAAAAGTAAAATCCAGACAGGAAATTTCATGCTGCTTTTTTGCTGCAAGTACCATCCAAACCACGTCCCTGCCCCGATGATGACAAAAAGTTGAAATGAAAGGCCTATATATTTGAGATAGGTAGGCGGATCAGACGGACTGTAACTGTTTTTGGGGTTTGTCTTCGGCATCTGAGTTTTTGGATACGACCATTCCTTTGGACATCATCTGACATTTGCCATTGAAAACCGCACCATTTTCCACGATCAGTTTTTGTGTGGTGATATTGCCGTTGATTATTGCTGTCTTTGTAAGGTAAAGGGTACCTGAGACAAACACTTCTCCGTCTATTTTTCCGGAGATTTCTGCTTCAGGCGCAGTGATGTTTCCTTTGATCAAAGCAGAATCGCCAACCACTATTTTGGTCTTTGATTCCACCAACCCCTCGAGTTGACCTTCAATCCGGATATTTCCAGCCGCAGAGATATCTCCCGTGATTTTTGTTTCTCTGGAAATAACATTGGTAGAACTGACCATGTCGGCTACCGATTTTTTTTCTTCTGTCTTGTTATTGAACATAGCTAATCAAAAGTGATGAATTCCTGAGGATTAAGTGGTGTGCCTTTGTACCATAATTCGAAGTGAAGGTGCTGACCGGTGGTGAGTTCTCCGGTGTTGCCTATGATGGAAATGATCTCGCCGGCACGGACGAGGTCTCCTACTTTCTTCAATATTACCGAATTATGTTTATAAATTGAAATCAATTCATTGGAATGTTGGATGCTGATAATGTATCCAGTATCCAAAGTCCACGAAGCCAAAATGACTGTGCCATCCGCAATAGCTTTGACCGGTTCATTTTCCTTTGCAACAATATCCACCCCAAAGTGGTCTTCCTTAGGAGCAAAAACGGCAGTCAATACGCCTTTGATCGGCGTAAAAAAGAAGGTCTCGGCAAATGAACCGGTGGAAATCCCAACGGGATCGGATACCTCTAAGGGCGAACTGTTAAATTCATCGAGGATGCTCAAGGTCGCCTCACTTGGTTCGAAAACAGTATTGCCAAAAGAATCCCGTGTAGGAATGCCGGGTGCCATTTCTGCCATTGCATTGGAATCAACGCCTTCATTGCCACTGATGATTCCTTGGATATTGGCCAGGTAAGCATCTTTCTGGCTGACGGCTACCGATAAGGAATCGACAATATCAGACAGCATGAGAATCTTGGCGGTGTTTTCGGTTTCCATGTACACGGGATCAAACCATTGCCTCAAAATGGTCCTCGTCAACACCAGAGAAACAAAAAATATTACCGAAAGAGAAAGAATACCCAGAATGATGGCCCTCGAAAATGACACATTGAAAGATCCCACAACAGAAAAATCGTGCTTCTTTCTGATCACAATGAGGTACTTTTCTGTGAGCCAGTTCCTTATTTTTATCCTGATACTCAATATTTCTTCATTTGGGTTGTGACCGTAAAAATATAATATTATTCGTAAGCGTTAATTAATTTACATCATTTCAAGTAATTTGGGCGTTCTAAGCCTTTGGCCTACCCATGAATAGAATCATTTTCCTTCTTTTGTTTCTTTGCTCTTTGGTGCTGCTGTCGTGCTCTTCGGAGAAGAATACCTTTACCAATAGGCTTTTTCACAATACAACAGCAAAATACAACGCTTATTACTATGCCGATGCAAAAATCCGGGAATTAGAGACCGGCATCGCCGCTAACCATCGGGAAGATTTCAGTCAGGTACTTCCTGTTTTCTATCTCATCGACAGCGCCTTTATTGATTCCAATGAAGAACTGTTGGAGGAGGTGCGGTCATTTGCTTCCAAAGCTGTGGATTGGCACAGGATTTCGAAATGGGTGGGTCCAAGTTATTTTCTGATCGGGATGGCGGATTATTATGAAGCCAACTTTGACGATGCGAGCAATACATTTAAATACCTCAATGTCAACGGCAAGAAAAAGGACATCCGCCACCGAAGTCTGATCCAACTGATGCGGCTTTTTACGGACTTGGAAAACTTCGACGATGCGGCCTATGTGATTGACTTCCTTTCCAAAGAATCCGGAATCAGCTCAGAAAACAAATTTTTGCTATACAAAACCCTTGCCTACTACTACCATAAAAGGGGTGAACTGAATGGCAAAATCGGTGCCCTCGACAAGTCTCTCAGCCATACCAAAGACAAAAAAGAGAAATCACGCATCAACTTTATCCTTGGACAGCTTTACCAAAGGGAAGGAATCGACGCCTTGGCATACGATTATTACCTTAAATCCGTGAGAGGCAACCCTCCTTATGAAAGGGCATTCTTTGCGCAGCTGTATGCACAGCAGGTCGCAGAACTCAATCAGACAAAGGACATCGACAAAGTCAGAAATTACTTTGATGGACTTTACAAAGACAGTAAAAACAAAGACTTGAAAGATGTCATCCTCTTCGAAAAAGCAAACTTCGAACTGAAGCAGGGAGAAATTGAGGCAGCCGAAAAGCTATTGATCCGGGCAGCCAAGGAAGAAAGCCAAAACCCGATCCAAAAAGGCTATATCTACGAAAAACTGGCTATGATCAATTTTGACAAGAAAAATGATTTCAGGGCAGCAAAGTTTTACCTAGACAGTGCTTTGGCCAATTTCCGACCGACAGATCCTTTTTATCAGGATATTACTGTCAGAAAAAAAGTCCTGGACAACTACGTCCTCCACTACGACATCGTCACCAAAAATGACAGCCTTCTCCTACTTGCTGAACTGAGTATTGAAGCCCAAACATTGATCGCAGAGAATTTCATCAAACAGGAAGAAGAGCGGTTGCTGAGTGAGGCGGCTGCCAAGGATGACAAAAAACCATCCGGCATATTCGACAACCTCTTGGCCTTCGGAGGAAGAGGCGGCGGAGGGGAATCTTTCTATTTTGATAATTCCGTAGCCATTCAGCAGGGTTCCATAGACTTTAACAGAAATTGGGGCAACAGGCCCCTGCAGGACAATTGGAGGAGAACAAGCCAAAACTTCCAGACTTCATCAACCCGTCCCGCGGAGGTGACTACCACCTCGTCAGATACGACTGCCACGGAAGAGAATCCGATATTGTCAGGACTCCCGACCACTGAAGAGCTGCTTTCAAAAATCCCAAGTAATCCCGAACAGATCAATGAAATGAAATTGGAATTGGAGCGGTCTTACTTTGAGCTGGGAAAAATTTTGTTTTTTGACCTCAAAAATCCCCCAATCAGCATCGAAAACCTCGAAAGCCTGATTACCAAGTACCCCAACACGATCAAAAAACCCGAGGCATATTATATCCTTTACCTTGCCAACAAAGAAACCGGAGGCAATACCGACATTTTTGCGCAGCGGCTCAACAGGGAATTTCCGGATTCACCGTTTACCATGTCGGTCAATAATCCCGACCAAGCTTCAGGCAATGTCGCTTTCCTCGAAACGTCCCGAAGTTACAAAACGGCCTACGAATTGTACCATAACAATCAGTTTGGTGAGGCAAAGACCCTGATAAGGTCCACGCTCGAAGCACATCCGCTGACTGCCAATACCAACCGACTCCTCCTATTGGACATCATGGTCACAGGTAAGACTGAAGACATCTCAAGGTATCAGGAAAGGCTTGAAAACTATATACAGACCACCGAGGATGAAGGGCTTGTAGAAATGGCAAGAAATATGCTAGGTGCATTTAAGGTAGATGAAGAAGTGGCGGAAGCCGAAATTACCGAACAAAATGAGGCTGAAGTGCAGGAAGAAACCGTCGCGGAAGAGGGTGTCGCTGAAGAAGAGGAAGCAGAAGCAGAATCTCCCTACAAAAATAATCCTAACCAAACCCATATATTTGTGATCGTGCTCGGCGCAGATAAGTCAGGCGAATCCAAAAACCTCCTCGCAGATCTGGAAGGTTTTCACAATGAAAACTTCAAAGGATCAAGACTGCGGACCGGAAACATGAACTTAAGCAGAGAAAATACGATTTTCATTGTCAGTCCATTTATCTCCGCCCAAAAAGGAATCGAGTACCGCAAAATATTCATGGAAGGATTTAAGAATGAATCATTGACTGACGAAGACAAGGGCAACTGTTTTCTGATTTCGATCGAAAACTTCCAAGAACTGAACAAAAGGAAAAATCTGGACGAATACAGAAATTTCTACAAGAATTCATATTATTAACTATGTATGTTTGCAATGATGCCAGTTGTTGGAATTCAATTTTAATTCTTGCGTGCGGACGTAATTGCCCGGTACATCCCTGTCCGACGGCAGGCGGGGGTCTTCCGACTTCCGTCTTCCGTCTTCCGTCCCGTTTAAAGAGTATAAAGGATTACTGGCAAAGAAGCATATATCCACAATAAACAATCACAGTACCAAATACCTGAACATAGATGACCCAAAAAATAATTAAATATATCTGGATGGTTTTTGCAGCGGGACTCTTGGGTTTCGTTTTGTTTGTCTGGGCAGTAAGCGGAAATTTCCTCGGACTTTTCGGTGAATTGCCTGATTTCAAAGAACTCGAAAATCCCCAAAGTGAGCTCGCCTCGGAATTGTATTCCTCAGACGGGGTTTTGCTCGGAAACTATTTCAGAGAAAACAGAAGCCCCGTGGCCTACAGCGATCTTTCTGTAAACCTTGTCAATGCGCTTATTGCTACGGAAGACATCCGGTTCAACGACCATTCCGGCATTGATTTCTTCAGTATGGGGCGGGTGCTGTTCAAGTCCATCATCCTCCAACAGGGCACAGGTGGTGGCAGTACACTCAGTCAGCAGACAGCCAAAAACCTCTTCAAAACCAGAAACCTTGAATCACAGGGGATATTGAGCAGAATCCCCGGTTTGAGGATGCTTATTATCAAAACCAAGGAATGGATCGTTGCTGCCAAGCTGGAGAAATCCTACACCAAAGAAGAAATTTTGACTTTGTACCTCAACACTTCTGAATTTGGCAGCAATGCCTACGGCATCAAAACTGCCGCAAAAACATTTTTCAACAAAGAACCCATTGATCTCAATATTCAGGAATCTGCCACATTGGTTGGTTTGTTTAAAGCTCCTTCTTATTACAGTCCTGTATTCAATCCGGATAATTCTTTGAGAAGAAGAAATACCGTTTTGGGACAAATGGAAAAATATGATTACCTCACCGAGGCTGAATTTGACTCCATATCCAATATTCCGATTGAGTTGGATTACCGGGTTGGCAATCAAAACCAAGGATTGGCAACCTACTTCCGAGAAGTGATCAAAGCTGACCTGATCAAATGGACCAAGGAAAACCTCAAATCTGATGGTACTCCCTATGACCTGTTTGGAGATGGGCTGAGGATCTATACCACCATTGACAGCCGCATGCAGCAGTATGCCGAAGAATCTGTTGAAGAGCACATGCGGGAGTTGCAGAAGAAATTTGAAAAAGAAATGGGTACCCGTGCCCCATGGATCGACAGCAACGGAAAGGTTATTCCTGATTTCCTCGAGACTGCCGTCAAGCGGACTGATGCTTACCGAAATTTGGAAAAAAGGTACGGTGCCGGTGCTGATTCCATTGACATCAAGTTGAATGAGAAAAAGAAAATGAGGATATTCTCATGGGAAAAAGGAGAAATCGATACCCTGATGAGTACCATGGATTCGATGAGCCATTACAAAAAACACCTGCAGACCGGCTTCGTCTCTATGGATCCGCATACCGGCCATATCAAGGCTTGGGTCGGTGGTATCAACCACAAATACTTCAAGTTTGACCATGTGAAGCAAAGCAAAAGACAGCCGGGCTCGACTTTCAAGGCCTTCGTCTATGCCGCTGCCATCGAAAATGGCTACAGCCCTTGCTATACAGTCATCGATCAACCTGTAGAAATCAATACACCGGGACAGCCAACCTGGAGTCCAAGCAATGCGGACGGGAAGTTCTCTTATGAAAAGATGACGATCCGTCTTGCGATGGCACAGTCCATCAACTCCATTACTGCCTTTATGATGAAAAAACTCGGTCCAAAGGTTGTGGTCGAAACTGCCCACCGATTGGGGATCACTTCTGATTTGGAAGAAGTCCCCGCACTTTCCCTGGGAACTTCCGATGTATCGGTGTATGAGATGGTCGGTGCCATGGGCACTTTTGTCAACAAAGGAGAGCATATCGTTCCTTTCTACATAGACAGGATCGAGGACAAAAACGGAAACTTATTACAGCAATTTACCCCGAAGAAAAAACCTGCCATGAGCGAAGAACACGCCTACCTGATGGTATACATGCTTCGTGGAGGTTTTGAAGAATCAAGAGGAACCTCACAGGGGGTATCCTGGACACTGCGGGATGAAGGCAATCAGTTGGCAGGTAAAACCGGTACTACCCAAAATGCCTCTGATGGTTGGTACATCGGAATGAGCAAAGACCTCGTGTCCGGAGCGTGGGTTGGTGGAGATGACAGGGCGATCCACTTCAGAAGTTGGACTAATGGTCAGGGCAGTCAGACAGCTAGGCCGATTTGGGTCAAGTACATGGCCAAAGTCTACGCCGATCAGACCTTAGGCTATACCAAAGGACCTTTCCCAAGACCTGAAAGACCGCTGAGCATCGAGATCGATTGTGACAAATACGAATTGGAAAACAGCCGGTTCACGGATTTTGATTACGATCAGAAGAAGAATGATTTTTAGTCCATGGTTGATAGTCGATAGTCCATGTTTGAAAGTCGACAGACCACAGTCGACAGTCCATAGCCGCGGCAATTGAACTTCAATCCGAGTTTGATTTGGTAGGGGCTGTAAGAGGGAAGAAACATGCTGTTTATTTCTTTTTCCAATTTCATGCTTACTCACCTCACCATAGAATGGATAAGTTGAAAATCAGTTCATGACACTATGGACTATGGTCTGTCAACTATTGTCTCTTAGAGAAAAACCATTTCTAGAAAATAAATTCAGCCTTTCACAGGGCTGTTTTTTTTATATTTGCACCCATGCAGGCATCCTCCTACCTCGTTGAAGACTACCATTCCCTTCCGGATCTGCCGGGAGTGTACAAGTATTTCAATGCCGAAAATGAACTCATCTATGTGGGTAAAGCAAAGAGCCTGAAGAAAAGAGTGGCTAGCTATTTTGTCAAAACCCTCGGCATCAATTACAAAACCAAAAGGATGGTGAAGGAGATCCGAAAGATCGAAATCACCATCGTGGACACAGAGTTTGATGCCCTGCTGCTGGAAAATAACCTGATCAAAAAGATCCAGCCCAAGTACAACATCATGCTCAAGGATGACAAGACCTATCCTTACCTCCTGCTGACCAATGAGCCTTTTCCCCGGCTGTTTCCCACCAGAAGAATGATCTCCGGAAGGGGAACATACTTTGGACCATTTGCCAGTGTCAAGGGGATGAACAATGTCCTCGAACTCATCCGTGGCATTTTTACCATCCGTACCTGTCGCCTCGACCTGAGTCCGCCCAAGATCAAAGAAAAAAAGTATAAAGTCTGCCTCGAGTACCATATCGGCAATTGCCTTGGTCCCTGTGAAGGGCTTCAGACCGAAGCCGATTACCTCAAAGAGATCGAACAGGCCAAGCATATCCTCAAGGGAAATCTGGGAGTACCCAAAATCCACTTCAAAAAGAAAATGCAGGAGGCAGCCGAAAGCCTGGCTTTTGAAAGGGCGCACTATTTCAAAAACAAACTCGAACTCCTCGAAAAATACCAAGCCAAATCCATGGTGGCCAATCCGGCCATCCACGACCTCGATGTTTTTGGGATAGAGTCGGACGAGAAATCTGCCTATGTCAACTTCCTCAAAATCAAAAACGGCGCAGTCATCCTCACCAAAACCGTCGAACTCAAAAAGAAACTTGATGAAACGGACGGAGAACTTCTTCTGACGGCCATCATCCGTCTGCGGGATCAATTCAACTCCGAGTCACTGGAAATCATCGCCAATATTCCCCTCGAAGAGGAATTTGAAGGACTAAACTTTGCCGTCCCAAAAATCGGGGACAAAAAGAAACTCGTCGAACTCTCCCTCAAAAACGCCAAGTACTACAAAAAGGAAAAGCTGCTTGCCTCCGGTGAAGTGCAGGACAAGAAAAACCGCGTACTCCGGCAGCTACAATCGGACCTTTCTCTCAAGGAACTGCCCATCCACATCGAGTGCTTTGACAACTCCAATATCCAAGGAACCAATCCCGTGGCAAGTATGGTATGCTTTATCAACGGCAAGCCCGCCAACAAGGAATACCGCCACTTCCATATCAAGACCGTCACAGGTGCAAACGACTTTGCGAGTATGAAGGAAATCGTGGGCAGAAGGTATGAGCGCATCCTCGAAGAGGCAAAGCCACTTCCCAAGCTGATCGTCGTCGATGGCGGCAAGGGACAGCTGTCTTCCGCTGTGGAGGCGCTGAAAGAACTTGGCATCTATGGTCAGGTGCCGATCATCGGGATTGCCAAGAGGCTGGAGGAAATCTACTTTCCCGAAGACAACTACCCGCTGCATATCGACAAAAAATCCGAATCCCTGCGTCTGATCCAAAAGATCCGGGATGAGGCACACCGCTTTGCTATTACCTTCCACCGTCAGGTCCGCAGCAAAAACGCCTTCAACACCAAGCTGACCGATATCGAAGGCATCGGCGAAAACACCGCCAACAAACTCCTGAAACACTTCCGCTCTTTCAAAAAAATCCAGGAAGCCGATATCGAAGCCCTTGCCGAAGTGGTCGGCAAAGACAAAGCCGAGAAGGTGTATTTGGCGGTGAGGCCGGATGGGGATCAGAAAGATCAGGAAGGGCCAAGCTTTATTTAGGAGGAGGGGTATCTCAAGATTTAAGAATTCTCTCATCCATAAACAAGCGCTTTAGATTTATTAATGGAGTTGATTAAGATTGGGTTTTTTAGAGTTTGCTCTTCTACTAAGTCAACTTCACGTCCAAATAATTTCTCCAATCTTTCCTTGAAATCCATATAGTTGTCAAAATACTTTGATAATTCAATGGGTTTAAATCTTACAAGAAAATCAATATCACTTTCTTTATTGAAGCTAGAATTTAGTACTGAACCAAATAGATACAGCCTTTCCACATTGTACATGGAACAAAGTTTTTTTAAGTCTTCTATATTTCGGTCAACTATTCCCATGAGGCAAATTTAGGCATAAAATGTACAATTTTTTGTGATAGCAAAATAATTACCGGAAACGTTGGACCCCTTTGCATTCACCTTTCACCGCCGCAGAAACGCCTTCAACACCAAGCTGACCGACATCGAAGGCATCGGTGAAATCACTGCCAACAAGCTATTGAAGCACTTCCGCTCCTTCAAAAAAATCCAGGAAGCCAATATCGAAGCACTTGCCGAAGTCGTCGGCAAAGACAAAGCAGAAAAGGTTTTTTTAGCGGTGAGGCCGGAGAGGGATCGGGATGAGCCGGGAGGGGAAAATGATCTGTAGGTGGTTGGCTTTGGGGATCTGTATTGAAAAGTTTTAGGTTTTGAGCAAAGAGAGCTTAAAAACTTTAACTCGATTGGTGGTTATATTTTTTACTTCGCTTCTATCTCTGTTAAGTTGTCATTATTCCAAAGGAGTCCAATGTAGTCTGTGTCGTTCTCTTTAATTGGTTCAAAATTTATCTCAAATTGTTTACCCCCTCCTTTAACGTTTGGGTTATATGGTGTAATAGCTGCTAGATAAAAGTCCTTAGTCCAATCGTCCTTAAATCTTTGTTTGATGTTCAATTGTCCCTTTAATTCTTTGTCCACACAAGCAATGATTTGATCTAATGTGTCAATAATGCGGTGAACTCCATTTAGTTGATCACCATAAGGTCCGGCATTATTTCCTTCTAATATAAAAACTGTTGGCTTTCCCTGTCCTGCTAATTGATGTTCGCCTGTCCAAGTGTAATTTTTGGATGGATTATCACCCTTGATTCTGGTTGTTAGCTCTCCGATTTTGTGATCTTGAATCTTTATTTTTCGTCCGAATAGAAATTCACTTATTAGTCCCATTTTTTGTTTTCTTTTAGTGTTCCTATTTCAACAGCAACTTGTTAACATCCTTCAATTGAATTTTGGGTAAACCCCTAATTCAATCAAGTTCTGGATTAACCTTATACCTGTATCATTGGTATCGTGGAAACTCAATAATCCAAACGCAATTCAACCACTACCGGCAAATGATCTGATAAGATTTGGGTAGTGTCAGTGCTAATGACATTTGCTTTAGTCACTTTATCAACCAAATTTTTTGATGCAAAAATATAATCCAGTCGTCTTTGATCCCCATGTTCGCCTTCTTTTTCAATCAATGTTGGAAAGCTTCCTGTAAAAGCATAAGAAGAGCCACGCATCTTGGCATCAAGATCAGTGAATCCAAAATCCATAACTTCCTGGATCACTGAATAATCCAGATTACCCTGATTTAGGTTTACATCTTTGTTCTTTTTGTCCATTTCATCGAAAAAAGGTTCCAGCCTTCCATGTGCATAAAATTCCGAATCAAGTGGAGAGAGGTTATTGAAATCGCCGGCAAGGATAACTCCGGCATTTGAAGGAAGTCCTTCAACATCCTTAAGGATTTGATCTATTTCGTTTTTTCTGATTTCCCAGTTGCTGGGGTGCAAATGAATAACGTAATAATATATGTCCTGTATCTTCACCCGCAGTAAGCCATGATGGAAGCCTTCTTTGATTCTGTATATATCTTCTATGGGATATCGGGAAGTAATACCGGTTGGAAATCCATCCTCTTTCAACAAGACCGAATATGCATGCCCATAACTTTTGGCATCTTCAGCTAACTTTTGATGGGTATATTCATTAAGTTCCTGAAGTGATACAATATCAGGTTGTTGCCCGTTCATCCATGCAATCCATGCCTTTTTTCTTTCCGGTACTTCAGTAAATCCATACCAGACATTGTAACTGATAATTTTCAGATTATCGGATTTTTGATTTACCTTATTTTTCTCTGAATTACACGAATAGAAAAAAAATGTACATAATACGATAATGGCTGCTGTTCTAATCTTTACAGATTTATTCATTATTGAAGTAATTTTTTTGATTGGTTTTTTTGAATGTCAGCAATGCTTCCTGTTGCTCCTGTTATTAGAATTGGTTTCATTTTCTATAAATGCTCCCCAAAGGATTGTATAGCAACAATACTAGTTGTTATTTTTCAATCATCTAAACTTAATCTCTTTTAGATATAAATCCAATCCTTCCGTATTCTGAGTTACTTGACTAGTGGGATTTTGATATGGAGTGACAAAATAGCTCTTGAATAAAAAA
Organism: Cognataquiflexum rubidum; assembly: GCF_022538115.1. Lineage (GTDB taxonomy): Bacteria > Bacteroidota > Bacteroidia > Cytophagales > Cyclobacteriaceae > Cognataquiflexum > Cognataquiflexum rubidum. The sequence continues at coordinate 47,213 of NZ_JAKZAL010000022.1, read as the reverse complement.
ACCGTACTTTCTGAAAGTACGGTTTGGGAAATCTTCCAAAACAGATCTGAAAGATGATTGCTTCCTGACCTGTTTTGTGTTTGGATGGGCATGGGATAATTTAGCGGAACAGTCCAAATTTCAATCCGATATAGCCTGTCAATCCCGAAATATCTGACTGATTGAAGTTGCGGTACTCCATCTGTCCCACAAACCGGTAACCGGCCCCGACATTCAACCGGACGTATTTGTGCAGGTTGACTGCCAACAATGCGGAAGGTTCGAGCTGAAAGAAATTGGCTTCGCCAAGACCTACATTTCCGTTTTCATTGTCCATTTCCACTTCCCCATAGCCGATATAGAGGGGAAAGCTTACGTGCAGCAGGTTTTTGGACAATAGGGTATATTCCGCAAATCCGCCGACTGACCAATAATCCATATACACATTAGGGACGGTTTCGCTTTGCGGCCGGATATCATTTACGGAGGTATTGAAATACGCCCCAAAGGCAATATTGTCCTTAAGGTTTACACCGCCTCTCAGGTTGAAAAGTGAAGCACTGCCTCCGTCCATTTGGGTAAAGCCAAAAGACGGTGCTACAAAAAAGCCCAAATCTTTGGTATTTATTCGTGTATTGTTTCCAAAAAGAGTTTTGGCTTCGCCTTCTTCTTGGGCCATCAGATTACTATGGGAAAGTGTAAGGCAAAGAACAATTAGTGTGGAATAGAGGATTGTTTTCATATTATTTGATTTTAGGTTTTTTTACTGTTGTTGAAATACGAGTTTGTCGCCGCTGTCTTCAAATCTGATGGTATTGCCACTTTGGGAGATAAAATACCAATCATCACTGAGTTCGTACAACTCGGAACTTTCCGGAAAATCCATCCGCAATTCCACCCGGCCGTCATCCCTGAAAACAAGGTAGGTGCCGTTGATGGAGGTTCCGGTTTTGGAGGCGACAACCGAACCATCCGAGTTGAACAAAAAAGTAAAAGGGCTGAAAATTGCTGTTTTGTCCCTTCCTTCTTCGACAAACTCTGTTATAATCAATCCATCAGGCAAGGTGAGTGAAGCATTGATGGATTCGGTCGAATTCTGAGGGCTGAGGTTGTCCTCATTTTCACAGGCAGTAAGCGCAAACAAAATGCAAAATGCGATTAGGATTCTAGTCATATTTCTGATCTTATTTAGGTTTAGTCCAAATAACGATAAGGGCATTTGCGGGTTGGGTTTTTTGAATTATTTTTTTCTTTTTCCGTAAAAAGCCCCTTCTGACTACCTGTAGAGGTATTAATCAAAATGGAACCATCTCCAAGCCATTGGCTTGCTTTGACTCCTATTTACATTTTGACAATACCCGATGTGGATTTTCATTATTCAAAAAGACTTCAGAAAAAGGGGTGGGCAGTACGACATATTTCGGAGTAAGAAAAAAAAGGTGTTTCAATACCTTCCGAAGGTCCGCGTCATACTTCGGAAGGTAGCCATCATACTTCCCTGAGTACGCAGGGATTTCAAAAAATAGACTTTGAATCAAAAAAGGGGGAAACGCTATTAATTTCTACTGAACATTGATACCGCCATCAATAACCTGGGTCGTGCCTGTGATAAACTGACTGTCGTCGCTTGCCAAAAACAAGACGAGTTTTGCAATTTCAATGGGTTTGGCATACCGGCCAAGGGGGATGGTCAGCTCGAGTTGCTTCTTGACCGCATCTCCCTGACCCGGGGAAAATCCTTCTTCGAGCGAACGCATCATGCGGTTGTCGACCGGGGAAGGATGCACACTGTTGACACGGATTTTTCTTGGAGCAGCCTCCACCGATGTCGCCCGCATGATGCCTACGCCGGCATGCTTGCTGATGATGTAGGCACTGACATTGGGACTGCCCAGCAAGCCTGCCACTGAGGAGGTGATGATGATGCTGCCGCCGTCATTCATGTGGGGCAAGACGTATTTATTTCCCAACCAAACACCCCGCACATTGACGGCAATGACTTTGTCAAACATTTCTTCCGGGTAGTCAACGATCGGTTTTACCGTTCCCTCAATTCCTGCATTGTTAAAAAACACATCGATTTTTCCAAAGGCTTTTACTGCCGTGTCCACGTAACTTTTGACATCCGATGCTTTGGTCACATCCGCCACACAATACTGCACGGCTTTTCCTCCCAATTCTTTCACCGCTTTTTTGAGAGGCTCTTCCTCCAAATCTACCAACAGGACTTTTGCTCCTTCTTCTAAAAATAGCTTGGCCGTGGTCATGCCGATACTGCCTGCACCACCGGTAATGATGGCAACCTTGTTCTCTAATTTTTTCATCTCAAATTGCTTAAATTAAAATCAATATGTTTTTGTGTTTTCTAATTCTTAAATCAATGTCGTTCAGTTAAGCTTTTGCGTACTACAAACCTTTTCCAAAGTTGGGATCAGACCATGAAAATCTTAAAACCCATTCCGAACTTTGGAAAAGTTTATCAGATCCCCCTAACTAAATGACATTGATTTTTAATTCCTGATTGCTGCCGGAGATTTGTCAGTTTTATTGATTGGATTCCTTTTCTTTCATCTTTTTCATCATTTCCATCATTTCCGGGTTTTTCATCATGGACTTGCACATGTCCGACATCATGGTGGTGTCTTCTTTGGCAGTTTCCATCATTACTGACATCATGCGTTTTGACATTTCAGGATTTTCTTTCATCATTTTCTTCATCATGCTTTTGTCTTCCATCATGACATTCATTCTTTCGTGCATCAGCATTTTGCCGTGGTCGCCGGACATGATGGCCTGCATCATTTCTTTTGACATATCATGGTCGCTGGCTATGTTGTTCATGATCTCCATCCTGGAATCTGATTCAGAAAGAACCTGCTTCGGTGACTGACATGAAGCAAACAGCGCGGTGAGGGCAATAAGCCCAACAAATTTTTGTAGTGTTTTCATAGTTTTAGTGGTTAGTTTTTATGGGTATTCGCAATGTTGCACTTTGGGCTGGAGGAGCCTTTATCTTATTCGGACTCTTGTCCACGGACGACAGTTCACCCTCGACAGAACCTGAGTTACCTCTCGTGATAAACACTGTTCTGTTTTCCAGCTTTTTCATATTTCCACAATCATTTTTCCTTTGTTTTTTCCATCAAACAAATCAATAAATGCCTGGGGAATATTATCGAAGCCTTTCACAAGGGTTTCGCTAAAGGTGATTTTGTCGTCTTTTAGCCATGCTGATAATTGTTTGATGGCAGGCGGAAATTTTTCCTTTAAATCACCAATAATAAATCCTCTCATTGTAGCACTTTTGGTGAGAATGATGGGTTGCAATCGGGGGCCCAACTGAACCTCAGTTTCATTGTAGAGCGATATAGCACCACAAACAGGCAGTCGGGCGTACTTATTTATGTTTGCTAAAACAGCGTCGGAAATCTCTCCACCGACATTATCAAAGTAGATATCTACCCCTTTCGGACAGGCAGTTTTGATAGCATCTTTTAAATTTTTTGCTGTTTTATAATTGATGGCATGATCGAAATTAAACTTTGATGTAAGTAGAGATACTTTTTCATCCGAACCGGTAAGGCCAACCACCCGGCAACCGTGCAATTTGCCAATTTGACCCACTACTGTCCCAACTGCCCCTCCTGCTCCGGAAACGACAAGAGTTTCGCCTTTCTTGGGTAACCCTATTTCCATCAAGCCTAAATAAGCCGTAAGCCCTGTCATGCCTAATATTCCCAAATAGCTTGATAATTTGGCGTCAGCTTTATTCACCTTAACTAAGTCTTTACCATCAGAAATCTGATATTCCTTCCAATCCAAATTATCCGAAACAAAATCACCCTTTTTAAAATCGGCATGTTTACTTTCTATTACCTCGGCGATAATTCCCGATTGAATGGGTTTATTTAATTCAAATGCAGGGGTATATGATTTAACATCATTCATTCTGCCTCGCAAATAGGGATCGACAGAGACATACACTGTTTTTAAAAGTACCTCACTGTCTTTTGGTGCCGGCATTTCTTCACTACTGATTTTAAAATCATGAAGTGTTGGTTTTCCATGAAAGCGTTTGTTCAAAAGGATAATCTTGTTCATGATTTTTAATTTTGGTGAACGGCTTTCTCTATTGGAACTTCTCCACTTAGAATTTCGAAAACCTGGTTCTGTTTAACGCCATCTTCCAAGGCTTCCACTAGTGTTTTAGCTACATCCGCTCTTGAAATAGTCCCTTGAATTTTCAGTTTCTCATTGAGTTGAATTTTGCCTGTTCCATCCTCGTCTGTCAAATGACCAGGTCTCACAATACTATAATTCATACCACTTGAACGCAGGTGATCATCTGCATTTTGCTTTGCTCTCAAATAATCTTCAAGTTCGTCACTCACAGATGGATTATCTGCTCCCATAGTGCTCAACATGACAAACTTCTCAAGTCCTGCCTCCTTAGCAGCATCTGTTAGCCTTTTTGCGCCCTCCTGATCCACACCTATTATATTTTTACCTTTTGATCCAGCCGCAAAAATTACTTTATCCGCATTTTTCATCACGTGGTTTACATCTTCCTCTAAATCGGCAAGTACCGCAGATACACCTTGCTTTTCAAAATAATCTTTTTGATCCTGTTTTCTGACCATCGCTATAGGTTGATAGATTTCTGATCTCCTTAATAAATCGATGATGATTCTCCCTGTGGTTCCGTTGGCACCTGCCACTAATACATTTTTTCTTACTATTTGTAAGGCCTTCATATTTTTTAGTTTTAATAAATTTTTAGATTACACATGCTGTTTATTTCTCAGAATTTCTCCATGACTGCCATGCACCAGTCGACCAAAGTGCCCAAGCTATGAGAACTGGTGGCGTAGCTTACTTTTGCTCGGTTGGTAGGATATGCACATCGTTTACATTCACTCGAAGCGGTTGCTTGAGAGCATAATAAATCGCTTCCGCTATATCCTCTGGTTCAAGTGCAGTCATCTTCTGCATTTCTGTTAGGTTACCTAAAATATCTTCATCAGTTATGGTATCCAGTAGGTTTGTAGCTACAACTCCCGGTTCTATAGAGGTAACGCGTATGCCATACGTTGGAGCTAACTCCTGTCGCAGTCCTTCGGTAAACATTTTCACCGCGGCCTTTGTGGCGCAATAAACGGCACCGCCCGGAAAATAACTATAAGATGCGGTTGATGAAATATTGATAATATGTCCGCTTTTATTTTTTATAAGGGTAGGAAGAACAGCTGCGACACCATTCAACACGCCTTTTATATTTACGTCTACCATTTTCTCCCACTCGTTGGTTTTGAGTTTCTCAACAAACGATAAAGGCATCAAGCCCGCATTGTTAATTATGGCGTCTACAGTTCCATAAGCTTCGAGTGTTTTGGCAACTAACCTGTCCATATCAGGCATCTTGGTAACATCTGCAATGACAACCAAGGCCTCACCAGTTTCCTTCTCGATGGACTTCTTCAGCGCTTCCAGTTCATCTTTTCTCCGTGCAGAAAGTACTACTTTAGCACCATTTTTGGATAGTTTTAAGGCTGTTGCTTTGCCTATACCACTGGAGGCTCCTGTTATTATGATGACTTTTCCTTTCATTTCCATTTTACAATTAATTTTAGTTTCACTGAATTTATGTTTTGATGCAACCGCATGTTAAAATGGATCATTGAGCTCACTTACACGGATAAGCTTCTTATTGACAAACTCATGGATTCCCAGCTCGGAGAGTTCACGGCCAAATCCCGAACGCTTGGTTCCGCCAAAAGGAAGGTCAGCCTGTGTCCAGGTAGGGTGGTTGATAAATACCATTCCGACATCAATCTGATCGGCAATCCTTTTACCGCGCTCGATGTCTTGGGTAAAAACAGATGCCGCCAAACCAAAATCAGAATCGTTGGCAAGGGCGATGGCAGCCTGTTCGTCTTTTACCACATAGAAGGAAGCCACCGGACCAAATAATTCTTCATGGTAGGCAGCGATACCAGGTTTCAGGTCGGTGAGTATGGTCGGTTCCATAAAGGCACCTTCTCGGTCTGCACGTTTTCCTCCCAATAAGATTTTAGCGCCTTGGTCAACGGAGCGTTTTACCTGATCAGCTACTTGAACGGCTCCTTCTTCACTGCTCAAAGGGCCCAATTCTGTCTCGGGATCCATCGGATCACCTACTTTCATTATTGAGAGCGCATCCTTAAATTTTTGGATAAATGTGTCTGCAATGGCCTCCACTGCGATGAAACGCTTGGAAGCAACACAACATTGACCGTTGTTATTCATCCTGCCGACAACTGCCCATTCGACGGTTTTATCCATATCGGCATCCTCAAGGATAATAAAGACATCGTTTCCGCCAAGTTCCAAGACCACCTTTTTCAGATATTTCCCGGCTTCCATGGCGACACTTGCGCCGGCCTCTTCACTTCCTGTCAGGGAAACTCCTTTGATTCTTTTGTCGGAAACAAGTGCAGACGCACGCTTGCCTGAAATAAAGAGATTGGTGTACAATCCCTGAGGCGCTTCTGCTTCTGCAAAAAGTTCTTCAAGAGCAGCGGCACATTGTGGTACGATGGAGGCGTGCTTGAGCAAAATAGTATTGCCGACCATGATATTGGGAGCGACAAAGCGGGCTACCTGATAGAATGGAAAATTCCAAGGCATAACGCCTAGCAAAACCCCAATAGGACTGCTGCGTACTATGGCCGATCCAAATTCAGGATCGAGAACTTTATCTGCGAGAAATTCCTCTCCATGATTAGCGTAATAATCAAATATATCGGCGCTCAGGTCGATCTCGCCTTCGGCCTGCGCTAGGATTTTTCCCATCTCCAAGGTAATGGTTTGAGCGAGTTCTGATTTTTTGACCCGCATGAGGGTGGCGACTTTGTGTAGTAAATCAGCCCGGTGCTGGTAGCCGGTTTCTTTCCAGTTGGTAAAAGTTTCCTGTGCTTTGGCTACTTTACCTTCCACTGCCGTCTCCGTCATTTCTTCGAATGACTTTACTGTTTTATTTGTAAAAGGATTGGTTGTTTGAATGGCCATATTGGTTTGTCTTTAATTTAATAGGATAAGGATCTCTTCCTTACCTGTGTCGAAAGCACTTCCGGGAGTATGCTTCCATTCCATGATCCGAAGAAGAGGAATCAGAAATGGCAGCAGACCTAAAAAAAAGCTTTGATGATGATGTGTCTCCCCAGCTCAAAATGTTAGGCTTTGGTTGGCATTTGTTGCGATATTTGCTCAAAAAATTGTCTTGAGGGATAGAGTTAGCTACCTTATTTCAAAGTAGCCAAGCCAAAAAAAGACAGCATGAGTAATCCTCCCTTTTCCAGCTTAATTGGGATCAGGCTTTTGCAGAATCCATTTGTTCACAGATCTCTGCACATTTTTTGCAGGCCTCTGCACACTCTTTACAGCTATCATGGTGAGCGGCATGTTTTTCACATTCTGCGGCACAGGCCCTGCAGATTTCTGCACACAAAGCGTGGAGTCCCGACCCGTAAACAGATCCCCTCGCATCAAACCTTGCACACAATGCGCAGATGTCAGCACAGTCCCGGCATATTGAAATACAATTCAGGTTGCTTTCTTTGATACAATCGGTGATGCATTTTTCGCAGGTCACCAGACAGGCCAAGCAAGCGTCAATACAACTTCTCAAGTTTTCCATTTTGTTGTGGTCTAAATAATGAAAGAATTATTACAATCTTAAAGGTGACCATCTTTGAAGCGGTAAGCATTGTGGATATTAAACAACATGTTATGTATATCCCACATTTTGCCTATGTACAATTGCAAAGGTTTGGGTAATCTGTTGTTTTCCTTTGTCCAAAAAAAGGTCTAATGACAATGGATTTCTGCCATCTGTATGGTTTTGAAACAGGGGGATTTTACCGACTTCTTATGGGTTACCTTAGTGGAAAAAAAGAGTATTTCAATACCTTCGGAAGGTATTAATCAGGATTCTGGTTTTAAAAATGGTCTGAAAAACTAGTTTACAAAACTTTGAAAAATTCTTTGATCAGGAGCTGATATACTTTGTCAACCTTTGGATTTGGACCCGGTGCATCCGCTGCAAAATGATAGGGTAAAGGTTTGATATGATGTTCAAAGCCATCGTCAGCAGCAATGTGATGACATGACCATTTGACAGGAGTATCATGCATACAATGGTGGTCACAATAAAAGCTCCTAAGTGCCCGAATTCCGATTGTCTGGTTTGGAAATCAAAATTTTGGATCCCGGATTTGGTTCCGTTAAAGTATTTTTTTCTGTTCTTTTCCTTTCCCCAAAATGCAATCAATAAGAATGACCTGAAGAATTTTATCCCCAAAATGTTGTAGGCAGCAGAGAGGGCTTTTGGGTTTTTGACCTCATAGTAGGCATCGGGTAAGAGTCTGCTGCTTGGATGGGCAAATCCCGTAAATGCAAAAATTCCTGAAATGAAAAGGTTGAGCAATACCGCCAAAATGAAGCTCAGCAACAAAGATAATCTGTCAGGGGATGCAGTGTCAAATACAAGAATGAGCTTGTAGGTATTGTAGGCCAAAAAGATCGAAATCAAGGGAAAAAATATCTTTTTAAGCATGAGGGAGTGGTTTTTTTATGGGAACAATTAAGCAGGGAAGAAAGGATTTAAGAATCATAATTTGCCCTAGGGATTATTTTGATTTAGTGTACAACAATTCAATTCCGTCATATATTCCCTGTGGGATGACAGAGTTGTGGGTGGCGTTTTCGTATTGCTTGTATGTCATTACTAATTTTTCGTTGTCTTTGGATTTCAACTCTTCGGTAAGTTCTCCCAAAGGAATCTTCAACATATTGATTTCACCTGTGCCCATGGCAATGAACATTTTCGCTTCTTTTTGACTCAGAAGGGAGGCTTTATCCTGAAATATTTCCGAATCATTCCACCATATAGCCGGGGCAATCAGGATGTAATTGGCAAATAAATCATTGTAATTCACAAAGGAATAAAAAGCCAACAAACCGCCGAAGGAGTGACCCAAAATACCCCTTGTCTTGGCATCGACTTTATATTCTTTTTCAATTGATGGAATGACCCGGTTTTTCAGAAATTGCATAAAATGCTCCGCACCTCCCGTGTTGGTTTCATCCAAGAACATACCACCAAACTCAATTTTTAAATTCAACCAGCTTAAGTCATAAACAGATGGCGTGTAATCCATATTCCGCTGTTTGTGCCAGTCTTTTTCATTCCCTACTGATAATATTCCCACCAAAATCACCTCGTCCATTTCGCTCGACATGGATTTAAGGCGATAGCATCCCCTCACCAAATCCTGTAACCAATAAGCATCTAAATAATAGAGGATTTTATATTCTTTATCCAGTTGATAGTTTGATGGAAGCGTTATAGCGAGTTCATAAGCTTGGCCTTTATCGTTATTTAGCTGTTTGATAATTGTTTTGGGAGGGTTGATTTCTTTTGATAAGTTTTGGGACTTTGACTCAGTTACATGTAAAAAGAATGAAATCGAGAGGAGTAAAAGAATTTTGTACATAAGCCGGAATAATTTTGTGGTTTGAATAGGAGGCTTTCCGAATGCCCTAATAGAATTCGAAAAAGAGTAATTCTATCAATGTTGTCTCTTCTTTGAAAACAAAGCTTTAACCGGATATGAAAAAGATTGATGGACAAATTGATTACCTAAACTAAACCATTTTTTTGGGAAGTGCAATCATTCCATTGGAAGTTAAAAAACCCTTTGTCTTGGCTTGAATTTATGGTTGTTGGTAGATGGCCTAGTTCTGTTCCATTTAAGGGGGCTTTACTTCCGCAGCCAATCTTTGTGTCTTCACAAACATTATCATTCTGAATTTTTCCTTCTCCTCTTTTTTCCTCTGTGCCCTCTGAGTGCTCTGGGGTGAATTATTTTTCCCCGCAAAGGAAAAGAAGGTTCCGCAACGGGACGCAAAGGATTTTGATTTCCCTGTTTTTGGCGGAAAGCTCAATACACAATTTGCATGGTTTCGGCCAAAAACCGGAATCGTGGTTTTTGTTTCTAAACCCGAGTTGCGTTCCTCACTCGGGGCTACCCATATTTGACCACTACGTGGTCGGTCGCCGCCGCCAATGTTTGTGTCTTCACAAACATTATCATTCTTAAATCCTTTTGCTCTCCGTCTCTGCGTGAGGTTTATTTTTTACCTCAAAGGAAAAGAAGGTTCCGCAACGGTGCGCAAAGGGAGAAGTTTATCCCTTCAGACATATCTTATCACAGGAGCTCACGAGCACAGAAATCTCAGCGTTTTTGTTTTTTCTTGGTAAAAGCCCTGAAAGGGCGGGATACCAAAGGGATGGGTGCAGCCCATCCATAGGAGTGTTTGGATTTTGGGTAGCCCTGAAGGGGCGGAATAATCTCTTAGTCAAGTTTCGCCCTTTCAGGGCTGAAGGGATAGCAGGGTCCAAGCGGGAGAAATAAAAAATCCCTGTAAGATCGCTCTCACAGGGATTTATCAATTTAAATGGATCTTAATTTTCCCTTTGTTTCCAGTTGGTTCAAAAACCAATTTTTACGTCAATTGAGGGATAAATATCTATCAATATCCATCCCGATAGCTATCGGGATCAATGAATATCAATTTTTATACATTAAGAATTTTCATTGGCTTAATGATCTCCACTTTCAGACGCAAGGTCCACCTTCTCAGGTGATCTCCAGAGTGCCGACAGCAACAATTCCCTCATAAAGAAAAACTCTTTCGGGACTTTGTCATAGGCTTTTTCGAACAGTTCACTGTGGCCGAGCAATTCAGTCTTCCAAGGCTCCGGTTCGATCATCATGATCTTGTCAAAATCCTCTTTGCTGAAATCATGCATGCCTTCCCAGTCCATGTCTTTGTACCTAGGTCTCCAGCCAATCGGACATTCGACAGCAGAAATCCTTCCTTTGCAACGGCCGATGATCCACTTGAGCACACGCATGTTGTCACCGAATCCCGGCCAGATGAAGTTGCCTTCTTCGTCTTTTCTAAACCAGTTGACACCAAAGATTCTTGGGGCGTTTTGCAGGTCTCTGCCAAACTGTAGCCAATGGTTGAAATAGTCTCCCATGTGGTAGCCCATAAATGGCAGCATCGCAAATGGATCCCTTCGGACTTTTCCTACTTCGCCAAAAGCTGCCGCGGTAGTCTCCGAACCCATTGTCGCAGCCATATAGACCCCAAAATTCCAGTTGAAAGCCTGGTATACCAAAGGCACCGTAGAGCTTCTTCTTCCTCCAAAAACAAATGCTGTGATGGGCACGCCCTCGGCATTGTTCCACTCCGGATCTATTGCAGGATTTTGGTTTGCAGGAGCGGTAAATCTTGAATTGGGATGCGCAGCAGGTTTTCCGCTTGCTTTGTCATAGGGTTTGCCGTGCCAGTCAGTAAGACCTTCAGGCACTTCTTTGGTCATGCCTTCCCACCATACATCCCCGTCAGCGGTGACGGCGACATTGGTAAAAATCGTATTTGCCCGGATGCTTTCCATGGCATTGGGGTTGGTCTTGTAGTTGGTGCCGGGAGCTACGCCAAAGTATCCTGCTTCGGGATTGATGGCGTGAAGCCTTCCGTTTTCTCCTTTGTGAACCCATGCAATGTCATCCCCGATGGTGGTGATTCGCCATCCTTCCATTTCTTTGGGAGGGATCATCATGGCAAAGTTGGTCTTGCCGCAGGCGCTTGGAAACGCTGCTGCGATATAGCTTTTTTCCTTTTGAGGACTTTCTACTCCTAGGATCAGCATGTGCTCGGCGAGCCATCCTTCTTCCCTTCCCATGGTGGAGGCAATCCGCAGTGCAAAGCATTTCTTACCCAAAAGGGCATTTCCGCCATACCCGCTTCCGTAGGAGATGATCAATCTTTCTTCGGGAAAATGTGATATGTATTTGACAGCGGGATTGCAGGGCCATTTGACGTCTTTCTTTCCTGCTTCTAATGGTGCACCAAGTGTATGGATACACTTTACAAAGTTTTCATCGATGTATTTTAAGATCGGAGCTCCCATCCGTGTCATGATTCTCATATTGACGACCACGTATTCGCTATCAGTAATCTGAACACCATATCTGGAAAGGTGCGAACCCACCGGACCCATGCAAAAAGGAATGACAAACATCGTCCTGCCCTTCATACTTCCAGCCGTAAGACCGTTCAAAATCTCCTTCATTTCTGACGGATTCATCCAGTTATTGGTCGGTCCGGCATCTTCTTTTCTTCTGCTGCAGATAAAAGTTTTGTCTTCTACCCTCGCTACATCACTTGGATCAGAAAAACAGGCAAAACTATTCGGTCTTTTCTCAGGATTGAGTTTGATGAAGGTTCCTTTGTCCACCAATTTTTGGCAAAGTGTATCATACTCATGTTCAGAACCATCGCACCAGTGGACATTTTCAGGGCCGAAGTGGGTTGTCATGGAATCCACCCAGTCCTTTAATTCAGTTTTGATTTGTGTCAGCATAGTTTCTTGATTTTAGCAGATTGTTTTTTTAGAGTTGAAATTTGGGTTTAAAAGTCAATTGTAGGTTTTTTTGCTGCAAAAATACAGGCATTCAATCCAAAAAGCCTATTTCTTTCTTTATTCAGAATTTTATATTTTTTGATTAAATTTTACCTGATTTCCACAACCCTAAATTATTCATTTCTCAGCGAAAAATAGCCTAAAGTCAGGTGATTAAAATTTTACTAAAACATGATAGATGTCATTTTCAGGTAATTATGAAAAGTATCTCCGAATGGAGACTTTCCGGTTTGTGGAGGATTCCCGGAGTCAGTGAGGATTATTTGCTATGTGTTTCCTATAATCCAAAGACTTTTATTTGAAATTCAAGGCATTTCCAATTCTTTAAAACCGCATTTTCTAACTTATAAATAGTAAAGCCATGGGCAAACTTTCATTTGTACTGAGTCTTGTATTTTATGCAGGGCTGTTGTTCCTGAATTATCCTAAGCCCAATTTGGGAGGAGACAGCGCCATGGGCTATGGACTTGGATTGGCTTTTCTCGGATTTGGCTTTGCTTTAAGCAGTATTGGTCTGTTCGTTGGCTTGGCACGCGTTGGGGTATTTGGATATTTCGTTCAGGATCCTTTTTGGAGAAACCTTTTGGCAGTAATACTCTGCATCGCATTTGTAATTACAGTGTTTTTTTCAGCCGCACTAAAATGGGACAATATCACCGAGGCAGTGAGTTTTTCCCCTTGGCTAGCCAACATGAATTCCCTGATTTGGTTTCCTTTGTTGATTTTCATCCCCTCGTTTCTGGTGCTTTTTTTGGGAAAAGAGCCAAGTTTTGCGCCGGCAAAGATCTTTTTCTCCATAGGATTTTTGTTCAGCCTTGTTTTTACTGCCGGTCTGTTGGTTGATTGGCTTGTCTACCAAAGTAAGCAGCAAAAAGAAATGGTTTCCCAAATCCAGACGCAGGACAAAGAACAATATGAAACTTACATGAGGGAAATTGAGGGTTTGGATTCTACCCAAAGTATCCTTGGGGTTTTGCCGCTAACCGGGAGGTTTCACGAAGCTGAAGTCAGAGAGGCGGCAGTGGCTAAAATCAAATCGAGGCCTGATTGGGAAAATGAATTGATCGGGATTCTGGTATCAGAATACAATTACCATTACGCCTATGATTTTTTGGATGGAAATAATGTGGACCATCCAGCATTGTTTACCGAGCCGGTCCGCCTCAGCATCCTGCAGATGGCTTCGGATATCAGGACGACCATTCCAAGCGCGGACAACCTTCAGGATTGGTCATTTGATCATTTTGGGATTGAAAGGTTACTCCGTGTGGTTGACGGGCAACTTGCGGGACAGGGTATGAATTTTTATCCTGCGATCCTCGAAGTCAGAAAAGCCTTGGACACAACACCTCCGGAGCGATTCAAAGGAGTTAAGTATTCGGTTACTCCTGTTTTGGATAAGTGGTTGAAAAATAATCCGCGGTAGGGATTTAGGGTAATTGATAAAGATTTTCTGCGGATATAGTTTTCAGTTCGCCGAATCTGAAATTCGAGTTACAGCTACCAAAATAAATATGAATAGAGGTTCAATGAAGCCTGCTGTGGACTATGGTCTGTGGACTATTGACAAAAATTTAAAACTCCTTCCATTTAAATACCTCCAAATCAAACCTAGGCTTTTTCCCAAGGATTTTATCGGCAATGCCTTCTCCAAGTCCGGCGGAGTGTTTGAACCCATGTCCGCTGCAGGCTGAAGCCACCAAAACCTCCTGGAAATCAGGCAATTCATCCACTACAAAATAAGAATCGGAAGTGACGGTATAGATGCAGACTTTGGATTGGACCACCTTTTTTTCGATGTGGTTAAACCGGTTGGCAATTTTATTTTGGATAAAATCCTCACATTCTGCTTCTGAAACATCCCTCAAAATCGTGTCGGGATGGTTTCTTTCTACAAATGATTCCGAGGCGACTTTGATCGTAGCGCCATCCAAAGAAGGAAAACCATAGATAAAGTCTTCAGGCCCCGAATCATAGCCCCACATGAATATGGGGGTTTTTCCCAGTTCAAATGCTTTTCCTTTTTTGGGAATCCAATGCAAGATCTGTCTGCAGATTTTGAATTGGGTCTTGACAAAGGAAGGCAGGAAATCCTTGACCCAAGGACCAGCGCTGATCACAGCCTGAGCCGCTTCGAATGTCCCTTGGTTGGTTTGGATCTGCACACCGCCACCCGATATAGGCGAGATACCCAAAACTTTTGTGTGGGTTTTGATCACGGCGTCATTTTGTGCGGCAAGTTGGAGTTGGGTAGAAATCGTCAACTCCGGTCTAAGAAATCCTGCACTCGGTTCGAAATAGACTTTGCCGCTTTCTTCCAAATTGAATTCAGGATATCGGTTTCGGAGTTCTTGGGCATCAAAAACCTCATAGGGGATGTTTCCCTCTTTGGCGAATTGGACTGTCCTTTCGAAAAACCCTTCCGAGCCATGCTTCGCCCAACTTTGGACTCCAGAGTCAAAAAGCAAACCGCCTGTGGTCGTCATGATGGTAGTCCCGGTTTGGGACTCAAGTTCCTTCCAGATTTCGTGGGACCTTTTGACAATCGGTACGAAATCCATTCCTTCGCCAACCGCAAGTCGGGTAATCCTTGTTTCTCCATGGGAAGAACCCATGGTATGTGGAGGGGAGAATTGGTCGATACCAAGGATTTTTTTTCCTGATTTGCTCAGTTGCCAAAGGGTCGATGAGCCCAATGCGCCAAGGCCGATCACTGCCACATCATATGTATTTCTTTCCATGAGGATTGGATGGATTTCTATTTGTCAAAAAAGGGAGGTCTCTTTTTCTGCCATTCGGTATTTTCCTGATAAGCTTTGCCCAGCATTACCAGCTTCTCTTCATCAAAAAGATTGGCAAGAAAAGTAATGGAAGTCGGACTCCCGTTTTCAGCAAAACCGTTTGGCATGCAGAGGGCCGGATGTCCAGTCAGGTTGGTAATCTGAAGTTGGTTTCCCGCAAAGGAAGGAGTTACGATCACATCATATTCCTGAAAGAGAGAATGCATTTCTTCAATCAAAATGCTGCGATACCTGTTGGCTTGGATGTATTCGACCGCCGGGATAAACCTTGCTGCACGGAAGAGATTGGGCCAGGCATTGCGGTGTTGGGCGACCAGTTGGTCATCTAGATTCAATCTTGTCAAGTCATCAAAAGCCGCGGCACCCTCCACATACAGTGATATCAACATGCTGCTCGGGTCAACAGAAGTTTTGAGTTCGACAGGATGGAGTTCCAATCCCATCGCCCTGAGGTCTTCCAATACTTTTTGGTCTTTGTCTATATTTGGCCTGTCACCTTCGAAGAAAGGAGCGAAATACCCGATTTTAAGGTCTTTGACTGATTTTTTGGAATTGTATTGAAAGGCAGCGGCAATAGTACTTTTGTCTTTGGAGTCAAATCCATGGATGACCGAAAGCACGATACCGTTGTCCAAAGCAGACCTGGAAATTGGGCCGATTTTGTCCATGCTCCAACTCAGTGCCATGGCACCGTGTCGACTTACCCTTCCAAATGTAGGTCTCAGTCCTGTTACTCCGTTTCTTGTGGAAGGCGAGACGATGCTTCCGAGTGTTTCTGTTCCGATGGCAAAAGGCACCAATCCCGCACTCACGGCAGAGGCCGATCCAGCTGATGAACCGCTTGAACCTTGCTTCATGTTCCAAGGATTTTTGGTCACACCTCCGTACCACACATCCCCCATGGCCAAGGCACCCAAGGTAAATTTTCCTACCAATACTGCGCCTGCTTCATTGAGCTTTTCGACCACTGTTGCTGTTTCATCAATTGCCTGATCTTTATAAGGCATGGCACCCCAAGTGGTTTTGGTTCCTTTTACTGCCAACAGATCCTTGATGCCATAAGGAATGCCATGCAGCGGACCGCGGTCGATTCCTTTTGCTAGCTCGGCATCCATGGCTTTGGCTTTTTGCATGGCCTCAGTTTCCATTAAGGTGATAAGGCACTGAAGTGTATCCGAATAAGTTTTGATCCTGTCGAGGTAGATTTTTGTCAATCTTTCCGAGCTCAGCTTTTTGCTTTTGATCAAAGAAGAAAGTTCAGCGACAGAAAGGTAGGCGATGTCAGCTTCTTTTTTGGGTAGACTGACATTGACAGGTAATCCCCAATCACTTTCTTCCTGAATCTGGTTTGGTACAAAACCATGGGGAAGGGGGTTGAAACCAATGGCAGGAGCAACTGAATTTGTGATGGGCTGCTTGCGCATGGTCTCGTAGCTTGTCCTGTAATTGGTCAGGTTTCGGTTCATGCTGTCTCTCTCGGCCGGAGAAAATTCCAGTCCGATCAGGATTTCGGCGTTTGCAATGTTTTCGGAAGTGATGTCCGCCATCATTTTGCCGCCGACAAACCCTGCAGACAAAAGAAGTATTCCTCCTGCAATTAAACCTATCCGGTTCCTATTTATGATTCTCTTCATGTAGATTTACGTTTGGGTAAAAAACCTATTCGGACAAGTAAATGTTATTTTCGAGGAATATAGCCAATTTAGATTATGGACAAAAACAGCATTACACCAAGTTTTCCAATGCCCCTGCGCGGCCTGTTATTGCTTACAGGGATGTACACCTTTGCTTGGTCCGCTTTCTTCAGATATTTTGGAGAAGACTTTTTGAAATGGCTGTCTATGAATCCGGGTTACCTCGCTGATTCCAATACCAACGTCTTCGGGATTTTCGGGATGATCTTAGGGTTCCTGATTTTTATGAGTGCCTTTTATCCGATCAGTTGGCAGTATTTGATTTTGGTCGGGATCGTCGGACATCTGGCACTTCTTGTTTGGGTTTTCATTGCTTTTATCCCTGATTTGGGATGGAACAAAAGGACTGTGTTCCAAATCGGTTTCAATCAAATCATCTGGGTGATACTGCTCTCAATTATTTTTATACGGTCTGTCAAAGTGAAAAAATATTTGAAAACCATAGAAGACTGACCCTCGGAGAAATGTTTTTTTAGGCTCAACATTGATCCATTGTGAAAAAATCAGGAGCCAAGCATTTTCTGTTAGAAAAAGACCTGACTCCTGATCCTGTAAATGCCCTTCAAAAAAGCTTTGATTACCTCTCTGCTTTGAATCTGAAGTGCTGATTGTCTTAAAGAAGGATAATCAAAAGGATGATAATGATAATCAAAGCCCCTGTGGAAATGTAAAGACCTGTTCCACGGAGGGCTCTGGCTTCTTTTTCAAGGCTTTTCAATTCTGCTTTGATTTCGGCTTTTTCAGCTTTTTCAAGATTGGATAATTCCATATCTCGGATTTCAAGAACCCGGGCTTCGATTTCCTCAAGTTTTACCTGCTCTTCAGCGGTCAATACTTTTGGTTCTTTTTTGCCTTTGCCTTCAGCAAATGTAGGTGTGGAGGAAAACAGGAGCAAGGCGGCCGCTGTCGTCATCAAAATGTTCGATTTTTTCATATGGGGGTAAAATTGATTTGCTTATTTAAGGCTGCCGATCATGTCCTCTGGCTTCACCCATTCGTCAAACTGCTCGTTTGTCAATAGACCCAATGCCAAAGCAGCTTCCCTTAGGCTTGTGCCTTCTTTGTGCGCTTTCTTCGCAATGGCTGCTGCGTTTTCATAACCAATGTAAGGATTTAACGCTGTCACCAACATCAGGGAATTCTCCAAATGTCTCTTGATAAATGGTTTATTTGGCTCAATACCGATAGCGCAGTTGTCATTGAAGGAAACACAGGCATCACCGATCAACCTAGCGGACTGTAGGAAGTTGGCAATCATCATCGGTTTGAAGACATTCAGCTCAAAATGTCCGTTTGATCCGCCGATGGAAATAGCCACGTCGTTGCCCATGACCTGTGCGGCAACCATCGTCATGGCTTCCACTTGGGTCGGATTGACTTTGCCTGGCATGATAGATGATCCCGGTTCATTTTCAGGGATCAGGATTTCACCGATACCGGATCTTGGTCCTGAAGAAAGCATCCGGATGTCATTGGCGATTTTCATCAGACTTACTGCCAATTGCTTCAAGGCGCCGTGGGTTTCCACAATGCCGTCATGGGCCGCAAGTGCTTCAAATTTGTTGGGTGCAGTGACCATCGGCTGTCCGGAGAATTGGGCGATTTTGGCGGCCACCAATTCAGAATAACCTGCAGGGGTATTCAATCCGGTGCCTACTGCAGTTCCGCCAAGGGCAAGTTCTGACAGGTGGGACAAAGTATTTCTCAATGCTTTCAGTCCATGTTCAAGTTGCGCGACATATCCCGAAAACTCCTGTCCCAAAGTAAGCGGGGTGGCGTCCATAAAGTGGGTCCTGCCGATCTTTACGACACCCATAAACTCCTCTGATTTTGCTTTAAGTGTATTTTTGAGGAGCTCCACACCAGGGATGGTGGTTTCCAAAACCATCTTGTAAGCCGCAATGTGCATGGCAGTGGGGAAAGTATCGTTCGAAGACTGTGATTTGTTCACATCATCGTTGGGGTGGATTTTCTTTTTGGCATCTTCCAATGAACCTCCCAAAAGCACATGTGCCCTGTAGGCGATTACTTCGTTGGCGTTCATGTTGGATTGTGTCCCAGAACCTGTCTGCCAGATCACGAGTGGAAACTGATCATCATGCTGCCCTGTCAATATCTCATCGCAGACCTTGGCAATGATATCGGCTTTGTCCTGAGTCAATACTCCGAGCTCGGCATTGGCGATGGCAGCGGATTTTTTGAGGATGGCAAATGCCCTGATGATTTCGATAGGCATCCTGTTTTTTTCACCGCCGATTTTAAAATTGTTGATGGACCTTTGGGTCTGCGCTCCCCAATATTTGTCAGCAGGAACCTCAACAGGCCCCATGGTATCTTTTTCTATCCTGATGCTCATATTTATTTGATCCTGTGGTTATTTTTTGATGCGCTAAATTACTACCTGATTGGAAGAATACATAAGGATAAGGGGAATTAATCCTTTCGATCCAAATTGAGCATCTCATGGAATATCTCCTGTGAGATTTTGATTTTCCTTTTGAAATAACTCCATGCAAAATAGTAGTTGCCAATGGCGGCAAGAAGACTGATGCCGGCATAAACAGGATTTTGGGAGACCAAGCCAAAAACCACAGCCAGGCCCAAGGTCACCACCGTCCAAAAACCCAAGAAAAATGTAGAACTCGGGAATAGCCTATATCTGAGAAAAAGGATACAACCTTTGGGTGTGGCCTCGATTTTGCCCAAGATCAAGGGCAAAAAACTGTCCGGCTTATTGATGGCCAAGGAGAGTCTGAATGATTCTTTTTCCACTTTTCCGTTGAATTGAAATCCTTTTTGCAGTCTTTGCTCATAATCCAAAAAGTTGACATCCAGGGTTACTTTTTCTAACCGCTGTTCCACTTCCTTTTTGGACAATGCAGATACGAGGACTTCGCTGTGGTTTGGAAATGGATTCATTGGATTTTAACTCTAGCCCACCAAAAAAGTTATTGAGCAGGATTCCTCTTTAAAGTAAGATACCGATTGATGCCTTTAAAATTCTGATTTCCTATTTTACTGCAATACAGGAAATTTCCACATTGACATTCTTCGGAAGTTTGCTGACTTCGACGGTTTCTCTTGCGGGGGGATTGGTTTTGAAATACTGCCCGTATGCTTCATTGATTGTCGCAAACTGACCCATGTCCCTGATAAATATGGTGCATTTGACCACATCGGCAAAGGTAAAACCTCCGGCTCTCAGCACCGCATCCATGTTTTTCATGACAGCGTGGGTTTCTTCGGTAATATTTTCATTGATCAACTCACCGGTGACAGGATCCAAGGCAATCTGACCTGACAGATAAAGCGTATTTCCGGTTTTAACAGCTTGGCTATAGGGCCCGATAGGCGCAGGGGCAT
Organism: Cognataquiflexum rubidum; assembly: GCF_022538115.1. Taxonomy (GTDB): domain Bacteria; phylum Bacteroidota; class Bacteroidia; order Cytophagales; family Cyclobacteriaceae; genus Cognataquiflexum; species Cognataquiflexum rubidum. Next base: position 26,841 of record NZ_JAKZAL010000022.1, on the reverse strand, counting down.
CACTTGAGAAGATGATTTCTTTGGACATGGGATATCTATTTTTGTGCAAAATACAGATTCAGAAACAACCGCCGAAATCAAATCGGTTTTTTTCAAAACGGAAACATGGTAATTTTGATGATGGAGACAAACCTATTGCCTGCATGGTGGTTTAGTCTTTGCCAACACCCTTCTTTCCATTACTAAAAATGAAAAAAACAGACTACCGATTTTCAGAAGATTTTGCCAGAGAAATGGATGAAAAGGATCCTTTAGCAGGATTCCGGTCAAGATTTTATTTTCCCAAAGTCGATGGAAAGGAGGCGATTTATTTTTGTGGCAATTCCCTTGGGCTACAGCCCAAAACCACAAAAGAATACATCCAAAAGGAGTTGGATAACTGGGCCAATCTGGCAGTAGATGGACATTTTCATGGGGAAGACGCATGGTATCATGTCCGCAAAAAATCCAAACCGGCTTTGGCTGAGATTGTCGGTGCACATGAGCATGAGGTCGTGGCGATGAATAACCTAAGTTCAAACCTTCATTTTTTGATGGTGTCATTTTACCAGCCTACCAAAGAGCGATTCAAAATCATCACTGAAGCTGGTGCTTTTCCTTCGGATATGTATATGCTCGAGACGCAAGTCAAGTTTCATGGCTTGGATCCCGATCAGACCATCATCGAATTAAAGCCAAGGGAGGGAGAATATACGCTGAGGACTGAAGACATCCTTAAAACCATTTCAGAAAATCAGGGCCAACTTGCCTTGGTCATGATGGGAGGTTTGCAATATTATACCGGGCAGGTGTTTGACATGGAGGCGATCACTGCCGCGGGGCATGCAGCAGGAGCAAAAGTGGGATTTGACCTGGCCCATGCTGCAGGAAATGTTCCCCTTCAGTTGCATGATTGGGGAGTTGATTTTGCCACTTGGTGCAGTTACAAATACATGAACTCGGGGCCGGGAAATATCTCCGGTATTTTTGTTCATGAGCGCCATGCCGAAAGTCCCGACTTGCCGAGATTTGCAGGTTGGTGGGGACATGACGAAGGACAGCGATTCAAGATGGAAAAAGGTTTTAAACCGATGTTTGGTGCAGACGGGTGGCAGTTGGCCAATTCCAATGTTCTCGCATTGGCTGCACATCAGGCTTCCTTGGATATTTTTCAGGAAGCAGGCATGGATAGACTGAGGCAAAAAAGTGAACTTTTGACAGGTTATTTGGAGTTTTTACTCCAAGAAATCAACGGTGAACGCGGTGTAATTGAAATAATTACCCCCAAAAACACCAACGAAAGAGGCTGTCAATTATCTTTGCTTGTCATAAAAGGCGGAAAAGCTGTCTTTGATGAACTTTACCAAAATGCAATAGTTGGGGATTGGCGTCATCCCAATGTAATTAGAATCGCACCCACACCGTTATATAACAGCTTTCTGGATGTCTATAGGTTTGCCAAAATCCTAGAACAATCCCTTCACAAATTTGCCTGATCAGGCAGAAAGTATCTCTCAAACCATGAAAAAAAATGAAATCAGCATCCTTGGTTCCGGGCTTATCGGGTCATTGTTGAGCATATATATGAAAAAAAGAGGTCTTGACGTAAATGTTTACGAGAAAAGACCCGACAACCGAAAAGGGCAGTACCAAGAAGAAGGAAGGTCTATCAACATGGCCTTGAGTGACAGAGGGTGGAATGCCTTGGAAAAAGCCGGTTTAAGGGAAAAAGTACTCCCCTTGACCATTCCCATGTACGGGCGAAAAGTCCACGATGAACATGGGAAAACCAGCTTCATCCCTTACGGAAAAGAAGGTCAGGCCATTTATTCCATTTCCCGTGGCAGGTTCAACCAATTGCTGATGGATGAGGCTGAAAAGATTGGTGTGAAGTTGAATTTTGGCCATAAGATCGATGACGTGGACCTCAGGTCCAATGAGCTTTTGGTCGTGGATCCGGAAGGGAACAAAGAAACAATTTCCTCAAATGTCATTATTGGATCAGATGGAGCCTATTCTGCGCTTAGAAATGCCATGCTGAAGCAAGTCCGATTTGACTACAAGCAGGAATATATCACCCATGGTTATAAAGAACTCAGCATCCCGCCGACGGAATCCGGTGAATTTGCCATGGATCCCAATGCCCTCCATATCTGGCCAAGGGGAAGCTTTATGCTTATCGCACTTCCCAATCCGGACAAATCATTTACCTGCACCCTTTTTCTTCCCTTCGAAGGGGAGAGAGTCAGTTTTGAAAATATAAGAGATGAAAAGGATGTGGCGAATATCTTTGAAACCTACTTTGACGATGCATTTAAGTTAATGCCCAACTTGAAGGAACAATATTTCAAAAACCCTTCCTCAGCCCTTATCAATATTGAATGCTATCCTTGGATGCTCAAAAGCGCGCTATTGATCGGTGATGCTTCTCATGCCATGGTTCCTTTTTATGGACAGGGCATGAATTGTGGATTTGAGGATTGTTTTATTTTGGATGAATTGATTGAAAAATTCGGAACCAATGCTTGGGAGTTGGTTTTTGCCAAATTTCAGAAAAAGAGGAAAAGAGATACGGATGCGATCTGTCAGCTAGCGATGGAAAATTTCGAAGAAATGAGAAATGAAGTGTCTGACCCAAAATTCCTGATCAGAAAAAAAATAGAAGCCAAGTTGCATGCCCTTTACCCTAAAGAGTGGATTCCGCTCTATACCATGGTGACATTTTCCAATATGCCATACTCGGAGGCATATGCCCAAGGGAAGCTGCAGGAAAAGATCATGGACAAGGTCATGTCAAGCCCATTGATTTCCCAAAATTGGGACAAACTGGATTATGAAGATATCCTTTACCAAATGGACAAAGCGAAAGCTGTATAAAGTAAACGACTGCTTCTAATCAAAGCAGTCTTTTTTTTTCACCTAATTTATTACCTCCCTGCTAATTTTTCTGAATAAGAGTTCAAGGTGTGTTTTGAATTTTGAATTGAACATATCCTGTTAAAATTGTATTTTTATTAGAACATACTTGATTTTACAAACAGGAATTTTCTAAATGAGTTTTTAGTATTTTACATTAAGTTTTTTGTGTCGAATAAATCGCAATATTTTTTACTGATTTAGGTATAAAAAACCAATAGAAGGATAAAAAAACTGAAGGCCTTGAGTACTGCAAATTTCCAAAAACTTCTAAATCAGCCTTTAAAGACATATCTTAAAATGCAAGCCTTTTTTATCCACATTTTCGAATACTTTTCCACACACCCTAAAAAAAAGCGCATAACCTATTGATAATCAATTAATTAAATCACTTCACTTTTATATGATTTTGTGGATAATTAACTGTAAATGAGAATTTTACGTAATCGTTGTATTTTTTTGGGTTGGAAATTTGGGGAAAAATTTCATAAAAACAGTGGCCTTTATTCTTGATTTTGCCGGATCAGTTTCTTCCTGTAGGCATGGAAAATTCTGGCTTTGGAGATAAATCCCAAGTATTTTCCTGACTCGATCACGGGAAGGTTCCAAGCACCTGATTTTTCGAACTTATCCATCACATTTTGCATATTTTCGTTACTGTTTATCACTTCTGGGGGAGAATGCATCAGTTGCTTGACCTTCAGCGTTTTCTGGCTTTCTGCATCAAACATGAGCTCTCTGATATCGTCCAAAGTGACTATTCCGTTCAGGTCGCCCTCGTCATTCACTACAGGAAAAATATTTCTCTTCGAAAGTTTTACCAATTCGCAGAGGTCACCAAGACTCGCTTCAGGCGAAACAGGAAGGAGGTCAGTTTCCATGATTTTTTTGATGTCCATAAGTTCGAGAACCTCTTCATCCTTGGTGGCAGGAAGGAAAGTACCTTTGGCTATCAGTTGCTTTTTGTAAAGGGAATCCTTGTCAAAATAAGTTGTCGTGACGTAGGAGACTGAAGAAACCAACATCAGCGGGATCAACAATTCGTATCCACCAGTCAATTCCGCTATCAAAAATATGGCTGACAGCGGGGCATGCTGCACTCCACTCATGACGGCACACATGCCCACCAAGGTAAATGAGGCTAAAGGAAGCACAATAGGTAGGTTAAAGAGGTTGGCAGTATAGGCAAAGAGAAAGCCGGCAATTCCTCCCACAAACAGGGAAGGAGCAAAAATACCCCCGCTCCCACCGCTACCAATGGTAATAGCAGAAGCAATCGGTTTTATTAAAATGATCAGGGATAAAAACAAAATAATGAAATAGGGATTATCAATTTCTGAAAAAAAAGGACTCTTGGAGAGGATATTGTTAGGTTGCCCGGAGACCAGGTGATTCAGCGTATCATATCCCTCTCCATAGATAGGAGGGAAAATAAATAGGATAAGCCCCAAAAAGGCTCCGCCGTAGAGTAGCTTTAAAAATGGCTCATCGAATTTGTCTAACAAACTCTCTGTATTTATTATAGTCTTACTGAAATACAATGAAATAAATCCCGTAAACACAGCAAGCCCAAAATAGTAGGGGACATGCGAGGCAACAAATTCCTCAGAAATAGAAAAGTTGAAGGTGCTCTCATTGCCCTGCAAAAGAATAGAGGTCAATGCTCCTGTCACGGACGCTATCAGCAGAGGGATAAAACTTCCTATGCTGACCTCCAGCAGAATCACCTCGATGGCAAAAATCACCGCACCAATGGGAGCACCAAAGATAGCCGAAATGGCCCCTGCTGCCCCGCAACCTATCAAAAGTGTTCTTTTTTTGGCATTGAGGTGCATCAGTACCCCGACATTCGAACCGATTGCTGATCCGGTCACTACTATCGGCGCCTCCAATCCAACCGAGCCACCAAATCCAACCGTCAAGGCAGAAGTGATTACCCGGCTATACATTTTTACCCTTGGAATCAAACTACTTTTCTTTGAAATGCTCAGCAGGACATCAGGGATTCCATGTCCGCCTTTGTCGTTAAGGACGTAATGGCCGATGATGTAAGCTAGAGATATCCCGATGATGGGATAAATGATGTAGAAAAAATTGGCGTATTCCTCATAAAAGCTGTTGGTGAGAAATTCCTGAATAGCATGCACTGAACTTTTTAAAATCACCGCCGCAACTCCCGAAACAATGCCGATTACTCCACTTACTATTAATACAAAGTTTTTTGTACTGAGGTGGCGGAGCCTCCAAATCAAAAAGCGTGTTATATAGTCTGTTTTGGCCAATTCTATTTATTGATTTTCAATTAAAGATATCCATTTCATCCTAATCATTATTCAGTTCCCGATCAAAGGCAATTACAATATCCAAAATCAGTTCTACTGCACCAATATAAAATTCGGGTTGAATCCTCTCAAATGTATCGGTCTCCTTATGGTAATCCTCATGGTCTTCGACACCAAAATAAATGAAAGGGATTCCCTTCCTGTGAAATTGGGAATGGTCAGAAGCGTTTGTCCAATCGGCTTTTTCGCCGGGTACATCATGCCCAAACAATAATTTTGGAAACCGGCCTTCCGCGACTTTTTCTATAGTGGGCTTCAGTTGGGGATAATGATATGTACCGACAGCATATATTTCACCGTCAATGTTTCTACTGATCATGTCCATGTTGATATTCAGGACAGTCTGTTCAATAGGAAAAGGGAAATCATCTACCAAAGCTTTTGCTCCCTGATGACCCATTTCTTCAGCATCCAAAGCGACAAATAACATAGAGTGGGTGGGTCGGTTTTTGGAAAAGTACTCCGCCATGGCCAAAACACCACCTGTTCCTGAGGCATTGTCATCTGCGCCATTAAAAATCTTTTCTCCGTCCATTCCGATATGGTCATAATGTGCCATGACCACGATCAGCTTGTCAGTTTCTTTTCCGCCGATAAAGCCGACTATATTGGCAGCTTTTTCATACAACTTGCCCTCTCTGCTGTAATTGAAATCAAAATATTGGGTATAATCCGGGTATTGGGATTTGAGCCCCAATGCCTTAAACCTGTCCTGAATGTATTTTCTTGCTTTTAAACTTCCCTCCGAAAGCGGTTTCCTTCCACCCAACTCATCAGATGAAAGGTACTCGATGTCTTTGACCAACTTATTTTGGTCGATATTTTGTGCAATCAGTGCTGTCGGGGCAACAAGAAAAAATAGGATTAAAAATTTCAATAAATTTTTCATATATCTATTTAAATTGGTCCGTTATGTATATTCGTAAAAATAGTAAGATATAATCGCTCGAATCTTAACACCTATGAAATATCTTTTGGCCTTGCTGACGGTTTTGGCTTTGATCCAACCTGCTATGGCTCAGAATGCCCTTCCTCAGACTTTTTTGGATGGGAAATCGGTAATCCTTATTTCGAATTCTCCCCAGGCCCGACCGCTACTATCCTGGGAAGCTTTGGCCCATGAGTTCCATCCTGCTTTGGTTTCGACAGGAGGAGATCCCATTGCTTATTATGAACTGGAATCGGTCGTGATATCCGAAGAAGTCCAAGCAGGTTTTGCCACCATGTTTTCCAAAAGAATGGTTTCCTCCATTGTGATCTTGACAAGAAAGGCCAATGGGAGTGTGACATTAAATATTGGCCCTTTTTCCAATAACAAAAGCATGGTTCCCACCAACGGGATGTGGAGCATGGAAGCAGGAAGTATTCAGCAGTTGAATGAAACAATGACAGTCATTGGTCAAAGCATCAAATCCAAAAACCTCATGGTCTTGGAAGTCCCGGAATTCCCCTCAGGAGCCAATGCCACCGCCTCTGCCGCACAAAGGTACCTGAATAGAAATCCGCTCAACCTGGATATTTTCAAACTTGGAATACCGCTATCTGGCTCCGCCGGGGAAAGTGGCTACCTGAATACTTTCAGGTATGACCTTTTGGGTAAATCTGAGGAAAGTGTCTTGGCAGAACAGAATGCCGAAAAGAACGGGCTGCAAGCCATTTTTTCTCAGTCGTATCCACATCAGGTCGAATTCCTCACCACTCCCAAGACCGATGCGGCACTGATCAGTGAACGGGTTCAGTTTGTTTTGATGCGAGTGGAGGCTAGAGAAGCGGATCTGATGGAGAATATGGGTTTGGCTACAGACAGTCTCACAGACGGCGATCGGATCGTAGTGAAATATTACATCAGGTTTTTGGTTCGTAATGAATTGTATATCGGACTTGTATGGGATGCTGATCCCGATTGGAGAAAATCTCTGGAGAATTTTTTGAATAACCTGAAAATAAAATGAGCCCAAAAGCGGGCTCTTTAAAAATCAGAGTTAACTGTTTTGGTGACCAAACACGCTCTGCTATTTATCTATTTATATCCTGAAATGATTTCCTTTGGAGAACACCGGACCTATTTTTTCAGATTAAATTCTAACTTCATCTATAACCAAGGGAAAACCCAAAAGTTTGGATCGGTCTAAAATCCTAAAACACGGTGAAGGATTATTTTCTAGAAAGTCAGACAGATTTCAACCCTCAAAGCTATGTATATAACTGAGGCAAAGCCAATTGAAAAAATCTATCACTCATATAAGAAATTTTAATACAACTCTTCTTTCAGAAATGGGATCAATGCCAACACGACTGCTTGTTGGTAATAATTTTTTCTGTCGAGGGCTCCTTTGGTAAGAATCCCCACAGCTCCGATTTGTTCTTTGGAATTTTCGAGCTTGAAAAATTTATCGTCCGCTGCCCCGAGTTCCATGCCACCATCAACCAAATCCGCGATGCCTTTGGGTAAGAAAAACTGGGAAGTCTTGGCTTTGCCGATCTTACCATTCTTGTCTATAACCACCACCCAAGCAAATGCCGCCAATTCTCCCTGAAATTTTTCCACACCACCTTCTATGCCTACCCAATAATCCGCCTCAGGAAATATAGCCTTTGAATTTTTAGCCCTGTTTATAGCGCCTTTGAAAGTCTGTTCATTTCCGACAGGCTGGGCTTCGACGTCAGAACTTACGTTCAGGCCTTCTACCAGGTAAGTGCCCTCAAATACCTGATGAAAACCGCCATCTGTACAACTGATTTTTACTGGATTTCTACTGCCAACAATTACTAGATTTTGCCTTTGTTGTTCTTGGATATTCTTTCTTTTTGGAAAACTCGTTGTTCCGGTCATGGATGATCAGATGTAAAGATGATATGAATGTGAAATGCTGGATTTTGGGCAATATTATGCAACGTTGGTGAATACTTGGTTGACGTCATCGTCTTCCTCAAGTCTCTCTATCATTTTGTTGATTTCTTCTTCCTGTTCTTCGGTAAGGTCGACTGTAGTGGAAGGAAACCATTGGAAATCAGCATTGATGACTTCAATATGCTTGTCTTCAAGTGCTTTTTGCATTTTTCCAAAATCTTCAAATTCTGTGTATGCAAATATTTCTCCTTCATTCTCGGCGATTTCTTCGAGGCCATGGTCTATCAGTTCCAATTCCAATTCTTCTATGTCCATGTCTTTTTGGGCAAAACGGAATACAGCTTTTTTGGTAAACATAAAGCTTACGGAACCTGAGGTACCCAAGGCGCCTCCTGATTTTGTGAAATAGCTTCGGATATTGGCCACTGTCCGGTTGATATTGTCTGTGGAGGTTTCGATGATGACAGCTACGCCATAGGGGCCATATCCTTCATAGACTATCTCCTCGTAATTTTTTTCGTCCTTGTTTGACGCCCTTTTTATCGCAGCTTCGATCGTGTGCTTAGGCATGGAAGCACCTTTCGCGTTTTGGATTACAGTACGGAGCTTGGTGTTGTTGCTTGGGTCTGGACCACCTGCTTTGACAGCCATGACAATCTCTTTTCCTAGTCTTGTAAAGACCTTGGACATCTGACTCCAACGCTTAAATTTTCTTTCTTTCCTGAATTCAAATGCTCTTCCCATTTTTGATCTTTTTTAAAAGGTGGGTAAAAATAATAAATCTTTTTAAAGTGCCTAAAAACAAAGAAAACCAATCCCAACAATTCTTCTTGGAACGGTAATGATAATGCAAAATTTAATAGATTTACTGCTATTATTGAGCAAATTACTTTTACCATGACCACTTCAGAAAACCTCCCCATTCCCAATATCCCAATTCCAAAATACAAGAGAATCGTCATTGTCGGTGCGGGATTTGCCGGGTTGAAAATTGCCCAGAATCTTGCTCACACAGATTATCAGGTGGTTTTGATGGACAAAAACAATTACCACCAATTCCAGCCTTTGCTCTACCAGGTGGCCACAGCGGCCCTTTCACCAAGTGCCGTTTCTTTTCCGTTGAGGAGGATATTTCACAAAATAGACAACGTGATTTTTAGAATGGCCGTCGTCAAAGAAATTGATAAAACAAATAAAATTATCCAAACCAACCTGGGTACAATTGCCTATGATATCCTGATTTTGTCTCAAGGAGCCACTACCAATTATTTCGGGAACCAAAACATCCAAAAATTCTGTGCACCGATGAAATCAACTTCTGAGGCGTTGTATATCCGGAATAAGATCATTTCCAATTATGAGCGAGCTGTCAATATCGCTGATGTGGAGGAACGCAAACCCATCATGAATGTAGTGATTGTAGGTGGGGGAGCCACCGGTGTGGAACTTGCAGGATCTATTGCCGAATTGAGAAACAAAGTTCTTCCCAAAGATTATCCTCAGCTCAGCTTTCAAAATATGCGGGTGATATTGATCGAGGCAAGCGGTTCGCTGTTGAACGGGCTGTTACCAAAATCCCGTGAAAAAGCCTTGGAGTATGTCAAGGAATTGGGAGTCGAAGTTTTGCTCAACACGATGGTGGAAGATTACGATGGATTTATTGTCAAATTGAAAGGGCAGGAATCTATCAAAACCCTGACCTTGCTTTGGGCTGCCGGGATCAAGGCCAATTCACTCATTGGTGTGGAAGATGACCAAAAGGCGCCAAATGGGAGATTATTGGTTGATGAATTCAATAAACTAGTCCGGGAGGAGTCCATCTATGTGGTGGGTGACCAATGTGTCCAAAAGGATGAGGCTTTTCCTAACGGCCATCCGCAAGTGGCTCAGGTAGCTATCCAACAAGCGGCTAACCTTTCCAAAAACCTGAAGAATGATTTGAAGCAAAAGCCCTGGAAACCTTTTAGGTACAAAGACCTTGGATCTATGGCGACCATAGGAAAGAAAATGGCTGTGGTAGACCTTCCCTTCGTAAGTTTTCATGGCTCCTTCGCCTGGCTTGTTTGGCTTTTCGTCCATTTGATGGCCATTTTGGGAGTGAAAAACAAACTCATGGTTTTCCTGACCTGGTCATGGAAGTATCTTTCATTTGACCCAAGCCTACGGCTTTTGATCCGGCCGAGATATGTCAAGGATTTCAAAAGGCAGTGGATGCTGGAGGAGAAAGATTATGAGGATTGATAAATAGTTACTGTTTATGTACGCTTCTCTGCGAATAACTCAACTTTCTACAACAATTGGGTAAGAAGACCGAAGTCGGAAGACCGATGTAACGAACATTTCTGAGTCTTGCCTTGAATTATTTTGGATTTCCAATTCACTGATATCATAGCGTACATATAAATAATTATATTCAGTAATCAATATGCCAAACTTTATGAGAAATGCCATTTCCCTTATTATAATCCTGATTGCGGCTTTTGTTTTCAATCCTGCATGGGGACAATCTGCCAAAATGAGAATTCAGCCCGGAAGGATGTATAATTCCCTGGATACGCTGTATGCACCGAGCTTTGGTTTTTCTTCTCAGGTTCCGGTTGGTTGGATAGGAACTTTGCCCCGAGAAAGTGAGGTTTTTTTATTGACTTCCTCAAATGGCTCCTTCGGCGAGATTTATGTCTTTGGAAGGGCTACGACAGACCTTCAGCAACTTTCGGAACTTTGGAAGCAGGGCGTCGATGTCACAGAATCATTGAAATTGAAAGCAATAGACCCGAAAATTTCAGGACAACTTCTTCAATCCGAAGTCGTGGCGGATGGGGATTATGTACAAAGAAAATCCAGGGCTTTTGCTGCAACCAAATGTGGCAATCAGGGAACCTGTATCACGATCTTGGCGGTAGGGACAGAGGAATCCTATGAAGCTGTTTCAGGTGCTGCTCTTGAATTTTTAGAGAAAGGAACATTTGCTGTCCCATCATTTGAATCTCCCTATGAGAATTTTGATTGGAAAGAATTCCTTTCCAACAAGCTGATGATCACCTATGACCAAGTAGCGGGAGGCGCCCGTCAAACACAAATCAATCTCTGTGAGAACGGGACTTTTTCTGCCAATGTCAAAAAGAGGGGAATAATGAGAAACGTCAATCCTGAATACAAAAACAGGATGTCCGGCACTTGGACCGTAATGGGAGATGGTCCGGAGGCAACCTTGAATTTGACTTTCAACAAAAAAGGATTGAGCCCATTGGCCATCCCGCTGACTTTGAAAGAGGAAGCGCTATTTGTAGGCGAAGAGCGGTATTATGCAAGTGAGGCCACCGGATGTAAAAAATAAGTAAATGGTATCAGAAAGATTTTCCGGGAACTGACATTTCCGGAAAATCATATTTTCCCCACCCTGTTGATGACCTGTGCAAGATAGGTTTCAGGAATTCCTGATTCTTTGCCCCCTTTCAAAATCACTTTCCAATATTCTTCTTTTGGAAAAAGGCCTTCCCTCGTTTCGGTGGAGATAAAAACCAAAGCATTGAGCCTTCCCTTTTTTGTAAATATTTCTTTTTCCACCAAATCATATCCCGGCTCAGAAGTCAGGAAATAAACCATGTCTTCTTTTTTAATTTCGAAGACAAGCCCATACACCGATTCATTTTCACTTGGTACAATGTTGGCCCTTGCAGAACCATCCTGATTGGGATGGTTGAACCGAAATCCATAATGAGGCAATATACCGATACCGATTTTTAGAGGTTTTGTTTGGAGCCTTCCTTCTAAGGTAGTTGTATCCAAGTTGCTCGCATATCCGAAATAATAGAAACTGTCCATTTCCCAATTTAAGATTTGTTAACAGTAATTTCCAAAATTGGGATTAAACCATCTGTCACGGCCTAAGTCTAATCTTCAAATTCACAGCTTATAGATTCCAATGATTTGTCCGGGAAATCAAAATTTCTAAAGCTATCCTTTCAAAAAATTTCTAAAAACAAAATAAAGACATGAAAAAGCTATTGATGATTGCCGCATTATTTACCATGACATTTGCAGGTGCATTTGCGCAAAGAGGCCAAGGAGGTTCAAAAGGAGGTCAACAGAAAGAATCACTGACCGCCGAACAAAGAGCGGATAAAATGACGACCAGGATGACCGAAGAATTGGGTCTTTCTGAGGATCAAAAACAAAAGATCTACAAGATCAACTTAGAGAATGCCCAAAAAAGAGAGGCCCAAAGAGCAGCCTTGGAAGAAGATAGAAAGGCCAAAAGAACAGAAATGCAGGCCCAGAACCAAGTTCAAAACGAACAGATTGAGGCGGTTCTGACTCCTGATCAAAAAACCAAATGGGAGGAAGTCAAAAAAGAAAACCGAAAGGAAATCCAGGAACGTAGTGGAAGCGGAAGAGGTCACCGAGGAGGCAGAGGTTCATCAGGAGGAAAAGGCAGTTCCGGAAGCAATATTTAAAACAGATTGATTGGGTTTATTTGTAACGAAAAAGCAGGCTATTGGCCTGCTTTTTTTTTATGAACTTCTTAATTTCTATCTCCGGAAGAAGGTGATTGGACCTGTGCACAGTGCGTTGGGTGGGCATGGGCCAAAATCCAACACCAATTGAGACTTTCTTTCTTTTAGAGATATTGTTATTTCTGTTTCCCTGTTCCAGTCTCCTCCGACAAGTTTATCCATTCCAGTATACCAAACCGTACTTCCTTCAGGAATTGTTAAAAACTCTTTTTCTTGAAGAGATAGGGTATTCCCTGCCAATGAATACGTTCCGCTAGTGAGAGAATTATATCCAAAATCAATGTTGGAATCCTGTTGTCGTGCGGTCACCCTAAGTTCAAATGTGCCGTCTTCATTGAATTCATATGCCTGAACTAAGAAGAGTTCTGATTCCTCCCAATAGGAACTCAGTTCCCATGTTCCATGAAGATTTTCCTGATTGAAATCGTTGTCATCAATACTACAGGAAAGCGTAATGCAGAGGATAGTAGCTATAGCAAGTGAAGATGATAATTTCATAGGTTCTACAAGTTATGGTTTTTGGTAAGGACGTAATCAATTAAAAGGATGTCCTGATTGATGTTCATTTTTTTGAAAATGTTCATACAGAATGTTTTGCAAGATGGATTCATTGGGTTTTTATCAAAATTTTCAAATGTAACAAACCAAAAAGAGCAGGCCACCGACCTGCTCTTTCTGATTAGATTGCTAAAAAATCATAACAATCACAAACTAAACTTATTATCACGCTTACTCTTATTCTAGGCTTATTGCTTCATTGGATTCAATTATGGATTTGTTGCTCCACTTCATAATATCCTTCATCTTTTCTTGGTAATACAGAGTTGCCCTGAAGGAATCCATCGACTTTGACTGCCGCTTCCCTTCCTTCGGATATGGCCCATACGACCAGAGATTGACCTCTTCGCATATCACCGGCAAGGAATACTTTCTTATTTGTGCTTTGGTATTCTTTTGATATTGGAAGTGTATTGTCCATGGTCTGTACTCCAAATGCCTCAAGCAAGCCATTCTGTGCCGGACCTCCATACCCGATAGCGATGAAGGCTAGGTCGCAAGGGACTGTCCTCGTTGTTCCCGGAACTTCTACAAACTGCATTCTGCCGTTTTGTTCTTTCCATTCCAGATCTACCAATACCAACCCTGTGACTTCCCCTTTGTCATTTCCGACAAATTCCTTTGTCAATACAGAGAATACCCGATCCGCACCTTCTTCGTGAGAACTTGAGGTCTTCAAAGTCATCGGCCATTCCGGCCAAGGATTCAGTACTGTTCTTTGCTTGGGAGGTTTGGGCAGCAATTCCAATTGGGTGATGCTCGCAGCACCATGCCTGTTGGAGGTGCCGATACAGTCACTTCCGGTGTCACCGCCACCGATGACAAGGACATGTTTTCCTTCCGCCGAAATCGGATTTGAGGGAATTTCTCCTGCGATGACCTGATTTTGTTTCCCGAGAAATTCCATCGCAAAATGGACTCCCTTTAGGTTGGATCCTTTTATTTTAAGTTCCCTTGGCTGCTGTGCCCCTGTGGAAAGTACAACTGCGTCAAAATTCCGCAGGATATTTTCGGCTTTGATATTGAAACCGACTTCAGTACCTGTACTGAAAATCACCCCTTCTTTTTCCATTATTTCTACCCTGCGGTCAATGACCCATTTCTCGAGTTTGAAATCAGGAATCCCATACCGTAGCAATCCACCGACTTTTTTGTCTTTTTCAAAAAGAGTGACTTCATGTCCGGCCTGATTGAGTTGGTCGGCGGCTGCCAATCCTGCAGGGCCCGAACCGATCACAGCTACTTTAAAACCTGTTTTAACTGTTGGCATCTTTGGCTTGACAAAGCCAAGCTCATAAGCTTTTTCCGCAATGTTTTTTTCGATGAGTTCAATGGCCACCGGATCTTTGTTGATACCAAGTACACAAGAACCCTCACAGGGTGCAGGACATATTCTTCCTGTAAATTCCGGAAAGTTGTTTGTACTTCTCAAAATCTGGAAGGCTTCTTCCCATTCATTCCTGTATACCGCGTCATTGAAATCAGGTATGATATTTCCCAACGGGCATCCCTGATGACAAAACGGAACACCACAATCCATGCACCTTGCGGCCTGATGGTTGAGTTTTTCTCCGTCAAACGGCTTATAGATTTCCTTATAATCGTGTATCCTTTCTTCCGGGTTTCTGGATTCCGGAAGCTCTCTTTTAAATAAAATAAATCCCTCTTTAGCTCCCATCTTACACCAATGTTGTTGATTTTTCCAATGCTTTCTTTCTCAAAACTTCTTTGTAATCCCTTGGAATCACTTTTAGGAAACGTTCCCTGTATTCATCCCAATTGTCGAGATATTCGATTGCCAATTGGCTATTGGTAAATGAAACGTGTTTGTTGAGTTGTTCTTTGATGGTTACATAATCATCCTCGTTCAATGGATCGAGATCCACCATTTCCTGATTGATCAGGTGGATATAATCCTTTAGGATGTAGGCGATACCCCCACTCATACCTGCGCCAAAGTTCCTGCCGATCTCACCGAGGTTGATCACAAGTCCTCCGGTCATGTATTCACAGCCATGGTCGCCGATACCTTCTATGACAGCAGCCACTCCGGAATTTCTCACACAGAATCTTTCTCCTCCTTTTCCATTGATATAAGCTTCTCCAGAGGTAGCACCGTAAAATGCCACGTTGCCAATAATGATGTTTTCGTGGGCAAGGAAGTTGGCATTACGGCTAGGATACACAATCAGTTTTCCTCCAGAAAGCCCTTTTCCGAAGTAATCATTGGATTCTCCTTCGAGCTCAAAAGTCACTCCTTTTGTCAGAAAACCTCCGAATGTCTGTCCTGCTGATCCTGAGAAATTGAAATGAATCGTATCTTCAGGCAAACCCGGACTTCCATAAATTTTGGATATCTCGTTAGACAGCATCGCACCGACAGTCCTGTCTGTATTGTTGATTTTGAATGTACCGATTACAGGGCTTGCTTGTTCCAAAGCTGGAATAGCAGCTTGGATCAATTGTCTGTCTAAGACATTTTTCAGATCAAATTCCTGATCAATCTGCTTGTGGATACCGACATGGTCAGGAACTTCCACTTTGTGGAAGATCGGACTCAAATCTATTTTGTCCCATTTCCAATGATTCATATGCCCTGTGGCTTTCAGCACGTCACTTTGTCCGACCATTTCGGATATGGTGCTGAATCCGAGTGAAGCCATGATTTCTCTGAGGTCCTGCGCCAAAAACATAAAGTAATTGACCACATGGTCAGGATCTCCGGTAAAGAGTTTTCTCAGTTCAGGATCCTGGGTTGCAACACCCACAGGGCAGGTGTTCAGATGGCATTTACGCATCATGATGCAGCCTTCCACTACCAATGCTCCTGTTGAGATTCCCCATTCCTCAGCACCAAGCAAAGTGGCTATAGCAATATCCCTTCCTGTTCTCAGTTGTCCGTCGGTCTGTAATACCACACGGCTACGTAAGTTATTTTTGACTAATGTCTGATGCGCCTCAGACAATCCAAGTTCCCAAGGCAATCCGGCGTGTCTGATCGAACTCAAAGGCGATGCTCCTGTGCCTCCATCTGCGCCTGAAATCAGAATCACATCTGACATAGCTTTGGCGACGCCTGCAGCTACCGTTCCGACACCTGCCTGTGATACCAGCTTGACATTGATCCGCGCTTTTCTGTTTGCATTTTTTAAGTCAAAGATCAGCTGAGCCAAATCCTCGATGGAATAAATATCGTGGTGCGGAGGTGGGGAAATCAACCCCACTCCAGGAGTCGAGTGCCTTACCCTTCCGATCCATTCATCAACTTTATGTCCGGGCAGCTGACCGCCTTCTCCCGGTTTTGCACCTTGGGCCATTTTGATCTGAAGCTCGGCGGCATTAGTCAGGTAATTACTTGTGACTCCAAATCTTCCGGATGCGACCTGCTTGATGGCAGACCTTTCCCAATCACCGTTTTCTTTTTTCTCGAATCGGATTTCATCTTCTCCCCCTTCTCCGCTGTTGCTTTTGGCACCGATCCTATTCATGGCAATAGCCAAAGTAGAATGGGCTTCATGTGAAATAGACCCAAATGACATTGCACCCGTGGCAAAACGCTTCAGGATGGATTCAACAGGTTCTACCTCATCTATCGGTATAGAGATTCTTTTCTTGAATTCGAACAATCCCCTAAGCGTCAAAGCATCTTTTGTTTGGTCGTTGATTTTCTGGGCAAACTTCTTGTACATCCCATAATCATTGAGCTTGGTGGATTTCTGTAACAGGTGGATCGTTTCAGGATTGAACATGTGTTTTTCACCACGTCTTTTCCACTGATACACTCCCCCGGTTTCCAAAATCGGGCTTTCGGTTTCATAGGCAGCATGGTGACGGATAAGCACCTCTTCGGCCAATTCATCAAATGAAATCCCCGAAATCCTGCTGACAGTCCCTTTAAAGCACCTGTCAATAACTTCAGGTCCAAGACCGATGGCTTCAAAGATCTGGGAACCCTGATATGACTGTAAAGTACTGATTCCCATTTTGGAAAGGACTTTCAACAGCCCGCTGCCTACCGCCTTCTGGAAATTATAGAAAAGCTGATTTTGGGGAATGTCTTTTGCAAACGCCCCTTTTTCATTCAGGTGAATGAGGGATTCCAATGCCAGATAAGGATTGATGGCCGATGCGCCATATCCGATCACTGTCGCAAAATGATGTGTTTCCCGGATGTCTCCGGCTTCCACTACCAAACCTGCACGGGTTCTGAGCTTCTTTTTAACCAAATGATGGTGTACTGCGCCGATAGCTAACAATGTTGGGATCGGAGCTTTAGAATCAGTACTGTTGCGATCAGAAATAATGATGATATTTTTACCGGCATAGATAGCACCTTCTGCTTCTTTGCACAGATGGTTCAAAGCCTCCAATAGCCTGCCCGGCTGATGGTCAGTTTCAAAATGAGCATATAATGTCACCGTCCTGTATCCCTGATCTTCTAGATGTTTGATCTTTTCCAGGTCTTCGTTGAGTAAGACAGGTTGGGAAATGTGGATTTGCCTTGTGTGACGTGGACTTTCGGCCAGGATATTGTGGCTTTCCCCGATTCTTGTAAACAATGACATGACCAATCTTTCTCTGATCGGATCAATCGGCGGGTTACTGACCTGGGCAAACAGTTGCTTGAAGTAATTGGATATATGTTGGCTTTGTTTTGAAAGAACAGCCAATGGAGTATCTGCTCCCATTGAACCGACAGCTTCATATCCCGCTTCACCCATTGGGGAAAGGATTACTTTCAATTCCTCAGAAGTATACCCGAATATAGTTTGGCGTTTTTTGATTTCTTCTGTAGTGTAAGGATGCTCTAATTTTTCCGGATCTGGCATCATCCTGAGCTTGAGACGTTCCTCTCTTACCCAAGTTTCGTATGGTTTATTGTCGCAGACGGAGGATTTGATTTCATCATCGAAGGAAATTTTACCTTTTTCCAGATCTGCCCAAAGCATTCTTCCGGGGCTGATTCGTCCTTTTTCTTTGATGGTTGCTTCCCGGATGGGCAGAGCACCTGCCTCAGAAGATAGAATCAACCTGTCATCCGTGGTAATGAAATACCGGAGAGGCCGCAGACCATTTCTGTCCAAGGTCGCCCCGAGGGATTTACCATCTGTAAACAATAGCGCTGCAGGACCGTCCCAAGGTTCCATTAAAGAAGCATGAAATTTATAGAATGCCTTGCGGTCTTTGTCCATCATTTGATTGTCCTGCCAAGCTTCTGGAACCATCATCATCATCACATGGGGAAGGGTTCGGCCACTTAATGTCAGCAACTCCACCATCGCATCGAGATTGGCGCTATCCGAATTTTTCTTGTTGGTGATCGGCATCAGCTTTGAAAGCTCGTCATCGGTGAAGAAAACCGAACGCATCAATGTCTCCTTGGACTTCATTTTATTGAGGTTACCGCGGATGGTATTGATTTCACCGTTATGAGAAAGGTATCGGAATGGCTGTGCCAATCGCCAGTTTGGGAAAGTATTGGTCGAAAACCTGGAATGGACGATGGCCAAACCGGACGTGATATTTTTATTTTGAAGGTCTTTGTAAAAAGGAAGGACCTGATCGGTTCTCAGCTGACCTTTATAAATCAATGTAAATGCAGAAAAACTTGCAAAGTAAAAGGCCGAATTGACTCCGGGAATCGCCAGGTTGATGGTTTTGGAGGAATAATTTCTCAAAACATACAGCTTACGCTCCAGCTCTAGGCCACTTAGTCCGTTTTTGTGGGTGACAAAGACCATCTCAATATTGGGCATCACATCCAAAGCACCGGATCCGGGAACAGTTTCATCTACAGGTACATTTCTGTATCCGATAAGATTGAAGCCCAATTCATCAATGATTTGGTTAAGCTGTTCTTTTGATTTTTTGTAGAGCTGCCTGTTTTTAGGAAAAAAAGTCATTCCCACGCCATAGCTTCCCTGTTCCGGCAATTGAAAACCTGCTCTAGCTGTTACCTCTCTGAGAAAGGAATGGGGGATCTGTATCAAGATACCTGCGCCATCGCCGGTCTTTGGATCACTACCCCGGCCGCCTCTATGTTCCATGTTGCTAAGCATAAAGAGCGCATCGCTGATTGTCTCATGGCTTTTGACGCCTTTGACATTCACTACAGCTCCAATACCGCAGGAATCATGTTCAAATTCCTCATGATAAAGTCCGTTATTCATTATAATCAGGTTTAATAGGTTTTAAAGATATTGTTGCGAAAATTACAAAAAAAATTATATTTTTTAAGATACAAGCAACGAAACAGGCTTATAAATACATAGTTTGTACTTAAATGTAGTAATGATTACATTTAATAAAAATTTTTATTTGGTAAAAATTCAAATCATATTTTACCTAATTAACAAAATTTAGCGGAAAACAAGTGTTCTTTTTGTTAAGAAATACAAAATTACTCGGGAAAATTTGGAATGATGGTTTATCAAAAAAATCTGAATTTTTTTTAAAAATTTTTATATCGTATTATTTAGAAGAGAATCTCTGGAAAATCATCAAGACTTAAAAAGGAAGAATAATAAGTATATAAATAAAAAATGTACAGAATAATATTCTTTCAAAAAAATCGATTAATCCACATTATTCCCTCCATTTTCCTTCTCATTGCCGAGGATCCGGACTTTCACCTTTTTGATTCTTTTGGTGTCAACTGCCAAGATGGTAAATTCAAATTGTTCGAATACAATTTTGGTTCCGTTTTTGGGGAAGCTGGAGTTAATTTCCAATAATAGTCCGCCAAGGGATTCGCTTTCACCTTTGACTTCATCAAACAGTTGTTGGTCAAGGTCCAGCTTTTTGCAGAAATCATTCAGGGAAATTTTCCCCTCAAAAATAAACGTGGAAGGATCTATTTCCTTGAAATAATAATCTTCAATATCATCAAATTCATCGTTGATTTCACCGATGATTTCTTCGATCAGGTCTTCAAGTGTGACCAATCCGGAGGTTCCACCATACTCATCGACGACAATGGCCATATGAACCCTTTTTTTCTGAAAATCCTTGAGCAAGGTATCCACCTTTTTGTTTTCAGGAACAAAAAAACCTTTTCGGATCAAGGCATGCCATTCAAAATTCTCATCCTGATCGATGTGGGGAAGGAGGTCTTTGATGTATAAAATCCCTTCCACATTGTCGATAGTTTCTTTAAATACAGGAATTCTTGAGTAGCCACTCTTATTGATTTTATCCATCAATTCATGGAAATCCGTGTCGATTTCAATGGCTGTGATATCCATTCGGGACTGCATGACTTGCTTCACTGAAAGCGTCCCAAAGTTTACAATTCCTTTCAGAATGTCTTTTTCTTCCTCAGAAGTGTCTTCAGTTGTAATTTCAAGTGCCTGATTGAGTTCGTCTACCGACAGAGAATATCCCTTTTTTACAATCCTTCTTTCTACCACATTACTGATAGCCGTCAAAAAAGCCGATAATGGTTTTAAGAAAACCGAGAAAAAATAAAGGACAGGCGCCATCATAAGCGATAGCTCAATTTTGGCTTTGGTAGCATAGACCTTGGGAACGATCTCACCAAAGAACACAATAGCAAAAGTGACACCGATAGTCTGTACCAAAATCACTATGATCCCTGTGGCATCGGATCCAAAAAACTTCCATGCAATGAAAGTTGTCAGGGTGACTATGCCGATATTGATAAGGTTATTGAGGATCAGAATGGTGCTAAGTAATTTTTTGGGAGACTCTACCAGCAAAATAACTTTGGTCGCTCTAGAATCCACTTTTTCGTCAAATGAAGCAATATCATCGGAATTCAAAGAAAAAAACGCCACCTCTGAGCCCGAAACCAGCCCTGAGCTAATCAAAAGCAAAACAAAAATTACAGAATTAAACAATATATAACCGGCTGAAACCTCTACGATTTCAGCCAGCAAAATAAGACTCGGGTACGGGTCATCCATTAATTCCAAAATATGATCGATGTAAAATTAATCAAATCCTAAGGAATTTTTCAACTTTTTGATTTAGAAGGGCAAATCATCGTCTTCCATCGGCGGTTCACTGACGGTTGAAGGCTGGTTTGACGTCATGTTGGTACTGTAATTTGGTGCAGCAGCAGGTGCGCTTCCTCCACCATCAGGCTTGCCTCCGAGCATGGTAAAACTCAAAACCCTGATTTTGGTTCGTTTCCTGTTTTGGCCTTGGTCATCCTGCCATGTGTCAGATTTGATTTTGCCTTCTACAAAAAGTTGCATTCCTTTTTTCAAGTACTGTTCCGCGATCCGGGCCTGTCCGTCCCAAAGCTCCAAATCATGCCATTCCGTGTTTTCAACACGGTTTCCTGACTTGTCTTTATAGGCTTCAGTGGTCGCAAGCCTAAGGTTTGCTACCACTTTGTCTCCCTCCAAATGCTTCACTTCAGGATCTGCTCCCAAGTTGCCTACTAAAATGACTTTGTTTACTCCGGCCATATTGCTATTTGTTTATATTGTTAACGAAAACTTTGTCTTTAATTTAATGATTATTTTTGATCCTCCAAAAATTTTAGAATCAATCGTGGTTTTCCCAATTGTTCTAATTTTTCGAAGCTTACCACTTGAAAGCCGTTTTTCTCAGTCCAAGCTTGAAGCGCGGTACGGTTTTGTTTTAGAACTGTTACCGATACAAAGTTGGCGAAAATTCTCTGATGGGTAAGGATATGCTTGTACCACTTTTTAGGTTCAGGGACAGAGATTGTCATAAAATCTCCGATTTCTTCCAAAAATCCAGGTTGGTCCTGACTTCCATTTTGTCCTAATAATTCTTCCATAGGAAAATCATAGAGTCCTTGCCAAATATCTCCTTCTCCTCTCCTGCGGACCACCACTTCATGGTCACATATTATAAAGGCATATCTGAAATACCTTTCTTTGATTTTTAGCTTTTTTATTTTGACAGGAAGTGAATCTACCAAGTCGTTTTTGAAAGAAAAACAGCCGGACTTCAAGGGACAGTGACTGCAATCCGGATTTTTTGGAACACACTGCAAGGCGCCGAATTCCATGATGGCCTGATTGAATTCTGCCGGTCGGTCTTTTGGAATAAGCGTATTCGCCAAGGCTTCGAATTCTTTTTTTCCTGAATTTCCTGCAATGTCAGTGGCGATGCCAAAGTACCTGGCCAACACCCTGAAAACATTGCCATCCACAACAGCCACCGGTTCATCAAAGGCAAAAGAAGCAATGGCTGCTGCGGTATAACTGCCCACACCTTTTAATTGAAGCAGGGATTGGTAATTAGCCGGAAAGACGCCGCTATGGATATCTCTGATGTCTTTGGCACAGCGGTGGAGGTTACGAGCGCGGCTATAATAGCCCAAACCCTGCCAAAGCCGCATGACCGTTTCCTCAGGCGCATTGGCCAAATCTTCCACATTTGGGAAGTTTTCTAAAAATTTTTCAAAATAAGGAAGGCCTTGGGCCACTCTTGTCTGCTGAAGAATAATTTCAGACAACCAAATGATATATGGGTTATTGGTGTTTCTCCATGGCAAATCACGCTTATTATGGGGGTACCACTCTAATAAAGTATGGACAAACGGGTCGGAAATCAAAATCTATGCAGTTAAGGTGTTATGGCAATGTTAAACATTTCAATCTAATTTTGGGCATTTTGTTTTTATATTGGATTGCTTCCTTTAAATTTGCAGTCCCAAAAATAGTTGGTTAATAGGTCGTTAAGCTTATTCGATAATAAATTAAATTCATTAAACAGTGACTAAAGCAGAAGTAATCACCAAGATTTCGGAAAAAACCGGCATCCAGAAAGACGATGTAACTCAGACAATTGAGGCATTCTTCAAAGTGGTAAAAGATTCCATGGCGGAGGGAGATAATATTTATGTAAGAGGCTTTGGCAGCTTTGTGAATAAAAAGAGAGCTAAGAAAATAGCTCGTAACATCTCTAAAAACACAGCGATCGTGATCGAAGAGCACTTTGTGCCATCTTTCAAACCTTCAAAAGTGTTCATTGAAAAAATCAAAAACAGTAAGAAAATCAAAGAACTAGCACCTCAGGATTAATCCTGAGTGCTTTTTTCCTTATGAAAAAATCCCAAATTCTAGTTCTAATCCTTGGGGTAGCCACGATTACGGTACTGTATTTTCTTCCGCGTGTGGTGGTTGACAATGAGGAGGGTAACACCCAAATCACCGAAGAACAGACTTCTGCGCCAGCTACAACCGAGGAAATGCATGACGCGCCGATGGATGCCGCGGATAGAAATGTTCTCGACGGATTGTTATCTGAGCTAGAAAAACAGGATGATAAGGAGAAGATCGGCTCTCTGTCAGAAGAAATTGCCTCCCTTTACATCAAAGCGGGCAAATTTGACAGCGCTGCATACACCTTTGATCGGGCTGCTGCAAAACTTGAAACTCCAGAAAGCTGGGAAAAAGCAGGGGCTGCTTATTATGAAGCCTACACTTTTGCCCTAGATCAAGAAAAAGTTTCTCTTCTTGCAGAAAAAACCCGTACTTACCTCACCAAAGTTTTGGAGAAAGATCCAAAACGCCTTGACCTGAAAACCAAAATGGCGATGACATACGTCTCTTCCGCCAACCCGATGCAGGGAATCACCATGCTGAGGGAGGTATTGGAAGAAGATCCAACCAATGAAGATGGTCTTTTCAATATGGGTGTCTTATCAATGCAGTCAGGTCAATACAAAAGAGCTGCTGAAAGATTTGAAGAATTGGTAAAACACCATCCTGACAATGTACAGGGCCAGTTTTATCTTGGCGTAAGCTACTTCGAATCCAAGCAAAACAACAAAGCAAAACAGCAATTCGAGTTGGTTCAAAACATGAGTAAAGACCCTATGGTTTTGGCAAGTGTAGAGGGTTACCTTGATAGGCTATAAATAATTGTTCAACTTTAAATCCTTAAAACTATGCCTTGCGGTAAAAAAAGAAAGAGACATAAAATCGCTACGCACAAGCGTAAGAAAAGACTTAGAAAAAACAGACATAAGAAGAAGTAATACACTTCTTCTTTTTGAGTTTTTACACTAAACGTTCATTTACATCATATAAAAACAGACACGATTGAGCACAGAATTATTAATCGATTCTGCTCAGAACGGTAGTCGGATTGCCCTTCTCAAAGACAAAAACCTGGTAGAAATCCACTCAGAAGGTGGAGAAAATCAGTTCAAAGTCGGAGATATTTATTTGGGTACGGTCCGTAAAATTGTCAATGGTCTCAACGCCGCCTTCATCGATGTCGGTTATGAAAAGGATGCTTTCCTGCATTATCAGGATTTGGGTCCCCAAATCACAAGCCTAAACAAGTTTACAAAACTCGTACGCAACAATAATTATCCCAACTTGAATCTTAAAGGATTTGAGAAAGAACCTGATATAGAAAAACTTGGAAAAATTTCCAATGTGCTGACTAAAGGAAATCAGGTTTTGGTGCAGGTGGTCAAAGAGCCCATCTCTACCAAAGGCCCGAGATTATCGTGCGAGCTCTCCATCGCAGGTCGCTACTTGGTATTAGTCCCGTTTTCAGATACAGTCAACGTGTCCAAAAAGATACGCAGCGCTGAAGAAAGAAAAAGGCTGGTACGCTTAATTACCTCCATCAAGCCGGCCAATTTTGGTGTCATCATCAGAACGGTAGCTGAAAGTCAGTCAGTTTTAGAACTTGACAAAGACCTCAGAAACCTACTGTCGACCTGGGAAGAAGGCATGAAAAAACTGGCTAAGGCCAAAGGACGCGACAAAGTAATTGGAGAAATGAGCATGGCTTCCTCTATCATCAGAGACCTGCTCAACGAATCATTCGATGCAATCACCGTAGAGGATGAATTGACCTATGATCAAATCAGGTCTTACATCAGATCTATTGCCCCTGAAAAGGAAAAAATTGTGAAGCTTTACAACGGTAAAGCAAAGCTCTTTGAAAGTTTTGGAATAGAAAAGCAAATCAAAAGCTTGTTTGGTCAGACGATAAGTCTTCCACAGGGCGGTTATGTCATTATCGAACATACCGAAGCCCTTCACGTCATCGACGTCAACAGTGGAAACAAGTCCAACCAAGAAAGCGATCAGGAAACAACAGCATTGAAAACCAACCTGGTCGCAGCAAAAGAAATTGCACGACAGCTTCGCCTCCGGGATATGGGGGGAATCATCGTCATCGACTTCATCGACATGAAAAAGGCCGACAATAAAAAGGCCATTTATGATGCCATGAGGGAAGAGATGAAAGATGACAGGTCAAAAAACACCGTTTTGCCATTGACCAAATTTGGTCTGATGCAGATTACAAGGCAGCGCGTGAGACCCGAAGTCAACATTGTCACCAAAGAAACCTGTCCGTCATGTAACGGTACCGGCAAGATTCAGGCCTCCATCTTGGTGGCCGATCAATTGGAAAAAGACCTCGAGCATATTGCTACTATCCAGAATGTTTCCAACATCCAGATCGGATTACACCCTTACCTGTATGCGTACTTCACGCATGGAGTCATCTCTCAGAGAGTAAGGTGGTTTTTCAAATACTTTAAGTGGGTAAAGCTGACTAAAGACTCTTCACTCCCGGTGACGGAGTACAAATTCCTGGACGACTCAGGAGAAGAAATAGAACTAACTGTAAAAAGCGAGACCGAATAGGTCTCGCTTTTTTTTTGGATTTCATATTTTTATTGAATAGAATTTTTCCATTTGTAGCGATGAAAAAACTTAAAAAGTGAATTGTCGGTAGGATAATGACAGGTGTTTCAATTTTATGAATCACTTTTTTTACTAACCTGAAAATTAATTTTGTCCGGAGAGGTTGTATAAAATTGTTGGGTCAGGTGATATATTTTTCCTTCCAGATCAACCAAAAATATGGTGTATTGCCACTTTTTAACCTCATCAGTTGGTTGGAAGGATGATCCGCCTAAAGTACCGGGTTGTCCAGGTAGTCCTGGACCAGAAGCCATTCCCCCATGAAGGAATTTCACTTCTTCAGCAAAGACCAGAATTTCGCCTCCCGGTTCAACTTCCACGATTTTGGATGGAATTCCCCAATCCGAAATCAGTTTTTCTTTGGATGAACCTACCCACTTGTTCATTAATTTTTTTTGCCCTGTACAAGAAGCGAGCAATAGGATAGCAAAAATTGGGATCAACCTTTTCATATGAAGTCAAGGAAGGAATTTGAAAATTTATCAATTTTCTGACTCTTCGGAATCCTACACGTATCCAAATATAGTTTGTCAACTGGTGTCAAAGGTTTTTTTGAGTGGATTCGATGATGTTTCTTGGATAAAAATACATAAAGCCATGAACATCTTCGAGTTTGTCACACATTTTCCAAATGAAGAGAGCTGTGAATATCATCTGAAACTCCACAGGGAAAGGACCGGTATCTATTGTAAGACCTGTCAGATAATATCAAAACATTACTGGTTTTCGGGAAAGAAATTCTTTGAATGTAGTAAATGCAGGAGAAGGACATCACTCAAAGCCGGTACAGTTATGGAATCAAGCAACCTGTCTCTACATACTTGGTTTACAGCGTTTCTTTTGATGTCTGCGACCAAGAAGGGCTTTTCCTGTCTTGAATTTCAGCGTCAGTTAGGTTTGAAGAGATATGAAACAGCATTTAACCTTATGCATAAGATTAGAACTGTAATGGGGAAAAGAGACGGTTTGTATCTCCTCAAAGGAATGGTAGAGTATGA